>CANRNI010000001.1 GCA_947631945.1 uncultured Clostridia bacterium
CCTGCGTCACTTTTGTCAATCTGACGAAAAATCTCTTGGCACATCTGCACGACAATAATTATGCGGTATTGCCTTAACATAAATTTAACAGAATTTAATCATAGGCTCGGTGCGCGGCTCGGAGACCATGTTCGGCAAGTCCGCTTTTTCCGTTCTCAGCTCGCCGCTCGGCGACGGAATTCTCTGTAAAAGCTTTTCTTGCGTACTCTTTCTCGTCTTTGCTTTTATTGAAAAATATGATATCACTTTTTTGTTTTAATGTCAATATGTTTTTATGGTATGACTGCACAAATCGGTATGTGATTTTTTTGATGACAAGGCAAAATTCCGTGGCAAAGACGGCAGTAGCTAATTGTACGGTATTGCCTTAAAACAACCGATTTGCTTAGATAATTTTGTGTAATATGATGAACTGTTTGGAAATTGTAAAAATTTGAAAAAAGTATTTGCAAAAATACTAATATAGTGGTAGAATTAATAAAACAAGTCATTTTAATGCTGCGCCGTAAAGAAGGAGTAAGATTTGAGAGCGTTAAAATTCGGACTGTGTTATGAAAAATGATATAATGAAGGTCGGGTTCGAACGTGAAAAATGTACTGATGATTATAAACCCCAGAGCGGGTAAAAACAGCAAGCGTCTCAATACGGGAGAAATTATCAAGGCGTTTCGGGCAAGGGATATAGAGTGCTTTGAAAAAACGACTACCTGCTGCGGCGACGCTGCCGAAATCGCGAAAAAATATGCGTCCGCATACGACGCCATTGTTTGCTGCGGCGGCGACGGCACCTATAACGAAGTTATAAACGGAATGATGCAGGCCGAATCGCGTTCACCCATAATTTATCTTCCTTACGGTTCTACCAATGATTTCGCTAACACTATGGGTATTACAAAGGACCCTGAAAAGGCAGCGCAGATGTATGTTGACAATATGATAAATGCGTTCGACGTAGGCAAATTTAACGACAGATATTTCAGTTATATAGCGTCGTTCGGCGTTGGAACGGAGATATCCTACGGTACGTCACAAAAGGTTAAAAATTTGCTCGGACACGCCGCATATATTATAAACGGTTTTGTACTTCATATAATTCCGATACTCGCGAATCTCAAGCCCACGCATATGATAATTGAGCATGACGGGGAAACGACAGAAGGCGACTTTTACTTCGGAGCTATCGGAAATACTAACGAGATATCGGGAATATTCAAGCTCGATAAGTGCAATATCAAAATGAACGATGGTTTGCTTGAGGTTCTGCTTGTTAAGGACGTTAATATCATGAATATTTTTTCAATTTTCGGTAAAATCCTGAGTCAAAATTATACCGGCGACAACATTATACTTTTTAAAACAAGCAAGCTTAAAATAACGGCGGATAGGGAAGTCCCATGGACTCTCGACGGCGAATACGGCGGAGCTTATACCGAGATGGAAATAGAAGTACAGCCTAAAGCGATTAACGTTGTTTCTCCTGAAAGCAGATTTCTTTAAGGAGATACTGATATTGACAGTTATTTTATTTTGTGATATAATTGGTTAGCAAAAACTAACTGATTGGAGTGATTTCATATCATGGTAAAAACC
This sequence comes from uncultured Clostridia bacterium, assembly GCA_947631945.1. Classification (GTDB taxonomy): domain Bacteria; phylum Bacillota; class Clostridia; order Oscillospirales; family Acutalibacteraceae; genus UBA1081. Next base: position 1,591 of record CANRNI010000001.1, read on the forward strand.
ACATTAAGTATTGAAGGAATGAGTTGCGGTATGTGTGAGGCACACGTTAACGATGCCATAAGAAACGCCTTCACCGTAAAAAAGGTGAACTCATCACATACAGAAAATAAAACCGTGATTATTTCCGAAGATGTTCTTGACGAAAATGCTGTTAAGCGGGTAATAGGTAATACGGGTTATACATTGGTTTCGATTGCAACAGAGCCTTACGAGAAAAAAGGATTGTTTGGAATTAAAAAATAATAGGATGTGTTAAGAAAATACTAAATTCGTGGTTCAAATTAAAGTGTCAATATTTTCTCCCTTGGCATATTATGTGCTGAGGGAGATGAATTAATGAATAATAAATGCTGTAATTCAACAAATAACTATTACAATACTTATCAAAAAATACTTGACAGAATGATAAATCGCATGACGTCCGCGCCGCTCGGCAACAGTATCTCGGCAAATTTCATATCGCAGATGATTCCTCACCACAAAGCGGCTATTGAGATGTCGGAGAATATACTGAAATATACTGACAACTGTACTCTTAAATCAATTGCGGAAAATATCATCAGTGAGCAGACGCAGAGTATTGCCGATATGGAAAAAATTTTTTGCGGCTGTAAAAACTGTGTGAACAATTCCTGTGATTTGCAAAGACATCGGAACGCCATGAATGATATAATGCAGACCATGTTCCGTGAGATGCGTTCAGCAAAAACCACGGATAATGTTAACTGCGATTTTCTGCGCGAGATGATTCCGCATCACGAGGGCGCGGTAAGAATGTGCGAAGCGACGCTCGGGTGCCGCATTTGCGCAGACCTTAGACCTATTCTTGATTCTATAATCGCGTCTCAGAAAAAAGGGATCGCGCAAATGAAAAAGCTTGAGCGTACTCTCGGCTGCGGCTGCTGCAAATAATTGCATTTTAGTATTTCAAGCCTACGGCGTTAAATCGGCGCCGGAGGCTTTTTTATATTGCAGTACCGCACGATTTTTGTGTGGCGCTGTCATACGGTTTATGGATATCGGATTTGTTATTTTTTTGTTAACGTATACATTTTATATTGCAATCGAGAAAATAATATGTTATTATTTACTGGTATTTATAAACCTATGGAGGTCAAAATGAAGAAAACCAAAGTTAAATCGGAAAACGGGATTAAACCGCTTTCCGCCGGCGAAATTGTGTCATATTCGCTCGGTTCTCTCGGCAGAGAATTCAGTAATAACTGCATAAACGCATTCTTTTTAGTATATTTATGCATATATCAGGGCTTAAATCCTGCCGTTATGACTATTGCCTTTGTGCTTGCTAAAATTTGGGACGCGGTAAACGACCCGCTTCTTGCAACTCTTATAAATAATTCAAAAAAAAGCCGTTTCGGAAGATACAGACCATGGATACTTCTTGGTGCGCTTATAAACGCGGCTACGTTAATATTTATGTATATACCGCTCGGCGATTCGGTCGGAGTTGTTCCGCGCTACGCATATTACATAATTATGTACGTTCTTTGGGGTATGTCGTTCACAGTTATGGACGTTCCATTCTGGAGTATGCTGCCGACGATTGCAAACTCCACCTCCGAACGCAACAGGGCAAGCTCTATGGCAAAGCTTATAGGCGGTCTCGGCGGCTTCCTTGTGGGTATGCTCGGAACATCTATTATTCTTCCTAATTTTTCAAAGCAGGGAATGACAAAAGCTTATATGATTATAGGCGTTTCGGCGGCCTGTGTAATGGTGGTATTCATTCTCTTTACGGTAATTTTTAATAAGGAAAAATATCCGGTTCCGCATGAAAATGTGGGATTGGGGAGAATAATAGAGATTTTTAAGGAAAATGACCAGCTTCGCGCTCACGCTATAAGTCTTGTTCTTTATACGACCGGCAACTCAATATCTCTTTCCCAAATACTCTATCTTTATATTTATTGTTACGAAAACGGAACGAATCTCTTAGATTCAAAATACAGCTATACTCTTTATTGGATTATTGCCTGTACGGGGCAGGGGATAGCCATGTTCTTTTACAATCAGCTTACAAAGAAAATACCAAGAGAAAAAATATATGAGTTCGCTTTTTGGACCGCTATAATAAGCTATGTTCTTTTGTTCTTTATTTTCTTCTTCCTTAAAGAGGGACAGTATTTGCTTAACGCCGTTCTTATAGCTCTTTCGGGCGCGTTCCTTATGCTTTCAAGCGGTATGAACCAGATAGGCAGTACTGTTATGATGGCGGATATCGTTGATTACGGCGAATATAAAACAGGCAAACGCAGCGACAGCGTAATGTTCAGCGTTCAGACCTTTATAACAAAGTTTGCCGCGGCGCTCGCGATGCTTATATTGGGTCTTGGAATCTCGGCGGCGCATCTTCCCACAATTTCCGAGCTTCCCCTAACCAATCCCGACGGCACTTATGCCGGCAGTATAAACGTTTATACGGACGATGACGGAACATATCTTATAAATGACGAGGAAACATGGGAAAAAATCGTCGCCAATGAGGAATATGCAGAAAAATCAAGGCTTATAGGCGATAACGAGGAGCTTGTTTCTTCCGAAAAGCTTACGGTACTCAGAGCGTTTATGTTCCTTATACCTATACCGCTTAGCATATTCGGACTTGTTTACTATAAGAAAAAATACCGTCTGTACGGCAAGGAGTACGACGATATAAAGGCGGAAATAGACAGACGAAGAACGGAAAATTCAGTAAAAATTGAATAGTTGCGTTGTGCGCTTTAATATACTTTTCACCCATAGAAAACTGTGTCGTTTTAAACAGAGCGTCATATAATATGATTGAAGGGACAAAACCCTATCATATAATAAGGAGGTTCTTAAATGGCAACGTTTTTCAATCAGGCGACGCTTTCGTATAATGATAACGTCACCAATTCCAATATTGTCACAGGTGAAATAGTTGAGGTACTTTCGGCGGTAAAGACCGCTGTTGTAGATACTTACGAAGCGGGCGACTCTATAACGTATGTTATAAGCATAGTGAACACCGGAGCGGCTCCGTTCAATAACCTTACGGTTACGGATAATCTCGGTACTTATACATCGGGAGAATTGAGCCTTACTCCGCTGACATATGTTGACGGCTCTGTAAAATACTATGTAAACGGCGTTCTTCTTGCCGCTCCTACGGTACAGACGGCCGCAGGTACACTGACGTTCAGCGGCATAAACGTGCCTGCCGGCGGCAACGCCATTATTGTTTACAAGGCAGACGTAAACGGTTTCGCGCCGCTAACAACTACAGGCACAGTAGAAAATACCGCGACGATTACAGGCGGCGGACTGTCAACGCCCATAACCGCTGATGAAACAGTCAGCGCGAGCGCGGAACCCGTTCTTTCCATAAGCAAGTCTGTAAGTCCGTCGTCGGTAGCCGAAAACGGACAGCTTACTTACACTTTCCTGATTCAGAACACAGGCAATACTGCCGCCGGTGCGGACGACAGGATAGTCGTTACAGATACGTTCACGCCCATTCTTAACGATATTACCGTTACTTATGACGGCGAGACGCTTACCGAAACAACGGACTACACATACGATGCCGCGACGGGACAGTTCTCAACGGTTGCCGGTCAGCTTACCGTACCGGCCGCGACATATGCTCAGGATCCCGCTACGGGCAGATGGATAGTAACGCCCGGTGTAGGAACTCTTACGGTAACGGGAACAATTTGAACGTATATAAGACAGTAAAAATAACGGAGCAGCGGATTTTCCGCTGCTTTTTATAATCGCGGTTGAATCTTAGACGCACGCCTTATACGTTAATCAGAAGCCTTATCGTTCAAAATTTTTTGACAAGCATCGGTCTGACCCCGAAATTGATAACCGGACAATTTGCGCATCGCAACGGTTCGGGCTGTACAAATTGTTTTTCATCTGTTGACGAAACGTCTAAAATGTGATATTATTTGAAAAAAAGGAACTTTATTAAATGATTTATAGTGTGGCGGCGCCTTATGATAAAGGAAAAATATTCTCCGATTTTGATAAATGCAGGGATTTTATAATATACAAGGTTGAGGGAAACTGTGTTTTTGAATCTGATATAATGGGCGTTGTGAAATATGACGATATATCCGATTTCGCAAACGCCTGTCTGCGGTTTTTGCTTAAAAATAACATACGCGTTGTTATATGCGATAAAATAAGCGTTGAAATGAAGCGAAATTTAGAAAAGCTTGGTATTCGTGTTTATGACGGATTATCCGGTAGTGCCGGAAAAGCGCTTAATATTCTTATAAATCAAATGTACTAAAATCAAAAAACACCGATTGAAACGGTGTTTTTTTTGTTGACATTTGATTTATGCTTCTTAATCTATCGGCGTACCGTCATTTTTCTCTTTTTCTTCCGAAGATTTTTTCCCGCGTTTAAATATTATCGCGATGATAGGAAGAAAAGCTGTTCCGATTAATGTCATTGCCGCCGCGGCCGCCGCGTACGGAGTGGTATAATGAAATTCAACCGTATGCTCTCCCGCGTCAAGAAGCACGCCGCTGAACATAGTATTGATATTCAAAAGCTCCGCTTCATTGCCATCGACCTTTACTTTCCAGCCGTCCGAATAAGGAATCTGTACAGCCAGAATTTTAGTTTTGTCGAGAGATATAGTACCCTTTACGGTATTCTCATTGTCCGTTATTTCAACGTTTTCTAAAATATCTTCCGTTCTGTCGTGATAATCGGACGGGATATTTTCAAGGCTCTGATAAGAAATCAGAAAATTATCCATCGTATAAGTTCCTGTGTGGCTGAAGGATATCTTTATTGTATCTGTTTCGCCCTGTTTTATTTCATCGGGCATAGTGGTTCCGAGATATATCGCAAAGGTATTTGTACCCGAATAAAACGGATTTTTGGGAGTGAAATAACTGCATTGTTTGCTCTTTTTCAAATATGACGATTTTACGGTTATTTGCACGCTGTTCGGTCCGGAATAGAACAATTCGGCTCTTTCAAGATTTCTTTGCGCAATCGGGTCAAGCTTTGATTCAATATACGGTACGCTTTCTCCCTCAGATATCTCTTCGTTTATTGCTTTTTGCTGTAAATATATTTCGGATTCGACCTCGTCCCTCACTTTTTCATACGGCGAAATATCAGTATATTTAAGACCGTCAATCACGGCGGAACATTCCGAATAAATGGAGACGGGAACCTCTATTTCCAAATTTTTTGATGTGTCCCGTACGGTGATATTGTGACCGTCTACCGAGATTCCATCTGTTTTTTCAGCCGAAGCTTTGAGAAGCTCAAAGATATCGTATTGTTTTACGTCATCCGTTCTTATCTGCGCTTTGGGAAGAACGTCCGTACCGTCTGTAACTGCGGTTTGCAAAAGGACGTTCTGCTTTTCTATAGGCGTAAGTTTTTCATATTCTTCACGTGACATAATCGTGTCATATGTGTATCCCATTGGCATATAGTAATTGAGCTTTTTCATTTTTATTGTTTGATTTTCACCTGAACCGTGAGAAGAATAGCCCTTATAGTATCTTGTTTCGTAATCGCTGTTAAGAGTGAGCTGATTGTGAAAAGTAAACGTATCATAAAATATTGATAAAAGTCCGATTTTCGGGACTTCTATAGTCCCGCTCGCGTATTTGCAGCCCGAAAGCGATTGAAGAATATAACGATTATCAAAGTTAAGCCAGCGCTGTTCAATCGAAAAGTTAAGTCCCAGCTCGGTTATAAATTCCGATACAACGGGATTCGCGACGCTGTAATAAAAAGACGTTGAGTTTCTGTCCGCGAGAAGCGCGGCGTTTTCCGTAATTGCCGAGTCGTAATCATCATAGCGGTAAAATTCGGAATTGTCGTTTATTCTGTTTATAAAGGCCGAGGTCGTGCTTCCTGCCATACGGTTATATAAATCGCCTGTAAGAACCGCGTCCTTTGCGGCGTTTCCCTCGCGAAAATCAAACAGATAAAACGCCTGCATAAAAACGGCGGCGGCAAGGAAAACGGAGAAAACCCTCTGCGCAGCTATTTTGCGTATATTTATACTGTCATATACAGTAACAAGACACATCGCGGCAAACATAAATGCGAGAGCCAAAAGAGATGTTTCGCTCCTTGACGATACAAGACAGCATACAACTCCGAGATACAGAGCGGAAATTATCCATATGCGCCTTTTTTCTTTTGCCTCAAGCTCAAATAATTCGTCGTATCCTATTGTAACGGCGACAGACGCGATAAAAGAGAATATCCAACTCCATCTGTTTGTAACATAAGCGAAACCGTTGAATATATGACCGAATACAGGTAAAAGAGCGGCAAATATCGCCAGAGAAAACGCAATGGCAATATTTTTGTGTCTGCGTATGCGTACAAAGCACAGTATTACACAAAGCAGGGATATTCCCGTAAATCCTATCAGCGTCCAATATTCCGAACTTGACGGATTTATTATCATGTCGGCAAATCCCGCGTAATAGTAAAGCGGATACAAAAACGGGACTGCATTGTCGGTGTTTAACCTGTTTCCGGAAAGAGTGGTTTTTACTTGAGGCAGGAAGATTATCATTGAAATCAAAAAAGCGTTGACGGTAAAAAGCGCGAATTTGCCAAGTGTTTTAAAAAACTCCTTAGCGTTTTCCCTTTTGCTTTCTTTTTTAACACGCAGAGAAAAATAGCTCAGAGCCGCGTAAACCAACATTATAATACACGTCATGTACGCGAAATAGAAGTTTGTCATTACCGTAAGCGCGAGAGAAATAATGTATGTGAGCGGACTTTCTTTTTTGAGTATTTTATCAATTCCGAGAAAGATAAGAGGACAATATATAAGTCCCGTCATAAAGAACGGGTGACGGACGGCGGCGGACATGGCGAAACCGCAGAAAGCGTATGAAAAAGCGCCCGTTATAACAGCGGAAGTGTGTGAATTTCTGTAAAGCATATACATGGAAAACGTAATTCCGGAGAGATACATTCTTAATATGATAAGAAAATCGTAGAGATATTCCGTTTTTTCGGGCGAAACAAAAACGGAAAGAAGATTCAAGGGATCGCCCACACCGTAATAATGAAGCGTTGAAACTATATCGGAACCCATTCCAATGGAAAAATCGAACATCGGGATAACAAACGTATGATTTACAAAAATATTTTTTAAAATAGTGCGCAGATATTTCCCGTAATACGCCAAAACCACGCAGTGCTGGCTCAAACCGTCGATATTCGCTACAAGCGACCTGCCGTTGCGCGCGAAAAGCAAACCGAAAATCAGCGCGGACATTATAATGAAAATAAATGTGTATCCTAATATCACGCGTCTTTTCACGACTGATTTTTCGTTTTTGACAATCAGCGGTGATTTTATTTTTTTCATTTTGTTTCCTCCCGCAGAAATTTATATAAATTTGCTAAATTATATCATTTTTACATATTTATTACAAGTTGTTATTTATAAGGATATATAAAATTCATGAATTGTACATAATTTGTAAATGTATAAGCGAAACGTTTAACAACTCTTGCATTTTGTATTTTAAAGTGATATAGTTTTGTTTCGGAGTGATTGAAATGATAGGATTGGGTACTGTTATAAACGCCGCGGCGATTATTATGGGCGGACTTGTCGGAATGTTATTCGGCAAAAGAATCACCGAGAGATTTCAGACTGCTCTTACAAACGGAGTCGCGGTCTGCGTAATGTTTATAGGAATTTCCGGCGCGCTTGGGGAAATGTTCACGGTAAGGAACGGCAAATTGGAGAGCGGCGGCACAATGATGATGATAGGCTGTTTCGCCGTCGGCGCTGTTATAGGCGAGCTTATTAATATAGAAAAGCATATAGAGCGTTTCGGTGAATGGCTTAAAAGGAAAACCAAAAGCGATTCCGATTTGGGATTCGTAAACGGCTTCGTGACGTCTTCGCTTACCGTCTGCATAGGCGCTATGGCGGTCGTCGGCGCCATAAAGGACGGGATAGAACACGATTATTCCGTACTCGCGGCAAAGGCGGTGCTCGACTTTATAATCATAGTAATAATGACGGCTTCAATGGGAAAGGGCTGTATATTCTCGGCAATCCCCGTAGCCGTATTTCAGGGGATTGTAACGCTCGCGGCGAGATTTATCGAGCCTGTAATGACAGAAACCGCTCTTTCATATCTTTCAATGACCGGCTCGATGCTCATTTTCTGTGTAGGCGTCAATCTCCTTTGGAGCAAAAAAATAAGGGTCGCGAATCTTCTGCCGACGATTTTTCTCGCTGTTTTATGGGCTTTTGCGGAAAAGTTGATACAAAATTCATAATTATAATATTGACCGAATTTTATTTTTAATATATAATGTTTTCTATCAATAATGAAAGGGTTTTTATATGAACGCTGTTTTAATGAAAATTTTATCGTTTTTCTCCGCATTTCTTATGCTGTTTTTAAGTCCCGGAGGCGCTATAAGACAGCCTGCGAAATCTAAAAAATGTCCTGCGTTTTACGGTACGGCGGCTGTTTCCAATCCGCTTGAAAATGTGAGCGTACCCCAGCACCCGTATCTTGCGAAAGAGGGAACCAACGGTATGCACGGTAACTCGTACAATACCGGAACATACGATTATTCGGGGCCTTTAGGAATAAATCCCGTTGTAAAATCCCGTTCTATGAACGTTTTCGGCGGCCTTGTCGCAACTCTTATGTTTGACAGCAAGGGCAGAATTATGTGCGTAAGCGGCAATGTCGTAGGCTTCAGACTTCTGCTTATCGACCCCGATACTCTCGAAATTCTCGCCGAAACAAGACTTCCGCAGAGAGCTTCAACAAAACAATTTTTCAAGACTTTTGATTTCAGCCTTATTTCAAGCGATACCTCGGGCGGAGCCTATTGCCATCTTCTCAGCGGCGACAGACCGATTATCGGCAATTCGGATAACGTTGTGCAGATATTTAAAATCGACGAATCAAGCGGCAAACCCGAATGGGTCATAGAAAAGGAATACGATTTAAAGCCGTATCTTCCCGCAGATTCCTATATTACGGACGCAGTTCCCGATTTCGAGGGCAGAATTTGGTTTGTAACGCGTCCCGGTGAGGTAGGTTATATCGACCCGGATACGTCCGATGTGAAGCTTATGAAGCTCGAAAATGAGGAAATCCAGAACAGTCTCGCGATTGCCGAGGACGGCGTGTATATCGTTTCAGATTACGCTATGTACCGTTTTGACGTCGATGACGGCGGCAAGCCCGTGTACACATGGAGAACAGAGTATGACAGAGGAACGACGTTAAAGCCGGGCGCCATAAATCAGGGCAGCGGCACAACACCTTCGTGTCTCGACGTTCCTTGCGCGGACGGTTCTGTGCGCAAGCTTGTAGGCATTACCGATAACGCGGACGAAAGAGTAAATCTCGTCGTATATGACCGCATTACGGGTGAAGCGATAGTTACTCAGCCTCTTTTTGAAAAGGGACACAGCGTAAGCGAAAACAGCCTTATAGCTCACGGACGCTCTTTTATAGTTGAGAATAACTATTCCGATACGGGCGCGGGCTTCCTTGAGAAGAATCCGACGAGTTATCCCGGAGTTACAAGGTTTGATATGAACGAGGACTGCACAGGCGGCAGCGTCGTATGGGAGATTCAGGAAGCATCGGCAACCGTTGTTCCGAAGCTCTCGACCGGCAACGGACTTGTTTACCTCTATACTCGCGTTCAAAATGACGATATTCCCAAAAATACGGTAGCATGGTACTTCACGGCTGTCGATTTTGAGACAGGAGAGACCGTTTATAAAGTATTTACGGGAACAGGCAGAAACTGGAACAACAGCTACGGTCCCATCACAATAGGTCCCAACGGCACGGCTTACGTCGGCGTATTTAACGGACTTATATCAATAAGCGATACACAATGATTGTGAAAGCTGACCTATCCGAGCCATTTCCCTTCGCACAAACCCGTAGGCTTGTGCGAAGGGTGTATTTCGCTCTAAAGTACCGAGAGCTTATTTCCCGTAGGAAAAGCAATTGATTATTCAGATGAAAAGATTTCCTTTGTTTAGGCTAATAGGGGCAAAAACAGGGAAAAATACATAAGGTTTGAGCATTTAACAAGCGAAACGCCTTGAAATTTCAGGGTTTTCAGAGGAAAACAAAGATAAATCGGATTTGGAAAGGTAAAATATGCAAATGAAAACGGTAATTGTCTTACCCTATGATCCAAAATGGAAAACTGATTTTGAAAACATAAAACGAGAGCTTGCAAGTGCGATAGGCGATTTAGCGATTCGTATAGAACATGTTGGAAGTACTTCGGTGGAAGGGCTTTCCGCAAAACCGATCATTGATATTGATATTGTTATCAAAGACTATTCGGTTTTTAACTGTTTGGTAGACAGATTAAAAAATATTGGGTATTTTCATGAAGGAAATCTGGGAATTAAGGACAGAGAAGCCTTTAAATACTTTGATAAGCCGTATTTACAGACGCATCATTTATATGTATGTCCGCAGAATTCGGGGGAGTTGCTGCGTCATATCACATTTCGAGATTTCCTTAGAAAGAATCCTGATGCAGTAAAAAAATATAGTAAGGTTAAGGAAGAAGCTGCAAAACTTTTCCCGAATGATATAGAAAAATATATTGAGTACAAATCGCCTTGTATAGAAGAATTGTATTCATTGTGTGGCTTGCTCTAACTCCCTGTGTTCCCGTTTGTCGGGGAGCCGCAAACCCGCATAAGATATTCCGTTTGTGCAGAAACTGTATCGCATGGTGATTAATATGCTTGATAAGTCAATACCGTATAAGAATATCTTTATGGAGATATTTCCCGAAAAGATAAGCGATATAAAGGAACCGTGCCTGCCCGAGGGCTTTTCATTCCGTCTTTTCAAAAACGGAGATGAAAAATACTGGGCGGATATCGAGACCTCCGTACTTGAATTTGATTCCGAACGCGAAGCGGAAAGCTATTTTAAAGAAAACTATCTTCCATTTAAGGATTATCTTAAAGAGCGCTGCCTGTTCGTTATAAATTCCAAAGGAATACCTGTCGCGACGGCGACGGCGTGGTTCGTAAACGGCTCTAAAGGCTATCAGCCGTCGTTGCATTGGGTCGCTGTAAAGCCCGATTATCAGGGCTTGGGGCTGGGTAAAGCGGTAACAGAGAAAGCGTTAAAAATTTTTTCGGAGAAGGACAGCGGCAGAAGCGTAATGCTGCATACTCAGACATGGAGCCATAAAGCCGTTAAGCTTTACGGCAAGCTCGGATTTGTTATGCTAAGCGATAAAGACGCGCCCGCGCGAAGTACCTATATAGGTTTTGAACTTCAAAATAACGATTATTACGAAGCATTGGAAATTCTTGACAAAGTTTACGAACGTAATAATACGGTAAATGTTTGACGACTGCATTACCAAAAAATAATGAGGTAAAAAGAAAATCAACACATACAAAAATAAACATTATAAAATGTATACAAATTATTGATTTTTTTGCCGTTATATTGTATACTTTCGGTATAAGGAGGTAGCATAATGGGAAAGGCAATAGGTACGCTTATAAAAGCCGCTGCAGCAGGTACGGCTGTATATCTGACATTGGGCGGTCTTACTTATGAGCGTGTTTTAAACAGAAGATTTACAAATCAGAATAACGACGCGAGACATTTGAGCGACGAGCTTTATAAGTATTACGGCTCTCCCGAGGAACAGATGGACGCAGACGCATGGTTTGTAGCAATGCGGCCGGAGGATACGGCAGTTGTTAATACCTCGGGAAAAACGATGCACAGCAATATTTTTAAGCAGAAAGAGTATACCCAAAAATGGGCGGTTGTGCTTCACGGATATACAAGCTGTCCGAGGGGTATGGCCGAACAGTGCCGGTATTTCTATAAGAAGGGCTTCAACGTTTTGGCTCCCACGCTCAGAAGCTTCGGCGATGATAACCAGAAATACTGCTCTATGGGCTATAAGGATAAGGATTATGTAGTGGATTGGGTCGATTACATAACAGATATGGATTCCAAGGCGGAAATCGTAATTCTCGGTGTTTCAATGGGAAGCGCGACCACAATGCTTGTAACGGGGGAGGAAAGACTTGCCGATAACGTAAAGTGCGCGGTTGCCGACTGCGGCTATACTTCGGCATGGGACGAATTTGCGTCCGAGATAACAAATCATTATCATTTGCATAAATTCCCGGTTCTTTATGCCGCAAATACCGTTTCAAAGCTTAGAGGCAACTTTGATTTTAAAAAATGCTCGCCCATTGAGGCTGTAGCGAGGTCTAAAACTCCCACGCTTTTTATTCACGGGGAAAAAGACGATTTTGTGCCTTATTGGATGATGGATAAGCTTTTTAACGCCTGTACCGCCGAAAAAGAAAAGCTGTCGGTACCCGATGCGTATCATGCGGAATCATGCAGCGTACATCCCGAGCTTTACTATCCGGCTATCGACAAGTTTATTGCTAAGTATATTTGATTTCGATTTAAAATAACCGCCGAGCTTTTTCGGCGGTTATTTTGTCGCAGTATGCAGGCATTATTGTATGATTCGCATATCAAATTTATCAATGCTTATTTGTTTATTGTTTCATATGTTTAATATATTAAAATTGCCGATAAGCCACCTTGTCATTTTCAGATTAACGCCGAAAATATCGCTGTACTTTTCCTGTTCCGAAAAATATTTTACGCAGATTAGCTGATTCGCGATAACAACATAAGGTACGGCCTTTTTCTCGTTTTCCGTAAGCTTCGCTATTCTGTCATATCCCGTGATTATTTTCTTGTAAATGCCGATCCATTTTTCTTTTTCGTCTATATGTTCGGATAAAACGGCTGTTGCCGCATAACACGGGTCGTAAATTCTGACGTTTTTCTCTGTTAAATCAAAATCGACAAAACCGAATTTATCGCCGCATTTTATTATGTTGGACGGATTCGGGTCGCGGTGGACTATCTGTCGCGGCAATGCGCCGTAAAGCTGTTCAAAATCGTTTATGAATTTATCAAGGAACGGCTTCTCCGCTGAAAAATAATCCTTTGTTCCCGGCAGAGCCCAATTTTTTAACGCCGCAAGCAAGTTGTTGTCGTTGAAGCTTTCGCTGTTGAGCTTCGCAAGAGCAATGTGCAGATTTCCTATGCTTTCGCCGATTGCTTCGGCGTTATTTTCGTCCGCCGTTATCGGTTCGCCGTCAATTCGGTTCATAAGACACGAATAAATTTCACCGCTTTGCACATATTCGCGTCCGTCGGCGGTCGGAACAGGCGATACAGCCATTATTCCCGACTTTTCAAGCTCCTTTGAAATAAAAATCTGATTTTTCAGCGCTGATAAATTTTCGGTAAATTTTATTACGTATTTGTCCCCGACAAAAAACGCGTTTTCCGACCGTGTATCGGATATTTTTTCATTTTGCAAGTTCCGGTCGGCAAGCGTCAGCGACACTTTTTTGTGTGTAATCATTATATGATTCTCCTTTGTCAAATCAATTTTGCAGGGCTTTTTAACCCTTGAGTTTTTTATGAAAGCCGTAGGAGAACACCCAAATTCGCGCCTGAACGCCTTGAAAAATCCCGAATAAGTATCGAAGCCGTAATCTAACGACACGTCGGCAATTTTCACGCCGAGGCTGATTTCATATACAGCACCGAGAAGTCTGCGCTTTACCACATACTGCATAACGGGCATACCGACGAGCGACGAAAACACTCTGTAATAATGCCAAAGTGAAAATCCCGCAGAGTCGGCAAGCTCCCGAGGTTCTATATCGGTTTTCAGGTTGTTTTCAATATAATCTATGCTGTTTTGAATGATTTCGCGGTTATCCATAGGCTTTCCTCTTTTCCGCTTGCAAGCTGTATATATATTAACACGTTTTTTTACAAAAACATTGCCTGTATTGCTATGTACTAAAAACGGACGGAAAATCCGCCCGTTTTGCTATGCCCGTTTTGTTATGGTAGGTATTTATAATTTTTTTCCATAAAGCGTTTGGGAGTTTTTCCGAAATTTACTTCCTCTATCGCTTTAATTATATCGTCTTTTCTGTTTATCCAATCGGGCGTATCACATATTACGTCATTTAGGTCATACGGACCGTTTCTGAAATGTCCTACGCATACGCCGTGAAATTCGCCGTCAATCAATAAATACTGGAGCGGTTCATGGTCATATTTGAGTTTATCAATAAGCGGTTTGAATTTTTCTTTTAAAACATTCTCGTTTGATTTATATAAAAAATCATTGCGGTGCATGGCATAAACAAAATGCAAAGATTCAGGCTCGTAATTCGCTAATATTTTTTCATCTGATTTAAGTATATAGCCGCCGCAGGTTTCGGAAAGTATATTTTCATAAAGCAATTCGGAAATCGCATTTTTTATGTCTTTTTCCGGCAGTCTGTAAAACGATTTCGCCATTGCCGTATCAAACAGTATGTGTCTGTAAGCAAATCTGAGGAGTATTATTTTCAGCGCTTCAATACGCGTATATTTTTCAAAATCAGCTTTAGGGAATATCTCACCGAAACGGTACCAGCCCCTGTCCCATTCGCCGTTATATTGATCCTCGTAAATAAGGAATGCTTCCTGCAATCGGTGAAGGACGGGTGTTATCTCTTTTACGAGCATTCCCGTTTCTTCCTTTATCTGCTGAATATTGAACGGTCCCTCACGCTCTATAATATCTAATATATATAGCTGTTTTTCAGTCGGTTTTACAAGAGGCTTTCTGTATAGAGCCGCGAACAATTCTAAATCTTCGGGTACTATCCAACCGAGATTTCCTCCCGCGAATCTGCCTTTTATAAGTCCGCGCTCAGACTGACGCCGGCGGTTAAACTCAATATCGTCAAAGGAAGCACGGAAGGAAAGTACGGGCGGTTTTCCGAAGCCGTTCCAATATACGCTCTGCCCCGGCTGTAAATCGCGGTAAAGCTCTGTATATTCTTTTTTATCTGCTCCGCCGCATAAAAACTGTCTTTTCATTCTAAGAGAGATAATTTTTCTGAAGTCCATTGTAATTTGCGGCCGCACGCAGAAAAACGTCATGTAAAAACGACGTTTTGTCAGTATACGGTTTATCCTTTCATATTTATCTTACAAAAATATGCATCAAAAGCTTGCCGAATCCGCTCGTGTACGGCTGATAGCGCACCGGAATATCAAGCCATGTCATTTTATCCATAATGCCCTTTGTGTGAGAGAAAACGTCAAAGCCGTCCTTGCCGTGATATGCTCCCATTCCGCTTTCTCCTACGCCGCCGAAACCGAGCTTCGATGTGGCAAGGTGAGTTATGGTGTCGTTGACGCACCCGCCGCCATAAGCGCAGCGTTCCGTTATCTCGCGGATATTCCTGCGGCTCTCAGAAAAGATATAAAGTGCGAGCGGCTTTTGCTTATTGGCAAGCACAGTAAATATGTCCTCAAATTTATCGTAAGTGAGTACAGGCAGAACAGGCCCGAATATCTCTTCCTGCATTATCTTGTCCGACCATGTTACGTTATCCAATACTGTCGGAGCTATTTGCAGAGTTTCTTCATTCGCGTTGCCGCCGATTACAATTTTGTTGTCGTCAATCAAACCGAGGATTCTGTCAAAATGCTTTTTATTAATAATTTTACCATAATCGGGATTTCCGAAAGGATTTTCTCCGTATTGTTTTTTGATTTGGGCTTTAAGCTCTTTTACAAAATCGTCTTTAACGGAACGCTCGCACAAAATATAATCCGGCGCGACGCAGGTCTGTCCGCAATTGAGAAATTTTCCGAATACTATGCGCCTTGCCGCAAGTTTAAGTTTCGCGGTGCTGTCAATAATGCATGGACTTTTCCCTCCCAGCTCCAGAACTGTCGGAGTGAGAGTTTCGGCAGTATGGCGAAGCACCTCTTTGCCTGTATTTTGGCTGCCTGTAAAGAATATCATATCGAATTTCATATCGAGTAGATTCGCGTTTTCCTCTCTGCCGCCGTGAACTACCGCTATATATTCTTCGGGAAAACATTCCGATATGATTTTTTCAATAATTCTGCTTGTTGCGGGGGAATACGCGCTCGGCTTGATAATCGCCGTATTGCCGGCCGCGATAGCATCGACAAGAGGGTCTACGGAGAGTAAGAAAGGATAGTTCCACGGACTTATAATCAGGACATTGCCGAGCGGAGAGGGCTTTCTGTAGCTGATTGAAGCAAACTGCTGAAGCGGAGTATGAACGTAGCGGCGCGAGGCAAATTGGCGGGTATGCCGCAGCATGAAATTCAGTTCGCAGGTTACCGGGCCCGTTTCACTCATAAAGCTTTCATAACTGCTTTTTCCCAAATCTTCTTTAAGGGCGGCGGTTATTTCGGAATCGTATTTTTTTACAGCGCTTTTAAGCTTGTCCAGCATTTCCAGACGGAATTTTACCGGCAGGGTAGCGCCGCTTTGAAAGTATTTTCTCTGTTTTTCCAAGATTTTATTTGCGTCCATAAGAATCTCCTATCCGCTAAACGGCAATAAAAAAAGTAAAGCGTTAAAATTATAGGCTGCAATATACCTATCATTTATATTATAGCAGATATTATGTTAATTTGTCGTTAAAAATATGTGTTATTTTTTATAAAAAGAAATAACATATTTTCGTGATTTGCTCGGTCAAAATTAAGGAAACACTAAGGCAATACCGCATAATTATTGTCGTGCAGATGTGCCATGAGATTTTTCGTCAGATTGACAAAAGTGACGGAAAATATCGGTGCAGATGCGCGGCAAAGGCGGTAGCCGCTAATTGTGCGGTATTGCCCTAAATAAATCACGTCTGACAGCTGAACGCACATCTATCCCCAAAAAGCCTAACGGCTCTTTGGGAGCCTTATAGCTTTCTGACAAAAAACCTCATGGAGCAATCTGCACATTCGATTTAATCAGTGCTTCCTTATAAATTACCTTATTGCAAAAAGGGAGAGCGGTTTGACGCTTTCCCTAAATATTTACTTCTTAAATTATCTTTGTAAAGAGGATACGGAAGCGTAAGCCTGCAAAAACTGCGTATCCTCGTTAAGGTCGGACGGATTTTCGGCGGCGTTTACCTCATAATCGGGCTTTACTCCCGTTCCGTCATAGCTTTCGCTTGTGTATGGGAGCAGCTTCGCTGTGGTTATAACGGCGGCACCGCCGTTCTCAAGCTCGAAAACCTTTTGATATGTGCATACGCCTTTTGTCGTTTTTCCAACTACCGTTCCTTTTCCGAAATCTCTTATATCGCACGCAAGAAGCTCTCCCGCGCCCGACGTGTTTTCGTTTACTATTACCGAAACGGGTAAATCTATGCTTTCGGAATCTGCCGAAAAAATTTCAAGATTTTTGCCGTTTTTATCGGTTGCCGTAGCTATCGCCTGTGTGCCTTGAGACGCAAGAGGCACAATTTTATCTATGACCGCTGCGGCGGAAGATATATTTATGCTTTCGGTATTTCGTACGTCGATTATAAGTCCCGTGACGGAATTATCCTTTAAAAGCTTGTAAGCGTCGGCAAACTCCTGTGATGTTTTATCGGAAAAATCGGATATTTTTATATATCCGGCGCTGCCGTATTTTTTATATTCGACAGTAGATACCGCGTTTCCGTCTTTATCCGTACCCGATTGTCTGAGCTTGTAAGCGTCGTATTCTTCCTTGGACATGATGTAATTAAGTCCGACGGAAAGGCTTTCAGTATAGCCCGAAGCTATGCCCGAATCAACGCTTTCCTGTTCAAGTTCGCCGACATAGTTGTTCCTTATTATATTATCTATTTCAGCGAGCGATGAATACATATTTTCTCTTTCCGGTACGTCTGAAATTATATCGCTGAAAATGCTCATAGTTACCGCTGTCGTTACAAGCACCGTGACAATAATTGAAAACATCGCTATTGTCAGCGCAATACCGACAGATATTTTTTTATGCATATTATGCTCCGTTCATTGTGTTTATACGGAAATGTATCCTGCCGGATTAACTCTCGTGCCGTTTACTCTTACCTCAAAGTGAAGATGCGGTCCCTGCGAATTGCCTGTGCTGCCGACATAAGCTATAGTCTGTCCCTTTGAAACGGATTGTCCCGCGCTTACCGCGAGCGCGCTGCAATGCGCGTAAAGAGTTGAAAGACCGTTGCCGTGGTCGATAAGAACGTAATTGCCGTAGCTCCAATGATATGACGCCGTAACGACAACGCCGCTTTCTGCCGCGGAGATATTGAGTCCGTATGTACCGCCCGAAACGCAGAGGTCAAGCGCTCCGTGATATGAGCCGTCTGAATTCCTGTAGAAGCCGGAGCTTAAATAAACGCCCGAATATTGGAGAGGACATATAAGTCCCGATGAGTTTGCGAGAGTTCCGCTGCCGGAGGACGCCTGCGACCTGATAAGGTTTTCAATCTGTTTGTCAAACTCGTCAATCGCGTCCTGATACTGCGCTATCATTTTTTTATATTCGGCGCTCTCGTTATTAAGGCTTTGCAGGTAATTGCTGTTCTCACTTACCTTTTGCTGAATGGCCTCCTGATTTGACTTGACCTTCTGCTTGTTTTCCTCAACCGAGGTTTGCAGGGTCTGTATAGTTTCTATTTTTTCGTCGATTTGCTTCTGAAGAGTTGTTATTTCTTCTTTTTGCTCATTGATTTTTTCTACAGCTTTATCTATTTCCCTTATATCCGCGTTAATGCTGTTTATTAAATCCTGCTCATAATCGGCTATACTGCTCACAAACTGAACTTTCGTAAGGTATTCCGAAAAATCGTCGGAGCAGAGAAGCACTTCTATGGCTGAAGTCTCGCCGTTTAAATAGTTTGTTCTTATCAAATCCTTAAGCTCATCGTATTTGCCGTCTATCTGCTCGTTCATCTTGTCGATTTGCTCGTTATACTCGTCGATTTGCTCGTTCAGAACGGCGATTTTCTCTCTTAGCTCCTCATTTTGAGCTTCATAGTCGTCTATTTCCTCTTGATACGCGTCAATCTGATTGTTGTACGCGTCAATTTGCTCCTGATACATGGCGACCTGCTTGTCAAGCTCCTCGATATAGCTCTTTACTTCGCTTATATCGCCCTTCAAAGCGTCAATTTTACTCTGCGCTTCATTGATTTTTTCCTCATATGCGGAAATTTTATCCTTTAATTCGTCCACCTTGCTGTTAGCCGCGAACGCGTTTGTGTTATAGCCGAATACGGATAATAAAAGAAGAGTGAAAGACATCAACAAGGACAGTATTTTTCTTTTTGACGATTTTGCCGATGATTTTTTAATCATTTGCGACCACCTTCCCGTGTTCTTTCAGATATTTTCCGAGAGAAATAAGGCTTCCCAAGGCACCCGTTATTATTCCGGTCGCGAGGAATGTTATAACCAATATGATTCCTCCCTCGGAGAATGGAACCATTGTGTTCCCGAGGATAGAGAACATCTCGTAAAATACCTTTTCGGCCGCCGAATAAAGAGCAAAAATCAGTCCGTACGCCGCCGCTGCCGAAATTATTCCGATTATGATTCCCTCGACAAGAAACGGCCAGCGAATAAACCAGTTAGTAGCTCCCACGGCTTTCATTATGCTTATTTCAAGACTTCTTGAGAACATTGTTATGCGTACGGTGTTTGCTATGATGAACAGCGAAACTATAAGAAGTATAACAACGATAGCTATGCTTATAATGCCTACTGCGTTCTGAATACTCGCAAGTTTTGCGGCAAGCTCGCCGTTTTCTCTTACGGAAAGCACGCTTTTATACGAGCGTATTTTTAAAACGGTGCTGTCAAAATCCTCCATTTCGCTTATTGTGACCTTATAAGCGTCCGGAAGAAAGCTGCTGTCGATTCCTTTGAGCGTTGACGCGGAATCGCCCATATTATAAAGTATTGTGGAATATGATTCGTCCCTTGAAACAAAGGTACATTCCTTTACGTTCGGAGTATTTTTGATATTTTTTTCAAGAGCGGATTCTTCGTCCTGTGTCGCGTTATCGTCAACAAATACCATTATAACGTTTTGTTCTCCGACTCTGTCTATCACGGACTGTATATTTACGTATATGAGATACGCGCCGCCTATAAGCAGTAAGCAGGATAGCATAACGGTTATCGACGCTACGGTCATGAGCTTATGAACTCTTATATTGCGGAAGCCCTCCCTTGTCAGGTATCTGAGGTTGAATCTTCCTTTGCTGAATTTATTTTTTTTGCTCATAACGCACCTCCGTCTTTCCGCGTCTGAGCGCTTTCTGAGTTATTATCCGTATTTACGGAGGGAGCGGACGTTTCTGCGGTGTGTTCGGAGTGTTCGGAGTTTTCGGAGTGTTCGGACGTATTTGTGTTTTCCGCGTTTACCTCGGATTTATCGTTTTTCGATTTGCCGTCGGCCTCGGAAACGGCGCTGTTATCCGCGCCCGAGGTAGCTTCCGCCGCTTTTTTCAGTCTTGACGCGTTAGACGCCGCGAACGCGGCGAGTATGGAGTTTATTTCCTCGTCGTCTTTAACGGAATACGACGAGCCGGCATTATTTTTTGCGCCGTCGGCGTTGCTGCCGTCTTTATTATCTGTATTATTGTTATCTTTTTTGCTGTTTTTTTCCTCGTTTTTATTTTCGGACGGCGCTCCGCTTGTTACCTCCGAAATTATAGATTCGATTACTTCCTTAGAAGAGGCGTTTGCCGCGAGCTTGTCGTCCTCTTTTTCGGTATTCTGTACCGATTGAACGTTTGCGGACTGTGCGGATTCGGATTTGAGCGCATCGGGAGCCGTCGGGATTGTTTCCTCAACGGGAGCGTTTTTCTTGCCGTATGTAAAAATAAACTTTTCAACGTCGTCATATTCGTTGGGCGCGTTGTAGAAGCCTGCGTCTGCCGAAAGAATTTCCGGGTTCGCAAGCGAGAGGATTTTATTTTTATCATAGCCGTCGGCAACTATTTCGCCGTCCCTGAGCATTACTATGCGGTGGTCGTACTGCCTTACAAGCTCATGCGCGTGCGTGACCATAACGACCGTAGTGCCGTTAGCTTTGTTTATATGGTTGAGTAAATCGAGAATTTCAATAGACATTGCCGGGTCGATATTTCCCGTGGGTTCGTCCGCGATTATCAAATCGGCGTTATTTACAAGAGCTCTTGCTATCGCGGCTCTCTGCTGTTCGCCGCCCGAAAGCTCTTTGGGCAGGGACTGTGTTTTTGACAGCAAACCTACCATGCCGAGAGCGTGAGTAACTCTTTTTCTTACCTCGCGTTCCTTTGTGCCTGTAACTCTCAGCGCAAAAGCGACGTTATCGTAAACGCGCATATCGGGTATAAGTCTGAAATCCTGGAAAACTATACCCATAGTGCGTCTGAAATACGGTATGTCTCTTTTTTTCATTCTGTTGAGGTCGTATCCGTTGATAGTAACAGTACCCGAAGTCGGTACTTCTTCTCTCATTATGAGCTTTAAAAACGTGCTTTTGCCTGCGCCGGAAGCGCCTACCACAAACACAAATTCGCCCTTTTTAATAGAGAGGTCGATATTTTTGAGAGCCTCAAAGGACTTATTGTAAGTCTTTGATACCCCTTTAAATTCTACCATAAAGCTATCCTTCTTCTGTAATGACCGCCCGAAATTGGTTTATCAGTATTTGACAGGGTGCGCGTCAAGATATTTTTTGACCATCAGAGCGACTTTGAATACGATTGCGTCGTCAAATTCGCGCAGGTCAAGCCCCGTAAGCTTTCTTATTTTTTCAAGTCTGTAAACGAGAGTGTTTCTGTGTACGAAAAGCTTCCTCGACGTTTCGGAAACGTTAAGATTGTTTTCAAAGAATTTCTGTATCGTGAAGAGAGTTTCGTTATCGAGGCTTTCAATAGAACCTCTCTTGAAAACTTCTTTGAGGAACATCTCGCACAGCGTTGTGGGAAGCTGATATATAAGCCTTGCGATTCCGAGGTTCTCATAGCTTACTATTGTTTTTTCGGTATCGAAAACCTTGCCGACTTCAAGAGCCACCTGCGCCTCCTTAAATGAACGCGCAAGCTCCTTTATGCCTGTGACGGCGGTGCCTATACCGACGAGAGTATGCGTGTAATACTCCGTTCCGAGCGAATCGGCTATGGAACGCGCGAGCTTTTCAAGGTCTCTCGATTCAATATTCGGGCGGACTTCCTTTACGAGCGCTATATCGGTTTCATTGATATTAACTACAAAGTCCTTAGTCTTATCCGGAAAGAGATTTTGTATTATGTCAAATATTGAAACCTCGCCCGGCTCCGAAATTCTTATTAGCAGAACGGCGCGCGTTGCGTCGTTGTTGAAATGAAGCTCTCTCGCTTTTATGCTTATATCTCCGGGAAGAATATTGTCAAGCATGACGTTTTTAATGAAATTTCCTCTGTCGTATTTCTCGTCATAATACTGTTTTATGTTGCTGATGGATATTGTAAGCACGCCTACATATCTTTGCGAAATATCATCAGAGCCGTCAACAAATAAAGCGTATTCGGGGCGTATAGGGGAACCAAAGCTTTTGAATACCATGTTGTTCGCGACCGTGATTTCCGATGCGGAAAAAATCTGCTCGGTTACGGAGGAGTCAAGCACTTCACCGATTCTGCCCAATTCGCTGCATGCGATTACAGTACCGGTTTCGTCAATAACGCCTATCGCGCGGTCAACGGAATCTTTCATTTGGTGAATAACGCTTTGGAACAATCTGTTTGACATAAAAAATATCCTCCTGTGTTTTCTTTCTTAAATTGAGTAAAAATCCAATCCAACAAATTATTTATGCAATATTACTATTGCCTTACTATACATTTTACACATTTTTCTGAATATTGCAAGACTTAATATTAAAAAAGTCCGAAAAAAAGCCTAAAATATCGTCTATAATTCTTGTTGAGAATAATAAACTATTGATAATTACCAATTATAAACACTTTTTTTTGTCAAATTGACATTTGTATATTTTTACCAATGCATATTAGCCGCAGTTCGTCTATGCCGAGTTCTCTCGCTTCTCCCTCGGAAAGCTTTTCGTCGAGCGGAAGATTTCCTATTTTAATTCTTTTAAGAGATAAAAGCGATACCTCCGATTCGGCAAACATTCTTTTGATTTGATGATATTTGCCCTCATGAAGCACGATTTCATATACGTTATTATTTTTTTGAGTTATTTGAGCCGGCATAAGCTTGTCCTCACCTATAACCATTCCCGAACGCATTTCAAAAAGATATTCGTTTCTTATATCTTTGTCGGTCTCGGCAATATATGTTTTCGGAACGTGACCGCGCGGAGACAGTATCCTGTGTGCAAAACCGCCGTCGTCGGTAATAAGCACAAAGCCTGTAGTGTCCTTGTCGAGTCTGCCTGCGGGAAAAAGTCCGGGACGCTTCAGATTTTCCGGCAGTATATCGATGACTGTCTTTTCACGGGCGTCATTGCTTGCGCTCACAATGCCGCGCGGCTTGTTCATCATTATATAAATATGCTTTTTATATTGAAAATGTATTGAATTTATTTCTATGTCGCTTTCTTCCGGGTCGGCCTTTTCCGACGGAGTTTTTATTATTTTTCCGTTTATTTTCACACTACCGTTTTTTATGAGTTTAGCCGCTTCCGAGCGTGTCATCATGCTCTGTGACGATATCAGCTTATCTAATCTTTCTTTTGGCATGACAGTTCCTTTCCCATATTTTTATGCATTTCGGTTAGAATGTGTCCGCACAAAACCGGTAGCCGTTAATTGTGCGGTGTTGCCTTAATTTTTCTTATGACAAGACAAAATGCCGCAGGAATACTTTATATTTTACGACGGAAAAAGCCCCGTTATTTGGGCATTTTGCAAGTTTTCGGATACGCCCATAATCGGGGTTCATTGATTCTCAGGTTTGAGGCTCAGCCGCCCGCTGCAAAGGGAGCATAAAACCGTTAAGCTCAACGCTGCATATGTCTCCGCCGATAACCTTTCCCTTATAAACAAGGATATTTGCCTTGATACATTCCTTATCGGTATAATCGGGATAATTTGTTACGGTATACGTCCATTTTTTCGCCGTACAGCCCTTGTAGTCCTCGAGATTAAGCCCCGCCTGCTTTTGAAGCTCGTTATACTGTGTGTAAACGTCGTCAAATTCCGATGGTATAAGAACCTCGTTTATACTGTCCGGCTCCGCTTTTACGTTGTATCCGAACTGCTTTAAAAACGCTATTCTTTCCCTGTCGTTTGACGCGGAGTAATTCACGGCGGTATCGGTCGGGATATATCCCTCTTTTTTTTCTCCCTCGGCGAAAATCACGCATAAAATAACTGCTGCGGCAATCGCGGCGGCAAGAAGTATAAATTTTCCTTTTAACGATTTCAGAGATACTAAAAACATAACGACACCTCGCATAAATATTCATAAAATAAATATGCAAGGTGTTTCCGTTTAATTACATTATGGAAACGCTGAATAAATCACGTCTGACGGCTGAACGCACATCTTGCAGCGATATTTTCCGTCATTTTTGCCAAAAGCTCTCCCAATACGCCGGTATTCCTGCGTCCGCGTCGTCGCAAACTGCGCATCGTTCGTTTTCGCCTAACGGCGGAAAGTTCACTCGCTCCGTTGCTCCTCCTTTTCCCAAAAAGCCTAACGGCTTTTCGGGATTCCCTATGGAAATCTGACGAAAAATCTCATGGCGCAATCTGCACGTTCGATTTAATCAGCGTTTCCGTTATTCTTCGTCGGCAGGTTTTTTTATCGTGACGTTTTGCAGTCTTGAAAGCGCGAGCCTTACGTTTTCGCGGCTTTCGGTGTAATGGTCGATATCCTTTGTGAGATATTCGTCACATTCGCCGAGTATGCTTTTTGCGAATTCATTTGCCGTTGAACGCATTTCGTAAGCCCATTTTTTAGCGCTCGATTCACGTTCCTGCGCCTCCGCGTTCGCGGAGCTTACTATTTTGTTCGCTTCTTCGTTCGCTTCGCCTAAAATCTTGAAAGCCGCGTCCTTTGCAGCCTTTGTTATTTCATGGGCCTGCGTCATTTCGTCAGCCTTCGCCTGTGCGTCCGATACTATTTTGCCCGCCGTTTCCTGTGCCGCCTGAAGTATCTCTCTTCTTTCGGCCACGATTTTTCTTGCCTGAATGATTTCCGTCGGAATCGACGAGCTTAATTCTTTAAGACACTCATGAATTGCGTCTCCGTCAATTTTGATTTTTCCGCCGCTCCCGAAAGAGGGCTTGCCTTCTTCAATTATGTCTTCGATTTTCTCAATGATTTCTTCGTAATTCATTGTGTTTTCCTCCCTGAGGTTATATTTATTATGCTGTGATGTTTACTTTTAATTTTAATGTGATTTCTTTATTTTCAAGCTTATGTAGATATACGGACTGTGCGGTATTGCCTTATATTTTTGAGTTTTTTCGCAGTATCATGCTCTTTATGTCCGCCGCTATTTCGGGTGGTACAAATCTGTCTATTTTCCCTCCGAGAGTGCAGACCTCTTTTACGGCGCTCGAGCTTAAATACATATTCTCAAGACTTGAAACAAGGAATACGGTGTCTACCTTCGGCGCGAGCTGTTTGTTTATAAGGGCCTGCTGAAATTCCACCTCAAAATCCGATACGGCTCTTAATCCCTTTACTATAGCCGACGCTCCCGCCGACATTACGTAATCGGCAAGCAGTCCCTCGTGAGAATCGACCTTTATATTGTTAATGCCGCTCAAACATCTTTTTATAAAACTTACTCTTTCCTGCGGAGTGAACATACCGCCTCTTTTTTTCGGATTATATGATACAAGCACGATTACTCTGTCAAACATATTGGCTGCTCGTTTGATTATATCAAGGTGTCCGTTCGTTATCGGGTCAAAGCTGCCGGGATATACGGCAATTCGTTCCATTTGAATTTTTTGCCCCTTTCAATCGCTGTCGTTAATGAAACGGTAAACGGTAAGCTTTGTCTTTGAATATGTTTCCCGCTTTGAAACCGCATAGCTGTCAAACGCTTCGGGCAGTTCCTCCTCGGGAGAAGTTTCGCATACTATGATTGCGCCATCGTTTATTACCGACGGTATAAATTTAAGAGCTTCCGAGGCAAGACACGTTTTATAAGGAGGGTCTATAAATACTATATCGAATTTTTCCCGAGTCGTTTTTAAAAAGGATATCGCCTCGCCGTTAAAAACGGACGATTTTTCTTTAAGACGGCAATGCTCGAGATTATCGTTTACAACCTTTACCGCCGCTCGGTTCAAATCTACAAAAACCGCTTTCGCCGCGCCTCTGCTGAGAGCTTCTATACCGAGCTGACCCGAGCCCGCGAATAAATCAAGAACGCGTCTGCCCTCTATATCGAACTGAATGGAGCTGAAAACAGCGCCTTTTACCTTGTCGGCGGTAGGTCTTATGTCGTCGCCGTCGAGCGTTATAAGCCTTCTGCCTTTAGCCGAACCTGTGATTACTCTCATCAATAAATGCCCTTTAAACAATTCTGTTCCAAAATTTTTTTGGAAAAATTTTTTCGGCGTTATAAGTAATATCACGCCGCGTTATCCGCAACTATTTTTATATATTACGGTTTATTATCTCATTTTTTATATGAATTTGTCAATACCAAACGGAAAAAAAGTCAATATTTTTACATTTTGATAAAATGATTTCGGGCAATGCCGTTCGGTTTATAAAAGTCCGATAAGCTCAGAAGGATTTGAAATTATATATTCGGCTCCGCTGTTCTCGAGCGCGGCTCTGTCGCGGAATCCCCATAAAACGCCGACAGCGGGCAAAGACGCTCTGTGAGCCGTCTGCATATCGACGTCCGAATCGCCTACATAAAGCGTGTTTTTACCGTCCGAACCGACAATTTTCATAGCTCTGAATACGTTATCCGGTGCAGGCTTTAATTTGTTTTTGCCGTCGTCGCCTATTACGGCCGTAAAAACGTTGCCGAATATGTTATCGCAGAGTATTTTTGCCGCGTCCTGCGCCTTATTGGTTACGACAGCCGTTTTTATTCGTTTGTCTTTAAGAATATTAAGCAGCTCGCTGACGCCGTCATAAGGCTTTGTTTTTATTTGGGCGTGTTCTTTATAGTATTTTCGCATTTCTGTTATGCATATTTCGGTGGTTTTTTCATCTGTGCCGAGCGGGACAGACCTTTTTATAAGAGTCGGTATACCGTTGCCCACAAAGCTCCTTATTTGGGCCGGCGTATGTTCGGGAAACGAATGCAGACGCATAACGTAATTTACGCTGTCCGTTAAATCTCCGAGAGTATCAAGCAACGTGCCGTCAAGGTCGAATATTATCGTATCAATCATGTAAACTCCTTATTTATGATAAAAATTATAGATATTTTCGGCAAGTTTTTCACTTATTCCCTCTACCTTGCACAATTCTTCCGTATTCGCTTTTTTTATGGCGTTTACTGTTTTAAAATGCGATAAAAGAGCTTTCGCCTTAGATTTTCCTATGCCGTCTATATCGGTCAACGTCATGGCGGTAAGCGTTTTCGCCTGTTTCTTTCGGTGGTACTCTACAGAAAAACGGTGAACTTCTTCCTGAATATCGGAAACGAGCGTAAACGCCCTGCGCTTGTCGTTAATCGCGATTTCGCCTCCGCCGGAGGCTATGGCCCGAGTACGGTGCTTGCCGCCCTTTACCATGCCGAAAAGCGGTATATCTTCAAGCCCGAACGACTTTAGTACAGGCAGTACGGCGTTTACCTGACCTATACCGCCGTCAAGCAGGATTAAATCCGGCTTTTTGCCGAAGCCCTCGGATTGCTCTTCTCCTTCAAGCTTTTTATATTCGTTAAAGCGTCTTGTAAGAACCTCCGCCATAGAGCGGTAATCGTCCTGACCCGTAAATCCCTTTATTTCAAAGCGTCTGTAAGCTGATTTCAAAGGTCTGCCGCCTCTGAAAACTATCATTCCGGCTACGTTGTCCGCGCCGTCCGTATGTGAGATATCGTATGATTCTATATATTCCGGCGGTTCGTCAAGGCCCAAAAGCGTAGCCAATTCGTCGAGCGCGGCTACGGTTTTTCCCGTTCTGCCGACGTACTGCGCGAGTTTTTCAGCCGCGTTTCCCCTGCAAAGCTCTATCAAAGCTGCGTTTTCCCCTCTTTCGGGCGTGTAAATTTTCACGTTCTTTCCGCGCTTTTCAGTCAGAAGTTCCGTAAGAGCGTCTATGCCCTCAACTTCGCCGTCAACGGCTATATTGGGAGGAATTTTATCCCTTATCGAGTAATAATCGGCTATAAGCTTTTCTCTGATAGACGGCATTTCGTCTATAGCTTCGGTGAAAAAATATTCGCTGTCGTACAATCTGCCTTCCGAAAATCTTAGGACGGAAAGGCATACCTTGCCCGAAGCTTCGCAGACGGCGAAAACGTCCTGCTCCTTTGTCTTTTGCGACACAACATTTTGTTTTTTTGCCGTCTTTTCGATTGCGGCTATAGAGTCGCGCAGAGCGGCGGCTCTTTCAAATTCAAGCTTTTCAGCCGCTTCCGTCATCTGTTTTTTCAGGTCGCGCACAATGCTGTCGCTGCCGCCCGTTATGAACCTGACCGCGTTATCAACTGCTTTATTGTGCTCCTCGCGGCTTATTTTGCCCGAACATGGAGCCGAGCATTGCTTTATATAATAATTAAGGCAGGGACGTGAATTTTTTTTGATATCCTTGGGAAAAACCTTGCCGCACACGGGCAGCTTAAAAATTTTCTGCGCTTCGGCAACCGACCTTGAAACGCAGTCCGAGCTTGTGTACGGTCCCAAATATTTCGCGCCGTCGTCGAGCTTCTGCTTTTCCGACGAAAGATTTTTCCAATCGTTTCCCGCGATTTTTATATAATGATAACCTTTGTCGTCTTTTAAGAGGATATTGTATTTAGGCGTATGCTGCTTTATAAGACTGCATTCGAGTACAAGGGCCTCAAATTCGCTGCTCACAACTATATAATCAAAGTTTTCCACGTTTTCGACCATTTTCCGTACTTTTACGGTATGATTATTCTGTGAGCCGAAATACTGGCTCACTCTGTTTTTGAGAGCTTTCGCCTTGCCTATATATATGATTTTACCCGTTTTGTCTTTCATGATGTAAACGCCGGGTTCGAGCGGCAGACGCATTGCCTTGCCTCTCAGGCGTTTGAGCCTTTCGTCCGTAAAATCACCGCCTTATCGACAAAAAATACTCTAATTGAAAAATCGGCACACCATTGTATCGGTGCGCCGTATTATATGTCTGTTATTATTCGGCAAAACCGGATTCAACAAGCTTTGCGAGCGCGTTGACAGCTTCCTGTTCGTCCGCGCCTCCGGCAATAATTCTTATCTGAGTGCCGCCCATAATACCGAGCGAGAGAACACCCAAAAGACTTTTCGCGTTTGCTCTGCGTTCTTCCTTTTCTACCCAGATAGAGGATTTAAATTCGTTTGCTTTCTGAATGAAAAATGTAGCGGGACGCGCGTGAAGTCCTACCTGATTCTCAACAACGACATCTTTAACACACATAAGACGATTACTCCCCGTCAATAAATTTAAAATTGCAATACATATTATACCACAAAAGTTTTTTTCGTCAATGACTAAATCCGCACTAATTCGCCGAAAATCAAATATTCGGATGGAATACTAAACCTTTGAAATTAAAATAAATAAACTTTGTGCAAAATCACAATAATTTTGCTTTTGTTTTATGTAAACAGACTAAAAAATAAAGCCAAAAACGGAAAATAATACCAAATATTTGATTATTCGGAGTTTTCTAAAAGGTCGGGGCGTCTTTCTTTTGTGCGTTTTAACGATTGCTCTTTCCGCCATTTTTCAATGTTGGCGTGGTGTCCCGAAAGGAGCACCTCGGGTACTTCCATTCCTTTCCATACGGCGGGCTTTGTATATTGGGGATATTCCAGTAAGCCGCTGTAATGACTCTCGTTTTCCATAGCCTCGTCGCTTGCGAGAACACCCGGAATCATTCTCGCTATGCAGTCCGAGAGAACAAGCGCGGGGAGCTCGCCGCCGGTGAGTACGTAATCGCCTATTGAAATTTCTTCGTCAACTATTTTTTCAATAACTCTTTCGTCAACGCCTTCATAATGGCCGCAAAGGAGTGCAATATTTGGAAGCTTTGAAAGCTCTTTGACCCTCTGCTGTGTCAGGACTTTTCCTTGGGGGGACATATAAATGAGATGCGGTCTTGCTCCGAGTTCTTCGCACAGCGCCTTAAAGCAGCCGTAAATAGGCTGAGCCTGCATAATCATTCCCATGCCGCCGCCGTAGGGTGTATCGTCTACGTTATTATGCTTGTTATCCGAATAATCCCTGATATTATGCGAATGGATTTCAAGCAGTCCTTTGGCTATGGACCGTCCGACAATGCTTTCTGTATAAACGCTTTCGCACATATCGGGAAACAGTGTAAGAATGTCAATGCGCATTATTTGTCACCGTTGATTTCTCCGTCAAAAATACCTTTGAGCGGTTTTATATAAATACTTTCGTCAGCCGCGTCAACCTTGATTACCACGTCTTTGATTGCGGGAATAATATATTCTTTCCCGTCCTTCTCGATGTACCACACATCGTTCGCTCCGGTTTCCGAAACGTCCGTAAGCTTGCCGTAGATTATATCATTATCGTCAGCGTCGTAAACGGTACAGCCGATAAGGTCCTGAATGAACCAGTCTCCGTCTTTGAGCTTCGCGTCGTCACGGTTCATATATAAAATCCTGTTCCGAAGCTTCTGTGCGTCCTCGATGCTGTCAACTCCCTCTAACTTTAAAATAACTATATTGCCGTGGGGTCGGCACGATACGACGGCGGCGCTTTTTCCGCCGTTTTTATCGAAATAAAGCGTTTTAAAGCGTTTCATAAATTCGGGCGAATCGCACCACGGGTCAAACCTTACTTCACCCTTTATTCCGTGAGTTGAAACTATCCGGCCGATTTCAAGATATTGTTTTAACATAAAATTTAAACCTCATTTTTTCAGACCGGCTTATCAGCCGGTCCGATTAAACAGCGCTTTTCCAAAGCTTTTTGCGGCGGCTGTTCCTTACTATAAAATATGCGGCGGAAACAACTCCGACAGCGGCTGTTGCGATGCAGAACCAATCGACCCAATCAAGAGCGGATTCCTTTTCGCCCGATTCCGACGACTGTATTTTCAGATTCGTCCACAGCGCGCTTTGAATCATCTGAATTTTCTGCGGAAGATTTACAAAGACCTCCGTATTTTCCCTAAGAAATTCATCGCCGGGATATATAATCGGATTGCCTGTGATTTCGGGGTCGAGAAGCTCCTTGGCGGCCTTTGTTATTGGTGTCGCGTATCCCACTTCCTCCGAATTCATAGCCGCGATTTCAGGTTCGCACATAAAGTTGATGAATTTTTCCGCTTCTTCCTTATGCGCAGACGTTTTCAGAACGCACATAGCGTCAAAAAACAGATTTGTGCCTTCCTTGGGAATGTAGAAATCAACGTTGGGATTTGTTTCCTGTATTATAATCGCGTCGCCCGCGTAATAAGGAGCTATCCAAGCTTCCTCGGCTTCCATTTTATCAAAAATCGCGTCCATGACATATGCCTGAACTAACGGTTTTTGTTCCTTGAGAAGTTCCGCAGCCTCCTGCCATTCTTCCTCGCTCTCTGAATTTTGCGAATAACCGAGCTTTGTAAGCGCGAGTCCGAAAGCATCTCTGGGATTGTCGAACATAAGGATTTTTCCGGCGTATTTTTCGTTCCACAATAAATCGAGGCTCTCTTTTTCTGCGTCCTCGGGAGCGACGTATTTTGAATTGTAGATAACCACTACGGTACCCCAAAAATACGGAACGGTATATTTGTTTTCCGGGTCGTACGATTTATTCTTATAAGCCTTGTCAACGTTCGCGAAATTCGGAATATTGTCAAAATCAAGCTCCGCGAGCATATCATCCTGTATAAGCTTGCTTATCATGTAATCTGAAGGTATAACGATATCGTATGACGCCGCGCCCGATACGATTTTTGAATACATGGCCTCGTTGCTGTCGTATGTCGTGTAGTTTACCTTTATATTGGGATTTTCTTCCTCAAACATATCTATTGTGCTAAGGTCTATATATTCGCCCCAATTATAGACGTTGAGCACTGTTTTTTCGTTTGCCGCAGGCGCGACCACGGCGAATGAAAACGCGATTATTGACGAAAGGAGCAGGGAAATAAATTTTTTCATTTTTTCGCTCCTTTCTTCTTCACGGAATTTTTATCCTTCGGCAGATTTATAATGAGAAGAAGTATAAGGATTGCCGTGAAAAGTAAAGTAGAAAGCGCGTTAATTTTCGGTGAATACGGCTTTTTCGTCATTGAGAAAATTGTAACGGAAAGCGTTTGAACGGTTGAACCGCTGTTGAAATAGCTGATAATGAAATCATCGAGCGAAAGCGTAAACGCCATAATAAGTCCCGTTACTATGCCCGGTTTTATCTGAGGAAGGACGACCTTGATAAAAGACTTTATCGGCGGACAGCCCAAATCGAGAGCCGCGTTATAAATGTTGGAATCCATTCCCTTTATTTTCGGCAGAACTTCAAGTATTACATACGGGATACAGAACGTTATGTGCGCGATAAGAAGCGTTCCGAAGCCCATTTCGAATTTATTTAAAGTTGAAAACACGAAAACGAAAAGAATCATCATGGAAACGGCGGTAACAATATCGGGGTTTACCATAGGTATGTTGTTGACCGCAAGGTATATTTTTTTTCTGATTCCTCTTGACGCGTTAATGCCTACCGCGGCGGCGGTTCCTATAATTGTGGAAATAATCGCAGAAAGAACGGCAAGCAGCAGGGAAGTGTAAAGAGATTTCATTATTACGGAATCATGAAAAAGCTCCTGATACCATTGTAACGAAAAGCCTTCCAGAACAGAACGGCTTTTTATTCCGTTGAACGAGTAAACAATCATTACCGCGATGGGAGCGTAGAGAAACGCGAAAACGAGAAAATTGTATATTCTTGATAAAGCTTTCAAAATAATCCCCCTCCGTTCGTTTCGGCGTCCTCGTCGAAATGATTCATGATTCCCATTGAAATAAGTATAAGCACCATAAGCACAAGCGAAAGAGCCGCGCCTACGTTGTAATTTACCTCACCCGTATTCCCGAGGAAGTAGTTTTCTATAATGTCGCCTATAAGGTACGTCATACCGCCGCCGAGGAGCTTTGATATAACAAACGTGCTGACGGCCGGAACGAACACCATCGTTATACCCGAAATTATTCCGGGTACGCTCTGAGGAAGAATAACCCTTGTAAAAACGTCCATGCCGCCCGCGCCGAGATCCCTCGCCGCCTCTATAACGCTTCGGTCGATTTTTGTCAGAACCGTGTAAATCGGCAGAACCATATAGGGCAGGAAATTATAAACCATACCGAGAACTATCGCTCCGTTTGTGTTTATCATAGTAAAGCCCTCGAACTCGTATCCGACGAGGCTCAGCAGGAATTTGATAAAAGTATTGATAAGCCCGGTGTCCTCAAGTATTG
This sequence comes from uncultured Clostridia bacterium, assembly GCA_947631945.1. Classification (GTDB taxonomy): domain Bacteria; phylum Bacillota; class Clostridia; order Oscillospirales; family Acutalibacteraceae; genus UBA1081. Next base: position 35,078 of record CANRNI010000001.1, read on the forward strand.
TCATCCATGCGTATGTTCTTATAAGGAAATTCATCCACATCGGAAGCATTACGAGAAGAACCATCGTCTGCTGACGGCGGGCTTTCATTTTAGATATGCTGTAAGCGAGCGGATATGCCATCAAAAGGCAAATCACCGTCGCCACAAGCGCAAGCTCTATCGAGATAAGATATGTGCCTCTGTATTCCCAGATGCTTGCGATGTTTTCAAGAGTAAATCCTCCCTCGGAGCTTGTAAAGGCGTAATAGAGAACAAGTCCTATGGGAACTATTACAAATATTGCCATCCAGACGGAAAACGGCGCGGTCATAATGCGTTTCAAACGCGTATCGGATTTATTCATTCTCCTCTTCCTCCGCGTCGGCGTTGGAAAGCTCGTCAAATTCCTCGCTGTAGCTGCTGAAATCGCCGTAAAGACCGGAATATTCCGATTTTTTCATTATATGTATGGCGTCCGGCTCTATGTAAAGACCTATATTGTCACCGACAAACTGCTCGTCGGTGGACTGGATCATCCACTTAAAGCCGCCTATATCAACTATTATTTCAAAATGAACCCCTTTGAAAGTTACCGACGTTACGGTACCTTTGAGCATACCTTCATCGTAAGGCACAACGTCTACGTCCTCGGGACGTACGACTACGTCAACAGCCTCGTTTTTGCCGAAGCCTTTATCGAGACATTTAAAAGTGTTTCCGGAAAAATCAACCACGAAATCCTCTCGCATAATTCCGTCAACAATGTTGCTTTCGCCTATGAAATCGGCTACAAACGCGTTTACGGGTTCGTTGTAAATATCAATCGGCGTGCCTATTTGCTGTATTTCGCCGTTGTTCATTACAACGATTTTATCCGACATGGAGAGAGCCTCTTCCTGGTCGTGAGTGACGTAAATAAATGTAATTCCGAGTCTCTGCTGAATGTTTTTCAACTCGTTCTGCATATCCTTGCGAAGCTTTAAATCAAGCGCGCCGAGCGGCTCGTCAAGTAAAAGAACTCTCGGCTTTACCACAAGCGCCCTCGCTATTGCCACTCTTTGCTGCTGACCGCCCGAAAGAGAATTTATATCTCTTGTTTCAAAGCCTTTCAGGTTAACAAGCTCGAGCATTTCGGAAACAGCGGTCTTAATTTCCTTTTCGGGAGTTTTTCGTATGCGCAGACCAAAAGCTATGTTTTCAAAAACGTTGAGATGCGTAAAAAGCGCATAACGCTGAAAAATGGTGTTCACCTGACGTTTATGAGCAGGAACACCATTAATTAACTTTCCGTCGAAGATAACGTCGCCGCTATCGGGCTGAAGAAAACCCGCGATTATGCGCAAGGTTGTAGTTTTGCCGCAGCCGGAAGGACCGAGAAGCGTTAAAAACTCCTTATCCTCGATTCGGAGATTCATGTTTTTAAGGATTTGCTCTCCGTCAAAAGATACGGAGATGTTCTTAAGATCGATAATGTTGTTTGCCAATTATGCAGCCCCTCTCATAAATTTATAGAGTGATATATCTCACAGACACAATATAATATTTTTGATTGTAAAAGTCAATGTTTTTTTAGAAATATTCGGATATTTTTTATGCATATTTCCGGCTTTTAAATGACGCGGTAAAAATACGGCAAAATTTACATAGCGACGGTATATGGCTTTTTATAAAATCGGCAAAATATGGACATCTGCATAAAAAGAAGAATACAAAAATCCGCAACTGTTTTTCATAGACACGCCTTAAAATCCACAAATGCTTAACCGACGGCGGAAACCATCTTGAATCAACAATTGACACTTCCGAAAATATCGTGTATCATATGACAGTGTAAGTTACTTTTATATGTATAAGAGTTATTCAAAAGAAAAATGTGAAGAACGAGTAAAAGAAAGGTTGCTTAGAAATCGTAGTAATATTTAAAATTATGGTAAATCATTAATTTTTATATGTTGCGTTAGCGTATGCGCAAAATGGAGTTTTTATAAAAATATAAAGGAGCCGAATAATGAATAGCTTTGACTTATTGTTCGAGGAAAAATGTGCGCATGTTAATATTTCTAAGAACAGTAGATATATGCTGGTCGCTAAATCAAAAAAGTGCGTATTATATGATTTTCAGAAAAAGGAGAAAATTTGTGATATTAACGTGTCATATGTCGTAACGTCTCTGTTTACTTCCGATGAAAAATTTATTGTTTTGAAGCGGTGGTCCACCTTTTGCATTTATGATATTGCCGCCCAATGTGTTATCGCAACGCTTAGAACCGGAAATTACAACTGCGCTAAAGTTGCTTTACGTGAGAATACGCTCTTTTACGTCTATATACATAAAAATTGGGACGAAACCGTATATAGCTATAATATTATTACAAAAAAGAAAACGGTATTATGCAAAAAATCAGATGTTACAATCGAGATGCTTGACATTTCGCAAGATAACCTGTTGATATTTTTTAATAAGAATCAAAGCTCCATAATAAAAATTGATTTTGTCGATTTGCAAACCCAAGAGATAAAAGAAGTTTCGGGTAGTATTCCGACAGCCGGAGTTAAATCCGTTGCATACTCGGATTACACAAACAGAGCGTATATAGTTAAAGAAAAATTACCCATAGAAAAAACATTGGATATTTATTCCGTTGATATCGACAGCGGTAAGGAAACAAAATTTTTAAGTATTCCGAATTTGGAATTTATGAGTGAAATAAAAGCGCAAGGCAAAAAATTATATATTACCAGATGTGCGGCAACAAGAATTATAGATTTGGAAGACGGAGATGAAGCGGAAGTAGCATATTTCCCTGCCGCGTATATCGACTTATGCAGTAACCGCAAATATTTTACGGTGTGTACCGGTGAATTTATAGCATTATATCAATACATTTAATGAAACGCTGAATAAATCACGTCTGACGGCTGAACGCACGTCCTGCCCCGATATTTTCCGTCATTTTTGCCAATCTGACGAAAAATCTCATGGCACATCTGCACGGCAAAGGCGGTAGCCGTTAATTGTGCGGTATTGCTTTAAAAGAAGAATTTGTTTATTTTTCAGATTTTGTGTAAACTCCCCGGAAAGAGATAAAAACAGTTTTGGCAGCGGGAAATGTGAAAAACGCCTCTCTGAATCTTCAGTTCAGAGAGGCATCGTTATTCAAATACCATGCTATGCGCCGCAGGCGCAAACCGCAAAAAGTTGGTAGTGATAGTGAGCCGTCGCGAGGGCGTTTACAACCGAGTAGGCGAGCCGAGCGTGACTTTTTGCGGAAAAAAGGAGCGACGGAATGAATGAATTCTGACTTTTGAAAAAAGTCGGAGCGAACCATATGAAGTCCGCTCCGATGTGGTCGGAGTGAAGAGGCTCGAACTCCCGACATCCTGCTCCCAAAGCAGGCGCGCTACCAACTGCGCTACACCCCGATATCAAATATTAATGACGGAAAATATCCGGGCAAAATGTGCGTTCAGTCCGTAGGACGTGATTTATTAAGTGGTTCCTTGATATTTTCAACGATAGATATTATACAAGGAGTATTTAAAAATGTCAAGGTAAAATAATATTTATTTTTTATTTTCGGGATTTACCGCAGATTGACGGGCCTGCGTACGAACCGTTTTATTTTTATAAATTCTCAATCGGGACCCAAATTTCGCTTCTATATGACGGAGACGACATATCGCCGTCGGTATATGCTTCGATATCCATTTCATATGTAGGTTTTAGCTCCGACATCGGAAAAAATTCCGAGCAAATCTGATGCCATGTTTCCTGAATGGCGTTTGGCATTGCTCCGATACATTCAAAGACCACCCATTTTCTTGCGGGAATCTCACTTACGCCGTATCCATTGGGGATATCGCTCTTGCCGTCGTACATCGAGGCTATAGAGTATTCAAAAGTTTTTGAGTCTGTCGGGATATTTCCGCGGCATATGCCGAAGATATAGCTTTTATCGGACGTTTTTTCCCAAAGAGTTTTTATTGTGCCGTCATTGTGCGACCTTTCCCAGAACTCGGGAATTGTGTTTTTGTTTTCCGAATCGACAATACTGTGCAGTTCCGTTTTTTCCAATACTTTGAACGCAGGTTTTTCGATAATTTTGTAATTCATGCTTTTACCGCCTTTTAAAGTTATTTTAACGGAAATACGTGAAAAGGATTTTAGCTTTGCCTTGGTTTTTCTGGCTTCCGACGGCGTAACGCCATGATATTTTGAAAAAGCCCTTGTAAAGCTTTCGGGACTTTCATAACCGTATTTAAGCGCAATGTCAATAATTTTTTCGTCTGTCAGAAGTAAATCCTCGCCGGCCAGGGACAATCTTCTGTTTCTTACATATTCGCTTAACGTCATTCCGCAAAGAATACCGAAAATTCTTTGAAAATAAAATACTGAGCAGGCGGCTTCATTTGCCGCTTTTTCGTAGTCGATATTTCGTAGTCGATATTATTGTCAAGATTATTTTCGATATAATTTACTGCGCGCTGTATTCCTGTTATCCAGTCCATGTTATCGCCTCTCTTTAGGCAATACCGCACAATTAGCGGCTACCGCCTTTGCCGCGCATCTGCACCGAGATTTTCCGCCATTTTTGCAAAAAGCTCCTGGAAATACGTCAGTATTCCTGCGTCACTTTTGTCAATCTGACGAAAAATCTTTCGGCACATCTGCACGACAATAATTATGCGGTATTGCCTTTATTTCCATATACAGTTTATCACAATCATAACATGTTTTCTTGATTTTTTATGCTTTCTTTTGCATGATATTTGCTTTGTTCTTTTTTATTTATAGTTTTATGAACCGAAATATTATCACAATTGCAATTATATGTATCATGCTGTATTTTTTATTTATCCGTTTATTCATTATCTGCAAATTAATTATAAAGATTTTTCAAAGAATATTGACAAGGCAAGAATTAGGTGATATTATATTGGCGTATTAACTGTGCTATTACAATTAGCACAGATTAAACGGAGGTGGATAATGGTAAATATTTTTATTGATTATCACAGCCGTATACCGATTTATGAGCAGATAATAGAGCAGATTATTTTGCTTGTAAGCAGGGGAGTGCTTAAAAAAGACGACAAACTTCCATCGCTGAGACAGTTATCCTCAGAGCTTGGACTTAATATCAATACGGTAAAGCGCGCGCTTTCCGAGCTTGAGGACAGAGGAATAACCTATTCCGTTGCCGGCAAGGGTATATTTGTAAGCGGAGACTCCCGCGGCAAAGACGTATACCTCGGACGCGCTATCGAGGAAATGAAGCTGAGCGTTGCCAACGCAAAGGCTCACGGCGCGAAAAAGGAAACTATTTTTAAAATTATTAATGAAATTTACAAAGGAGATGAATGAAAATGATTGAGTTTAAGAACGTAACAAAAAAATTCGGTGATTTTACCGCCGTGGAAAACATTTCATTCAACGTAGAGCTGTCGTCCATTTACGGGCTGATAGGCTACAACGGAGCGGGCAAAACAACGCTTTTAAAAACCGCCGCAGGTATTTACCGTACGGACGGCGGAGACGTTACAATGGATTATCAGTCTACCTTCGATAATGCCGATATACGAAAAAGTATGTTTTATATTCCCGACGACCTGTATTTCCCTATGAACGCTTCGATAAAAAGCATGGCTAAATTCTATGCCTCGTATTATCCGAACTTTAATTACAAAACTCTTGACAATCTTCTGGAGGTTTTCGGTCTTGACCCAAAAAAGAAAATCAGAGGATTTTCAAAGGGTATGCAGCGTCAGGCGGAGATTATACTCGCTCTCGCGTCGCGTCCCCGTTTTATGCTTTTGGACGAAACCTTTGACGGTCTTGACCCTCAGAAGAAAGATATGACCAAAAAGCTGTTTGTGGAATATATGGCGGAGGGGTACTGCTCGCTGATTATCTCGTCGCATAACCTTTCCGAGCTTTCCGACCTCTGCGACCACGTCGGTCTTATCAACGGCAAACATCTCACAATGGACTGCTCGGTTGACAGTATTTCCGATAACTACAGAAAATACCGTCTTATTTTTGACCGCGATATTACAAAAGAGGATTTCAAGGATATAAAATGCAAGTCTCTCGATATAGACGGCAAGGTCGTAAGCATTATATTTGATAAAGCCACGCAGGGGCAGAAAGACAGACTCGCCGCATTGAATCCCATAGCCATAGACGAATACAGACTGACCATGGAAGAGGTATTTCTTAACGAAATGGAGGATAAAAAGTATGACATCACAAAAATCTTTGAAAAATAATACGAACAAAAAGGATTTTTTAAGAAGCTTGGGCGGCGCGGCTCTTTTTCCTGTGATTGCGTTTATTGTTTTATCGGTAACGCTTACGTTTCCAATGCTGTCGGAGTTGGCAAGTTCCAAAGTTATTGTCGGCGGAGTATCGTACTTTATCTCCGAAAATTCGATTTTTTATTATAACTCAAATCTTCTATATATAGGAATGACGATTTGCGGAATGTTGACCGCCGTTAAACAGTATTATTTTATGATGAGCAAAAAACAGGTCAACGTTTATTTCAGTCTCGGTATTTCCCGTAAAAGGCTTTTTATAAACAGAGCCGTTTCGTCGCTTATTCTTCTTTTTGCGTCGGTGTTTATTCCCGGTTTTTTAATATACGCCGCAAATATAGTGAAATTCGGTTCGTCGGCGCACCTTACGGGCGTATTCCTTTACCTTGTGGCGGTACTGTTTATAAGCGCGTTCGCGGGATTTTCCATAGGCGCGTTTGCCGCCTCGGTTACGGGAAATCTTTTTGAAATGGGACTTACCTGCGCGACGGTATCGCTTGCCGGAATTGTCGTTTCAAATATGTGTAATACCATGAAGTATGGGCTTTTAAAAGGATATATGCCGGATTGGCGCATAAGATGGCCGAATCTGTTTTCTCCTTTTACTTACGTTATGGATTTGAACGCGGAGTATCCGTCGTATATATTTTACGGAAGCAACAACAGTACGTATAACAATCCTCTCGGTTCGCTGCTGGAGTGTCTTTCAAGAGATAACGTTTCCCGCGATAAATGGAAGATACCCGAAGACCTTAAAATAGACGGCGGTTTTATCATTCCTTTGCTCGTTATGCTTGTAATTTCGGCGGTTGTTTTCGCCCTTGCGGTACTGCTGTTTAAAAAGAGAAACGCGGAGCACGCAAATTCGCTCGGACATTTTAAAATTTCATCATTTATTAATTCGGCTTTTGCGTTTATCGCGGTTATGTTCGTTATATGCGAAATAACAATGTATGATGACGCGACTGCAAGCGGATTGGTTCTCAGAACCGTTTTGATAATAGCGGCGTCCTTTGCGGCGTATTTTATCGTTCAGCTTATTCTTACAAGAAAAATAAAAGTTACGGCTCGTTCTCTTATTTACGGCGCGGCTCTTCCCGTCGCGGCAGCGTTGTATTTTTTAATTCTCGGTACGGGAGTATTCGGTATTTATAACAAAACTCCGGATAAGGCTTCGGTTAAGAGCATCGCGTTGAGCTGTTCCGCGCATCCGCTTTTCGGCTCCTACGTTGATTTGTATAATGACCAAGATAACCTTTACAGTGAAAAATCATCGGATATAGATATGGCTGTTTCGGTTTTTGATAACGTAAAAAATGAAAAATACATCGGAAATAATTCTATAGATACGGTTGAATTTGCGTTTAAATACGATAACGGCAAAATAAAATACAGGTCGTTTTCCGTTTACGATTCTAAAGTATATGAAAGCTATCTTCGCGCGTATTATAATTCCGATTATTTTGACGCCGTTTTAAAGGACACGATTTTTAAGAAAGACGGTAGCGATTCCGACGTAAATTACAGTAGCGAATATGGCATATACTATACTGAGGAAGGTGAACATGTTAATTTCAGGAATATGGATTGGACGTATCTCGGCGAAGACCCGATTGTTAAAAATTCCGAATCGGATAAATACGGTGTGGAAATGTCGGAAGAATTAATGAACGCGATATATAACGATTTGTCGAAGATGAGCTACGAACAACTGTTTAAGAACAATTCGCGTCCTTTGGGGCAGTTGACAACAGGTCTGACGGAAGCCGTAAACGTCAGTACGTTTGTCAAAAAGGATTCTGTTGACGATTTTGAATATGGCATAATCGAAAATGAAGAAAACGGTGAAAAAGATTTTACGTTGTTCGGCGGCGCGGGAATATATCTCTACCCCGAAATGAAAGAAACTTTGGCCTGCCTTGAAAAAGAGGGATATAAAGCCTCGGAACACAGCTATAACGTAAAGGAAATACTGTATACGGACGGCGGCGTATCGTTTGATGACGTGAAAAATCCATATTTAAACGCGCACAAGGGAGATTATACCGGCTGGGGCGACGCGGATATGTATATCAGCGACTATCCGTATTCGGAACCTGTGTATTCTAATTATAATGTTTTCTCGGACTTTTTTGTTAGCACCATTACGTTTTATGTTCCTAAGGATACGGACGCCGGCACGGTTTTGAATGATATGTATAAGGCAGCGGAGCATCCTCTCAAGAGCCTGACGGATAAGGGTAAAATGGATTCGGTACTTAAATCCTGCGTTCCGTTTTATATGATGTTGAATGACGAGGGCAGATATATTTACGTCATTTACGACGACGGAACTATCGTACCGTATTATATTCCTCAGGCTAATATAGGAGTATTGAAATAACAGATAAAAACGAACGGTCCTGTTTCGGCAGGGCCGTTCAAATTGTTTGTTCAGGTAAATTGAACGTGCGGATTGCTCCGACGGTTTTTTATATTAACGGTAAAATAAACAATAATATCAGTTGAATATGTTTACATGATTGTGTAAAATGCCGAAAATGCAAAATTTTCAAAAAATTTTGCAAAAAAGGCGTTACTTTTTTATCATAAAAGCAACTTAATATATGTAAGGGGAAATAAACCCCACAGCTTATTCGGAAGGAGTGATAACGATGATCGGAACGACCCGCGTATGCGTGCGGGGGGGGGTAATCTATATCTTATTTCTAATGTAAGTTCATTTGATTTACACGATTTTACATCAAACATCTTCAAAATAGATGATTTTATCGCAGATACAAAATTTGCGATAAATAACCCCGTTTCCAAACGATTTCGCAGCAAGACCGTTATAAGATCAAGCCGGTTTCTTTAAATAATCAACGCGGACAAGCGTCATGCGTTGGGACTTCGGCATAACGGTATCGTTCCGCATTTTAATTAATGTAAAATAATAATTGAAGTCCCTAAAATTACGAAAGGAACTTCAAATAATGAAGAAAATAATAAAAAAATCTTTTGTTGTCTGCTTGGCGTTGATTATGGCGGCATTGACACTTATCCCCGCATTCGCGGAAGATGAACCGATTCCATTGTCAGAAAGCAATGTTGTAAGCTCCCCAACTATAGAGGGGACAATATACCCTACACAAAGAATTGGCGATTATTTAACGATTACAGGCGGAAAAGTAACAACTGACGGAACAGAAAACGGAACGATTATAACAGGTTCTTGGGAATTTATTGACCCCGATCATATACCTGCTGCAAGCGGCCAACGGGGCTTAGATATAAGATTTGTACCCGATAACAGTGATTTATATACTTCTTTTGAAATGAGAATTTACTATACTATTTCAAGTTTTCCATTGGAAATTGATGGCGCAATGCCGATAGTAGACGTCGCATCCAACACAATGTTCAATAAAATAACAATGCTTAGCAGCTATAAATTTAAAAACGGAATTACCGGTGAAGAAGTCAATGATGCATATGCTTTGACATGGGGGAGTCCAAGACAGCGTGTGTCACAAACAGGTTATTATGCTGTGACAATCAGAATCAGCGGCTACGAAAATCTCGTAACGTATGTTTATGTCAGAGTAGACGGTGACGAAAGTGCGCCCCCTATCGCTGAATTCCCCACGGTTGACCCTATTACATACAGAGAGGGTTTAAAAGCCTCCGACCTTACAATCCACATGGAAACAACATCGGGAAGTTACGCTCTGAGCGAACCCGATCAGGAATTGAAAGCAGGCAATAATTCGGTTACTATCGTTTTTACTCCTGCCGACGATAGCCAAAATATAAATATAACAATAAGCGTAAAAGTTGAAAAAGGTAACGCATCGTTTATCGACGAAAACGGCGAGCCGATAGTTCCCGAAATTCCCCTAACATTGGAACAATGTACGCTTGGTTCTCTGAGAATTATGCTTGAAAGACTAAAAGCCAACTGCGGAACATTTAAAATCGGTGATATTAATATAGAAGGTATTGAACTGAGACATCAATTGAATAGCTGTGATTTTACTTTGGAAAACAAAGCAGAAGGATATACAGCCACAGCAAAATTGAAATCTCAGGAAAACAACAATTATACAAGTACGGTACAGTTTAAAATTGTTATTGTAAAAAAAGTTGTTACGCCTCGAATCACAAGGTATATCAACACGGACGAACTTATCATAGACGGTTTGAATTATACCGACAAACTCGGAGGAACATTCAAAGTTTACGCCGATGGAGAACTTATCAAATCGACAGAGAACGGCGTAACGTATCTTACAGGATTCAAATGGCGTCCGGCAAAGAGCGGAACATACAAGCTCAAAGCCGAGTACACACCGGCAGATGATGATATATGCGTTATCACAGGCAATGTCATTGAAAATGAGGTAACGGTCGCTCTTAAATGGACGGTAAAGGGCGAAAATGTCAATTTCGCTTCGACAACAGCGCAATACGGCACAAATGTGACCGTTCTCCAAAGACTCGGTGATAATTTCAACGGTTGGGAATTTTATGATGAGAACGGCAAAAAGTACGCTAATCCCGAAAAGGAACTGGGTATGCGCTATGACCCGACTGTTCCTTCCACAGTTAATTTCACCATGCCCGACCACGACGTTACAGTCAAAGCTCTTGACAAAACACAAATCAATCTTCCCGGCGGCGACGGTAATTTCTCCGACTTCTTAGAGGGTCTTAAACAGTGGTTCACTAACCTGTTCGCAAAACTCAAAGCATTGCTCCAGGCCGTTGAACAACTCCTTTCCGTAGTGGGCTAAATTCCAATCATATTCCGACTTCATAGTCGGTAAAAAATGACCCTTGGCAGGAAAACACCTGTCAAGGGTTTATCTGTATCAATTGACAATTGACAATGTACAATTGACAATTGACAATGTACAATGTACAATTGACAATGAGGCGCGCAAGCGCGCCAAAAAGCCTACCAGCGCCACCGAAAAGGGGAGAATTCACCCTTAAAATTTATCGGCAAGTCGGTCAATCGCGGCGCAATATGCACGGCAAAGGCGGTAGCTGTTAATTGTGCGGTATTGCCTTAAATTTTTGTCAGCGGCGCGACCTTTGCCATAAGCTTTTTTGTGCCTACCGTATCAAACGCGATTTCCAAAAGCATATCGTTACCCATGGACTGCGTTCTCAATATCATGCCGTTGCCGAATTTTTTGTGGTTCACCTTTTCGCCCGCTTTATACTCAAACGCTTGCTCTTTTGACGCCGCAGACTTTGTAAATGACGCCGAATATGTATTTTTCGGTTTTGTATAAGCTTGTCCCGTACTTATCGCAGTTTTGAATTTATATTTGTAATCCGTATTTTCGTAATCCGTATCGCTATCGGAAAATCCGAAACCGAAAGACGGTCTTTCGGGCTTTCTTACCTCGGTAAGATATTCGGGAATTTCCGAAAGAAAGCTTGACGGAGGATTATATGAGGTCTGACCGTGCAACATTCTTGTTTTCGCGTTCGTCAGAATAAGCTTCTCTTTAGCTCTTGTAATACCGACGTAAGCAAGCCTTCTTTCTTCCTCCATATCCGCGTTAGACGTCATGGACTGTATACCCGGGAAAATTCCGTTTTCCATACCCGGAATATACACAACGGGAAATTCAAGACCCTTTGCCGAATGAAGCGTCATAAGCACAACGGCGTCGCTGTCCGCGTTATAATTATCTATATCGGACATAAGCGATACGTCCTCCAAAAAAGCCTCGAGAGTAGGCGTTTCGGGATTTTCCTCAATATAACGCTGTATATTCGATTCAAGCTCGCTTATATTCGCCATTCTGTCGGTAAACGTGTCCTTATCCTGCGAAAGATATTCAATATATCCTATTTTATTTATAAGCGATTCAAAAACCTCTGTGGGGCTTTGGCTCTCAAGCTGTTCTCGGAGACTGTCTATCATCATTGTGAACGCTCCGAGCTTTGACGCCGCGCGTGACAGAACGGGATAATCGGAAGCATGGCTTATTATTTCGTATAGGCTTACTCCGAGAGCGTCGGCGATTTTCGCGGCGTTGTTTATCGTGCTTTCGCCTATGCCACGTTTGGGCTCGTTTATTATTCTTCTTAGCCTTACCGTATCATTCGGATTGCATATTACCGAGAGATACGCGACGATATCCTTTACTTCTTTTCTTTCATAGAATCTGTGACCGCCTATAATCCTGTAGGGAATAGCCGAGCGCACGAGCGCGCGCTCTATCGTGCTTGACTGCGCGTTCATTCTGTAAAGCACCGCATGGTCGCTCCATTTTCTGCCGCCCGACGATGAATCCATGATATTTGACGCGATGAACTGTCCCTCGCCGATATCGTCCGAGAGAGTGTTTATCAATATTTTATCGCCCTCTCCGTTATCGGTCCAGAGGGTTTTTCCCTTTCGCTCCGCGTTATTGGAAATCACGGCGTTTGCGGCGTCAAGAATATTTTGAGTAGAGCGGTAATTCTGCTCAAGACGTATGATTTGAGCGTTTTCATACTGAAACTCAAATTTCAGAATATTTTCTATTGTCGCGCCTCTGAATTTATAAATGCTTTGGTCGTCGTCGCCTACCACGCACAGATTCTTATACCCGCCCGCGAGCAGGGAAGTGAGCTTGTACTGGGCATGGTTTGTGTCCTGATACTCGTCTACCATGACATATTTGAATTTCTGCTGATAATATTCCCTTACGTCCTTGTGTTCGCTCAGAAGCTTTACCGTGTTTGCTATTATATCGTCAAAATCCATGGCGTCGGCGCTCTTTAAAAGCTCCTGATATTTTTCATACGCCCTGCCTATCACCGTTCTTCTCGGGTCGGCTTCATGCTCGGCGAGATATTCCGCAGGCGACATCAGGGAATCCTTCGCTCTGCTGATTTCACCGAGTATAGCTTTCGCCGTTATGTATTTATCGTCGAAATTTAAAAGGCGCTGACATTCCTTTATAACGCGCTTCGAATCGTCGGTATCGTATATGGTGAAATGAGAAGAATAACCGAGCCTCTCGCCGTCGCGCCGAAGTATGCGCACGCAGCAGGAATGGAATGTGCTTGCCCATACGCTGTTTCCGTCAGCATCTCCGAGCATATTTACAAGCCTTTCTTTAAGCTCGTTGGCGGCCTTGTTCGTAAATGTGATTGCAAGTATTTCCCACGGTTTCGGCGCGTCGTATGCCATAATGCGCCTTGCCTCAAACGCGAGGCTTTCGTCGCCATCATAATACTTTTTAAGTATTTCAAAATCTTCTTCCGTTACGGGGAACCGAAAATTGTCCCTGCCGTAAGCGTCGCCGAAGCTTATAAGATACGCTATCCTGTTTACAAGCACCGTGGTTTTTCCGCTTCCTGCTCCCGCGAGTATCAAAAGCGGTCCATTTACGCTTGTAACGGCTTTAAACTGCATATCGTTCATTTTTGAAAACCGTTTTTTTATTATCCTGTCCCTTAAATTTTTAACGTCTGTCAGTTCCATATATTTTCCCTTTACGAATTTTTTATCGCCGTATAACGCGCGTAATCTATGATTTTTTTACAGCAGCTCACGCATTTGTCAAGCTGTTCCGTTATAACGTGAACCGAAAAAACCGCCAAATAGGTAGTATTTTTCTTGACGGAGGAGCTTATAAGAGCGTTCGCGCCGTTTTTGAATTTATCGCATATTTTCTGATGATTTTCAAAATTCGGCGTTAAATCGCCCGTTTTGGGGAATTTTGAAAACGCCGTAATAATTTCCGTTATATTTTTTATGCCGTCAAGAAGAAAAGATGAAAGAGTTATAATTTCGGTTGAAAATTCGGTTATTACGATTTCCGATTCAAGACAGAGAAGTTTGTCTGTTTCATGAAAAAGCTCGTTTCCGAGAGCCGCAAGCATAAAAATATCCTCTCTCTCGATAGGAGTAAAATAATCTTTTTTTAACGCCTGTTCGATTTCGGCAAGTATTTCGTCTCCTTTCGGCGACGGCGAGTGATTGAAAAGAATATTATCGGCGTTTTTCTTTGAAAAATCCCGTATCATATCCGCCGAAAGTCCAATAAGCCCGTTTATATCCTCAAAATAATCAGTTTTTGTTTTTTTTGCCAAAATTACCACCGTTTACCTGATAAATAGTTGAGTAATCAAATATCCGAGAAAGCCGCAGCCGGGAAAAGTAAGGACCCATGTAAGAGCCATATCCTTTACTATTTTTAAATTGACGCTCGACAGCCTTTTCGCGGCTCCCACTCCCATTATAGCCGTGGCTTTAGTATGCGTGGTGCTTACGGGAAAGCCCGTAAGCGTCGCCGCGAGAAGCGAGACCGCGCCCGCGAAATCGGCTGAAAATCCCTGGTATTTTTTGAGCTTTACCATATCCATGCCCATTGATTTTATTATCTTCATGCCTCCGGCCGAGGTGCCGAACGCCATTACCGCCGAGCAATAGATAATCAGCCAAAACGGAATTTCAAAAGTATCCGCGTTGCTGCCGTCCGAAAGAGAAACAAGGAGCATAAACACGCCTATAAACTTTTGTCCGTCCTGCGCTCCGTGCATGAAAGCCATGAACGCGGCCGAGAAATTCTGCAAATACTTGAATACCGATTCGGTTCTGCTTCTGTCTTTGTTTTTTATAAATATACCTACGATTTTAACGGTAACAAAACCGAGGACAAAGCCCAATACCGCTGAAATAAAAAGTCCCGATATGACCTTTATCCATTCGGAGCCGTTTATTCCGCCGAGACTTCTGTTAAGAGCTATGGCCGAGCCGGAAAGACCGGCTATGAGCGCGTGGCTTTCGCTTGTGGGAATACCGAACGCCCATGCCGCGACAGCCCATATTACTATTGATAAAAGAGCCGCGCTTAAAGCAAGGCCGGATTTCTTTGTGTCCCCGCCGAAATCCGCTATATTCGTTATCGCGCTTATGACCTTGCCGTTTATCTTTGACATTATAAATACGCCTGAAAAATTCATTACCGCGGCAAGCGTTATCGCCCTTTTCGGACTTATTGATTTTGTCGATACGCAGGTCGCTATAGCTGTCGGAGCGTCGGTCCAGCCGTTGACAAATATAACGCCTGTAATAAGTATGACCGAAAAAATCAGAGAAAAGTTACCGTTTAAATGTAATAAAAAATCAGACAGACGCAATAAAAATCAGTCCTTGAATATTTCGTTATGCAGCTTGACCGAAGCCTCGCCGAACGGTTTTTTAAGAGAGCCTTTAAACTGCGAAAGGTCTTTGCATATTGTTTCGCTTTCTTTTACCATATCCGCGAGGGAAGCGCTCATTTTATCGGAAAAATTCTGTATAACGGAGGATATGTTCATTAGCTTTGAAAGCGTTAAAGCTACCGCGCATTCGACGTCGTCGGACGTACCGTTGATTTTTTCACACGTTTCCTGTATGAGCATATCGGCGTAGCGTCTTACGTCAAGCATAACCGTGCCGACTCTTTCTCCGGCTGCGCGGCTGTCGGATTCTTTACACTCCATGTTACTTATTTTTTCCTCATATTGATTTTTTATGCTTTCAATCTGAACGTTATGATTATTTTTAAGATTCTCATAGTCTCTTTTTAACTCAAAAATCTGTTTGTTCAGCGTTTCTATCTGTTCCTCATAGCTGTTCTTTACCGATTCAAGATCTTCGGAATGAAGATTTTCCGCGTCCCCGCATTTTTGCGCGTCGGTTGCTGAACGGAGCTCCTCGGTAAGCTTCGCTATTTTTTCGTCGTATTCCATTTTAAGCGAGTTGCAGGCGTTTTTCAGCGATTTGCTCAGCGTTTCCGCGTCCTCAAGCTGTTTTTCAAGCTCCGCGTTTTTCTCCTGCGCGCTCGTAAGCGTCTGCGTAAGCTCCGCTTCGCGCTTTTTCATTTTTGCAATATAGGTCATTACGTCGTCTCTGTCAAAACCGCCGAAAGCGGCTTTTTTGAAAATGGAATCGGAAGGCATAAAATTTCTCCTTTGTTAACTGAAAAATCAGTATAATAATTGATAATTTAATTATAGCATTAATAATCGGATTATTCAAGTTAAAAATAAACATAAAATGTATACTATGGAGTATATTGCCGCTTTTCTTGACAGCTTTGTGTTAATTATTAGTTTTTCATGACAAAAAAATAACCGCCCACGTTCTCAAATCCGGCGGTTATTTTATAATAACTACTATGTAAAGAACAACCGTCTATCGGTGAACCTTACGTTTATATTATACTCTGCATATGCGGTTTTGTCAACGACTTTTCGGAAAGCGGTCTTGACAAAACAAAAAAGTTGTAATAAAATGCGATTTGTGAGGTTTACTGTAACGGTAGGCGGTTTGTTCTTTACCTTTTTTACTTTAAAATCGAATTTTAGAGTAAAGGAGGTGGTCGATATGGGATATATCACCTTAATGGAGCTATTAACTCTTTTATCGCTGATAGTCGGCATCATTGGCTTGGTGCTCAAATTTTTAGAGTACATACAAAAGAAATAACCGCCCAAGTTCTCAAATCCGGCGGTTATTTATAACCAAAGGTAAAGAACAACCGTCTATCGGTAAACCTTACGTTTATATTATACGCGACGTATACGGTTTTGTCAACGGCTTTTTACAAAAAAAAACGGCGCGTAAAAAAATAACCGCCCAAGTTTTTAAATTCGGGGAGGGGAGAGAGGAATCTCTAACAAAATGTAAGGGGCGACCGTCTGTAAATGAGCCTTTATTTTTATTATATGCTGAAAATTTGGTTTTGTCAGTCGGTTTTTTTGTTTAAACTTGTTGACTTTTTTGTATTTGATGTTTATAATATTTATGTAAATAGTGGGGATTTGTAACTATCTTCACAAAACCGGTAATTTATTAGGAGGAAATGCAAATGAAACTTTTTTGCAAGAAAGCGTTATCGGTGTTTTTGTCGCTGATAATGATATTTTCCGTCTTTTCGATCGTTGAGGTCGGGACTGTCACAGCGAATGCCGCGACGATTGCCGACGCGAACAACGGCGGATTGCAGATTGTTTTTAACAGCACTGCATCGGGACAGAATAACAATACAACAGGCATAGACTATATTGATCCTTCGACGAATCAAACGTATTGGATACGCCTGCATAATACTCTCGATAGAAAAATCAATATTGTCAGTATGCAAAATATAGGTTATCTCTCCCCGGGTTCTCGTCCGACTTCTTTTAATCCGGGCGACGCAGGTTCGTATTCGATTCAATCTTTATATTATGCTACTCAGCAAGACGGCACTATATTGGATTTCAGCGTTACATATACTATCGAGGGCGTGTATGAAGCCGACGGAGATACTCTCGCTCAATTTGTTCAGCCCGCGTATATCGGCGTTTGGAAAACTTCGGACGATTCGAAGTACATAAACGACGAAGACGATAAACAGACGGGTAATACAAACAACGGTTTTACTCTCAGTCAGACCGACCAGGATATTATGAACGAGTTTCAGACAGACGTCGGTATACTTGACCGTAACCGTAACGCAAACGGCAGCGTCACAGGTACTACGGGAAACAGAACAAACAATGTTACATTCAGTTACAATTATTGGATAAACGCTACCGATTTATCTACAAAGACATGGGAATCTCTCGGCTTCAGACTTCATGTTCAGAAGTGGGGCGACCGCCGTCAGCATTTTCAGCCGGATGCCAACCATCCCGGAATTCTTTCCTTTGAGGGCAACGGTGTTCTTGCGGGCTCGAACGCTACTCTCAGTATGGCGGATTTGGTAACGAGCTATAACGGCGCAAGCGACGGCTTTAACTATCCCTCAGCCGACAGACCGTGGACAAAAGTGGGACAGTCCTGCAGCCCCCATTGGGAAGGCGTTGAAAACGAATCTAAGTGGGGAACTCTCTGGGATTCCGGTAACCAAGGATGGTTCCGTTTCTGCGGAAATCTTTTCACTCCAAAAGACACTACCGACCCTGCTATTATAAGATTTACCAATATGTTATGGAGAAAACCGAACATAGCGTTTAATACGACTATTCGTGACAGTCATTTCTCCGGCGATATAAACGTATATGTTTTTGACGTTACGGCTCTCCGCAATTACGTCAGACAGCTTCCTCCCGTTTTGTCGGGTCGTTATACGTCAGAATCGTTTAATACTTACAGAAACGCTTTAAGAACCGCCATGTCAACTCTTGCGAATCAGAAAACAAGTCAGGGCGCGGTAACTACGGCTCTCAACAACCTTACAAGTGCTTACAACGGTTTGACGCTTGCGAATAAGGTCGTTAATCTTAAACATACCTGTTATAACGGTGATACAACTTCATCCGATACTCAGGAATTTTCGCAATATGTTCTCGCTCCTCTTAACGAGGAATACACTCCCAAATATTATGACGAATATTACAGCGTAACAAACAGAAATACCGACCCGTCAACGCTTACCGAAACATTTACTTCGGGCGTTGATATAGCGGAAAAAGATATGGAATACTGGGACATTGACGAGCAGGGAATAAGCGACGCTATAAACGCGATTAACGAAGTTCTCGACCACCCCGATATTTACCATGACGTTGACGATGATAATTATATGGCGACCCTCCAAGGCTACAAGAAACAGCTTGAAGAGTATGTCGCAAGCGATTTCACTCCGAGAACAGACGCCGAATGGCATGACGTCAGGTCACAGTCGCAAGTGCTTCTCACTCCCGAACAGAAAGAAAAACACAGTCAGAAAGAAATCGAGCGTTCCCTTGTCTATGTATTTAAATATACGGGTATTATAGGTACTCCCAAGGTTGATGGCGTACCCGTTTCAAGCGATAGGCAGACAATCAAAATAGAGGGAGATACGTATCACGACCTTTTACAGCCGACTCTTGACGGTTACACGTTTGACGGTTGGTTTATGCAGGGTCCGAACGGCGGAACGCCTGTAGGCGAAGGCACTCCCGCAGGAGAAGGTATTGTAACCGTTTACGCTAAATGGACGCCTATACCGTACACCGTTACATATTATCTTAACGGCGGTACTACCGAAGAAGATTTCAGCGCTGACACTTACTATATCAATTCAAGAACGCTGACGCTGCCCGGCAATCTTCAAAGACCCGGTTACAAACATACGGGTTGGGCGGTTAAATCTGTTGACATTGAAGGTGGCGGTTGGGTAGTAGGCAATTCGACAGACAGAACAAACGTTAATATTGAGGGAAGAACCGGTAACGTCACCCTTGAGGCGATGTGGACCCCCATAAATTACAATATTACGTTTGACAACAAAGCCGACAGCCTTGTGCTTGTAGACGGCGCAAACATTCCCTCGCCGTCGGCATTGACCGTACCGTATGAAACCGCAATAACGGGCTTGCCTGATTTCAGCAGTGTAAGCGTTCCCGGTTACACGTTTGAGGGCTGGTTCGACAAGAGTACGGGCGCGCAGTATAACAATAACGACACGTATTCCGTTGTTGGCGACGTTGAACTTGAAGCTCATTGGAAAGCTGACGAATATACCGCAACATTTAAACGCGGATTTACAGACCCCGATGCTCCCACTGATGTTATCTCAACAACGCCTTACACCATCGAGGGCGGCACAGTGCCGATTCCCGTCAGAACGGGTTACACGTTCTCCGGCTGGAAAGTAGTAAGCGAATCCGCAGGTAACTGGGTAAAGGATAAACTTATCACTTCCGACACATATTCATTGCGCGGCTACTACGGCAACGTCGAACTTGAAGCGCAGTGGTCAGCCGATACTTACCACGTTGTATTTGAGCTTAACGACGTGACCGTTGAGAATAAGCCGCTGATAGGCAGTCCCGAATGTGAGGGAATCGAAGACGGCGTTGACGTTACTTTCAATGAAGTTCCCGAAACTCTTCCCGTTCCCACGCTGAATGCTTATACGTTCGCGGGCTGGTACACGGCTAAAGAAGGCGGCGTAAAGGTTGACGATACCACGCTTTGGAGCGTAACTCCCGAAAGCAAGGGGCAGGATATAACGCTTTACGCCCATTGGGAACATCAAAAATATACTCTTACATTTATAAATAACGACCCGAATACAAGCTCTCAGCTTACAACGACGCGCGAATATTACATCGACAGCGACGATATGTCTCAGATTGGTATGCTCGTCGAAAATTCCGCGCTCGGCACTTTCCAGGGCTGGCAGACGGATGGCGGCGGAAACTGGAACAGCGGTATGTATACTTCCGCAGACGGTTATCTTCTTACCGATAATATTCCGCAGAATCCCTACGGCGACGTTGTGTTCGTAGCCGTTTGGAAAATGACGCACGTTCATAAATATGACGAAAATTGGACTTCCGATAACGCGGGTAATCACTACCGTGATTGTATCGACCCCGATTGCGACAAGGTAAATCCCAGAGAGCTTGAACCCTGTGATTTCGAAATCACCGAGGTTGAACCGACCTGTCAGTCGGACGGCTATACGCTTAAAAAGTGCCGTAAATGTTTCTATGAGGAAAGAGTGTACCACGACGGCACGAAACTTGAACACCGCTACGACGAGCATACGCTCCTTAGGAAAGAATCCGAACCCAACTGTACCGACCCCGGTCTTTACGTATATTCATGCTACGACTGCGAAGAGGAAATTCAGGTAGTAATCACCGCTCTCGGTCACGCTTGGGGCGAACCCGACCTTATCAATCCCGCAACCTGTACGAGCGAAGGTCTCCAGAGACTTAAGTGCGACCGCTGCGGCACGACCAACGACGTTACAATTCCGATGACGGGACACCAGTACGACAACGGCGTTGAAACTCCCAATAACTGTACCGATGACGGTTATATCACATATACTTGTACCGTCTGCGGCAACTCCTATACGGAGCCCTCCGGCAAAAAGGCTCTCGGTCACGATTATGATATAACGGTTGTTGAGCCGACATGTACCGACGAAGGTTATACAAAGATGTTCTGTAAGCGTTGTAACCATACGGAACTCACAGATAAAAAAGAAGCTCTCGGTCACGACTTCACCGAAGTGACAGTCCCCGCAACTTGTACCGAACGCGGCTACAAGGGCAACGTCTGCGACCGCTGCGGCGTTTCGGAACAGATTGAGGTCTACGAGCCTCTCGGACATGAGTACGAAAAAACGACCGTTCCCCCGACTTGTACCGCGCAGGGTTACGACCTCCACCATTGCACACGCTGTAATATGGAATACCGCGATAATTATGTTCCTAAGACAGGACACCACTATGTTGTTACGGATACCGTTCCGCCCACTCAGACGCGCGATGGCTACAGAACTTATACCTGCGAATGGTGCGCCAGCCAGTATATGGAAACGCTTTACAAGGGCGGAAAGGTTCTCGTCTGCGAAACTCTTTACGATTACACCGGCAAGCCCGTAATTGAAGCGGAAATTACCGCTACAAATCTCGAAACCGGCGAAAAAATGTATATTGAGACAGATTTGAACGGCTACTTTACGCAGGTTTTCCCTGTAGGTGAATACGAGGTTTATATTCATAAGGACCTTTACAGAGACGAAGTATTCTATATCAGCGTAACAATAGATGAAGATTACGCGGGCAAGGCTGTTTACGCGCTTGCGGACGGTACGATAATTGATAAACTTCCCGTACTCTTTGCGGCGGAATGTGATTGTCTCTGTCATCAGACAAATATCTGGGGCAGACTGTTCAGAGTCCTCAGAAAGCTCATTAAGCTCTTTGGTTATGAAGGCAAATGCTGCCCGGATTCGGATATCTGATAAAATAATTTAAAATTTATCTCCCGATTCTTAACGAGTCGGGGGAATTTTTTTCATTTTGCTTTCATAAATTAATTTCACGCAGCATAAAAAATAAAATTAAATATTCACTAAAAAACCCTTGTACATTTATTGCCGCCGTGATATAATAAAGTGATTAAGGAAACACTGATTAAATCACGCCTAACGGCTGAATGTACATCTTGCGCCGCGATTTTCCGTCATTTTTGCCAAAAGCTCCTTGAAATACGTCAGTATTCCTGCGTCGCTTTTTGACAATCTGACAAAAAATCCGGCGGCGCAATCTGCATATTCGATTTAATCAGTGTTTCCTTAACAATACAATTTTCAAGGTGTAAAAAAATGTCCGCGAATATTATTTTTTATTTTTCCGACCAACAGAGATGGGATACTGTAAACGGGTATCTTACTCCTAATCTTGTTTCTCTCGCGTCTGACGGCGTTTTTTACGAAAATTCATATACCTGTCAGCCTGTATGCGGCCCTGCGCGCGCTTGTCTGCAAACCGGTGTTTACGCAAATCAATGCGGCGCTCATTGGAACGGTATTCCGCTTTCTCCCGATATTAAGCCGCTCGCGGAGTATTTTAACGAAGCCGGTTACGATACGGCGTACATAGGCAAGTGGCACCTTGCCTCAGACCGTTATCCCGGAACAGGCGTTCACTGCGAAACGTCGGCAGTTCCTAAGGAGAGACAGGGCGGGTACAAATATTGGCGCGCCGCCGACGTTCTTGAGTTCACGTCTCACGGTTATGACGGATACGTGTTCGACGGCGACGGAAATAAAATTGATTTTAAAGGCTACCGAGCAGACTGTATAAATGATTTCGCGCTCGAATATATAGATAATCACGATAACTCAAAACCGTTTTTTATGTTTGTTTCGCAGCTTGAACCGCATCATCAGAACGACCGTCATTGTTTTGAGGGACCCGCCGATACTGTTGAAAATTACAGAGATTATCCTGTTCCTCCCGACCTTGAATTTCTGAACGGCGATTATAAAGAGCAATATCCCGATTACGCCGCCGCGATAAACAGGCTTGACGAAAATATAGGCAGACTTGTAAAAAAGCTAAAGGATAAGGGGATTTATGATAACACCGTAATAATTTACACAAGCGATCACGGCTGCCATTTTAAAACTCGAAATTCCGAATATAAACGCTCATGCCACGATTCCTGTATTCATACGCCGCTTATTATTTCGGGCGGAGCGTTCAAAGGCGGAAAGCGTGAAAAAAGGCTTGTCAGTCTTATTGATTTGCCGCCGACGCTTCTTTCTATCGCGGGTATTGATATCCCCGAAAGCTATATGGGGTACGACCTTACAAAACAGCTTGATTCCCCGTTTAAACGAGATTTCGTATTTATGCAGATAAGCGAATCGCAGGTCGGCAGAGCGATAAGAACGGACAAATATAAATATTCCGTCCGAGCGTTCAAGGACGGCAATATTTGTTATGATTCTTCGGTATATTTTGAGGATTATCTTTACGACCTTGAAAACGACCCGTATGAAAAGACAAATCTTGTGAGAGACAAAAAATATACAAAGGTCAGAGCGCGGCTTCGGTCGCTTTTGAAGCATGAAATGCGCAGGGCGGGAGAAAGGGAATGTGTGATACTTCCCGCGCCGTATACGAAAAAAAATTAAGGCAACACCGCACAATTAACGGCTACCGCCTTTGCCGCGCATATGCCCGCTTATCCGCACAGCGGAAGACGGGCGGTACTGCCTTAATTTTCGCTGAATTTTTTATGAAAGGGACGGTCTTTACGGAGGTTTGGGATTTATATGATGAAAACAGGAACCTGACAGGTAAAGACCATATAAGAGGCGAAGAACTGCCCGACGGTTTTTATCATACGGTTGTGCATATCTGGATCAGGAACAGTAAGGGTCTGTATTTGATTTCTCAGCGTTCGGCGGACAGACCGAAGTTCCCGCTTATGTGGGAATGTGTGGGCGGTTCGGTACTCAAAGGTGAAAACAGCTTGCATGGCGCTTTGAGAGAAGTAAAAGAGGAAGTCGGCGTTGACCTTGATTCCGATAACGGCAAAATAGTTTTTTCAATGAAAAGAAAGACCGTGAACGGCGAAAAATTCAACGATTTTACCGACGTATGGCTGTTTGAGTACGACGGCGAGGTATCGCTTGAAAAAGCGACGGAGAATGAAGTTGCGCAGGTAAAATGGTTCTCTCGGGAACAGATAAAAGAATTATATTACAAAAAGCAATTTGTTCCGACGTTGAATTATTTCTTTGAAAGAGCGGATATATTTTAAAAGATAAAATTTTAAAGATATTTTTAATAAGGATATGATATGATATGAAACAGTTAAAGGATTTTACAAAAGAAGAGCTTGCCGCTTTTGAAGCGGACGCGAAAAAGCGTTACGACGAGATTAAAAACAGCGGACTTAAAATTGATATGTCGAGAGGAAAGCCTTCTCCCGAACAGATTGATATTGCCGAAAAGGATTTTGAAAAGGTTTATCCGATAACCGATTATATGAGCAAAAGCGGCATGGACTGCCGCAATTACGGTATGCTTTCGGGTATTCCCGAGGCTAAGGAGCTTTTCGCGTCGCTTCTCGGAGTTAACGAAAAAAATATAATCGTTGGCGGAAACGCGAGTTTGGAGCTTATGTACAGCTTTATAGCTCAGTGCTATACTCACGGCATCGGAGGAAACGAGCCTTGGTGTAAGCAGGGCGACGTTAAATTTATCGCGGTAGTTCCCGGATATGACAGACATTTCAGCATCGCCGAATATTTCGGCATAAAGATGGTAAACGTTCGGATAGATAAAAACGGCCCCGATATGGATAAAGTTGAGGAGCTTATAAAGGATCCGTCCGTAAAGGGTATGTTCTGCGTGCCTAAATATTCAAACCCCGACGGATATACATATTCCGACGAAACTGTCATACGTCTCGCTAAAATGAAGCCCGCGGCTCCCGATTTCAGGGTAATTTGGGACAACGCTTACATTATCCATGAGATTTACGATACGGGCGACGAGCTTCTGAACATATTCGACGAGGCGAAAAAGTACGGCAATGAGGATAATTTTGTTGAGTTCTGCTCAACGTCAAAAATAACTTTCCCGGGCGCGGGAGTTTCCGCCATAGCCGCTTCGGACGCGAATATAAAAGAAATTCTCGCGAGGCTTACGGTTCAGATAATCAGCTATGATAAAATGAACCAGCTTCGCCACGTCAGAGCTTTCCCGACCGTTGACGACCTGAAAGCCGAAATGAAAAAATTCGCGGAAATTTTAAGACCTAAGTTTGTAGCCGTCCTTGACGTTCTCGATAAGGAGCTTGACGGACTCGGCATAGCTTCCTGGCACAAGCCCAACGGCGGATATTTTATAAGCTTTAACGTCGATACGGGCAGCGCTAAATATGTGGGCGAGCTTTGCAGGGAAGCGGGGCTTACTCTTACAAGCGTCGGCGCGACGTTCCCCTATAAAAACGACCCCGACGACAGAAATATACGCATTGCGCCGTCATATCCGTCCGTTGACGAGCTTAAAGCGGCGGCCGAGCTTCTCTGCGTATCCGCGAAGCTCGCGGCTGTAAAGGCGCTCTCATGATAAGGATAGGTCACGGCTATGACGTTCACCGCTTTGCCGAGAACCGCGATTTGATTCTCGGCGGCGTGAAAATAGATTATAAAATGGGACTTCTCGGTCATTCCGACGCGGACGTTCTTCTGCACGCCGTGTGCGACGCGCTTCTCGGTGCGGCGGCTCTCGGTGATATCGGAAAACATTTCCCCGACAGTGACGACAGGTATAAGGGTATAGACAGCATGATTTTGCTTCGTCATACTGTGTCGCTGCTTAAAGAAAAGGGGTACGGCGTCGTTAATATTGATTGCACTGTAATCGCGCAGGAGCCGAAAATAGAAAAATTGACTGAAAAAATGGCGGAGAATATCGCGTCCGCCTGCGAAGTTGACGTTTCCCGCGTCAACGTTAAAGCCACTACCGAGGAAAGGCTCGGTTTTACGGGCAGACTTGAGGGCATATCGTCCCACGCCGTCTGTCTTATAGAAACGCTCTGATTTTAAGGCGGTGATTCCATTGAAATATTTGGGTTTGCTTTCCATTTCCGATACAATTTCTTCAACATGGGACAGATTTTCGGGAGCGGTCATGAGCCTTAATTCATTTAAGGACCTTCTTGATATACTTTTCGTTGCGCTGATAATTTACGCTCTTATAATTCAGTTCAGAAAATCGCAGTCCATTCAGATAATAAAGGGCGTCGCTTTTGTGGCGGTGCTGTATTTGGTTGTAAACCTGTTTGAGATGAACGCGAGTAAGTTTATCTTCAACAGCGTCCTAAGCAATTTGCTGGTAATTTTTGTGATTTTATTCAGCGGAGAGCTGCGGCAGTCGCTCGAACGTATGGGACAGCGTAAAATATTTCCTGTTTTGTCCCTTTTTAGTTCAAAGAGCAACAACAATGAAATCTACGACGTTATAAATAACGTCTGCCGCGCCTGCGCCGAAATGAGCGATGATAAAATAGGCTCTCTTATAATTTTTCAGCGCAAATCCATGCTCGGTGATATCACGAGACAGAGCGTGCCGATAGATTCATTGGTAACAACGGAAATGCTTTGCAGCGTCTTTTTCCCTAAAGCCGCTTTGCACGACGGCGCTATAGTTATAAAGGACGGCAGAATTGTCGCCGCGAGATGCGTGGTTCCGCTCAAAAACGAAAAAGAGGTATCCGAGCACGTGGGAACGCGGCACAGAGCCGCTCTCGAAGTCAGTATGCATTCCGATGCGGTGGCGGTCGTAACGAGCGAGGAAACGGGCATTATATCTATCGCATACGACGGTCAGCTTAAAAGAGGCTTGACGGACGCAAAGCTCCGTCAGATACTGATTGATTTGCTCATTGATTCTCACGATGAAATTAAAAGCGGCAAAAGCGACGATAAAAAAGCCGCAAAAAAGAAGGGGGATAAGAAATAATGAAAAAGTCTCCCGAAAATAAAAAGGACGAGAGAAAGAACGGCTTAAAGCATCTTATGGATAACAACAAATTCGTTTTCGCGTTATCCCTGTTCATAGCTTTTCTTGTATGGGTAATAGTCGCGATGTATGCGAGTCCCGAGGAATCGTACACCATTTATAATGTGCCTGTCTCCGTCGATACCGAAAACAGCATAGTTGCTCAGCGTGGCTATAAGACCTTCTGGCAGAGCGATGAGAAAATCGACGTTACCGTGACGGGTCCTCGTTACATGGTCACTACGCTCACTCCGGACGATATTATAGTTGCCGCGAATCTCAATAAAGTAAATACGGCGGGCGTTTCCGAGCTTGATTTAAGAGTTTCCCTTCGTGAAAGCAGTCAGGACATAACTATTTCCTCCTGGTCCAAAAGCTCTATTGAGGTATATTTTGACGCGGAGCTTACAAAGGAATTTGACGTGCAGATAGATACTTCCTCTATTCCGGAGCATATCGCCGAGGGGTATCAGCTTAATAAAGCCGAGCTTACGGTTTCAAAGGTCATGCTTAAAGGGCCCGAAACGGAAATTAATAAAACAGTGAGCGTTATAGGCGATATACAGTTTCCCGAGGAGCTTATGTTTAAAACAGATACGGTTCCCGTGACTCTTAATCTTGAGGGCGATACGGCCGCCGATACCGTTTCTGTCAATAAATACGTTACTTTCGCCGACGAGCAGGAGTACTTTGTAAATATAAATATTGACAGAATCGCGGAGCTTGCTCCCTCTGTGGAATTTAAGGGGACAAAAACAGGCGATACCGACGTTAAGTTCAATACAAACGTCATTATCGCGAAAATAGACACGCTAACCGAGTTTAACGAGGAAACGCTTCCCGTAATGACTTTAGATTATTCTTCGCTTAAAGAAGGCGAAAATAATTATACCGTTTCTCTTTCAACTCTCGATTTACCGGAGGGCGTAAGGCTCACAGACCCGAATTTTACTCTGAAAATTACAATTACGCTTAGTTAAAATACTCTAAGTTATAAACAAGTTTTCTACAAATTATAAACAATTGAACAAGTTTTCTTTAAATTGTGAACATCTGAACAAATTTTGAACACATTTTTGAACATTTGAACATGATTTTCGCGTTTTTTTTCGACAAAAATTGCCCATTGTCTTTATCAATATCTATTTTATTATCTATATCATTATCATTATCGGCATTTTTGGCATCAGTCCGTATTCGGTTGTATGCGACCGTATAATTTTGAAAGGGGAGGCGGCGTAATGATAAGTCATATCGGAAAAGTTAAGACGCTTATTATCATTTTGATTATCGCCGCCGCTTCTGTTCTTCTTAACGGCTGCGGCTCGGCGGTTTTTAACTCGGCTGAAAACCTTGTCAGACCTCCGAAGCTTTCGGGAGACGACGGCGAACTGCAAGCGGCGTTTGAAAAGGCAATGAGCGAAAAGGGAGAATATATTCTTAAATATCCCTCCGAGGGCAAATACCGTTCCGCTTTCGTAAGGTACGACTGCGACGGCGACGGAAGCGACGAGGCGTTTGTATTCTTTTCGCTGAAAGCGGAGGAAATGTCGGTTTCCATGTATATGCTCGATTATGAAAACGAAATGTGGAAAGCCGTGGGAGAAATTCCGGGCGAGGGAAACGACATTTATTCGGTTGAGTTCTGCGACCTTAATAACGACGGCACCGCGGAAATCCTTGTCGGCTGGAGCTCGCTCGACGTTAAAACGAACAAAAAGCTTTCCGTATACTGTTCGTATAAAAATTCTCAAAATCTCAATTACAGACTTCTCGCTATAGAGACGTATACGGCTATGTATACAATCGACATTGATTCCGACGGGGAAAAGGAAATCCTCGCCGCGCTTATAAATTCCACCTCCGACACTTATACGACGGAAGCAAGACTTCTTAAAATGAGCTCGGAAAAGTCTATGGATTTTCAGATAGAGGCTGTCGGTCAAATAAGTCTATATTCAGAAATTACCGCTGTTACAAATATATCGTCATGCGTTTTGGACGGAAAAACATACGCGTTTATAGACGAGACGGCGGACAATACGTATCTTACCGAAATGCTTTACTGGGACAGCGCGAAAAACGCTCTTGCCGCTCCCATTAAGGTAGACGTTTTATCGGTATCGACCTGTCCTACAAGCCGTTCCCTGCCTTTAAACTGCGATGATATAGACGGCGACGGCGAACTCGAAATACCGTCTACACAGCTTTTGAGCAACAGCAGTATAATAAGAAAAATGCCCGAAGACTCGAATAAATCGAATCGGACGGAGGGAATACCTACAGAGAACGTATATATTGTAAACTGGAATAAATATGATAACGGCAAATTTACGGTGGTAAAAAGCTATATTGAAAACACATACGATAAATTCAGAATTGATTATATCGGCAAAACCATGAAAGATTGGTGCGTATCTTTCTATCCCGACGACCATGTTTCGCAGTTTTTTGAGCTGAGAAGCAAAGCGTCAAAGGACGGAAAAAACGAAACCGAGTCTGTTCTCCTCTTTTCGGTCAATGCTTTTGAGCTCGATGAGGAAATGCGCCTCGGTACAGACGTTTTTATAGGTGAAAATTATAAATATACTTACGAAATTACCGACGAGGGAAAAGCCGCCGGAATTACAAAAAGCTTTATAGCTTCTGTTTTTTCGCCGTCCTCGGATTATAAATAATATATAAAATATGTAAACATTTATTTTATTAAAGTTAAAGAAATTTTACGGGAGTTATGAAAAATGAAAAGGATACTTATTGCGGAGGACGAAGCGTCTATAAGAGATTTTATAGTTATAAATCTCAAGCGCGGAGGCTATGACGTCGTTGAGGCTGAAAACGGGCGCGAGGCGATAGAAAAATACGATGAAGCGAACGGTGATTTCGACGTAGCTCTGCTCGATATAATGATGCCCGAGCTTGACGGTCTTGAGGTGTGCAAATATTTAAGGCGGAAAAGCTCGACTATAGGCATTATCATGCTGACAGCCAAATCACAGGAAATGGATAAGGTGACGGGATTGCTCGTCGGCGCGGACGATTATGTAATAAAGCCGTTTTCGCCCTCCGAGCTTATGGCGAGAATAGACGCTATTTACAGGCGTGTTACGGTAAATAAGGACCTTGCCGATAAAAGCAAAAGTCCGGGCGACTGCGTTGTAAGCGGTGAGTTTGTTCTCAATCTCAGGAGCAGAACATTACATAAAAATTCCGTTCCAATAGAGCTTACGCAGGTGGAGTTTCAGATAATGGAGTATTTTATGAGCAATTCCGGCGTTTCTCTTTCGAGGCTTGAAATTTTAAAGCGCGTTTGGGGCGACGCGTATTACGGGGACGAAAAGGTCGTCGATGTAAACATCAGGCGGCTCAGAATGAAAATAGAGGACGACCCGTCAAATCCTGCGCATCTTACCACGGTCTGGGGCTACGGTTATAAATGGACGCCGTAAGCCGTAATGCGTAATTCGCGTTATTCAATAATTGTTTTCAATAAATATTTTCGGCTAACTGAAAAGGCGGAAAATCCGGCAATTGTCAATTGTACATTGTCAATTGTCAATTAGGTTAAGGGGTGATGCGCGGCAATGCGTTCGGGCGGTATAACAAGGCGCTGGGTATTCAATACCTTAAGCTCGATAGTTATAATTTTAATTATAGTAAATGTCTGCGCGTCGGTCGCTATAAGAAGGTATTATTACGAAACGGCGGAAAATATGATGGATTCAAAGGTGCAAGGCTCCGCCGTTCAGTCGTTTTTCAAAAACTATCTTGATTCAACGGACGCGACGTTCGCCGAGGGCGCGAGAGAATTTGTTGAAAATTTCGCTTACAGCTATCAGATGGACGTCTGGGCGCTTGATAAAACGGGCGCGGTAATAGTTACCTCGGCGGGATTTTCTGTGGACGATACAAACGCTGTCCCCGATTTTACGAGCGCTTTGCAGTCCGAAACGGACAGCGCAAGCTGGACGGGGCATAACAGCTCGGGCGAAAAGGTCATGGCTAAGTCGTTTATCGTCAGAAACACGGACGGCACGGCGGCGGGAGCCGTAAGGCTTATAGTTTCGCTCGAGGATCTTGACAGACAGCATTTTCTGTATACCGTTTTTATAGCCCTGCTCAGTCTCGCGGCTCTTACTCTTGTTACGATATCGGGAGTGTTCTTTATCCGTTCCATAGTGCGTCCCGTCAGCCGTATAAACGAAACGGCAAAGCTTATCGCAAAGGGCGATTTTAATGCGAGAGTCGAGGTTACGGATCATCACGACGAAATATCCGAGCTGTGCGACACGGTCAATTATATGTCCGAGGAAATAGCGAGAGCGGATAACGTAAAAAACGATTTCATTTCGACGGTTTCGCATGAGCTGAGAACTCCTCTTACCGCTATAAAGGGCTGGGCCGAGACGCTCAGGGATATAGGCGGCTCCGACGCGGAAATGACCGCGAGAGGCATAGACGTTATAATCAGCGAAGCGGACAGACTTTATAATATAGTGGAAGATTTGCTCGACTTTTCAAAAATGCAGAGCGGCAGAATGGTAAAGCGTTCCGAGCCTATAGACGCTATGACGGAGCTTGAGGAAACTGTTTATGTATTTAACGACAGAGCGAAAAGGGACGGTATAGACCTTATTTATAACTCTCCGAGCTTTGCGGCTCCAATGAGCGCGGACAAAAACCTGATAAAGCAGGTTTTCGCAAATATTCTCGATAACGCCTTTAAATACACGGAAAGAGGCGGCAGAGTAGCGGTTTACGCCGAAATTTCGGGCGGCTCTCTTGTTATTTCCGTAGCAGATACGGGTTGCGGCATTTCAAAAGCCGATTTGCCCCATGTGACGGAAAAATTCTACAAGGCGAACGTTTCCGTAAGAGGTTCGGGAATAGGTCTTGCCGTTGTAGATGAAATTATAAAAATGCATAACGGAAAGCTTGATATTTCGAGCGCAGAGGGCCAGGGAACGGTTGTTACAGTATTCCTTCCCATAGACAAAAAAGCGGTGCAGGCGGCCGCACGCAATACATAGTATGTATGGTAATCCGAATAAGGAAAGGATTGAAAGAAAATGTCAGATAAAGAACAAAAAAATCCGCGTCTCGGTACGGCGGGAGGTCAGGCTCTCATTGAGGGTATTATGATGAACGGCCCTCAGGGCGCGGCGATGTCTGTGAGAAAAACCGACGGGTCTATAGTTACGGTTCCCAAGGATTTTAAGCATCTGAGAGATAAAATAAAGATATTCAAGCTCCCCGTATTAAGGGGAATAGTCAATTTTATCGAGTCGATGGTTTTCGGCTACAAGTGCCTTATGGAGTCCGCCGAGCTTTCCGGTCAGCTTGAAATCGAGGAGAGCGAGGAGGAAATGAGCAAGCTCGACAAATGGCTAAGCGACCATTTCGGTCCCAAAATGATGGCCGCCGTTTCGACTGTCGCCATGGTTCTGGGAATATTGCTCGCGTTCGCGCTTTTTGTGTATCTTCCCTCATTTTTGATAAAAACTCTCGACGTTTACGCTTTCAAGGAGTTCCTTAACGCTCACGCTTTAAGACCGCTCTGCGAGGGAATTATAAGAATATGTATCTTTATAGGCTATCTTGCCGCAGTAACAAACATGAAGGACATAAAACGTGTTTTCATGTATCACGGAGCGGAGCATAAAACAATCTTTTGCTATGAAGCCGGCGAGGAGCTTACTGTTGAGAACGTAAAAAAATACAAGCGTTTCCACCCGAGATGCGGCACAAGCTTTATGTTTATAATCCTTATAATAAGCATACTTATGTCGTCCGTCCTCGCCGTTATATTAAAGCAGTTCCCGCAGGCAACGATAGGAGGCGTGCATATACTTAACGTCGCGTGGGCGTGGTCGCTAATCAAGGTGCTTATAATGCCGCTTGTAATGGGAGTCGGATATGAACTGTTAAAATACTCGGGCAAGCACGACAACGCGGTCATAAGGGTCCTTACCGCTCCCGGACTTTGGATGCAGCGTCTTACCACAAAGGAGCCGGACGACAGTATGATTGAAGTCGGTATTGCCGCTCTCAAAGCCGTAGTCGAGGGGATTCCGAGCGGCAGTCCGAACGAAGAAACCGATTCGGACGGTGAAAACGGCGGTGAATAATTCAAAAATTAAAACCGATTTAAGAAAATTGCTCCGAGACGCCGCAGGTGCGCTTCCCGAAGCCGACTCACCCGGAACCGACGCTTATGAAATCGCAAGGCTCGTATTCGGTTTTAACAGAACCGATATACTTCTTTGCCCCGTAAGAGAGCTTTCGGAAGAAGATATCGGCTTGTTCCGTGGTCTTATAAAAAAGAGAGCCGGCGGCTATCCTCTGCAATATATATTAGGAAAATGGGATTTTTTCGGCTTTACGTTTTTTGTTGAGGACGGCGTATTGATTCCGCGCCCCGAGACGGAACAGATTGCCGAAAACGCCTGTAAATTTCTTAAAACCGTGAAAAACGCCGTTGTTTTTGATATTTGCTCGGGTACAGGCTGTATAGGACTTTCCGTTGCCGCCAATAATCAAAGCTGTAAAGTATATTTGTTTGATATTTCGGAAAAGGCTTTGACGGTTTCCGAAAAGAATAAAAAAAATCTGCGCATTGAAAACGCCGAAATCTTAAATTACGATATTTTTACGGGATTCGACGGCAAAGCTCTGCCTCGACCCGACGTTATACTTTGCAATCCTCCTTACGTTACGGAGGACGAGTATAAATCGCTTGCGAAAGAAATATTTTTTGAGCCGAAAAATGCCGTGGTCTGCGGCGGAGACGGTCTTGACTTCTATAGATGCCTTGCCGAAAAATGGCTCCCATACATAAATCCCGGCGGATATTTTATGCTCGAATGCGGCGAGGGACAACCGGAAAAGGTTGAGTCATTGATTGATAAGCAATTCAGAACCGCGTCGGAACGCGATATTTACGGCGTTCTCAGATTCGTTTCAGGAATAAAGGCAACACCGCATAATTAACGGCTATCGCCTTTGCCGCGCATCTGCACTACAATAATTATTAAAAGTTTAAATTGAGTTTAAGGAGAATGTTTATGCTGTTTAATATAATGCAATATATCAGGGACGGCGAGTATGCTTCGCTGTTTATTCAAATGGCGGCTCTGCTGTTCGTTGTGTTTTGTACCTTGCCCGTACATGAATACGCTCACGCGCGCATGGCGGTAAAACTCGGAGACGACACTCCGCGCCTCGCGGGAAGATTGACTTTAAGACCTATGGCGCATATCGACCCCATCGGCGCTATAATGATTTTTCTTGTAGGCTTTGGTTACGCAAAGCCCGTTCCCGTCAATATCCATAATCTTAAAAACGGACGCAAAAGCTTTGCGCTTGTGGCGTTTGCGGGACCGCTTGCGAACCTTATTATGGCTTTGATTTTCCTGCTTTGCCGCAACGCCGTGGGAGCGGTAAACGCTTTGGCGGGACTTCCGACGGCAGTTTATACCGTACTGTATCTTTTCTTTGATTTCGCCGCAGGTATAAATATATCTCTCGCGGTATTCAACCTCATTCCCGTCCCTCCTCTCGACGGCTCGAGAATACTCACTTTGATTTTGCCGAATAAGTATTATTATACTCTAATGAAATACGAAAGATATATCATGATAGGAATGTTTGTACTGCTTTGGACGGGTATTTTGACATATCCCCTCAATCTGCTTTCGGGGCTTGTCTCGGCGGCCTTTGAATGGCTGACAGGTCTGCCTTTCAGATTTATAAAAGGCTGATTTATAAAAGGCTGAAAGAAATAATATAAGCGTGGCTGTTATTATGGATAAACCCCAATATAAAACGGAGGTTTTCGAGGGACCTCTTGATTTGCTTCTGCATCTTATATCGAAGCACAAACTGAATATAAACGATATTCCTATTTTTGAGCTTGTCGAACAGTATCTCGCTTACGTCAGACTTATGCGGGACGAAAATATGGAGATAGCGAGCGAGTTTCTCGAAATGGCAGCGCGTCTTGTTTACATAAAAACCGTCTCGCTCCTGCCGGTATACGAGGAAGCGGAACAACTGAAAAAAGAGCTTACCGGCGAGCTTATAGAATACCGCGACTGCAAGCTTATCGCGGGCAAGCTCTCCGAAATGAGCGGCGGCGCCGATAAAATGGTGAGAGACGCCATGAAAATCGAAGCCGATATGACGTATTCAAGGCTCCATGACGCGCTCGAGCTTTATGCGGCATATATAAACGCGGCGGGAAAAAAGCTTAAAAATCTGCCGCCGCCGGAGGATTCTTTTAAAGAAATAGTAGAAAAAGCGGTCGTTTCCGTATCGGGCAAGATAGACAGTATTTATTCGGTGCTTTCAAAAGCGGGAAAGATTAAGGTCTTTGACGTTTTTTCCATGGCAAAAAGCCGTTCTGAGCTTGTGGCTTCTTTTCTCGCGATACTTGAAATGTCAAAAAACGGAAGAATACTTTTGACCGGCGAAAACGAGGATTTAAGCATTGAGTTAAATCTTACCGACGCACAGACAGATACGGACAGCGGTGCAAACGAAGATTCGGATAAATACGCTGTTACAGGGGAGGCGGAGAAAAACGGAGAACAATAATTTGGCCGCTGTAATGGAAGCGGTGCTGTTCGCCTCGGGCGAACCTCTCGATATTGAAAAAACCTCAAAAGCTTTACTTGTTGATAAAGAGACTATAGAAAACGTATTGTCCTCTATTCGGGAAAAATACAACTCGGACGAACACGGAATCGAGCTTTTAAACCTCGGCGGCAAATATCAGTTCGCAACAAAGAGCAAATTCGCTCCCCAAATAAGGGCGGTACTCAGCATAAAGAAAAATACTCCGCTTTCCGCGGCGGCTTTCGAGGTGCTGGCGGTCGTCGCGTACAATCAGCCCGTTACGAAAGCGTTTATAGAGCAGGTAAGGGGAGTCGATTGCTCGGGCGTTATATCAACTCTTTGCCAAAGAAATTTAATTGAAGAGCGCGGAAGGCTTGACTTACCGGGCCGTCCTCTGCTATACTGTACTACGGATAATTTTTTGCGGTGCTTTGAACTGTCTTCTCTCGACGAGCTTCCCGAACTGCCCGAAAAGGACGTTCCTCCCGAAAAAGCGGCCGATAATGAAGACGTTGACGGTCAAATGTCGCTTATTTAGTGCCGTAAAAAACAAAGACCTTAACGTTTTTTTCGCGTATTTGCGGAACGCGTTCTGAAAGAGGTGATATTTTGGTTGGTTTTGCCATAGCGGTCGGAATAATAGCGCTGTTCGCGGCGATATTCAGTATACGCGCCCACGTCCATGTGGAATACGAAAAGGATTTGCTTGTATATGCAAAATGGGCGTTTCTTAAAATTCCGATTTTCCCAAGACCCAAAAAGCCGCCAAAAGAGAAAAAGGAGGAGCCTGCAAAAAAGCAGGAGGAGAATGCTCCCAAGGAGGAAAAGCCTAAGGAGGAAAAGCCGAAAGGCGCGAATCACCTCGCCGTTCTCTACGGAAACGAGAAGATAAGCGGCATAATTGATATTCTCAAAAAACTGCTGCAAGTGGTTGATAAATTCGGCAGACGGCTTATAAATTCATTTGTAATAGACGAAATGTTCCTTGATATAACGGTGTCGAAGTCCGACGCGGCTCAGACGGCAGAGGAATACGGAAAAATGTGCAGAAGGGTATTTCCCGTAACGGGCGCGGTAGTCGCAAACTGCAATGTGCGGAAGTATTCGGTAAATATCGACGCCGATTACCTTGCGGACGGCAGAAGCGACGCGGCTTTTTCCATGGAAATATCATTAAACCTCAGAAAAGTTATAAACGCCGTGCTGGCGTTTGCGTTCGGAGCGCTGTTTAAGGTGGGAATAAGGCTTCTTAAAGGAATAAAGCCGAAAAAATCAGACGGCGGAGCAAATAACGGCAGTCAAAACCCGACAGAACAGGTCGATGAAGATGAAAAAGCCGCCGATATCGGAATGACGCCCGCCCAAGCGTCTATGGTTATGGTAAAAAAGCCTTACGGAAAATATGAGGAGGGTACCGTGACCGAGCCGGAGGTTTATGATTCTACTTCGGAGAATAACAATCCGAATAATACGTCGGATAAAAAATAGGAAAAATAATCCCAATAACGTAAATAACACAGAGAGTGGTGCATAAATATGAAAAATCAGTCAGCAGAAAAAATTCTCGCGACAACAATCGAAAGAGTACGCGACCTTGTAGACGTAAGCACGATAGTAGGCGAGCCTATAACGGTAAACGCCGATATCACGATTATTCCCATTTCCAAGGTTACATACGGCTTCGCTTCGGGCGGTTCCGATTTTCCTTCAAGGAATAATGTCGAGCTTTTCGGCGGCGGCGGCGGAGCGGGTATCACGATAAATCCCGTTGCGTTCCTCGTATGCAACAAGGGAGAGGTTACGATTAAGCATATCACCGCGTCGGATAACGCAGCCGAAAGAGCCGTGAACCTTATACCCGAAATGTTTGATAAGGTTACGAATTTCGTGGAAAAACAGAAAAAGAGCGCCCCCGAAAAAGAGGAAGAGCCTCAGCCTATTGTTGAGACGGAATAATCAAGCGAATTTTTGCTAAGGAACGCCGAAAAAATATTATGCCGGATAAATTTCGGACGTATTGCCTTATAGCGTTCTTTAAATGAATTTTAAACCGAACACGGACATATATATAATACGGACATATAGTATTCATTAAAAAAGTATTGTAAAAAAGTATTGTTGAAAAGGTGTTTGGTATGGTAAAAAAAATATTATACAGCGCTTCGGTACTGCTGTTGGTTTTTGCTTTTTCTTTTGAGTCTTTCGCTCTTGCGGACGGCGATTTATCGGCATCAAGCGCGGTATTGTACTGCGCCGAAAACGGCAAGGTGCTTTATGAAAAATCTTCGTCCGAAAAACGCTCTATGGCAAGTACCACTAAAATCATGACGGCGCTTTTGGCTCTTGAGCAGAACACGCCGTACAGGGTTGTTGAGATAACGGACGAAATGGTCAATGTCGAGGGTACATCGGCGGGACTCAGAGCCGGAGATAAAATATATCTTAAAGATATAGTTTACTGTATGCTCCTTGAATCGGGCAACGATGCGGCTAACGCAGCGGCGATAGCGATAAGCGGCGGCTTTACGGAATTTGCGGCTCTTATGAATAAGAGAGCAAAAAAAATCGGAATGAAAAATACGTCTTTCGTAACGCCGTCGGGACTTGACGACGAAAATCACTATACCACCTGTTACGATATGGCTCTGCTCGCGGCAGAAGCTGTTGAAAACACCGAATTTGTAAAAATCTGTTCGACGGCGTCATATAAGGTTAATTTTATTGATTCCGAAAAAAAGGTTACGCTTTACAATCACAACAAGCTGCTTTCGAGCGTTGACGGCTGTATAGGAATTAAAACCGGATTTACAAAAAAAAGCGGCAGATGTCTTGTTACCGCCGCGCGGAGAAACGGCGCGACGCTCATAGCGGTAACTCTAAAGGCTCCCGACGATTGGAACGACCACAAAAAGCTTATTGAATACGGTTTTGAAAGGCTTGAAACGTCCGAGCTTGACACCGATTTGGAATCTCTCGGAATTAAGGTCGTCGGTTCAAGCGTAAAAATATTGCCTGTAAACTGCGGCTCCGCAGACGTACCCGTAATCAGGGACGGCTCGGGAGAAAAAATTACGCGGCGTATTTATATTGAAAAATTTCTTTACGCGCCCGTTGAGAGCGGCAAAATAGTGGGATATGCGGAATACAGCATTGACGGTAAAATTATCAAAAGAATTCCGCTTACCGCCGCCGGCTCTGCCGACGCGATACCGCCGGAAAAGAGCTTTTCGGACAGGGTAAAAGAAAAAATCTCGGATTTTTATGAAAACAGCAGGGATAGGATAAAAGAATTTTTTAAAAATACGGCTGATAAAGTTGCCGGATTTTTTAACGGACGGAGGAACAATGGCGGATAATAAAATACGCTTGCAGAAATTTCTCGCGGAAAACGGGGTAGCTTCAAGGCGTAAATCCGAGGAGCTTATAGAGCGCGGAAAGGTAAAGATTAACGGACATCCGGCTAAACTCGGCGATAAGGTTGATCCAAAAGCCGATTTGATAACCGTTTCGGGGGAGAGAATCGTTCCCGAGCGTTCGGGCAACGTTTATATAATGCTCAATAAACCGAGGGGCTATATAACCACCATGAGCGACGAAATGGACAGAAAGTGCGTCGCGGAGCTGATTGGAGATTTCGGACGGCGCGTTTTCCCCGTAGGCCGGCTCGACAGGGATTCCGAGGGGCTTCTGCTTTTTACAAACGACGGTGAATTTGCCAATATGATGTCGCACCCGTCGATGCACGTTTCAAAAACTTACAGAGTAACGGTAAGACCATGCGCGGACGAGGAACAGCTTGTAAAGCTCGCGTCGGGAGTTGTAATAGACGGCAGAAAAACGTCTCCCGCCTCGATTCTGCTTGTTTCCGAGGGCTCGGACAGAACTGTTTTTCAGATGACGATTCACGAGGGGCGGAACAGGCAGATAAGAAAAATGTGTGAGGCTGTGGGGCTTGAAACGATTCGCCTTAAAAGAATATCGGTCGGACCTTTAAAACTCGGTTCGCTTCCCGTCGGTCAATACAGAGAGCTAAAAAAAGAGGAAGTCGCGGCACTTAAAAGAGCCGCCAAAAATTAAAAATTATATTATTATATTGATTCAATGCAATAATTGACATTTTTTCATATATGCTTTATAATATCCAAATAAGTTAAAAGAAGGTGTATATATGATACGGAGTATGACAGGCTTCGGCAGGGCGCAGGAAATGATAGACGGTATGAATATTACCGTTGAAATTAAAAGCGTAAACAGCCGTTATCTTGAATTTTCACCGAGAGTTTATAAAAATTATTCTTTTTTGGAGGACAAGCTTAAAAATTATGTCCGTAAATTTATATCAAGGGGAAAGGTCGAATGCAGCGTTCAGATAGACGCTCTTGAAACGGACGACGTTATAGTACAGCTTAACGAGTCGCTCGCCGCCGGATATGTCGCGGCAATTAATTCTCTTGCGGAAAAATTCGGTCTTGTAAACGATTTTACAGTTTCACAGCTTGCTTCTCATAATGATATATTCGCTGTGCGCAAGGCTCCTGCCGATGAGGATAAAATCTGGAGCGCGGTACAGACTGTACTCGATAAGGCCATGGTGAGCTTTATCGCCATGAGAACCGCCGAGGGAGAAAAGCTGCTTGACGATATTCTTTCTAGGGCGGAGCTTATTATTACATATGTCGAAAAGATTGAAAAGCGCTCGCCGGAAACGGTAAAGGAATATAACGCCAAGCTTCTCGAACGCATGAAAGAGCTTTTGGGAGACGCCGAAATAGACGAACAGCGTATACTTACCGAAGCCGCGATTTTTGCCGATAAAATAGCGGTCGCGGAGGAAACGGTAAGGCTCCGCAGCCATATAAATCAGCTTCACGCTATGATCGATACAGACGAGCCTGTAGGCAGAAAGCTCGATTTTCTCGTTCAGGAGATAAACAGAGAGGCAAATACCATAGGTTCAAAGGCGAACGATATGGAAATCGCTTCAATAGTCGTAAATACAAAAGCCGAGATTGAAAAAATAAGAGAACAGATTCAGAATATAGAATAATTAGGGAACTGCTGAATAAATCATGCCCTACGGACTGAACGCACACCTTGCCTCAACAAAAAACCGTATAAATTCAAAGCGGAAATTGAAAAGATAATAATTACATATAACACAAATATCTGAAAAGGACCTTTTGAATATGAAGCTTGTAAACATAGGATTCGGAAATATGATAAACGCGTCGCGCGTTATAGCCATTGTAAGCCCCGAGTCGGCTCCCGTGAAACGAATGGTGCAGGAAGCTAAGGATAAAAGTATGCTTATAGACGCGACCCACGGCAGAAAAACGAGAGCGGTTATGATTGCCGACAGCGACCATATCATTCTTTCCTATTTGCAGGCCGAGAAGCTCGGCGAACGCTTTAACGGCGGCGCTTCCGACGAGGGGGTATCGGTTGATGTCTGATTTATCCTCAGGGCTTATTATCGTTTCGGGACCGTCGGGAGCCGGAAAGGATACGATTGTTGGTAAGCTTATAGAGCTTGACAGCGATTTTTCGCTTTCCGTATCAGCCACCACAAGAGCGCCGAGAGGCGGAGAAAAAGACGGCGTGGACTATTATTTTTATACCGAGGACGAGTTCGCTCAAAAAATCAGGAACGGAGAATTTGTAGAATACGCAAAATACGGCTCAAAATATTACGGAACTCTTAAAAGCGACGTTAAAAGGCGTATCGACAGCGGAAAAACGGTTATACTCGTAATCGAGGTTCACGGCGCCGAAAACGTAAAAAGGCTTTATCCGAGCGCGCTTTCCGTATTTATAATGCCTCCTTCGGAAGCGGTGCTCGAGCAAAGGCTCCGCAGGCGCTGTACCGATTCCGATTCGGAAATAGCAAGGCGCATGGATATTGCTAAAAATGAAATCAAACAGAGTGAAAATTACGATTATACGGTAGTCAACGACGAGCTTGAAAAAGCGGTCGGAGACGTATACGAGATAATTAAAAATCATAAATGTAAAACAAACGTGAATAAAATCGGCTAAAACATAAGCTAAAAAATAATTTTAAAAATAATTTTAAGGGAGCGTTGATTATGCTTAACGTTGATTTACAAAAGCTTCTTAAAAACGGCATAAGCAGATATGAGCTTGTAGCCGCCACGGCTAAAAGGGCGAGAATGATAGTTGACGAAGCGGAAAAAAACCGCGATATCGTTATTGACAAGCCTGTCAGCATCGCTGTGAGGGAGCTTGAGGACGGAGATTGGGAAATTAAAGATTAAGGCGGCAGCCGCTAATTATGCGGTATTGCCTTAAAAAAATCCATATACCTTATTGTGTAGACACGCCCTAAACTCATTCGGGAGGCGGAGTCGTTTGCCGAGTCATCTGACGGCGGGAATAGCCGTTGAAAATACAGCGTACAGCTTTGATAAGCTGTTTCATTACCTTATACCCGAAAGTATGTCGGATTCTGTCAGACCCGGGTGTAGGGTTTTAGTCGGTTTCGGCAACGGCAAAAAAGAGCGCGTCGGATTCGTCTTTAAGCTTTCTGACTGTGTTCCCGAGGGCGTAAAAAACGTCAAACCGATAATCGGCGTCATTGACAATGAGCCGGTATTGTCCGACGAGATGCTGAGACTTGCCGAGCGTCTCGCGGACAGATGCTTCTGTACGCTTTTTGACGCCGCGAAAGCAATGCTTCCCACGGGAGCGAATATTAAAGCGACTGAAAGCTTCTGTATCTCGCCCGATTATTATAAATCGGGTTTTGAAGCCGAAAACTTTACGGAGGATGAATTGCGTGCGCTTAATTATATCGGGAGCAAAAGCGGCTTTTCCGAAAGCGACGCCGTTTACAAAAGGCTGGGTATTTCTCCCGAAACGGGACTTCTGAACAGGCTTTGTGAAAAAGGCTGTCTTATAAAAAATACCGGCGCTAAAAGACGGCTTAACGACGCTTCCGTAAAAACCGTAAGTCTCGCGCCCGAATATGCCGACGGAAAAAGCATACCGTTTAAGGCTACGAAAAAACAGGAATCGGTGATAAAGCTTTTAAGAGATATAGGCTTTGCGGCTTCAAAGGAAATAGCGTATTATACGGGAGTAACTCAAACTGTTATTGATAATCTTTTTAAGCGCGGAATCGTCGTTTATGACGATACGCCCGTATACAGGCTTCCCGAAAAATTAAAAAGCACTCCGCGCGATAATTCTCCTATTGAGCTTACCGAGATGCAACAGAGCGCGTATGCCGAATTAAAGCAGATGCTGACAGAGCCGAAAGCGTCCGCCGCATTACTTTTCGGAGTTACGGGAAGCGGCAAAACAAAGGTGTATATGCGCCTTGTTGACGATATTGCCGCCGAAAACAGAGGAGCGATAATCC
The DNA here is from genome assembly GCA_947631945.1 of uncultured Clostridia bacterium. GTDB lineage: Bacteria > Bacillota > Clostridia > Oscillospirales > Acutalibacteraceae > UBA1081. The sequence continues at coordinate 78,153 of CANRNI010000001.1, forward strand.
TTGTACCCGAAATAGCTCTTACGCCGCAGCTTCTTACTATGTTTTACTCGCGCTACGGCGAAAAGGTTGCGGTTCTGCACAGCGGTCTTTCCATAGGGGAGCGCCTCGACGAGTGGAAGCGTATAAAAAACGGCGAAGCAAATATAGTTGTAGGCACAAGAAGCGCCGTATTCGCTCAGGTAAAAAATCTTGCGGCGATAATAATTGACGAGGAACAGGAAAGTACATACAAATCCGAAATGACGCCGAGATATCACGCGAGAGACGCGGCAAAATTCAGATGCGCTTATAATAACGCGCTCCTTGTTCTTTCTTCCGCCACTCCGTCCGTAGAAACGTACGCGCGCGCCCGCGCGGGAGGCTGTCGTCTTATAGAGATGTCCGAAAGATATTCAAAGACGGGACTTCCCGACGTCATAACCGTAGACGTTTCCCAAAAGGAAAATATGGACAATATGCGTACAGTAAGCTCTGTTCTTGCGCGGGAGATAGAATATAATCTTAAAAACAATCAACAGACCATATTGCTTATAAACAGACGCGGATACAATACGTTTATCGCCTGTACGAGATGCAAGAATATAGTTATGTGTCCCAATTGCAGCATTTCGATGACTTATCACATCGCGAACGGCAGAATGATGTGCCATTACTGCGGTTATTCGGAGCCTGTCACACCGAAATGCCCCGAATGTGGCGCCGATACCATAAGATTTTCGGGCTTCGGCACTCAAAAGGTCGAGCAGGAGTTGGAAAACCTTTTCCCCGACGCGAAAATCCTCAGAATGGATGCGGATACTACCTCCGCTAAAAATTCCCATGAAAAGCGTTTTAATCTTTTCGCGAAGGGCGAGTACGATATAATGGTGGGGACTCAAATGGTTGCGAAGGGTCTTGATTTCCCGAACGTTACCCTTGTCGGCGTTATATCGGTTGACCAGCTTTTATATAATGACGATTACAAAAGCGCGGAGAGAACCTTTGACCTCCTTACGCAGGTAGTAGGACGCTCGGGACGCGGAGAAAAAACGGGACGCGCCGTAATACAGACGCTCGCGCCCGAAAACATGGTTATATCGCTTGCGGCGGAGCAGAATTACAAAGCGTTTTTCGATGCGGAAATCAGAGTAAGAAAGGGTATGATTTACCCTCCGTATTGCGATATTTGCGTTTTATCTTTTAACGGCGCGGGCGAAACAGACGTAAAGACAGCGGCGAGAGCGTTTTTCAATCTGTTTAAAAAAAGGCTTGAAAGCGATTATGCGGAGGAAAAGGTTATCGTTCTCGGGCCTGTCGCTCCGAAAATCGCGAAGGTCAACAATAACTACAGAGAACGTTTGATAATAAAATGCAAAAACACATTTAATTTCAGAAAACTCGTTTCGGAGTGTCTAAAGGAGTTTTCGGGAATTACAGCATATAACAAAGTTACGGCTTTCGCGGATATGAATCCCGAGAGCATATTTTAAGGACGATGAATTATGGCGTTAAGAAAAATAAGAACGCAAGAGGACGAGATTCTTAAAAAAATCAGCAAGCCCGTAACAGCCTTCGACGCGAAGCTGCAAATTCTGCTCGGCGATATGAAGGATACTCTCACAAAGGCGGACGGCGTGGGGCTTGCGGCTGTTCAAATAGGGATATTAAGGCGCATAGTGGTTATCGACGTCGGAGACGAACACGGCTATATGGAGCTTATAAATCCCGAAATCACCGAGCGCGGGGGAGAACAGCGCGAATCGGAGGGCTGTCTTTCTCTGCCTAACAAAACGGGTATCACGTTAAGACCGATGTGGGTGAAATTTAAGGCTCAGGACAGAAACGGCAATTGGTATGAGGCGGAGGGCGAAGGGCTTTTCGCGCGTTGCGTCTGTCATGAACTCGACCACCTTGACGGCGTTGTTTTTACTCAAAGGCTCGCGCCCGGAGAAAGAGTTAAGGCAACACCGCACAATTAACGGCTACCGCCTTTGCCGCGCATCTGCACCGAGATTTCCCGTCATTTTTGCCAAAAGCTCCTTGAAATACGTCAGTATTCCTGCGTCACTTTTGTCAATCTGACGAAAAATCTCATGGCACATCTGCACGACAATAATTATGCGGTATTGCCTTAAATATTCAAGGGATTGAGGTTCGTTTATGAAAATAATTTATATGGGTACGCCGGATTTCGCGGTGCCGTGTCTTGAGAGACTGTATAAAGAAAATTATGATATAGTGTGCGTTGTGACGCAGACCGATAAGCCTAAAGGCAGAAAGTTGGAAATGACACCGTCCGACGTTAAATTAAAGGCTCTCGAATACAAGCTTAACGTATATCAGCCCGTTACTTTAAAAAACGACGAAGCTTATGAATATCTTAAACAATTTGAACCCGACTTTATAATTGTAGCCGCTTACGGAAAAATTCTGCCCAAGCGTATTCTCGATTTACCGAAATACGCCTGCATAAACGTACACGGTTCTCTTTTGCCCAAATACAGGGGCGCGTCTCCAATTCAGAGGAGCGTTCTCTCAGGCGACAGCGTTACGGGCGTTACCACAATGCTTATGTCGGAGGGAATAGATACGGGCGATATACTTCTTAAAAAGGAATATCCGATAGATATCAACGAAACTTCGGGCGAAGTATTTGACGCGCTCGCTCACCTTGCGCCCGATTTGCTGATTGAAACAATAGAAAAATTTGTTAAAAATGAAATCGTTCCCGAAAAGCAGAATGAGAACGGCGCTACGTATGCTCCTATGCTTACAAAGGACGAGGCCATGATAGACTGGAGCAGACCGTCTTATGAGATACACAACCTTATAAGAGGAATGTCGCCGTGGCCTGTAGCTTTTACGTTTTTTAACGGCAAAAAGCTTAAAATTTTTTCCTCTCGCCTTACAGATGAAAAAACAACGCTTGCTAAGGGAAAGCTTATATCGGATAAGAACCGCCTTAAAGTTTCCTGCTCCGACGGAGCGGTTTTGGAGCTTTTAAGCGTACAGCTCGAGGGCGGCAAAAGACTTGACGCGAAACAGTTTTTGGCGGGACACGCGGTTGATAATGTACAATTGACAATTGACAATTGACAATGTACAATTATCAATTTCGGAAGCCCGTTCGGGCTTGATTTACAATATGCGAAGAAAACAGCAATCATCTTTCTATATTGGATACGCACCGATTACTGCTTTAAAAGGCAAAGCCTTTTTCTTCTCACTAACTACGCATTACGAATTATCTTCCCGTTGTTATGTAAACCGAGTCAATAAGCAATTGTCAATTGTCAATTGTACATTGTCAATTGGAATTATAAAAAGGGGTGTTTTATATGTTTGGATACTATTTGGAAAGCACATGGCTTTATATAGTTCTGGTAGTACCGGCGTTTATTCTGTCGCTTTGGGCGCAGTTCAGGGTAAAATCCGTCTACGGCAGAATGTCAAACGTCAGAAATACGAGCGGTCATACGGGCGCTTCTGCGGCGGCCGCCGTACTCAGGCATTACGGTATAAATAACGTCGCCATTGAAGTTACCGGCGGAAAGCTTTCCGACCACTTTGACCCGAGAAGCAACGTTATACGGCTTTCGCGCGACGTTTACTACGGTAACAGCATAGCCGCCGTCGGCATAGCCTGCCATGAGGCGGGACACGCCGCTCAGCACGCTCAGGGCTATGTGCCTATAAAAATAAGAAACGCCATAATTCCCGTCTGCAATATCGGGTCTTATCTCGGCATACCTCTTGCGTTTGTCGGATATTTTCTCGGTTTTGAGCCGCTTATATTATTCGGACTGGGATTATATTCTCTGATAACCGTTTTTCAGCTCGCAACTCTGCCTGTTGAATTTAACGCAAGCGCAAGAGCCGTAAAGGTTATAGATGAAAACGGTCTTTTGAGGGGAGAAAATGAAATAAAAGGCGCAAAAAAGGTGCTTAAAGCGGCGGCTATGACTTATGTCGCGGCTCTCGCCGTGTCGTTTGCCAACCTTTTAAGGTTCGCTGTTCTTTTCCTTGGCAGAGGCAGACGAAATAATTGACCGAAAGGAAAAACGCGGACGGTTCTTTAACCGCACCGCGTCCGATATTATATGACTGACGCAAGAAACACGGCTTTTTCCGTACTTTTCTCAATTGAAAAAAACAGCTCTTATTCAAATCTCCTTTTATCCGACGCTTCTCTCAAATCGGGACTTTCCGTTACTGAAAGACGTTTTGCCCACAGGATAGTAAAAACCGTCCTTGAAAGAAAGCTTACGGTCGATTACAATTTGTCGCTGTATTTAAAACAGCCTCTTAAAAAGCTCGACCCTCGTGTCCTTACTATTCTCAGAATAGGCGCATGCCAGCTTTTGTTTATGGATAAAATACCTGCTCCCGCGGCTGTTGATGAAAGCGTAAAGCTCACGAAAAAACGCGGCTGCGCTTTCGCGTCGGGACTTGTCAACGCCGTACTCAGAAAGATTTTGTCAAACGGCGCCGTACTCCCCGAAAACGACGGGAGCATAAAATATTTAAGCGTAAAATATTCTTTTCCCGAGTATACGGTTGAAAGGCTTATTAATTACTACGGCAGGGATTCTGCGGAAAGAATAATGTCTTCCTCGCTCGGCAAAAGCAATATTTACATAAGAAAAAATACGCTTAAAAACGAAGATTTGAGTTTGGAATATGAGAACGCCGATTTTCCCGAAAACTGCCTTATACTTAAAAACGGCGATTCGTTTACCGAATCGGATGATTTTAAAAAAGGGCTTTTCCATGTTCAGGATTTGTCCTCGCAGCTTTGCTGTTTTGTTTTGTCTCCGAAAAAGGGAGAAACGGTAATCGACGTTTGCGCGTCGCCCGGCGGAAAAAGCATGACTGCGGCGCAGATGATGGAAAACAACGGAAATATTATTTCATGCGATATTTATGAGCATAAGCTGAAGCTTATAAACGACACCGCCGAACGGCTCGGAGTGAAAATTATAAAAACGGTTATGCGGGACGGCGCCGACAGTTCCTCCTCCTTGCCTATGGCTGACAGGATACTGTGCGACGTTCCGTGTTCAGGTCTCGGAGTTACGGGCAAAAAGCCCGAAATAAAATACAAGGACGAAAAGGAAATATCGGCTCTGCCCGATTTGCAGTATGCGATACTTGAAAATTCCTGCCGTTTCCTTAAAAAAGGCGGCAAGCTCGTCTATTCCACCTGCACGCTCCTGCCCGAGGAGAACGCGTTTGTGTGTTCGCGTTTTCTTAATAATCACCCTGAATTCGGAGCCGTTCACATAGACGACGAAATCAGCGGCTTCAGAGACGGAGAAACGCTCACGGTCATGCCTTACGATTATGACTGCGACGGATTTTTTATTGCCGCATTTGAAAGGATTGTGTAGAAATTGGAAAAACGCGATATACTTTCTATGACGTTTGACGAGCTTTCGGAAGCGGTTCGGGAAATGGGAGAGCCGAAATTCAGAGCAAAACAGATTTATTCGTGGCTCCATTCTTCGTGCGTTGTCTCGTTTGATGAAATGACCAATCTTTCAAAGGATTTAAGGAAAAAACTTGATGACAATTTTGTCATATTTTCTTTATCTATTGAAAAAAAATTAATTTCGGAGTATGATGATACAAAGAAATATCTTTTTAAGCTTTACGACGGGGAATTTATAGAATCTGTTCTTATGAAGTACAAATACGGCTATACGCTTTGCGTATCGACACAGGTCGGCTGCCGTATGGGTTGCAGGTTCTGCGCGTCAACACTCGGCGGCGTTGTCAGAAATCTTTTTCCGTCGGAAATACTCTCTCAGATTTATACCGCTCAAAGGGACAACGGCGTAAAAATATCGCGCGTTGTGCTTATGGGCATGGGTGAGCCGCTTGATAATTACGATAACGTAATGCGTTTCCTTGAGCTTATAACAGACGATAAAGGACAGAATATTTCGATGCGCCATATTTCTCTTTCCACCTGCGGAATAGTGCCGAAAATATACGAGCTTGCGGAAAAGAATTTACAGCTTACTCTTTCAGTTTCGCTTCACGCGCCGAACGACGAAATAAGAAGCTCGATGATGCCGGTAAATAAGCGGTGGGGAGTTGACGAGCTGCTCGAGGCGTGCGAAAACTACGCCGAAAAAACACGCAGAAGAATATCCTTTGAGTACGCCATGGTAAACGGCGTGAACGATTCGGACGGGTGTGCGCTCCTGCTTGCTCAAAAACTTAAAAATATGCTGTGCCATATAAATCTTATCCCCGTGAACGAGGTTAAGGAAACAGGCTGCGTGAGAAGCGGAAAGGAACGCATAGCCGCTTTCTCGCAGATTCTTGAGAAAAAAGGATACAGCGTCACAGTAAGACGCAAGCTCGGCTCCGATATAAACGCTTCGTGCGGTCAGCTCAGGCGCGGAAGCCGTTGATTTTGCGGTATTGCCTTAATATTAAGCGGTTAATAAAACAGAAAAACGTTTAGGGGGTAACGCTATGAGAATATCTGCCGGAACTGACACGGGACGCGTGCGTCAGTCAAATCAGGATTCATACGCTATAGGCGAATTGCCCGACGGCGGCGCGTGGGCTGTCGTCTGCGACGGCATGGGCGGTCACGCCGGAGGAAACGTGGCAAGCTCTCTTGCGGTAAAGCGCATATCGGAGGATATAAAAAGCAACTACCGCAGCGGAATGAAGCCGTCGTCTGTTAAAAATATGCTTGAAACGGCGGTCGTTGCGGCGAATGCGGACGTTTTTGACGCGGCGTTAAAGTCAAATGAGCTTCGCGGAATGGGTACGACTGTAGTCGCGGCGGTATGCTCTTCGGATTTATGCGTGGTGGCACATGTGGGAGACAGCAGATGTTACCGCATTTCCGAGGAAAAAATAATTCAGGTCACAAAGGACCATTCGCTTGTTCAGGAATTGGTTGACGCCGGTGTTATAACGCCGGAGGAAGCAATTAATCACCCAAGAAAAAACATAATTACAAGGGCTCTCGGAACAAATGATGATATAGAGGTCGATTTTTCCGATTTCTTTATATCCGAGGGAGATATCCTTCTGATTTGTACGGACGGTCTTACAAACCATGTAAGCGATGAAGATATAAAGAAATGTTTTTCGGATTCAAACGCTTTTGATTATTCGGACAGACTGATAAAACTTGCGAATGAAAACGGCGGTTCTGATAATATTACAGCGGTAGTAATTGTAAACTGAGATACGGGAGGACGTCATGGATAATTATATCGGAAGGGTACTCGGCAACAGGTACGTTTTAAAGGAGGTTATAGGCGTAGGCGGCATGGCCGTAGTCTATAAAGCTCTTGACAACATTGATAATAAAACCGTCGCCGTAAAAATACTTAAAGACGAATATATAGCCAACGATGAATTTCGCAAGAGATTCAAGAATGAATCGAAGGCTATAGCTGTGCTTTCTCATCCCAATATAGTAAAGGTTTACGACGTCAGCTTCGGTGAGAAGCTTCAATACATCGTAATGGAATATATCGAGGGCATAACTCTTAAACAGTATATTCAGGAAAGAGGCGCGCTCTCATGGCGGGAAGCGGTAATTTTCACTTCCCAGATTCTGAAAGCCCTTGAGCACGCTCATGAAAAGGGCGTTATTCACAGGGACATCAAGCCGCAGAATATAATGCTTTTAAGCGATAATAAGACTATAAAAGTAGCGGATTTCGGTATAGCCAGATTTAATAATAAAGGCGATACGAAAACAATAGCGGACGGGGCTCTCGGTTCGGTTCATTATATAAGCCCCGAGCAGGCGAGAGGCGAGCTTGTTGATAACAGAACGGATATTTACTCCTCGGGCGTTGTTTTATATGAAATGCTGACGGGACAGCTTCCGTTCCAATCGGACAGCGCCGTTTCCGTAGCTATAATGCAGCTCCAGAAGGAGGCGGAAATGCCGAGGAACATCAATCCGTCAATACCTATAGGCATAGAGCAGATAACGATGCGGGCCATGCAGAAAAATCCCCGTTCAAGATACCAGTCGGCGTCGGAAATGCTTATGGACCTTGACGAATTCAGGCGCAATCCCAATATCAAATTCGATTACGGGTACTTTTCCGACGCGCAGGCTACAAAATACGTTCCGTTAAAAAGGCGCTCACAGACGTATGCCTCCGGCGCTCCCGTAGGAAGCGAGAGCGATTATACGAGGGCTACCGTTATTACTCAGGAACCCGACGAAAGCGATTATGAAAATGAGGAAATCGTAAAAAAGAACTACACCCTGCCGATACTCGTAGGTATAATTTTCCTGTTGATAGTTGTAATTATAGGTATCGCGTGGTACTTTTTTACAAACACAGACGAGGTTACGGTTCCGGAGTTCGTCGGAAAGTATATTGATGAAATACGCGACGATGACGAATACAAATACTTTTTCGACCACGCGCTTATAGAAGAAAACCTTGTGTACACTACAGAATATGAGGAGGGTTATATTTTCTATCAGAGCGAGGAATCGGGCAAAAAGCTTCAGATTTCAAATACCTCCTCATCAATAATAAAGCTGAACATCGCTTATACGAGCGAATCCATGCAGGTGCCTAAGCTTGAGGACGGCACGAAGTTACAGGAGGCGAGGAGCCTTTTGCAAAAGCTCGGCTTTAAGGTGGCGTCCGAAGCGGTCGTTGATACGTCCGTGCCTGAAAGTACGGTAATAAGAATGGATCCGCCATCGGGCAAGAGCGTGGCGTACGGCTCCACGGTTACGATTTATTACGCCATAGACGACGAGGGCAAGGTCGCCGTACCGAACGTTGTGGGCGATAAGCTTTCAAAGGCGAAGAAAGACCTTGAGGATCTCGGTTTGACTGTCGTTGTAAAATATGAGGATACAGTCAGTTCAAAGGCCGGAGAGGTTTTGGAGCAGTCTATAGCTCCCGACACTACCGTTATTGCAAGAGATACGGAAATAACCATAATCGTAGGCACTACTTCCGCTAAAACGACCTCGGTAACAATAACTCTGCCCGACCTTACGGGGTACAGCAATATGTATGAATCCGTATACGTTTATATAGGCGACGCGCTTTATAAAACTTACAGCAGCGTAAAGCTTGACGGTTCCACACATACTGTTGAGCTCGGCGGCTCCGAAAATACGACATTCAAGATTTATATAGGAGATCAGGCAGTATGTACGGGCAGCGTTGACTTCACGTCCGCCACTCCGTCCGTTATAAATAAAACCGTCAATAAGTATAATCCGTCGGAGGATAATACAAAAGCGAAGGAAACGACTACGTCGGCTCCCAAAACCACTGTCCCGCCCGAAACCACAACAAAATTATCTAATATATCAATTCCCTCCTTTAACGGAAAGTCTTACAACGATTATTACAGACAGCTTATATCAATCGGTTTTGATAACATCGTTAAAATTGACAGAGCTTCCGATATTGTCCCTGCGGGTCAGGTCATAAGCGTTTCGGCGGGTAAAAATACCTTTACGCCGGAAGAAGCTCCCGCAGCTGAAATCAGAGTTTACGTAAGTACGGGCCCTGCGGAATAATATGATTATTGAAAACTGCATTATTGTAAAATCCACCGCCGGCTTTTATTACGTCCGCAGTCCCGAGGGCAATATAATAGAGTGCAGAGCAAGAGGCGTGTTCAGAAAACTGAAGCTCACGCCTCTTGTAGGCGATATAGCGGATATTGAGCTTTGCGGCGAATCGGGTACGGTTACAAATATTCATGAGCGTAAAAATTTTTTACTGCGTCCTCCTGCGGCGAACATAGATAAGCTTGTTATAGTAGCCTCGGTTGTTAAGCCCTCGGTAAATCTTTTTATAATAGATAAGCTTACGGCGATGGCTGTAGACAAGGGCATAACGCCTGTTGTGGTGTTCTCGAAATCCGACCTTGCCGACGCGGACGAATATATGGAAATATATAAAAAAGCCGGAATAGAGACTTACTCGGTATCGTCCGAAACGGGAGAGGGAACAGACCGCTTTAAAGAGGTTCTCCGCGGAAACGTATGCGTGCTTACGGGCAATACGGGAGCGGGCAAATCATCTCTTTTGAACTGCGTTGCTCCCGAACTTAATCTTGCGACCGCTCATATAAGCGACAAGCTCGGCAGAGGACGGCACACTACGAGAACCGTTGAGCTTTATGAGATATGCGGCGGTTTTATAGCCGATACTCCCGGCTTTTCATCGCTCGATTTTGAGAACAACGAAATTATACTGAAAGAGAATCTTCAGTTTTGCTTCCCCGAATTTAAAAAATATATAGGTACTTGCAAATTTGTATCATGCGCGCATATAGGCGAAAAGGGCTGCGGAGTATGCAAAGCCGTAAGTGACGGAGTTATACCCGAGAGCCGTCTTGAAAGCTATAAAATGATGTATGACGAGGTAAAGGACTATAAGGAATGGGAGCATGACAGACGCTGAATTTTGCATTGCCTGACGGCGGTAAATCGCGGCGCAGATGCGCGGCAAAGGCAATAGCCGTTAATTATGCGGTATTGCCTTAAATAAGGACTTGCACAAAAAAAATTCCTCCCCGTATAATGTGATGAGCATTCATTCGGGGAGGTTTTCAGTGTGGTTTTCAGCATGAAAAAAGGATTGAAAGGAACGGTAACGGGCGTTAAGCGTCGGTTCTTTAATTACGGTATATGCAGCGTTCGTATCGTCGGGCGTTTTATATGAAGAAAAAGAAAAAACAATCCGAGCCGACAGGAGTTGCTTTCGCGGCGCTCGGTCTGGGAATAGTTCTTGTCTGCCTGTTTCCCTCAAAATGGATGATTATAATCATGGCGTTAGCTCTTATTGTTGCGGGAGTTATGCTCATGAAACGGTGTTAGGAGGATACTCGGAATGAAAATTCTTGTAATCGAAAGCCCAAAATTTCTAAAAGGAATATTAAGACTTGTTTTCAAGCTAAAAAAAACGGATAATGATGCGTAATACGGAATCACAGCCGACAAGTAACGTTACTTTCGGCTGTGATTTTATTATGCGCAAAATTATTATCGCTTTTTTCGGGTGGCATAGGTTTGAAAATAAAGCGTTACAAAAAAATTCGTAAAACTATCGTCGGATAGGAAAAGGCCGTTAGATTCAAAGCCGCGCCGCACGATTTTTGTACAATTCTGCCTAAAAAAAAGTTCTAATTTGCGGTGGTTACTTTTTCCCATTTTGCGGATATATTATTTTCTTTAAGATAATTTTCAGCGTCTTTTTTGTTGTCAAAAATCTCATATGAATCAGCCGAAGTATCTACAATTATATAGCCTTCAAAGTCAGGCGGAGGAAAAAGCTTTTTTGGAGTGTTTTCATCGGTCGGCACAATATCCGTTAATATTGGATTTTCAAACGCTCTTAATTTATAGGAATGAATATTATTGATTTTTATATGAAAGGCAAGAAATTGGTTTTCGGATATGTATTTATCAATTTCACCGGCAAACATATCTTCGTATCCGTTTCGCACCGAACTGATTTGATTGGGTACGGTAATTAAAAGCCAACCGTTATTTTCACAAACGGTTTCTTCTGTTGCATACGAATACAGATAATACCATGCGCCGAGGGTAAAATTCTGCTCCTGTGCGTATTGATATAGCGCTGTCATATTTTCAAACTCATATACTTTGTCGGCAGAGACTGAATAAATGCAATAAACTGTTTCATTGTCTTTCGTTCGTTCATAGTCGCAATAAGCAATATAGCCTTTATCGGAAAATGCATATTTTACAAATAATCCTCTGTCTGTCAGTCTTTCTGAATTGTCGATTTTCAACATTAAATTACCGTCATAAGTATCTTCGCTGTTGAAATCTATACTGCTGTCAATACGCATTATGCAAGTTGTAACGCTTTTTGCCGTTGTGTAAATTCCAATATGGTCATATAATAAATGAAAATCAGCGCCAAAATCCTTTTGAGTAATAATCTTAGAACTGTCATTAAATTCACAAAGTATCTCTGCGTCGTTATTTTTATTACCGCATGAAGTAAAAGATATTAAAATAACAAAAGCCATTAAAATACTTATTTTTGATTTCATTATACCCCTCCTCAAAAAATGTTAAATATTTATTGAAAAACCTGTATAATCACGACCTTTGGAATAAAATGTAATACACAATATGCTTTATGAGAAAAATATTGCCGGAGTATTATTCAAAATCCTTCGCGATTTTTTGCATAAGATTCGTTATCTCAATGTGCTGAGGGCATACGCTTTCGCACTGACCGCAGGAAATGCAGTCGCCGGCCTTTCCGTTTTTGCCGGCGCATCTGTCGTAATCGTTTTGAGTCCTTTCTCTGTTCCCGTAAACCGTTCTTTGGTTGTAAATTTTGAACAGCTCGGGGATTTGTATATTCATCGGACAGCCGTCAACGCAGTATTTGCATGATGTACACGGAACCGTCGGCGTGTTTCTCAGAATTTCGGCCGCTTTTTGCACAGCTTCTGTTTCCTTTTCGCCCAAAGGCTCCAATTCCTCCATGTAGCTGAGGTTATCCTCCATCTGATTCATGTCGGACATACCGCTTAAAACGGTTATAACTCCGTCAAGCGAAGCCGCAAAGCGTATAGCCCACGACGCTACCGACATATCGGGACGGACGGCTTTGAAAATCGACTGTATTTCGGGAGTGAGAACGGCAAGAGAACCTCCTCTTACAGGCTCCATTATTACTACGGGCTTGTCGTGTTTTCTTGCCGTTTCATAGCATTTTCTTGATTGAACGCTGTCGCTTTCCCAGTCGTTATAATTTATCTGGAGCTGGACAAATTCCTGTTCGGGGTGCTTTGTAAGAAGTTCGTCGAGAAGCTCCGCCGAATCGTGGAAAGAAAAGCCGATATGCTTTACAAGCCCTTTTTTCTTTAATTCCGAGGTAAATTCCCATGCGCCGAGTTCGTCCATATGCTTGAGTTTGCCTTTATCAATCGAATGAAGCAAATAGAAATCAAAGTATTCCGCGCCCGTTCTTTCAAGAGAGGTATCGAAAATCTTTTGCATATCCTCCTTTGTTTCACAGCACCATGTGGGAAGCTTGGACGCGAGCCTGACCGCCTCTCTCGGGTATCTGTCAACAACGGCGGCTTTCATAGCCTTTTCGCTTGCCCCGTCTTCGCCGTAAACGTATGCCGTGTCGAAATATGTAAAACCTTTTGAAATAAAAGCGTCAGCCATTTGCTTTGTCTGTTCTATATCTATTTTATCGCCTGACATCGGAAGCCGCATAAGTCCGAAGCCGAGTTTTTTAATTTCTTTTCCGAGATAATCCAAAATAAATCCTCCTTAAAACAATACAAAAGTTATTATACGAGTATCAATTCGACCGTTCCAATCAGAGCTTTACGGTTATTTCGTTTTCGCCCTTTATTGGCGTGAGCGTAATTATGACGGCGTCGGAATCGCCTATTTGTGTTATTGTCGGCTTTCTGTCCGACGTAATTTCGCTCGGAAGCGACGGCGCGTAAATCTCAACCTTTTTTCTTGACGCCTTATCGGCCGTGAATTTTAAAGTGAACGTGTTGTTTTTCCTGTTAAAATTGTATCTTATAATTTTTCCGGGAACCGCGGCAGGGTAGGGTCTTGCAATGATTTTCATTATTTTTTCTTCCGCGAGTTCGGGCCAGAACGCCCAGTATGTTTGGCTCCAGTGATTGTCGTCGAATTTTTCGAGAAGATGCTCAAGATGGGGATATTCCTCGCTGCCCGGAACCATTCCGCCCCATTCTCCCACTATTACGGGAACTTTAAGTCTTTGCTGTGTTTTCATATGCTGATTGAAAATTGTATCGACGCGTTTGTTGCTTGCGGTGTTCGTCATAACGGAATCTACCGTAAGGTCATAGCCGTGAGGGGTGAACGCCGTGTTTTCTTCGAGTTTTCCGTCGTCATATTTGATTCTCGGGGTATAGCATGGGATAGTTGTGTTGGAATAATAGCAGTTTTCCATCATGATTATCCCCTTATCGGTAACGCTTCTTATCATTTCCGACATTTTTTTAAGGAACGGATAATATTTTTCGGTATCGAATTTCATAACAAGCATATCGGCGCCCGAGGTGCCTTGGCGGAATACCTCCGGGTCGTCGAGAACCGCAAGCGCTTCGTAAGCAAGGTCGCCTTTTATCATATTTTTAACGGCGCGCGCTTTTTTTACCTTTTTGGATAATACTGTTTTTACGGCGCTTTTCATCATTTTTTTAAACGCTTTGCCGCCGTCTGAGCCGGGAAAAGGCTCGTTGAATACGTCGAAGCCGAATAAGTTTTCCTTATCCTTGAAACGAAGAATAACGTGCTTCCACATATCCGCGAAATGCTCTTGAAGTCCTTTGCCGCATACGGGAACGTTTTCCCAGAAATTATCAAACGAACGGTGAACGGCTTTGCTGAAAAAATATCCCTCCGCCCAAATCACCTTTGGCTTTTTAAAATTATAGGAATCGGTGACAGTCGCCCATTCGGGCGCTCCCGAACCGTAATTTGTACAGTATAAATCCTGATGCATATCGAGATATACGTATATGCCGTACTTTGCGCAAAGGTCAACGACGTTTTCCATATAATCAAGGTAATTTTCATCGTATACGTCCGGCTCCGGCTCAACAGCCGCCCAAATAAGTCCCAGTCTTACAAGATTTATGCCGAGTTCCGAAAGGCGCTTGAACATATCCTCCGTCCAGTTTTTCGGTATGTAATTTCTTTTTCCGTCATCGGACCAATCGCCTTTATGAACGAGATTTACGCCGTTAAAAATTCTTTCTCTTCCCGATTCGTCCACAAACGTCATTTCGTTTACAGATATTCTTTCCATTTATAAATCTCCTCCGATTTACATTATAGTTGCATTATAGCATAATATTCCGTTACGGTCAATACTTAAGGAAACACTGAATAATCTGACAAAAAATCTCATGATGCAATCTGCACATTCGATTTAATCAGTATTTCCATAAAAAACCGCGCCGGTATAAACAGGCGCGGTCATACGGTAAAAGGTTTATGCTGATTTCTTTTTGAAAATTTTGCCCAAATCAAAATCATTTAGCCATTTAAATAGCTTATTGTTTGATTTTTCAAGAAGCTTCATTATTGCCGTCATTATGTAGTACGCAAGGATTCCGGCTATAACTCCGCAGATAAATCCTCCGACAACGTCGGTAAAGTAATGAACCATAAGGTAAAGTCTTGAGCAGCCGACAAAAAACGCTATGACAGGGAAAAACCATTTGAATTTTTTGTTTTTGAATACAAGGAACATAGATACGGCCATTTCAAAAGCCGCCGTCGTGTGACCGCTTGGAAAGCTTCTGTCGCTTTCGGTAAGCTTTCCCGCTTCTGTGTACCATTGCATGAATGAGCTGTCGCCGGCGAGTGACACATAAGGCCGAGGTCTGTCAAATAAAGGCTTGGCTATGCCGTTTGTAATAAGAGTTCCTATGGTTATTGCGAGAAACAGCGCCATACCGCATTTCCTCGTCTTTTTGAAAAAACAGAGTACAAGCCCTAACAGCATCATCGGAACAACAACGTGACCGTCGCCCAATTCGGTAAAAATCTGAACGAACGGAGTGAACCACGCCGCGTGAAGTTTACCGAAAAATTCAAATACCGCGTAATCTACGCTGTGAAACGCGGTGTCGAGCCATGCGCCCGCGCTTAAAAGGTTTAGTGTTATCATATAGAACCTCCCGATTATTTTAGAGTGTTTGAAACAAGTGTCAGTAAATATATAATACCACAAACTGAAAAATATTCAAGACATATTACGCCGTTTTTTTACAAATTCGGCGGTAATTGTCTTATTATTCCCGCCGAAAAAGCGAAATGCTTTTTTGAATCGCTTCTTGCCTGATTTAAAACGCAAAGCTTTTTCAAAAAATTTGAAAAAGCTTTGCAACGTAAGCAGACGTTATTTAGGCTAAAAGCTTTCAAGCTTTGCCGAAACTCTTAAAATTTTTCTTGCGTCCGACGCCGATACCTCGCCGTTTCCGTCCGCGTCCGCCGCGTTTGCGACGCTTTCGGAAGGAACATAAAGCTTTGCGGAAATTCTCAGAGCCGTCCTCGCGTCGGCCGCCGTTATCTCTCCGTCGCCCGTAGGGTCGCCTTTTTGATAATCGGTATTTGGAGGAACCTCTCTGTTGTATCCAGAATCTTCAATAAGCTTAGGATAGTTTACATAGCATATGCTAAGGTCGGTATTTTCGGCTTCAACTCCGGCGATACTGCCTTTGTCGGAATACTGCCACATTCCGTACGGGCCCGTATAATAGCATTTATCGCGCCAGTCGGCAACCCATAATGAATGGTTCGCGAAAATCGTGGGGTCGTAATAATTTGTAAGCCAGTATGTATTGCTGTAAACTCCCGAAAAAATATTCTCTTTATCCATACCCGCAAGGAACTGTTCCGCCAATTCCGTGATAAAATCTTTTCCCCATTTTTCCGTAACAGGGTCTTCGATATCTATGTAAACGGGCATATCGAACTCAAGATTATTTTTTCTTATAGTATCTGTAACGAACTTGGTTTCCTCCGCGGCTTCCGCGGCGTTCTCCGCCGCCGAATAAAAATAGCAACCTATGTGAAGTCCCGCGTTTTTCGCTCCGTTGTAATTTTCAAAAAAATTATCGTCGGTATATATGACCTTAGTCTTTGTCGCTCTGAATCCCAGCCTTAATATTACGCCGTTTATACCGTTTTCAGCTACTCTGTTCCAGTCCACTTTACCCTGAAACTTTGAAACGTCGATAATATTCCAACGGACAGAGTATTCCGAGGAATCAATATAATTATCGTTGTACGGCTTTACATACTGCATATTTATCCAGCCTTCGGCGCCGTTATACGTTATTTTGCCCCATTCGCCGTCGGATGAAAACTCTGTTATATTTACGATTGTACCCATAGGAATAGTACAAATTATATCGGAGCTTGTTGTGGGCAGTTTTCTGAAATTAAGGGACGATGCTATGGTCATGTGATTGCCCGCAGTATCGTTTGGTATTATATCGTAATCGGGCGACGCGTAATACATTATCTTGTCGAGCCCGTTCGTATACATTTTCTTTTTAACGGTATTGTCCGTATCGTATATCACAGCCGTTATGTATTTTTCATCGGCGCCCGATACGATTCCGCATAGATTTACGGCATTATTTTCACCTAAAAAAATTATGTCGCCTTTTTTCGGCATATAATTTGAGGCGGAGTGTACTTGCATTGTTTCCGAATAAAACGAGTAAAGCTCGTCCGCGCTTGAAGCGCTCGGGAGAGATTCCTTTGAAATATTCGCTTCTCTCGCGCACCATGATAAAAAACTGGCGCTTTCGGCCTCGGAACCGTACTTTTTGCCGCTGTAGCCTATCTGCGTTTCGGCTGCGGCGGTTAAGTCATCGGCCGCGTTTCCCGTATTCTTATGAGTATTTTCAAAATCCGCAAACGCCGTTAATGTGAGAGGTAAAAGCAAAATTATTGCGGTGAATGCTGAAAGAAAGACCGAAAATGGTTTTTTCATACTTATTTTCCTCCGTATTTGTTTTGCGCGAATGAACATATCAGCGCATCGGGTGTACAAATATTATGCAAGATTGCGTAACAAATTGCAAGTACTTTTATTTAAAAGAAAAATTTTCTTGATAACCATGCTCGGAATCTGTAGTTTTTATTTGCTATAATAAAAATAATCAACAGAATAAGACATGATACGGCAAAAATCATCGTTATATACGTTACGATTACGCTTTTAATGTAAATGTTGACGATAAGGCATATGAAAATATTAAGCGATATCAGCGCGGTAAGTATAGCTATGATTGATTTTATAAGATTTTTCTTTTTACCGAAATATGCGGATAAAATGCCTATCGTCAGAAATACTCCTGCCGTTATGGGAACTGCGAGACTTAAAAACCAGCCTGTTTTTGCGGAATTGTAATAATAGAATAAGAAAATATAAATAACAGTTGCCGCCGCGTCAACTGCGAGTATCAGGTATATATGCTTTCTTTTCATCAAAAAAGGAAATACGAACAAGAACCAAGCTATGGCGGAGGACGCTACGACATATACCGACCATAGCCTATGGGGCGTAAGAAGCAAATTTGTTATAACGCATACAAAATTCGGCAGTAAAATAAGAAATGAAGCGATGATTGCGCCGTAGCGTGTTCTCGCGCCTTTCGGAAGGACGATTTTTTTAGGAAACGGCGGCTCCGCTTTATCCGTATTGAGGATATTTGGATTTATTACCGGAGTGTCGCACAGAGGACATTTTTTTGCCGCGTCCGCAAGCTCTACTCCGCAGTTTACACAATATGACATTAATTCAAGACCTCTTTGCAAGTCTGTTTAAATTGTTTAAATTTTTAGGCAACACCGTATAAATACCGTCTCGCACCTTTGCGCACAAGCTCTCGCTGTGCCGCCTTGATTTTTATACGTCTTTGTTGCTTTCTATTTTAACGGGGATTCCTTCTTTTACAAGAAAACGGAAAAACTCCCTTTCAATATCGGTATTCGAGTATCTGTTAGCAAACGTTACAGTCATTGTGTTGCCATAGGTTATAGCTCCCGCGCGGCCTCCGTTTACCTTTCCGGGGCTTGGCATGAGGATAAAGCTGTCAACGTATTCGCGCATTTCCTCCGGCAGATTAACTATTCCGAGATTTGTAAAAAGCGCTGTCGTTGTGTGTTCCGCTGTCAGCGCGAATGAAAGACCTATGCCGAGATCCTTAATAAACAGAGGAATAAGGCGCATTACGGGGTTCTTTTCAAGACCGAGATTTGCCGCGAACATTGACTGCAAATGTTTTTTATTGTTTGTGTATCGCAAATAAAGCGATACCTGCCTTAAAATTTCCTCAAAAGTGTATTCGCCGAGATTCGGGTCAAGTCTTACGCTGTAGCATACCGAAAAATTTCTAAGCGTTTCCGACGGAAACAGATTACGGCAGTTTACGGGAATTTGAATACTTACTTCCTTTTGCTTTTTTACGCTTTCGTCCCTTTGCAGCTTCATGTGTACAAGCATAAGAACCGACGCGATATATTCCGTAACGGTAACTCCGTGAGCTTTTGATTTTTCTTTAAGCGTGTCAACGGGGATATATCCGCTTGTCATGATTGAAAGATGCTTTGGCATTTTTTCTCCGGTTCGGTGATAGGTCGGGAGCGCCGGACGCTTGGCTTTGACCTTTGAAACGGCGTATTTCGCGAAGGCGTCCTCAAGCTCGCCGTCCTTTGGAAGCTCGTCCAAGCTGAAAACCATTCCGCCCGAGGGAATATCATGACCTTTCAGTCTCAGGTACTCCGCCGCGACGGTTGAGATAAAAACCGCGCTTCCGTAACCGTCTGTCAAAGCGTGGAAAAGCTCGAGGGATATTCTGTTTTTATAATAAAACACCCTGAACAGATAATTATTGTTTTCGCTGTACTTTATCCTTACACACGGATTGTTTACGTCGGGCTTTACTATCGGTTCTTTCTGATTTTTTTCAAAATAATACCAGAAAAATCCCTTTCTCATTCTTACGTCAAGTGAGGGGAAACGCGGCAGGCATCTTTTTACGGCGGTTTTCAGTATTTCCGGCTCTATTTCCTCTTTAAGATTTATGGATATCCGTATCATGTTTGACCATGTTGCGGAGTTCTGCCCGGGAAAAATTTTTGCCGCGTTATCGAGCTTGAACCATGTTTTGTTTTCGGTGAATTTCAGTGTTTTCATTTTCATATGTAATCAACTGAAATCTGTATTTTCGATTTCGTAAATAAGCTCGTCTAAAAGCTTATCTTCGGGGACTTTTCTTAAAATTTCGCCTTTTCTGAAAATAAGACCGCATTTTTCACCGCCGGCTATGCCGATATCCGCTTCGCGGGCTTCTCCGGGGCCGTTCACAGCGCAGCCCATTATCGCGACGGTTATGTCTTTATCGCAGCTTTTAAGGCGTTTCTCCGCTTCGGACGCTATTTTTATAAGGTCGATTTTCGTTCTTCCGCAGGTCGGACAGGATACAAAGCGTATGCCTTTATTCCTTAAATCGAGAGCTTTAAGCAAATCATACGCCGCGTGTACTTCCTTTTCGGGGTCGGCAGTTAAAGAAATTCTTATCGTGTCGCCTATGCCGTTAAGAAGCAGAGCGCCGAGCCCGGCGGAGGATTTAATAATTCCCATACGCTCTGTTCCGGCTTCCGTTATCCCTATGTGCAAGGGATAATCGCACATATCGGCAACGATTTTGTAAGCCTCGAATGATTTTCTTACGTCCGAGGATTTAAGCGATATTACAATATTGTCAAAATCAAATTTATTTAAAAGGCTCACATGGTACATCGCGCTTTCGGCGAGAGCCTCGGGAGTGGGCGAGCCGTGTTTCGCGAGTATCTCCTTTTCGAGCGAGCCGGAGTTTACGCCGATTCTTATCGGTATATTTTTTTGTCCGCACTTATCCGCGACAGCCTTTACTCTGTCATCCGAGCCGATATTGCCGGGATTTATTCTTATCTTATCGGCTCCGGCTTCGGCACATTCGAGAGCTATTCTGTAATCGAAATGAATATCTGCGACAACGGGTATATCGACGCTTTCCTTTAATTTGTACACGGTTCTTACGCAGTCAAGGTCGGGAACCGCCGTTCTTATTATTTCGCAGCCCGCCTTTTGGAGCTTTAACGCTTGCTCCGCGCATTTTTCGGCGTCGTGAGCCGAGACGTTCAGCATTGACTGTACAGCTATCGGATTATCTCCGCCTATAGAAATATTACCGATTTTTACTTGTTTTGATTTTCTGCGGTTGTACACATTATCACTCCTAAAGAACTCCCGTTACAAGGTTCTTTATATCGTTAAAGGTTATTACCACCATAAGAAGCATAAGCAGCGCAAGTCCCGCCGCGTGAATATAGCCTTCGTATTTTGCCGGAACGGGCTTTCTTCTTATGGCTTCTATTAGTATGAAAAACAGTCTTCCGCCGTCGAGAGCCGGAATCGGGAGCAGATTGAAAACGCCTATATTTATGGTTATAAGAGCCATTATATATATAATGGTGGTGATTCCCGTCCCTGCCGCCGCCGCTTCGGACGCAGCGTCCGCGATTATCGACACAGTGCCTACAGGGCCCGATAAATCGTTAATGCCGTAATGACCCGTTATAAGGTCAAAAAGCGTCAGCCATACAAGTCTTGCGGTGGAAACGGTGTCAAGCGCCGCTGTTGACAGCACGTTCAATGGATTTTTTTCAACGCCTACTATAATAAAATCATATATTATAGTGTTATGCCCGTTTTCCAATGGCTTTGTTTCAAAATGAACGTCTTTAAGCTCTACGTTTTCGCCGTTCCTTTCAACGACAAAATCATATATGCCGTCCTCGTCCCTCAGAATAGAGTAGCTTATATCTCTGCTTGAAAATATCCTCGTTCCGTTTATTTTTTTTATAACGTCGCCCACTTCAAGCCCGTATTTGGCGCTTGTGGCGTTATCGTAGAATGAATGTATCTGCGTTGTGCCGATGAGATCGTCCGAGCAGGTCAGAATTATTATAAATATAAATCCGAGAATAAGATTCATTATCGCGCCCGCAGCGACGATGATAAATTTCTTCCATGGCTTTTTATTGCAGAATGCTCTTTCGTCCTCCGAGGTTTCGTCCTCGCCCTCCATGCTGACGTAGCCGCCTATCGGCAAGCATCTCACGGCGTATTTTGTTTCACCCTTTTGTTTTTTGAATATCGCGGGTCCCATGCCGAGTGAAAACTCATTGACTTTTACATGGAAAAGCTTAGCGGTGAGGAAATGCCCCAGCTCATGAATAGCTATAATTAATCCGAAAAACAGTATAGCGACAAGTATAGGCCAGACCTTTCCCCAAACGGCGGCTATGCTTACCGCAAGCGTAATACTTTTCAAAAAGAAAATCAGTCCTTTCTGTTTAAGGCAATACCGCATAATTATTGTCGTGCAGATGTGCCATGATATTTTTCGTCATACTGACGTATTTCAAGAAATTTTTGGAAAATATGACGGAAAATATCCTGGCAAAATGCGCGCTCAGTCCGTAGAACGTGATTTGTTCAGCGGTTCTTTACGGCGGCGCGTACGGCTTCTCTTACGATAATATC
This sequence comes from uncultured Clostridia bacterium, assembly GCA_947631945.1. Taxonomy (GTDB): domain Bacteria; phylum Bacillota; class Clostridia; order Oscillospirales; family Acutalibacteraceae; genus UBA1081. The sequence continues at coordinate 100,265 of CANRNI010000001.1, forward strand.
CGTTTCGTCTATATCGTCAACCGTAAATTTTTCTTTTTCGGGAGATGCGGACGCACCCTCGAGAATAAGTTCGGGAATGTCGTTGAATCCGATTTTTCCCTCTCTGTATAAAAGATTCGCTTCCTCGTTCGCGGAGTTTACGGCGGCCGGATTTAATCCGCCTTTATTTATAGCGTCCCTGCAAATATTTATACATTTAAACGTATCGTAATCCGGCTTATAAAAGGTCAATTCCGCAATCGACGCGAAATCAAGCTCGCCTACGGGCGACGGGTATCTTTCGGGGTAAGTCAGAGCGTACTGTATAGGTATTCTCATATCGGGAAGCCCAAGCTGCGCTATAACGGAGTTGTCGTCGTATTCAATCATTGAATGTATTATGCTTTCCCTGTGAACGACAATGTCTATCATATCGGGATTTACTCCGAACAGCCATACCGCTTCAATAAGCTCAAGCCCCTTGTTGAACATGGTTGCGGAATCTATAGTTATCTTCGCTCCCATATTCCAATTCGGGTGCTTTAACGCCTCCGTCGCCGTAACGTTTTCGAGTTCCCCTTTTTTTCTGCCGAAAAACGGACCGCCCGACGCTGTAAGAATTATTTTTTTAAGCGCCTTGTTAGAGGGTTTTCCCTGCAAGCACTGAAAAATTGCCGAATGTTCGCTGTCTACGGGTAAAATCGGTACTCCGCTGTTTTTTGCCGCGTCGGTTACAAGCTGTCCTCCTGCGACGAGAGATTCCTTATTGGCGAGAGCAAGCTGTTTTTTTGCGTTTATTACCGCAAGAGTGGGTCTTAATCCCGCCATTCCGACTATTGAATTTATAACTGTGTCCGCCTGCGTTTCAGACGCGCACTCGCATATGCCGTCCATACCGCTCAGAACCTTTATATCCATATCTTTTAACGATTCTTTTAGCTTTAAGGCTTCGCTTTCATTGCATAAAGCTACCTTTTCGGGCTTTAAGAGCCTTGCCTGACGCTCAAGAAGCTTTGAGTTTGAATGTGCCGTCAATGCCGTTACTTTGTAGCCGTGTTTTAACGCTACGTCTATCGACTGCGTTCCTATAGAGCCTGTTGAGCCCAATATCGCGATTTTCTTCATTTTTTCAACTCCGATGGTAATGGTGGCTTTTCTTCTGCATAAATATGCGCTAAGTTTACATATTTATAAAGTATAAACAGTATAAACAGGCGTAAAGCGCCGGAAGCACGAAAAGACAACTGTCAAATCTATCCATTATGCCGCCGTGACCGGGCAGAATTTTACCGAAATCCTTTATGTTGTGGTTCCTTTTGATTATCGAGGCCGATAAATCACCGAACATACTTACAACAGACAATATTACACTTATAATTATAATCTGCCATACTGCAATCGTATGCACCGTAAAGAAATATTTATCGAATATAACGTAAAGAATTACGTTGAATACAGCCGCGCATACTATTCCGCCCAATGCTCCTTCAACCGTCTTTTTCGGACTTATTTTCGGGCAAAGCTTATGCTTTCCGAATGCCCTGCCTGTAAAATAAGCGAAAATATCTGTTATCCATGAGCAGAAAAGCCCGAAAATTATTAAAAACACGCCGTTTGCCTTAGTGTATTTTTCGGGAAAATCAATATAAACGTCCCTTAATTCTATGAGAACGGACAGAGAACACGGTACGGCGAGCGCTGCGAACAATGCCGTCAAACAGTCGTTGAACGTTGTTTTTTTATGCGTCGGCACCATTATCATAAAATACACAAGCGTGTAAATTATCGCTGTCGGCATAAACGGGATTTTGATATTATAATGAAAAACGAACGGTATCGCCGCCGCCGTTAAACAGCTTAACGCGAGAATCAGATTATTTTTGCCGCCCGTCGCTTTTATTATCTCATAAACCGCAAGCGCGGATACTATAGCGACAAATATTGGGAAAGCTACGGTATGCATAAATATAAAAAACGGTATTACTATAACCAGACCTACAATTCCTGTTATTACTCTTTGTTTCATAAATCTATCCTTATTTATATATTGTTATAAGCTATATAACCGGCATAGCTTTTAAGCTGCGCCGGTATTGCCTTAAGGAACCACTGAATAAATCACGCCCTACGGACTGAACGCACATCTTGCCCCGAGCTTTTCCGTCATTTTTGCCAAAAGATCCTTGAAATACGTCAGTATTCCTTCTTCGCTTTTGACAATCTGACGAAAAATCCGGCGGAGCAATCTGCACGTTCGATTTAATCAGTGCTTCCTTAAACGCCGCCGAATCTGCGGTTCCTTTTTTCGTAGGCTCTTAATGCCTCGTTAAAATTTTCCTCGGTAAAATCGGGCCAAAGAATATCCGAGAACCAAAGCTCCGAATATGCTCCCTGCCATGTGAGGAAATTTGAAAGCCTGTATTCTCCGCTCGGACGGATTATTAAATCGGGGTCGGGTTGACCAGCCGTATAAAGGTAATCCGAAATAACGCTTTCGTCAATCGAATCGGGATTGATTTCGCCGTGAGCGGCCTTTTTTGCAATCTCTTTTACGGCGGAAGCTATTTCATGCCTGCCGCCGTAATTTACCGCGATATTGAGCGTTACTTTGCTTTTATCCTCGGTAAGTTTATGGGTATAATCCATAAGCCCCAAAAGCTCGGGAGATATCCCTTTTCTGTCGCCTATAAAATTGAGGCGTATGCCTTTTTCGTCGTTTTCCCGAATCCTTTCGATGACCTCGTTCAGATAATCGCCGAAAAGCTCCATAATAGCGTTGACCTCCGCTTCGGGACGCTTCCAGTTTTCTGTTGAGAATGCGTAAAACGTAACGTATTCTATGCCGAGGTCTGCGGCGTATTCGCCTATTTTTCTGAATACTTTCGCGCCCTCTTTGTGTCCCTCGCTTCTCGGAAGTCCTTTTTTCTTTGCCCATCTTCCGTTTCCGTCCATTATAAAGCCGACGTGACGCGGCAGAACGGAAAACTCGGGCGGATTTTTTTTATCGGACATATTAATAATTTGCGATACAGACGTCGCACAAAACGCGGTGAAAATCAAAGCCTTTTGTGCCCGGCATCGCTCCTTCTTTCAAAATTCTTACGCTAACCTGCACCCGCGCCGCTATACGGCGCGGTACGTTTTTTTATATGTTTGCGTTGCGTTTTCTATATTTCCATGATTTCGGCCGCTTTTGCTTTTTCGATTTCGTCAATCTTTTTTATGAAATCGTCGGTTATTTTCTGGATTTCGTCCTCGGCGTCCTCCATGTCGTCTTCAGTTATTTCGGAAGCTTTTTTCATGGATTTAACCTTGTCAATGGAATCTCTTCTTATTTGACGGATAGCGACCTTTGATTCTTCGGCTGTTTTTGAAATTTCCTTTGTAAGCTGTCTTCTTCTCTCTTCCGTAAGAGGAGGAAAGGAGAGACGAATAATAGTTCCGTCATTTTGCGGGTTTATTCCGAGGTCGGAAGCCTGAATCGCTTTGCATATAGCGTTGAGCGCGGATTTATCCCAAGGCTGTATAACGAGAGTTCTCGCGTCCTGGTTCGAGATTCCGGCCATCTGTACTATAGGAGTGGGAGTTCCGTAATAATCGGCTGTGATTCTGTCAAGCACTTTTGCGCTTGCCCTTCCCGCTCTTACCGAATCGTATTCGGAATTAAGAGCGTTTATGGTTTTGTTCATTCTTGTTTTTGTGCTCTCATAGAGTTCTTTAAGTTCCATAATCTACCTCCGAGATAAATTTTATTATAGTTTTATTTAAATAAAATTGATAATTTTTTAATTGTCAATTGTACATTCAGTGTCAATTGTACATTGTCAATTGTCAATTGTACATTGTCAATTGTCAATTGTCAATTGACTACAAGCGTTCCTATGTTTTCGCCGCGGACGGCTTTTAAAATATTTTCGGGATTCCGAAGATTGAAAACGAGAATAGGTATGTTGTTATCCTTGCAGAGCGCGGCGGCGGTGCTGTCCATAACTCCGAGGTCTTTTTCAACTATCTCGGCGTGAGTTAACAAATCGAATTTTACCGCGTCGCCAAATTTATTGGGGTCTTTGTCGTAAACGCCGTCAACATTGGTGGCTTTAAGCATTACGTCGGCTCTTATCTCCGCAGCCCTTAACGAAGCCGCCGTATCGGTGCTGAAAAACGGCGAGCCTGTGCCGCAGCCGAAAATTACTACTCTGCCTTTTTCAAAATGCCTGATTGCCTTGTTCCTTATATAAGGCTCCGCAATCTGACGCATTTCAATAGCGGTCTGCACTCTGACCTGTACGCCGAGCTGTTCTAACGTATCGGCTAAGGCGAGGGAATTCATAACCGTTGCGAGCATACCTATGTGGTCGGCCCTTGTTCTGTCCATATTTCCGCTCGACCTGCCGCGCCAGAAGTTTCCGCCCCCGACTACTATTCCGACCTGCACTCCGATTTCGGTGCATTGCTTTATAACCTTGCATACGTTTTCAACCGTATTGAAATCAATTCCCTGTTTGTTTTCGCCGGCGAGGACCTCTCCGCTTAGCTTTAAGAGTATCCTGTTATATTTTTTTTCCATAAAATGGACTTCCTCCGTCTTTAAAATCTCTGTTTGTATATATTTTACATTATTTTTTTCATGCTGTAAAGAGTATTGTCAATAAATTATTGACTATTTCGGAAAAAAAGTATATAATTATTCGGTCTTTAAGATAAAACGCGGAAAGGAACAAGTATTAATGGGTATAATAAAGAAAGGACTTCCGGATTGCATTGACGAAATACTTGAGGCATACGGACTTGCCGATAAGCTGTCCGATTGGTCGATGATATGCAACGGACATATAAACCGCACATATTTTACGGAATTTACTCATTCCGACGGCAAAAAAGAAAAACGGCTCCTCCAGCAGATAAATACCGAGGTATTTAAAAAACCGCTCGAGCTTATGGAAAATATAATCAGGGTAACGGATTATCTGCGCGTACAAATAGAAGCGGAGGGCGGAGACCCCGAAAGGGAGACGCTAAGGGTTTATAACACCTGCGGCGGCAGCAACTGCTTTATAGATTCCGAAGGACTTTATTGGAGAATGTACAATTATATAGATAATTCGTTCTCTTACAATTCCATTGAGAACGACGAGCTTTTTTACAGAGCGGGCGAGGCGTTCGGCAAATTTCAATCGAGATTGGCGTCGTTTCCCATAGAAACGCTTCACGACACTATACCCGATTTTCATAATACATACAAGCGTTTTCTTAACCTGAAAGCAGCGGCCGAAAGAAACGCGGCGGGACGGCTTGATGAGGTCGAGAATGAAATGGATTTTGCGTTAAAAAGGGAAGCGGATACTTCCGTTATTGCGGAGCTTATGGAAAAAGGCGAAATCCCCGTCCGCGTTACGCATAACGATACAAAGCTTAACAATATTATGTTTGACAGTGAAAGCGGAAAAGCCGTATGCATAGTGGACCTTGATACCGTAATGCCGGGTTCGTCGCTTTACGATTTCGGAGACGCGATAAGATTCGGGGCAAATACTGCCGCCGAAGATGAAAAAGACGTTTCAAAGGTGTCGCTTGACCTTAATCTGTATGAAAAGTACGTTAGGGGATATCTTAAATCAGCGGGAAAAAGCCTTACGGAAAAGGAGCTTGAATATCTGCCGTTTTCCGCTAAGCTCCTGACGTTTGAATGCGGAATGAGATTCCTTACGGATTATCTTGACGGAGACGTATATTTCGGTATTTCGTACCCCGAGCATAATCTTGACAGATGCAGGACTCAGTTCGCGCTTGTAGCCGATATAGAAAGAAAACTCGATGAAATGATAAAAATAACTCGGGACGCGTGCGGCAGCCTGTGTTGATTCAAAGGAGTGGCAGTATGAAAAAAATTGAAATCACCCGTCAGTATGATTATAATGCGACCACAATATTTATCGCGGCTTCAATAGCGCTTGTTACAAATTCTGTGCTGACGTATCTGTTGTCATCTGTTGATTTTCCGAACGCTGTAGCTTACGTATGCCGTTTTTTCAGCGTGGCGTTTGCATTGTTTGCGTTTATTATGACAATAAAGGGGTTTTCAAAGGTTGATAAGGCTTGCAGATTAAGCGAGGAAAACGAAAATTATTATTTGGGCAGAAATCTTAAACGTCTTTCTGTCGCCTGTCTTATTGTATCTGCAATAGTCGGTATCGCCGTTCTTATATTTTTCGTAATGCTCACTCGGTATTCATCGTATGGTAAAGCGGGAACGCTCACTCAGAACGATATAAACGCCGCCAATAATATAAAAATCATAACCGCTCTTTTGCTTATAGTTTATGAGCTTGCGTCTGTAGGTACGCCGTATATATTCTATCTGTGGAACATTCACAAAATAACTCCCAAGACTGATTCCGTAAACAATTTCGCTCTGCTTACAATGATAGTTCTTGTGGTTCAGCTCGCTATAGGCGCGCTCAATTCTGTTTATACAATCAAAGGCGGGGAAACGTCATTTGTTGCAGGCTTTTCCTCAATCCTGCTTATTATAAAATACGTTCTTCTTACGCTGTTTTTTATTACCAGAAGAAAGGGAATATACGCCGCCTCGAAAAAGACCGAAGCGGACGAAGAAAATAATAATAATTGATATTTATATTCAGCGGCACCGCGCAGAGACCGATTTGCGTCTTTGCCACAATCTGCCGGTTATATTACCAAAAAAGAGACACCCACTTTTAAGTGAATGTCTCTTTTTAATCTTTAATTCTGAGCTTTTATAACGTCCGACATATCGTACATACCGCTTTTTTTATCCTTCATATAAATCGCGGCGTTAACGGCTCCCGCGGCGAAAACGTTCTTTGACAGCGCCTGATGGCTGATTTTTACAACTTCGTCATTGCCCGCGAAAATAATCTCGTGTTCTCCGACTATCGTCCCGCCTCTTACGGAATGTATACCTATTTCATGTTTATCTCTCTTTTGCGAACGGTCATGACGGTCATATACAAGCTCGGGAGCGTAATCCAATCCTTCTTCAACGGCTTTTTCGAGCATAAGAGCGGTGCCGCTGGGAGCGTCGAGCTTGAGATTGTGATGCGCTTCGACAATTTCCACGTCAAACGACTGACCGAGAACCTTTGCGGCGGCTTTCGCAAGCTCGGAAATAAGGTTTATACCAAGCGACATATTTCCGGACCTGAACATGGCGACCTTTTCTGAAGCTTTTTCAACAGCTTTTATGTGTTCTTCCGAATATCCCGTAGCGCAGAGTACCGACGGAGTATTGTTATTTACCGCGTATTCGAGAAGTCCCGTGAGAGCGGAGGGGCTTGAAAAATCAATTATAACGTCGGCCTTAAACGGAAGCTCGTCGAACGTCGGGAAAACAGGGTAGGGCATAGTAAGACATTCCATTATGTCTACCCCCGCGACGATTTTAATATCGTCCCTGCCATTTACCGCGTTTGTAACAGCCGCGCCCATCTTTCCGCAGCAGCCGCTTAATATAACTTTTGTCATTTGTATCACCTTTTACATCCTTTTATTAAGAGCGATAATACGCCTTAAACATAAATGTCGGGCTGTGAAACCCGACATTAAATTTTAGGAAGCGCTGATTAAATCGAACGTACAGATTGCGTCGTCAGATTTTTCGTCAGATTGTCAAAAGCGACGCAGGAATACTGACGTATTTCAAGGAGCTTTTGGCAGAAATGACGGAAAATACCGGGGCAAGATGTGCGTTCAGCCGACAGGCGTGATTTATTCAGCGGTTCCTTTAACAAATTATTATTTTACGAGATTATGATTCGCAAGAGCTTTACGGAGAGCCGCTTTTCCCGCTTCGCTCATTGTTCCGAGAGGCATTCTGCATCTGCCTACGTTCATGCAACACATATTCATCGCTTCCTTGACGGGTATCGGGTTCACGTCGCAGAAAAGCGCGTTGCAGAGATCGAGATACTCAAGCTGTAATTTCATGGAGCCGGTCACATCGCCGTCAAGATACTTTCTCGCAATATCGTGCGCGACCTTCGGCGCGACATGAGAAAGTACCGATATAACGCCTTTGCCGCCAAGCGACATTATCGGGACGATTTGGTCGTCATTGCCCGAATACAGCGTAAGACTTTCGCCGCAGAGAGCCGCTGTTTTTGCTATTTCGGAGATGTTGCCGCAGGCCTCCTTAGCCGCGACTATTCTCTCATGCTTTGCAAGCTCCGCATATGTTTCGGGCTTTATCGCCATTCCGGTTCTGCTCGGTACGTTGTAAAGAATCATAGGGGAGGAAACTCTGTCGGCAATATAATTATAATGCTCGATAAGACCGCTCTGCGAGGTTTTGTTGTAATACGGCGTTACGAGCAGAAGCCCGTCTACGCCCGCTTTTTCGGCTTCGTTTGAAAGCTCGACAGCGTAATACGTGTCGTTCGAGCCTGTTCCTGCTATAACGGGTACTCTCTTTGACGTAACGTCTACGCAGAATTTTATCGCTTCCGTATGTTCTTCATGGGTGAGAGTCGATGCTTCGCCCGTTGTTCCGCATACGACAATCGCGTCGGTTCCGTTTTCTATCTGGAAGTTTATTATTTCTTCAAATTTGTCATAATCAATTCTCTTTAAATCCTCTGTAAACGGAGTGATAACGGCAACTGCCGAACCTTCGAAAAGTACTTTCTTTTTCATTTGATTATCTCCTTAAACACCGAAAGATTAAAATTTAGGCTCAATGTAGCCTTCCGCGCAGAGAAGCTCCGCGAGCAGAACAGCGCCGCCCGCCGCGCCTCTTAACGTGTTGTGCGAGATGCATACGAATTTGTAATCGTACTGCGTATCCTCTCTGAGTCTGCCTACCGATATAGCCATACCGCCCTCAAGCTCTCTGTTGATTTTCGTCTGAGGCATATCATTTTCCGTATAGTAATTTAGGAACTGTTTGGGCGCGTGAGGAAGATTCAGATCCTGCGGTCTGCCTTTGAAATTCTTCCATATTTCAAGTATTTCATCTATTGTCGGTTTTTTATCAAAACGGACGAAGCAAGCGGCGAGATGACCGTCGGAAACGGGTACTCTTATGCACTGAGCAGTAAAATGGGGCTTTTCGGCAGGTACGATTTTGCCGTTTTCCAATTTACCCCAGATTTTAAGAGGCTCTTTTTCGCTTTTTTCCTCTTCTCCGCCGATATAGGGAATGACGTTATCGACCATTTCCGGCCATCTTTCAAACGTTTTTCCGGCTCCCGAAATCGCCTGATATGTACATACAAGAACGTCCTTTATGCCGAATTTTTCATCAAGCGGATAAAGAGCCGGAACGTAGGATTGAAGCGAACAATTGGATTTTACCGCGATAAAGCCGCGCTTTGTTCCCAAACGCTTTTTCTGCGATTCGATAACTTTGAGATGAGAGGCGTTTATTTCGGGAATAATCATAGGAACGTCGTCTGTGAATCTGTGAGCCGAATTGTTTGAAACAACGGGACATTCGGCTTTTGCGTAGGCTTCCTCAAGAGCTTTTATTTCGTCCTTTTTCATATCTACGGCGCAGAACACAAAATCGACCTTTTCAGCTATTTTGTTTATATCCGCCGACGCGTCGAAGACTTTCATATCCTTAAGGCTTTCAGGCAGCGGGGTTTTCATGACCCATCTGCCGCCCAAAGCTTCCTCATAGCTTTTACCGGCCGATTTGGGACTTGCTGCAAGAGCGGCAACCTCAAACCACGGGTGATTGTAAAGAAGCGTTGCGAAACGCTGACCTACCATACCCGTAGCGCCGATTATGCCAACCTTATATTTTTTCATTATATTCCATCCTCCGATAAGAAATTTGATTTTACTATTGTAATCGCGGGCAATTTGAAATATAATATAACCCGTTAAGTAAAGTATATTACTATATATATTATCATTTATATTTTCATGTGTCAACTTAAATGAAAAACTTTTAGAAATTTGGTGCAAAATAAATGAAAAAATCAGATTTTTACTTTGATTTACCTGACGAATTGATAGCGCAGGACCCTATAGAGGACAGGGATAAATCAAGATTGCTGTATATGGACAGAAAAACGGGTGAAATTCAGCACCGTCATTTCTTTAATATTACGGATTATTTAAAGAAAGGCGACTGCCTTGTGCTTAATAATACGCGGGTTCTTCCGGCAAGATTGTACGGAGTAAAAACAACAGGCGCAAGGGTCGAATTTCTTCTTCTTAATAACCTCGGAAGCGACAAATGGGAGGTTATAACCGGCCCCGGAAGAAAGGCGAGAGTAGGGGACAGCTTTACTTTCGGCGGCGGTCTGCTTCGCGCCGAAGTCCTTGAGGTGCTTGAAAACGGCAACAGAATTGTCCGTTTTTCTTATGACGCTCCGAATATTTACGAGGTTCTCGACAAAATAGGAGAAATGCCCCTGCCGCATTATATAACGCATGAGCTAAAGGATAAAGAACGCTATCAGACAGTGTACTCGAAGGAGTTAGGCTCCGCCGCGGCTCCTACCGCCGGACTTCATTTTACTCCCGAATTGCTGAAAAAAATCGGGGATATGGGCGTAAGCACAGCGTTTGTTACGCTTCATGTCGGAATAGGGACGTTCAGACCCGTTAAAACCGAGAATATAGAAGAACATCAAATGCATTCGGAGCATTATTGGGTGTCGGCGGAGACAGCCGAAAAAATCAATAGCGCAAAAAGAAACGGCAGACGTATAATCGCCGTGGGAACGACATCGTGCCGTACACTGGAATCCGCCGCAGACGAAAACGGAGAGATGAAAGAATGTTCCGGCTCTACAAGCATATTTATTTATCCGGGATATAAATTTAAATGTATCGACGGATTGGTAACAAATTTTCATTTGCCCGAAAGCACGCTTATAATGCTCGTATCGGCATTCAGTACAAGGGAAAACGTGCTTAACGCATATAAAATCGCCATTGAGGAGAAATATAGATTTTTCAGCTTCGGCGACGCGATGATGATATGTTGAATTTTTAATATATTACGTTTATTTAATCACATAATATGTTTAAAAATGCGCATAGTATGTTGACAAATTGGATATACTATGCTATACTGATACAGAAAGGAGCGGAGAAAAATGCCAAAAGTTTCTACCAATATCAGCATTGACGCCGATACAAAAGCAAAGGCACAGGTTTTGCTTGCTGATTTCGGAATGGATTTATCAACGGCGGTAAACGTATTTTTAAAACAAATGGTTTATGAAGGCGCTTTTCCTTTTTCCATTACACGGGAAATTCCCAATGCGACAACCCTTGCGGCAATGGAATCCGCCAACAATGGTGAGGATATATACGGGCCGTTCGATAGTGTTTCGGAGCTGATGGAGGCGCTTAATGCTTAAATTGGAATTTTCGGGGCAGTTTAAACGGGATTTCAAGCTTGCCGTGAAACGCGGGCTTGAGCCGAAAAAGCTTGAGGCGGTTATTGAATTACTGCGTAAAGAGGAGCCTCTGCCCGAATCGTATCATGATTATCAGCTTATAAATTCGAGAAATTATAAGGGTATGCGGGAGTGCCATATTCAGCCTGATTGGTTGCTCGTATATCAGGTAGTGCATGAAAACCTTATTTTGCGGCTTATCAGAACCGGAACACACAGCGATTTATTTTAGAAAGTTGCCAATCGGTAAAAACTTATAAACCGCGTGGTTCGGCGACGCGATGATGATATGTTGAATTATTAGGGAAACACTGATTAAATGCGTCAGACGGTTTTTGCTCGGTACTGTCTTAGCAAGTCAAGCGCAATTGTGTAGCCGTCAAGCCCTTTTCCTATTATATGCTCGAAGCAGGCTTTTCCGGCGTAAGAAACGTGTCTGAACGCTTCGCGTTCGTTTATATCCGAAATATGCACTTCAACACAGGGAATCCCCACAGCTTTCATAGCGTCTAAAATGGCTACGCTCGTATGAGTATACGCTGCCGGATTTATTACAATTCCGTCGATTTTACCGTAAGAATCCTGGATTTTATCAACGATATCTCCCTCATGGTTCGATTGAAAACATTCGACCTCGATATTATTCTCTTTCGCCCAGTTATCTATCATTTCGAGAAGTCCTTTGTAGCTTGTTTTGCCGTAGATATCGGGTTCTCTTATTCCGAGCATATTTATGTTGGGGCCGTTTATAACCAAAAACTTCATTTAATCCGTCCTTTATACCGCAAAAGCATAAGCTTTTTTTCGGTACTTTTTCTTTCTTTAGTGTGTATAACGGGTAACGCGGTACGACCGAAATTCCGCCGAAAAGATGCGTGTTGTGCTTAGGTTGAACACGCTCTGAGCACATTTCCGATTTTCAGATAATCTTATAATAATTTTTCGATTCTTTCGACAACTTCCCGAGGAGTTCCGTTTCCGTCAACCTCGAAATGACATATTTTTCTGTAAAGAGGCAGTCTTTTCTTAAACATTTCGTTAAGGTCGTTTTTCTGTGAAAGCGGTCTGCCGTCTGTCGGAAGAACGTCAATATTCCTGTTGATAAAGATTACGGTGCCGTTCTGCCTTAACGCGTCGAAGTTTTCGGGCGTTACTATGACGCCTCCGCCTGTGGCTATTACAAGTTCTTTTTCCTTTCCGACTTCTTTTATAATCTCGGCTTCAATCTTTCTGAAACCCGTTTCTCCCTGTTCCGCGAAAATTTCGGGAATAGATTTTCCCGCCTTTTTCACAATCAATTCGTCTGTATCGACTAATTTTCTGCCGTAATGCGAAGCGAGAAGATTTCCGACTGTAGTTTTGCCGCAGCCGGGCATACCCACAAGTATTATATTGGTCAGTTCAAACGAAAGTTTTTTTACGATTTTATCAATAACAGCGTTGTCAAATTCTTTATTGAAAAAGTATTCGGCGGCTTTTTTCGCCTGAGCCGAGAGCATATAAAGTCCGCTGATATGCGGTATATTGCGTCTTTCCGCGTCGAGCATAAGAAGCGTTCTTTCGGGATTGTAGATAACGTCCGCCACGCCCTCGAGTTTTGTGAAATTATCGAGATTTACAAGCGTTTCAAGATTTTTTGGATACATTCCCACGGGCGTTGCGTTTATGATTATTTCAGAATCGAAATGAGGGTCAAGGTGGTCGTAATTTGTTTCCGTGAACAGGGAAGCCACTACAATTTCCCTCGCGCCAAGGTCCTTTACTACGTTCTGAACGGTAAGCGACGCGCCTCCGTCGCCCAGAATCAGCACCTTTTTTCCGTGTACGTTTATTCCGCCCTTTTTGAGCATATACGAAAAACCGTAATAATCGGTGTTGTAACCCTTGAGCGTTCCGTCTTTTTCCTTTACTATTGTATTTACGCTGCCTATTTTAAGCGCTTTTTCGTCGATTTTATCAAGAAAGGGCATAACCGTTTTTTTATACGGAATTGTAACGTTAACCGCGTCAAACTCCCTTTTTCTTAAAAATTCGCCGACTTCCTCCTCCTCCATTTCAAAGAGCTTGTACGTATAATCTCCCAAAAGAGAGTGAATCTGCGGCGAATAGCTGTGTCCCAGTTTTCCGCCTATAAGACCGTAAAGACCGTCCATTTTCGTAACCTCCTTAAGCCCATGTAATGGGCTATTATTCTTATAGAGTGTGAACACTTTAAATAACTTCGGAATAGCTTCCGAAATATGTGAAATTGCAGTTTTCGGCGTACAGCTCATCGAAAAGATTATAAAGATCGGGCGAATAAACAGAAGCTTCTATATCGAAATAGAACATAAATTCAAAATCCTTTTCGGGAAGAGGTCTGCTTTCAAGCTTTCTTAAATTTATCGAATGAGCGTTGAATTTTGAAAGCACCGAATACAATGCGCCGGGCTTATGGAGCGTGGTCATCATAATGCTTGAGCGGTCGGCGCCGGGGAAAATCTGCAAATCCTTTGAAATGCAGATAAAGCGAGTATAATTATTTTTAACGTTCTGAACAGCGCATTGAAGCTCGTCAAGCGAGTAAAGCTCGGCGCAGTCGGACGACGCTATAGCCGCGACGTCGTTTCTTTCACATTCCGCCACCATTTTGGCGGCCGCGGCCGTGTTTTTAACTATTGTCACCTTTACGCCTTTAAGGGACGCTATAAAATCACTGCATTGATTAATAGCCTGTTCGTGTGAGAATATTTCTTTTATACCGCTCAAATCGGTTCCTCTTTTGGCAAGAAGCGAATGGTCGATTTTTAGTCTTATGCTCCTTACAATATAGCAGTTATACTGTTTGAGCAGGTCATAAACCTTATTGACTGAACCCGCTGTGCTGTTTTCAATCGGCAGTATGCCGTAATCGCATTTACCCGATACGACCGCCTCAAAAACTCCGCGCCATTTTTCATAATACGTTATAATGGGATAACGGAAAATTCTGTCGCACGCGTGCTGAGAATACGCGCCCTCAACGCCCTGACAGGCTACGTTTACTTTTTCGGGGAAAAGCTTGGGGTTTTCTTCAACGGTTTTTCTGATTTTTGAAGTAAGCTCGGAGTTCCCGCTTATTATTTTATGCTGATATGAGCGCGATAAATTAAGAATATCGGCATATAAAATTCTTGAATAATTCTGTATATCGGGCTCGGAAAATGACGCCGTGCGTTCAAGCACATCTCTTTCCCGGCTTTTATCGAGAATCGGCATATTGTTTTCGAGCTTGTATTTCGCAACCTCGAGAGATACGTTCATTCGCTTATTGAAAAGCTCGGTAAGCTCTTTATCTATTTCGTTTATCTGCTGTCTTAAATCTTTTATATCCAAATTTATGCTCATTCCTTTCCTATGAACACAAGCCGCAAATGCGGTAGCCGTTAATTGTGCGGTGTTGCCTTAAAAATCTTCCATTATATCAAGAACGGATATCGCCGTAACGGCTTCTATAACGGGAACCGCGCGCTGAACTATGCACGGGTCGTGTCTGCCGTGGATTACAAGAGGCGTGTTTTCTTTTTTTGAAAGACTGACGCTTTTCTGCTCTTTGCCGATAGACGGCGTAGGCTTTATCGCCGCTCTGAAAACTATCGGCATACCTGTGGTAATGCCGCCTGTAACGCCGCCCGAATTATTGGTTTCGGTAACGATTTTGCCGTTATCTATTCTGTAGCTATCGTTGTTTTCGCTTCCCTTCAGGGACGCCGCCGCAAAACCGTTTCCGAACTCGATTCCCTTGACAGCCGGAACGCCGAAAATATTTTTCGCTATTATATTTTCAATTCCGTCAAACATCGGATTTCCTATACCCGCTTTAACTCCGGTTACGGCACATTCTATAATTCCTCCGACGGAATCAGCCTGCAATTTTGCTTCGAGTATAGCCCTCTGCATTTTTTCGCCCGATTCGTCGTCTATAACGGGAAAATCCTTTTTGGCAATATTCTCGTCCGTGATATTTACAAGGTCGAACGGAGTATCGTGAATACCCGCAATCGAGTAAATATGCGATTTTATTTTAACGTTTTTGCTCTCTAAAATCTGTAAACAGACCGCTCCGGCGAAGCAAAGGGGAGCCGTCAGCCTGCCCGAAAAATGACCGCCGCCCGCGACGTCGTTAAATCCGCCGTACCTTACAAACGCCGCGTAATCGGCGTGAGACGGTCTTGGGCAGTCTTTTAAATTCCCATAATCCTGCGAACGAGTGTCGGTATTCTTTATAACCGCGCAAAGCGGAGCGCCGCAGGTAGTATCGTTTACCGTTCCCGAAATAATTTCGGGCAAATCGGCTTCCTTTCTCGCCGTTGACATAGTGTTCCGACCGGGAGCGCGTCTTGCCATAAAGGACAAAACTCTTTTCATATCAATATTAAAGCCCGAAGGCAGTCCGTCAATTACAACGCCTATTCCTGCCGAATGGGACTGACCGAAAACAGAGATTTTAATATTTTTACCTGTCATTGATGACATTGCATATTCCTCCGAGTTTTGTTACATCGTCTTTAAACGACGGATACGTTTTATTTATCGCTTTAAAATCCGTAACGGTAACCTTGGAATCAAAGGATAGAACGGCCGCCGCCATGACGAGCCTGTGGTCGTTAAAGGACGAAACGGTGAACTCGTCTTTAAGCTTCTTTCCGCCTTTTATTATAAGGCCGTCGGACGTCTCCGTAATATCGCCGCCCGCAGTTTTTATAAGCTCGGTTACGGTTTTCAGTCTGTCGCTTTCTTTGAGCCTTAATCTCGAAGCGTTATAAATTCTTGTGGTTCCTGCGGCGAAAACGGCGAGAGCGGAAATAACCGGAACAAGGTCGGGTATATCGGAAGCGTTGATATCAATTCCGCGCAAAGAGTTTTTCTTAATTCTGACGCTTGATTCGCCTATGGTAACGTCGGCTCCCATTCGCTTTACTATTTCACAAACAGCCTTGTCGCCTTGAACCGACGATGGGTAAAGACCGTTCACGGTGATATCCGAGAGAGCGCCGAAAACGACGAAAAACGCGCCGTTTGACCAGTCTCCGTCGATTTTTAATTCGTCGGGCGAAATATATTTTTGACATCCCTTTACAAAATACGAATTTCCGTTTTCTTTAACTTCGATTCCGAATTTTTTTAGCGTTGAAATTGTCATATTTATGTATGGCTTTGATTCGACTGGAGGAATAAGGCGAATTTCGCTGTCGCCGTCGAGCAGAGGCAGAGCGAAAAGCAGTCCCGTTACAAATTGCGAGCTTACGTTCCCGGGAAGCGTAAAAATTCCGCTTTTTAGCTTTCCCGATATTTTTATGGGAAATTCACCGTCGGGGGAAACCGACGCTCCGTTTTCCGACAATGCCTTGAGCAACGGAGTCTGAGGTCTTTCGGGAAGTCTGCCGCTTCCCGTGAATACCGAATCAATTCCGAGAGCCGCCGCTACGGGCATAAGAAATCTTATGGTGTTACCGCTCTCGCCGCAGTCGAAAACGGCGCGTCCGGACGCTTTTTTTATAGGAGAGACTATAATATCCATACCGTCGTTTTCAATAACGGCTCCGGCGGACTCAAGACATGAGCAGGCCGCTTTTATATCGTTAGACGTGGAATTGAGTATAAGTCTGCAAGGTTTATCGGCAAGCGACGCGGCGATTAAAGCCCTGTGTGCATCGGATTTTGAGGATATCGCGCCGATAACGCCGTTCATATTTTTAAGATAAAGCCCGGCGGTCATTTATGAAAGCCCCTCCCTTATAAAGGCGAGCATTTGTGTAAGCGGCACCTTTTTGCCTACGCATTTTCCCATTTTTTCGGGAACAATAAGCTTTACGGTATCGCCGCTTCGCTTTTTATCGGAACAGGATACCTTGTAAAGAGCCTCTGCCGTAAACGGACAGCTTACAGGCAGATTATTCTTTAAAAGAACTTCCTTTATCACGTCTGATAAATCGTTTTCGCACATTCCCGTTTTAAACGCGCCTTTTGCGGCTATTATCATGCCTATCGCTACCGCGCTGCCGTGTGAAATTTCAAAATTGCTGTTTATTTCTATGGCGTGTCCTATTGTATGGCCGAAATTGAGAACGGCTCTGATTCCAAGCTCCTTTTCGTCCTTATTTACTATATCGCGTTTAAGCTCGACGCATTTCGTAATTACGTACTCGATATTTTCGCGTATATCGTTATTTTTAAGGAAACCGAAAAACTCTTCGTCCATTATAACGCCGTATTTGATAACCTCGGCACAGCCGTCCGCGAAAATTTCTTTCGGCAGAGTATCGAGAGTTGTATAATCGCATATGACCATATCGGGCTGATAAAACGAGCCTGCGAGGTTTTTGCCCGCCGTAAGATTTACGGCCGTTTTTCCTCCGACAGACGAATCCACAGCCGAAAGGAGAGTAGTCGGGAGTTGAACGAATTTAATCCCTCTTAAAAACGTCGCCGCCGCGAAACCGCCCATATCTCCCGTTATGCCGCCTCCGAGAGCGACTATCATATCAGTTCTTGTGATATGGTTTTCGGCGAGAAAATCAAGAATTTCGGAATATACCTTAATTGATTTTGATTCCTCTCCGTGAGGAAATACGAATTTAACCGTTCCGAAGCCTGCATTTTCGAGCGACGCCGTGACCTTGTCGGCGTAAAGCGCGTTTACGTTGTCATCGGTAATAATCGCGGCTGAGCAAACGCCGAGTTCGTTTTTAATTCGTTCTCCGCAGTTATCAAGTAAATTTTTTCCGATATAAATATTATAATTTTTGGACGCGCTGACTTTTACGGTGTTCATATAAATCACCTAATTTCTGTAAATATCTCCGTCAATAGCTTCCTTGCGCTCTCGTCCGTCTTTCAATAGCGTTCTGAGAGTTTCGGAATCTCCTTCGCGAATCGCTTCTTTATATTTTACAAGATTTGATATCAGTTCGTCAAGCTCTTCATAAAGATAATCTTGATTTTCTAAAAATAATTCCGTCCACATCTGCTCGTTCAGCTTCGCTACGCGCGTTAAATCGCGGTAGCTTCCCGCCGAAAAGCCTTTATGAAGCGTCGCCGCACTGTTTTTTACATACGCGTTCGATACAACGTGACAAAGCTGTGACGTAAAGGCAATAATTCGGTCATGCTCCGACGGCGTTGCTATCTGTATATTTGTAAAGCCCGCGTCTGCGAAAAGCCCCTTTAAAATATAGACCTTTTCATTTTTAACCTTTTCATTCGGACAAAGCACGAGCGACGCGTTTTTGAACATATCCTCGCTCGAATACGCGAAGCCCGACATATGCAGTCCCGCCATTGGGTGCGCGCCTATAAAGGTAAAACCGTATTTTTCGGAGAGCGGCTCGAGAGCGTCGCATACAATACGCTTTACGCCGCAGCAATCCATAACTATCGCGTCCTTATCTATTTTTTCGGCGTTTCTTTTTACAAAATCTATGGCGGCTTTGGGATAAAGAGCTATAATTATAAGACCGAGCTGGGAAATATTATCTTCCCTCAGTTTTCTGTCAAGAATATTTCTCGATATTGCTTCTTCAACGACATCCGAATTTATGTCGTAGCCGTATATTTTATTATCGGTATAAGCTTTAAGGGCTTTTGCCATGGAACCTCCTATAAGACCAAGCCCCACGATGCCTATATTCATTATATCAATTCCTTTTCTGCGATGCTTATTACAATATATCACCGATTCTTTAATATGTCAACACTTTAAAGTAATGAAGAATATTTTTTGTTGCTTTATACAAATCATCTTCTGAGCATGACCGAAAATTTTAAGAAACCTCTAATTTAGAGTGGGTTCACACTCTAATCGTGTACAACTTGTTCGCCAAAACTTCGTCATATCACAGTAATTTCTTGACAGGCGTCATATTTCAAGGAGCTTTTGACAATCTCATGGCACATCTGTACAACAATAATTATACGGTATTGCCTTAATATAAATATAATGAACATAAAAATATAAAAATTTTCAATAGCACTTGTTTTACGGTAAATCTTGGTGTATTATATTGATGTATTATAACAATATAAAATATTTTTGATTTTGTACGGCGGTTGTGAATCGCGGTCAAATTACGGAGGATATATATGGATAAAACTCAAAAGCGCTGGTCGTTTATTGTAAATATAATTTATTTTTTGATTTTTGCCGCAGCATTTTATCTTTTTATGAAATATGCGTTTTGGATGTTTTTCCCGTTTATAGCGGCGTTTATTATAGCCGCGCTTTTGCAGAAACCGTTAAGGTTGTTAACTAAGTCCAAAAAAGCGCCCAAGGGCATTATCAGCGCGGTTTTGTCATTGCTGGTATTTACTCTGCTGTTCGGACTTATAGCGCTCGGCGGAGCAAGGATTTTTTCCGCGATAAAGGATCTTATAACTTATTTTACGGACAGATGCAATAATCTTGTCGAGTTTTTTGACGTGCTTAAAAACGGATATCTTGAGCTTGAAATAGCGGGGAGGCTTCCCGCCGAAATTAACGACGCTGTTACGGGAGGCATAGATTCGCTAAGCTCATATTTTATGAGCGGAGATATTGTAAATACTCTCACTACGAATCTTTCAAAGCTTATATCTCCTCTCGGAAGCGTTATAACCACAGTTCCCACAATCCTCGCGGCCCTGCTCGTTTCAATAGTTTCCACCTGTTTTATGACGGCGTCGTTCTCGGATATAAAAACGTTTATATTAATGCAGATTCCCGGTGAAAACAAGCAAAAAGCCGTCAGGGCAAAAAAAATACTTGTTTCTTCTGTCGGCAAGATGCTTAAAGCGTACGCGATTATTATTTTGATAACCACCTTTGAGCTTTCAATCGGACTGTATATCTTAAAGCTCATGGGAGTAAACGACGGTTCGCATATTATAGTCGTAAGCCTTCTTATTGCTCTTATAGATATCGTGCCGGTTCTCGGTACGGGTACTGTTGTTATCCCATGGAGCATATACTCATTTGTGACGGGCAATATAGGCATGGGAATAGGTCTGCTTGTTATTTACGCGGTCATATCGGTAATCAGACAGATTATAGAGCCTAAGCTTGTCGCGGGTCAGGTGGGAATTTCTCCCGTTATAACGATTATTTCAATGTATGTGGGAATTAAGCTTTTTGGGGCTATAGGCATTTTTATACTGCCGTTCTTCGTAATTATAATCAAGCTTCTTAACGACGAGGGAATCATACATCTGTTTAATTCAAATCCCGATGACGTCAATAAATCATCGGTCGTTCCGCATACCGAGCAGGAGGAAAATAAGGAGTGAACGATATTTTTATTAATGAAACGAAGGGCGAGACATTGGATTTAAAATTGGCCGTACTTATTGACGCGGATAATATTCCGTACGCTTATGTAAAAGGTATACTGTCGGAAATCGCCCGTTACGGTACGCCGGCTATAAAAAGGATTTACGGCGATTGGACCAGACCCGAGCTTTCGGGCTGGAAAAACGTTTTGCTTGAAAACGCAATTTCCCCGATTCAGCAGTACAGCTATACGACGGGTAAAAATTCAACCGATTCCGCTATGATTATAGACGCTATGGATATCCTTTATGAGGATAACGTGGACGGCTTTTGCATAGTATCGAGCGACAGCGATTTTACGCGCCTTTCAATGAGGCTCAGGGAATCGGGAAAAAGAGTAATCGGGCTCGGTGAAAGAAAAACGCCGACCCCGTTTATTGTCGCGTGCGATAAATTTATTTTTTTGGAAATTCTCGAGTCGGAGCATAAAGAGGGCGGAAAGAGCGTTAAATCAACAAGGAGTAAAAAGAGCCGTCCGGCAAAGCTTCCCAAAAACGTAATAAAGCTTATCGAAGCCTCTGTGGACGCCGTCGCGGACGAGGACGGCTGGGCGTTTTTGGGCGAAATAGGCAATATTATACTTAAAAAAGAGCCGTCGTTCGACGCGAGAAACTACGGATACGCAAAGCTTACTCCGTTAATTGAAGCGACGGAGCTTTTTGAAATCGACAGACGCGATACGTCAAACCGCGGCATAAAGCATATTTATATAAGAAACAAAAATTTTTCAAAAAATGGGACGGAATAATTTTCAGCTTGTCGATAAAGAAAATTAATCTAATTAGGAATTAGGAATGAGGAATTAGGAATTATCGGAAGCCCAAAGGGCTTAATTATATATTGTATATTATAATATAAAACATATAAATTATAAAACATTAAATTTTTATGTATTAGTTACAGTAAAGTGAATAACTGTTCTTATAATTAAAGACGCGAAGCGTCTACCGATAATTTCTCACTCCTAATTCCTCATTCCTAATTATTAATTTACAGTCTGTAATTTTGTCCCGTTTTTTATAAATTTGTAAAAAATATTTTATTATTTTTCAATTATCGTATTGATTTAAATTATAATAAGTTGTAGAATATAAGCCCCGGGAAACACTGAATAAATCACGCCTAACGGCTGAACGCACATCTTGCCCCGATATTTTCCGTCATTTTTGCCAAAAGCTCCTTGAAATACGCCAGTATTCCTGCGTCACTTTTGTCAATCTGACGAAAAATCTCATGGAGCAATCTGCACGTTCGATTTAATCAGTGATTCCCTTGAAATAATATAAAAAGTGAAGTGGTCATTGTGGCTCTTGTAAAAATGACGGAGGTTTTAAATTGGGCGACAGATAACAACTGCGCGGCGGGCGCGTTCAGCGTAGGCAACATGGAAATGATTATGGGAGCCGTTAAAGCGGCGGAAGAGACAAACACACCCATTATCCTCCAGATAGCCGAAAAAAGAATGAAGCAGTCGCCGTTGCATTTAATGGCTCCGATGATGGTTTCGGCCGCGAAAAACGCTAAGGTTCCGGTCGCCGTTCACCTTGACCACGGACTTACCATGGAATGTATAAAAGAAGCTATCGCATACGGGTTTACGTCCGTTATGCTTGACGCTTCTCTTTTTCCGTTTGAGGAAAATATTGCCTATACAAAGGCGGTAAAGGCGGAAGCCGATAAATACGGCGCGACGGTTGAGGCGGAGCTCGGAGTTGTCGGCGGAAATGAGGGCGACTGCGCGAAGCATGAAATTTTATGCACAGACCCTGTTAAGGCGAAAATTTTTTGCGACGAGACAAATGTCGATTGCCTTGCGGTCGCGATAGGAAACGCTCACGGGAATTATCCCGTTTTGCCGGAGCTCAGGTTCGACGTCCTTGAAGAAATATACAAAACCGTAAAAACTCCGCTTGTTCTTCACGGCGGAACGGGCATTACCCGGGAAATGTTCGTAAAGGCCATATCTCTCGGCATAAGAAAAATCAATATAGCGACGGCGAGCTTTGACGCTCTCGCGAATGCCGCAAAGGATTATACCTTTACACAGGAAAAGCCCGATTACTTTACACTTTCTCCGAAAATGGCGGAAGCGGTTTACGAAAACGTTAAAAAGCATATACGAGTTTTCACGAATAAATAAGAATGAATAATAGGAAAGGATATTTTAAATGAAGTACATTGATTTTGATTCGTCAAAAAAATACGATTTGATACCGCTCGGAAGGGTAGCCATCGACTTTAATCCGACCGATATGAACAGACCGTTGTCCGAAAGCTCCAATTTTAACAAATACGTCGGCGGTTCTCCCGCCAATATCGCCGTAGGAATGGCAAGACTCGGAAAAAAAGTCGGTTTTATCGGCAAGGTTTCTGACGACAGTTTCGGCGATTACGTTATAAACTATTTCAAAAACGACGGCATCGACGTAAGCCATATCACGCGCTGTAAAAACGGCGAAAACCTCGGTCTTACGTTTACCGAGATAAAAAGCCCGTCCGAGAGCAGTATTCTTATGTACCGTGAGGGTGTTGCCGATTTAATGCTCCACCCCGACGATATTGACGAGGATTATATAAAGCAGACTAAAGCGCTCCTTATTTCGGGTACGGCTCTTTCGCGTAGTCCGTCGAGAGAGGCGACTTTAAAGGCTGTGATGCTTGCGAAAAAGAATAATATTCCTCTGATTTTTGATATAGATTACCGAGAGTATACATGGAAAAATAAAGACGAAATTTCAATTTATTATTCCATGGTAGCGAGAAACAGCGATATAATTTTAGGCTCGCGCGAGGAATTTGACCTTACCGAAGCCGTAACGGGCGTTTGCGCGTCGGACGAGGAAAGCGCGAAGCTTTGGACGTCTTACGGCACGAAGATTGTGGTTATAAAACACGGAAAAGAGGGTTCTACCGCTTATACGAACGACGGCAACAGCTATACGGTAAAGCCTTTCCCCGCAAAGAAGCTCAAAGGCTTCGGCGGCGGCGACGGCTACGCGTCCTCGTTTATAAGAGCGCTTATAGACGGCTGCGAGGTTATCGAGGCTCTCGAATACGGTTCGGCTTCCGCTTCAATGCTTATTGCCGCTCATAGTTGTTCTGCGGCCATGCCTTCTCTTGCCGAAGTTGAAAAATTTATCGCCGACGCAAAAGCGGAGTACGGCGAAATGGTGGTTCGCGCCTGAACGGGACATATAAAAAATGTTAAAAACAAAATCGAGGATTGTTAAAGTATTGTTTATTGCATTTTGCGTAATTTTTGCTTTATGCGTTATCGCCTGCATTTACGCGGTTTGCGTTAACGCTTATGTAAAATCGTCGTCGGAAAAATATATCTTGTCCGCCGAGGAAGCGGCCGGAACAGAAAACGCCGACTGTATATTGGTTCTCGGAGCGGGCGTAAAGGGTACGACGCTCAGCCATATGCTCGAGGACAGAGTGAAAACGGGAATAAAGCTTTACGAGCTTAAAGCCGCCCCGAAAATCCTTATGAGCGGCGACCACGGCAGGGAAGATTACGACGAAGTCAACGCCATGAAGGATTACGCGAAAGAAGAGGGCGTTCCGTCCTCCGACATATTTATGGATCACGCCGGATTTTCCACATATGAGTCGATGTACCGCGCGAGAGACGTTTTCGGCGCGAAAAAAATTATAATCGTATCGCAGAAATATCATCTTTACAGAGCAATATACGTCGCGAGATACCTGGGGCTTGAAGCCTACGGCGTTGACGGACAGCTCCGCGAGTATGCGGCCGATACAAATATTTTCAACGCGCTAAGAGAATTTTTGGCGAGAAATAAGGATTTTTTGTATGTAAGATTTAATCCTGAGCCGACGTATCTCGGCGAGGCGATACCTATAAACGGCGACGGCGACGCGACTAATGATAAAGTATAACTATAAGTATTGTATAGTAGAACAGTATATTATTATAAATGAAAAACATGAAAGGACGGCATATATATGTTTGAAATACCTGTTATAAATGAAAAAAACGAAAAGATATTATGCGAAAGAAACGGCAAAAACGCCGATATGCTTATGGATATCAAGGTGAAGTATCTTAAAGCCGGCGAAAGCGTTTCTTTCTGCGAAAAGAATGACGAAACGGCTGTTCTGCTTGTAGCGGGTGAAGTTACGTTTAAATGGAACGGCAAAGAGGCAACCGGTTCAAGGCGCGACCCGTTCGATATGAAGCCGTATTGTCTGCACGTTTCTAAAAATACGCCGTTCACCGTTACCGCCGTTAAGGACAGCGAAACAGTGATACAGCGGACGGATAACGACAAGGAGTTCGAGCCTGTTTTCTATACTCCGGAGAACTGTCTTTATCAGGAATTCGGCAAAGGTCAGTGGGACGGCGCGGGACACAGAGTCGTTTCCACAATGTTCGACCCCGATAACGCTCCGTACTCCAATATGGTTATGGGCGAGGTTTTCAACAAGCCCGGCAGATGGTCGAGCTATCCGCCGCACCATCACCCCCAGCCCGAGGTTTACTATTACAGGTTCGATAAGCCGCAAGGCTTCGGCGCGTGCTTTAACGGAGACGACGTTTACAAGAGCGTTGACGGCTCTTTCTGTACTATACGCGGCGGTCAGGACCATGAACAGGTCGTGGCTCCCGGTTACAATATGTATTATGTATGGATGATAAGACATCTTGACGGCGACCCATGGTACAAAACCACAAGATTGGTATCGCCCGAACACGAATGGCTTACAAAATCGTGATTACCATATTAAGGAGGAATTTTAGATGGCAGTAATGACAACGGCTCAGGCGCTTGTAAAATTTCTTGATAATCAGTACGTTTCATTTGACGGTAAGGAAAATAAATTTGTTGACGGCATTTTTACGGTATTCGGTCACGGAATCGTAGTGGGCTTGGGGCAGGCTCTTGATGAGAATCCCGGCGGACTTAAAGTCTATCAGGGCAAAAACGAACAGGGAATGGCTCACGCCGCGACGGCTTACGCGAAGCAAAACAACAGACGCAGGATTATAGCCTGCTCATCGTCCATAGGTCCGGGAGCGGCAAATATGGTTACTGCGGCGGCGACCGCTACCGTAAACAATATTCCGCTTTTGCTTTTCCCCGCCGATACGTTTTCGACCCGTCAGCCCGACCCCGTCCTTCAGCAGTTCGAGCAGCCTTATTCGCTGACCGTAACTACAAACGATGCGTACAAGCCCGTCTGCCGCTATTGGGACAGAATCGCAAGACCGGAACATCTTATGTCCGCGATGATAAACGCTATGAGAGTTTTAACGGACCCGTCCTGTACTGGAGCCGTGTGCATATCGCTTTGTCAGGACGTGGAGGGCGAAGCGTATGATTATCCCGACGAATTTTTTGTGAAGAGGGTTCACAGAATCACAAGAGTTGCCGCGCCGGACGAGGAAATCGAGGATATAGCAAGGGTCATAGCTTCTTCCGAAAAGCCTATGGTTATCTGCGGCGGCGGCGTAAGGTATTCCGAAGCCGGTCAGGCTCTTATGGACTTCTGCGAAAAATTCAATATTCCTTACGGCGAAACACAGGCAGGCAAGAGCGCAACTCCCTCCTCCTGCAAATATAATATGGGCGGAGTAGGCGTTACGGGAAATTCCTCGGGCAATGTTACCGCTAAGAACGCGGACTGTATAATAGGAATAGGCACGCGTTTTTCCGATTTTACGACCGCTTCAAAATCGCTTTATCCCGATAAAAAAATCGTTACTATAAACACGTCCCGTTTTGACGCGTATAAGCTCTGTGCGGTAAAGGCCGTCGGCGACGCTAAAGCTTGCCTTGAAAAGCTTACGGAGGTTCTCGCCGAAAAAGGCTATACTTCCGAATATACCGACGAATACGACAACGCGAAAAAAGACTGGGATAAGGAAATGGAATTTCTTACAAATTATTCGGTCGATGAGAATTTTGAGCCGCTTATAAAGGCAAGATATGAAAAGACGATTCCCGAATTTATTGAAATGACCGGGTCGGCTCTTACGCAGACGCGGGCTCTCGCTTATATCAGAAATCATATAGATAAAGACGCCGTAGCCGTAGCCGCCGCGGGAAGTCTGCCCGGCTGTATGCAGAGAATGTGGACTACGGAAAGTCTTTATACCTACAATATGGAATACGGATATTCCTGCATGGGATATGAAATCGCGGGCGCGTTCGGCTCAAAGCTCGCTATGCCCGAAAGGGAAGTGTACGCTTTCTGCGGCGACGGCAGCTATTTGATGCTTCACAGCGAGCTTGTAACGTCCGTTCAGGAGGGCGCGAAAATCAACGTAATGCTCTTTGATAATTCGGGCTTCGGATGTATAAACAACCTCCAGATGAGCAACGGTATAGGCAATCTCGCCACAGAGTTCAGAAAAAGAGATGAAAACGGCGAGCTTTTGGGCGATTTGCTCCCGATAGATTTCGCGAAATGCGCGTCGGGCTACGGCGTAAAAACGTATACCGCGAGAACTGTTGAAGAACTTGCGTTCGCTCTTGAGGACAGCAAAAAACAGACCGTTTCAACTCTTATAGATATTAAGGTTCTCCCCAAAACCATGACGGACGGCTACGGCGCATGGTGGAACGTCGGCGTAGCGTCCGTATCGGGAAAGGAAAGCGTCAGGGAAGCCTATAAAAATAAAACCGAAAATCTTAAAAAAGCGAGGAAATATTGATTATGCTTGACAAAAACAAAGTAAAACTCGGTATCGCGCCCATCGCGTGGACAAACGACGATTTGCCCGATCTCGGCGCGGAAAACACTTTCCAGCAGTGCGTTTCCGAAATGGCTCTCGCGGGCTTTACGGGCTGCGAGGTCGGCAATAAATATCCGAAAGACCCTGACGAGCTCCACAAATATCTCGATATCAGAGGTATTCGGATTTGCAACGCGTGGTTCTCCGCGTTTCTTACTACAAAGCCGTATGAGGAAACGGAAAAGGAATTTATCAAACACATAACGTTTCTTAAAGCCATGGGCGCTAAGGTCGTAGGCGTTTCGGAGCAGGGACACTCGATTCAGGGAACGGATAAATCCATTTTCGACGATAAATACATAATGAACGACGAAGAATGGGATATGCTCTGCACCGGACTTAACAGGCTCGGCAAGGTAGCTAAGGATATGGGCATAACTCTTACGTTCCATCATCATATGGGAACCGTTGTACAGACGGCTGCCGAAATCGACAGACTTATGGAGAATACAGACCCCGAGCTTTTCAATCTTTTATTCGATTCGGGACATCTCGCGTACTGCGGCGAGGATTATATGGCGGTTCTCAAAAAATATATAAAGAGAATCAAGCATATACACCTTAAAGATATAAGACCCGAAGTTATAGCCGAGGTCAGGAAAAATCATCTCAGCTTTTTAGAGGGCGTAAGAATGGGTACGTTTACCGTTCCCGGCGACGGCGCCATAGATTTCGGACCTATTTTTAAGGTTCTTGAAGAAAACGGTTATGAGGGCTATGTGCTTGTTGAGGCGGAGCAGGACCCCGCGAAAGCCAATCCGTTTGAATACGCCGTTAAAGCGAGAAAATATATAGCCGAAAAATCGGGGCTTTAAGGCAACACCGCACAATTAGCGGCTGCCGCCTTTGCCGCGCATCTGTACCGAGATTTTCCGTCATTTTTACCAAAAGTTCCTTGAAATACGGCAGTATTCCTGCGTCACTTTTGGCAATCTGACAAAAAATCTCTTGGCACATCTGCACGACAATAATTATGCGGTATTGCCTTAATGAAACGCCGAATAAATCGCGTTCTGCGCAAGGTTAAAGCAATAAAGTTCATAACAATAAAGGAGATATATAAAAAATGGCGATTGAAAAACTTAAATACTTTGTCAACGGCGAATTTAAAGATTCAAAAACCGACACATGGTATGACCTTCACAATCCGAGTACGGGAGAGGTTACGGGGCAGGCTCCCTGCTGCACCAATGACGAGGTTCTCGAGGCTATAGCGGCGGCAAAAGCGGCGTTCCCCGGCTGGAGCGGCACTCCTGCAATCAAGAGGGCGCAGATAATGTATAAAATCCGCGACCTTATTATAGAAAATATGGAAGAGCTTACCATGTCCGTTGCCTGTGAAAACGGTAAAGTCTGGTCGGAGGCCGAAGGCGACGTGCTGAAAGCTAAAGAGGGTACCGAGCTTGCCACTCAGGTTCCGTCGCTTATGATGGGCGAAAGCATTATGGACGCTTCAAGAGGTTACGATACTGTCAAGTACCGTGAGCCGCTCGGCGTTTTCGCGGGTATCGTTCCCGTTAATTTCCCAGCGATGATACCGTTCGGCTGGATGGCTCCCACTT
This sequence comes from uncultured Clostridia bacterium, assembly GCA_947631945.1. Taxonomy (GTDB): domain Bacteria; phylum Bacillota; class Clostridia; order Oscillospirales; family Acutalibacteraceae; genus UBA1081. The sequence continues at coordinate 129,290 of CANRNI010000001.1, forward strand.
GTATCGCGTGCGGAAACACAATGGTTCTCAAGGCGGCTTCTCTTACGCCGAAAACGGCTATGCTTCTTGCCAAAATTTACAAGGAGGCGGGCGTTCCCGACGGCGTAATCAACGTTGTTACCTGTTCGAGAAAAGAGATAGATACGATTCTTGCGCATCCCGACGTAGTAGGTATCACTTTCGTCGGCTCAACTCCCGTAGGTCTTAAAATATATCAGAAAGCCGCCGCCGCAGGCAAACGCTGTCAGGCTCTCTGCCAGGCGAAGAACCACGCTCTTGTTCTTGAGGACTGCGCTCTTGAAAGAACTGTGGCGGGCGTTATAAACTCCGCTTACGGCTGCGCGGGTCAGCGCTGTATGGCTCTTTCATGCTGTGTTGTCGAGGAAAGCATTGCCGATAAATTTGTGGCCGAGCTTAAAAAACAGGCCGAAAAAATTAAAGTCGGTCCTTCATGGGAAAAGGATTCCAAGCTCGGACCTATCACATATAAAAAACATTATGACGAGGTTATAGCCGACATTGATAAAGGCGTTAAAGAGGGCGCAACTCTTGTACTTGACGGCAGAAGCTGCAAGGTCGAGGGCTATGAAAACGGCTATTTTGTAGGCCCCACGATTTTTGATAACGTTACCGAGGATATGACTATCGGCAGAGACGAGGTATTCGGCCCTGTACTTTGCATTAAGAGATGCAAGAATTTCGAGGAAGGTCTTGCGATAATGAACGCGAATCCGTATGCCAACGGTTCTGTTATATACACGCAGAGCGGTTACTACGCGAGAGAATTCGCGCGCTATACCCACGGCGGTCAGGTCGGCATCAACGTCGGTATTCCCGTTCCCGTAGGATTTATTCCGTTCTCCGGTCATAAGCAGTCGTTTTTCGGAGATCTTCATTGTCTCGGCAAGGACGCTTACCGTTTCTATACCGAGAGCAAGGCTGTGACCACTCATTGGTTCACGGAGGAAGAAAAGAAGGCTCTCGAAGTCAGCACTTGGGACGGAACTATATAAGAGTGTGTACACATCTGATATAAAATAACTGCCGTTAAATCGGCGTAAATACAGTGTAAAGGAGAAGAATATGGTAAAAATTGGTATTATCGGAGCTGGACGCATCGGCAAGGTTCATTTGCAGTCGATTACATATCATGTAAAAAACGCTGTTGTGGCGGCTGTCGCCGACCCGTTCATGAATGAAGAAACGGAAAATTATATTAAGAGCATGGGCGTAAAAAAGATAACGAAGGATTACAAGGAAATCCTTGCGGATTCCGAAATAGACGCGGTTATGATATGCTCGTCAACCGATACACATTCGTCGATTTCGGTCGAGGCTATTAACGCCGGAAAACACATTTTCTGCGAAAAGCCCGTAGATCACTCTATCGAAAAAATTCAGGCCGTTGCGGACGCTCTCGAGGGCAAAAATCTTAAATTTCAGGTGGGATTCAACAGACGCTTCGACCACAATTTCGCGGCGATACGCAAGGCCGTTGACGACGGAAAAATCGGTCAGCCCCATATAGTTAAAATCACGTCTCGCGACCCCGAGCCGCCAAATCCCGCATATATAAAGGTTTCGGGCGGAATATTCCTCGATATGACCATACATGATTTTGATATGGCGACGTTCCTCGTAAACAGCGATGTTGAGGAGGTTTACGTCCAGTCGGCTGTTCTCGTTGACCCCGCGATAGGCGAGCAGGGCGACGTTGATACGGCTATTATCACAATGAAAATGGCAAACGGCGCGCTCTGCGTTATCGACAATTCGAGGAGAGCGGCGTACGGCTATGACCAGAGAGCGGAGGTTTTCGGCTCAAAGGGTATGGTAGCGACATCCAACGACACTCTTTCGTCGGCTGTTATTTCCGACGCAAACGGTGTAACAGGCGAAAAACCGCTGTTCTTCTTCCTTGAAAGATATATGCAGTCCTTTACGGACGAGGTTTGCCAATTTGTCGATGCTATCGAAAACGATAAAGACGTTCCCGTGGGAATACACGCCGGTATGCAGTCCGTTAAAATCGGTCTTGCCGCGAAGAAATCCGTAGAGGAACACAGACCCGTCAGACTTTCGGAAATTTAAGGCCACACCGCACAAATATTGCCGTGCATCTGCACGACAATATTTTGTGCGGTATTATAATCACGCCTAAAAAAGTTTGCAAAAGGTGGCAAAAATGGCAGCTTGCACATTTTTCGGGCATCACGACGCTCCGAAAGATATAGGACCAATAGTTTATTCCGTCATAAAAGAATTGGTGGTAAATTATTCGGTTGATTACTTTTATGTAGGCAACAACGGGAGCTTTGATTTTACCGTAAGAAAACAGCTTCGTAAAATCAAGTCCGTTTATAATCATATACATTATGACGTTGTGTACGCTTATCCGCCCGAGCCCGATGCTTACTTCAATTTTGACAGCAACGTCATATATCCGCTTGGGCTTAAAAATGTGCCCGATAAAGCCGCTATACCTTGGAGAAACAAATGGATGATAGACAGGGCGGATTTCGTTGTTGTTTATGTTACAAAATCGACCGGCGGCGCCGCTTATTATGCCGAATTTGCTTTAAAACACAGAAAAACCGTAATCAATATTGCGAAAAAGATATCTTAAGGCAATACCGTCGCCGTTTTTTGAAAAAGCATTTTTCATTAGTGTGAATACACTTTAAATTAAACAATCCTCAATATATTCAAGCAAATGACATTCTTCAAGTTTTGCGTCGTTTATCTGTTTAAGCATTTTTAAAACCTGCGCTTTATCAACCGAAATATCCTCTACGGATACTGTTTTCCCCGATATGCCGTATGTGGTGTAACGCACGTTTTCAATTTCTGTTTCAGATGATATAAGCTTATAGCCTGCGTAGAATTTATTTCCGCTTTTCATTTTCTCAGTTCTTTCATTGTATTATATGCACGCCGCGTAATTATCTGCCGACTAATTTATTGCACGTCTGCGCAGCAAAATTATATAAAAATAATAATATAAAAAGCCGAATATATCAATTTGTGGAATAAACAAATTTGGGTATTTTTTCCAAAAAAAACTGCCGAAGTTCTTTTTTTATACAAAACGAAAATATAGTTGTTTTTAGATTTTTAATATAAAATCTCGCACATTATATTTCTGTTATAAAATAATAGTATAACTTTTGAAACTTTTTGTACCGATTTTGGTTTTTTTGTATTAATTCGCTTTTAATGGCGGCAATGCATTAAAAACCGCGTAAGTTTTTTAGCTTGACAAGTTAAAATGCCGTTGATATAATATACTTGTTAAAAAATAGTTTTAAGAGGTAATCAGTTATGAGATTTGTTCGTTTTTTTATGGCTTTTATCATGATAGGTTTTAATTTGTTTAACTATCTTTTTAATGATTATGCATATCCGGCGGTAAGCACGGACGGCGCTTATCTGTTCTGCTATTTTACGGGAAATTCGCCGGAGGAACAGAGAATACACCTTGCCGTAAGCACGGACGGTTATAATTTTAAGGCTTTGAACGGAAATAATGCCGTCATTACGCAGACGCTCGGTGAAAAGTGCTGCCGCGACCCCTATATTCTTAAAGCCAACGATGGATTTTATTATATTATCGCGACCGATATGGACGCCGAAAAGGGCTGGACGTCGAATCATTGCCTTGTAACGTGGAAATCCGCCGACCTTATCAATTGGACGGACGAAACAATTATTGATATACGCGATTTCGGCGGTGAGTTCGCGAACACAAACAGGGCTTGGGCTCCTCAGGCTATCTGGGACGAAAATGTAGGAATGTATATGGTTTACTGGGCCAATTCAACCGCCGAAAACGATATAGCCGGACATTATTATTCCTATACCAAGGATTTCAAAAAGCTTGAAACCGAGCCAAAGGTGCTTTACGGTCGCTGGGACGCAGTAAATCCCGATACGGGCGCGGTAGGTATTCAATGCATCGACGGTGATATAATCTATAACGAAAAGGACGGATATTATTATCTTTACTTTAAGCATGACGAGACACAGAAAATCGCCTACGTTAAGTCAAAGAATCTTACAGGCCCTTACGATACCGAGCCTGTTATCTGTTCGCTTGGTTATTGGGGCGTTGAGGGAAGCTCAATGTACCGCATTACTGGTACAAACGCTTGGATGATGGTAATGGACGAATACGGACAGGGACATTTCTTTGCTCAAATGACAAGGGATTTTAAGAATTTCAGAAAGGTCAACAGAAAGGTATACTCTATGGATGACTTAAGCCCCCGTCATGGCTCTGTTATGGCTATAAGCATGAAGGAATACCGCGCTTTGGTTGACGCGTACGGCGTTGAAAAGTAAAATATAATTAATCATATTAAGATAAAATTTTGCCGCGGATAAAACCGCGGCATTTTTGCGTAATGAGAATTACCAATCGTCGGCGTGAACGCCGATTATTTTGAAAACATCACTCTTTCGCTGTTGAAAAGTCTTGTCAGAATGACAATTCCCAATCCCGTGTATACTGTGTTTGATATAACGGTTATAACTATATTGGCGTAGTTTATGTTAAATGAGAATATTCCCGACATACATTGGACGCTGTTATAGAGCGGAATAAGATAAAGCGCCGAACGGTCAGGCGGGTTGCCGAACATTCCCGAAATTCCTGCCGCGAGTACGATTATCATAATAGGAATAATATATGTCTGAGCCTCTTTTACGCTTGAAGCAAATGCGGACGCTATAAGTATTAAAGATATCATTACAAGTACGGTCGAAAGAATAATCAGCGCCGTGAGCAGATAATCCTTTATTCCGTATACGCCGCCGCTTATCATTTCGCTTTCCGCGCCCATAAGCGCGGGAAGCGAAGCGATGGTACATACCGTACTTATCGAGGCGCTTAGCAATGCTATAAGCGAAAGAGAAGCGATTTTTCCTATAGCTATGTGGCTTCTTTTCGCCGGAGTAACAAGCATTGTCGCTATAGTGCCTCTTTCCTTTTCCCCTGCTATTGCCTCGACTACAACAGATACACAACTGCTGTAAAGGAACATCATAAGGAGCATCGGTAAAAGCATGGAAAATACTTGTCCTGTCATATCCTTGTTATCTACTAAATCATAGACCTCGTTTCCCGTGTTTATATCAAATTTATTAATCATTGACGACTCATACATATCAAGCATTGATATAAGCGTCTGATACGCGGCGGCGGACTGTGCGGATGACGAGTTGTAATATATTTTTATTTCGGGGGCTTTTTCACCCGAATGTGAATCGTATCGGCTGACGGCCGTGTCAAAGTCCTCGGGGAAAACCACGCAGGCGTCGCATTCTTCGCCATCCTTTAAAGAATCTTTTACGGCTTGCAGTTCGGATATGTCCGTTTCGTTGATTTCAAATCCGATTTGCTCCTGTTCCGTTATCATTTTTATGCTCTTAGGAATATTCACCGCGTTGATAACATATTTTTCCTCGCCGCCGTCAATCATATTTGTAACGGCGTTTCCCATAAAATTGTACATTACAAAAATGAGTAAACCGGGCAGCAGTAATGTTGTAATCACCATTCGTCTGTCGCTGAAAAATCTTTTCAGTTCCTTTTTAAAGACTGCAAAAACAGCGCTTTTCATACTTCTCCGCCAACCCTTTCCGAATAAATATCAAAGAAACTGTCCTCAAGGCTTTTTCCGTCCGCGACATTTTGTATAGTATCGCATACGGCCATTCTACCGTTAATGATAACGCCCACCCTGTCGCAGACTTTTTCTATAAGACTGAAAATATGAGTGGAAATTATTACCGTTTTTCCGTTTCTTTTAAGCTCTTTTAAAAAGTCGGTCACGACCTTTGCGGTAATTACGTCGAGACCGTTTGTAGGCTCGTCAAAAATAATTACGGACGGGTCATGTACAAGAGATATAGCGAGCGAAGCCTTTTGTTTCATTCCCGTTGAAAGATTGCCTACCTTAACCTCCGCAAAATCTCCGATTCCGAAAGTGTCAAACAGCCTTTTTTTCCTTTCCGCGCTTATTTCCTCGGGTACGTTGTGAAGACGCGCGAAAAAATCATACAGATAATTCGGCGTAAAGAAGTCCTCAAGTCTTAAATCGCTTGTAAGAAAGCCTATGTTTTCTCTCACTTTTTCGGGTTCTTTTACAATACTGAAGCCCTTTATGAACGCGTCGCCGGAATCGGGACGTATAAGAGTTGCAAGAAGTCTCAGCGTTGTTGTTTTTCCCGCTCCGTTAGGACCCAATAATCCGAAGATTTCACCCTCATTTACCGAGAAAGAAAGACCGTCCACCGCTGTTATTGTTTTGTTTTTCGTCTTTTCAAGCCTTTGCTGCTTTGCCGAGAGCTTAAATGTTTTTGTAAGCTTATCGGCGGTTAGAATTGTTTCCGTAAAAAACACCTCCGTATACTTATATATGGCTTGTTTTATTCTTTAAGCGACAACAATTATAGACGATTTTTGACTAAAAGTCAATAGTTGTTTTTCGTCTATTTTATAATTTTTTTTAAGGCAATACCGCATAATTATTGTCGTGCAGATGTGCCGAGAGATTTTTCGTCAGATTGACAAAAATGACGCAGGAATACTGACGTATTTCAAGGAATTTTTGGCAAAGATGACGGGAAATCTCGGTGCAGATGCGCGGCAAAGGCGGTAGCCGTTAATTGTGCGGTATTGCCTTAAGTGTGTTGGCACGCCGAAATAATCAAAAATATCAGGGAATGATGGCATGAGTATTTTCAGTGAGCGGATAAGGGCATTGAGAGAGGACCGCGACCTTAATCAGACGCAAATGGCTCGGATACTTGAAACGAATCAGAGAAAAGTGTCGCGTATGGAGACGGGAGAGAGCGAGCCTAATCTCAATGATATAATAGCTTACTGCTTATATTTCAATATTTCATCGGATTACCTGATAGGTCTTACCGATAAGGCGCTAAAATTATCCGAGAGAGAATAATCGGAGCGTGTTCAAAATACTTAGTTTTAGCACGCTAAAAAAACAAGGTGAAAAGCTCTGTGAATATTGAAATAAGGAAATACACTAAAGACGATATCCGTGCAATGACTGAAATATGGAATGAAGTCGTGTCTGACGGGACGGCGTTTCCGCAGGAGGAATGTTTGACTTTTGAAAGCGCGGAAAAATTTTTCGCATCGCAGTCGTACTGCGCGGCAGCCGTGGACGCCGACAGCGGGGAAGTGCTCGGTTTGTATATACTTCACCCGAATAACATCGGCAGGTGTTCTCATATATCGAACGCAAGCTACGCTGTTTCATCAAAGTCAAGAAATATGCATATAGGAGAGAAGCTTGTTTCGGACTGCATAAAAACCGCGCCGAAATACGGTTTTAAAATTTTGCAGTTCAATGCCGTTGTAAAAACAAATGCGGCGGCAAGACATCTGTATGAAAAGCTTGGCTTTATACAACTCGGCACAATAAAAGACGGCTTTAGAATGAAAGACGGTACATACGAGGATATATGTCCGTATTACATAAGTTTAAAATAATTTTGTTACAATAAAAGATACGGCGGTATACACGCTGAAGCGTGTGTGCCGCCGAAATTTGTTTTTACCGCAGGGAATTAAAATATCATTTTATCTGAAAGAGCGTCGTAAATCGCCTTTGTTTCGGTTATGTTCTTTCCGTTTAAAATAAGCGTTTCTCCGTTTACGGTCAGTTCAACATTTGCGGGACAAGCGACGTATGAAAATCTTGTATAATTTCCATACTCATTATTCGTAAATTTCCCCATTTGCAGACGCGCACTGCCGAATCCGTATACTCTTGTTCCGGCGTTATCGGTTTCGTGAAACTCAATACTTTCAATTTCGTCATAATTTACCGTCATATCGCTCCAATATGTCGCTTTGACAATAAAAAACTTATCGCCGTATTCATAATTTATATTTCCCGTAAACATTAATACGCCCGAAAAAATCAATATAACTGTCACTATTATCGCCACTATTATGTTGGTTATTCGTTTTTTTTCGCTTTCATCGGTATACGTTTTAATTTCCTTTGCGGGATATTTGCGGCTGTAAGCATAGGAATAGATTATCGGAATAATGACAGCCGCAGGAGCAATAAAAATCATTGGAACCAGTGAAAATTGCTTAGGCAAAAAAGCGCTTATAAATGTCAGCAAACCGCATACTACCCATACCTTGCCGCTAAAACGGTGCGTCGCGTTCCAGTTTTCTTCGCTTTCGAGCGTCTGTTTAGTTTTTATTCCGAGAGTTTTGTTTTGCCTGCATTTTGGCAGATAATTGCCGATTATAATAAACATAATGCTTATTGAAAGCGCTATAATCATATTGATATTAAATTCAGCTCCGGAAATTGCTCCGTATGCGACGCAGCTTGAACAAACAGATATACACGGGCATATCCAAAATATCATTCCCATAGCTTTTTTGCTCTGGAATTTATTTTTTTTATCAGCCAATGTCAGAAAAACACACGACAAATGAATAATCAGCAGGAAAATCGGGATACCGAAAATTATAAGATATTTTTGACCTAAGCTGAAATCAAAAAACGTTTGCTTTACAAATTTATCCCACATCAGCAGTCCTGCGGCGGAAGGGAGCAATATAAACAGCGATGATAATATGATTTTTATTTTAATGCTTTTTGTCATTATTGTTATCTCCTTTTAAATCAGTTATCCAGAGCATGATTTCTTCCAGAACTGAGGCGTTAAGCTCATAAAAGATAAATTTGCCCTCTCGCTTGTCGCGGACAAGGTCAGCTTCTTTAAGCACCGATAAATGACGCGATATCGAAGCCGCCGTTACCGGAAAGCTGTCCGAAATTTCTCCCGCAGTTTTTTTGCCGTCTTTAAGCATATTCAATATTTCGCGCCGTATCGGGTCTGAAAGTGCTTTTAAAGTATGCTGCAAGCTCAATGTTATCATAACCTTTAACATTTAACCTAAATGTTAAATGAATTATAGCACAGTATTTTTTGGTTGTCAACAGTAAATTTTAGGCAATACCGCATAATTATTGTCGTGCAGATGTGCCGAAAGATTTTTCGTCAGATTGACAAAAGCGAAGAAGGAATACTGACGTATTTCAATGAGCTTTTGGCAAAAATGACGGGAAATCTCGGCGCAGATGCGCGGCAAAGGCGTTAGCCGCTAATTGTGCGGTATTGCCTTTAGTTTTTTAAGGAAGCTCTGATTTAATCAGTGTTTCCCAAGAAAATACCGCCCGAATCGGGCGGCAAATATTATTTCGGAAAGCGTTCACTTATAAAGCTTTATGCTTTTTATAACGGGATTTCCTCTCGACTGGGTTATTATAATACATATTTCGTCCGCTTCGATTCCTTTCGGGAAACGCACGATTTTTCCCGAACCGATAACCGTTCCTTTGTATATGCTTTTTCCGTCGGCAAAAATTTCAAATTCTTCCACTCTCTGACTGTATTTAATATCCTCTTCAATAAATAAGGTTCTGAATTTTGCTGTCGGAATTAATTTCGCTCCGATTTCGTTGTTTTGAAGCATAAAGCCTGCCGAACCGGGGATAACCTCCTCACCGTCGGTTGTAAGGAGAGTAAGCTCATACGGAATGTTTTCGGCAAATGTTTTCTTAATTATTTTTGTAAACTCCGTAAGAGTTTTTATTTCGCGGTCGCTTATAAGTCCTCGTTTATCGGGCGGTACGTTCAGGAGCATCGAAGCGTTGCCGCCTACGGTGTTAAAGTATATCTGCGCCAATTCTTCCGGGGTACGGCTTGAGCCGCCTTTATTGTCCTTATAGTAATCGTCGTCATGCCAGAACCAGCCGTGCGTTATTGAAACGTCGGCTTCGGCAGGACTCCATCTGAGGTCGGTTTTTCCCGATAATTTATTTCTGCTGCCGATGTCCTCAGCGTAAGGGTCAATGAAATTCGGCGCATTGTTTTCTTCTTTCTGCGAATTTTCCGCGATTTCATCGAGCGTTTTGTCACTCCAAGGAATTACGCTCCATTCTGATTTTCTTACTTGACCGCCCTCGTTGCCTATCCAGCGGACGTCCGGTCCTGTTATCGCTATTACTGCGTCGGGCTGATATTTTCTTATCGTTTTGTAATATCTTTCCCAATCGTAAACCTGTTTTCTGCCGTTGGGACCCTCTCCGCACGCACCGTCAAACCAAAGACAAAAAAGGTCTCCGTAAGAAGTGCAAAGCTCTGTCAATTGGTTTACAAAAAAATCGTTGTATTCGTCGGTGCCGTACGTCTTTTCATGCCTGTCCCACGGCGAAAGGTAAAGCCCGAGCTTTAATGAATATTTTTTGCAGCTTTTGCTTAAAAGGGCGACAATATCCTTGCCGAATGGACTTTTCATAACGGTATGGTCTGTGTATTTTGAATCAAAAAGACAAAAGCCGTCATGATGCTTGGCAGTCAGAATAATTCCCTTTGAGCCTGTGCTTTTGAGCGTTTCGCACCATTGGTTGGTATTAAGCTCGGCAGGATTGAATACGCTTTCGTCCTCGTTTCCCTCACCCCATTCACGGTCGGTAAAGGTATTTACTCCGAAATGTATAAAATTGTAATATTTCATGCGGTTGAAAGCGAGCTGCCGCTCCGACGGGCGGACAGAGATATATCTTTTTACTTCTTCGTCGTATACGGGGAAACCGTTGTTGCCCGTACACCATGCGTTTTTTATTTTCATGGCGACACCTCTCCGATTTGCTTTTTTTATTTAGATTATACAATGATTATACAATTTTTTTATTTTAATTGCAAGATAATATTTCGGCGTATTGACATTTATTTCATTCGGTGTTATAATTTTAAGGCAATAACGCATAATTATTGTCGTGCAGATGTGCCATGAGATTTTTCGTCAGATTGACAAAAGTGACGCAGGAATACTGACGTATTTCAAGGAACTTTTGGCAAAAATGACGGAAAATATCGGTACAGATGCGCGACAAAGGCGGCAACCGCTAATTGTGCGGTATTGCCTTAATATAAAAAGTCATACGGGAACGGAAAGCGCGGTGAAAATCCGCCGCAACAGTCATTACCGTCAAAGTCGGAATACTTGCCGTATGCGCATATAAACGGTTAGCCTTTGGGCAGTTGAAGGGCGCGGCTTTTGATAACAGGCGTATATGTTACGCCTTTGTTGTGTTATAATTCCGCTCTTTTTCAGAGCGGTTTTTTTTTAAATATCGAAAAGAGGAAAAACAATGTGTAAATCAAAAAAAGTTTTATCGCTAATCTTCGCGGCTGTTATGCTTTTTTGCTGTATGTCTTTCGGCGCTTTCGCGGCGAATGATACGGTAACTGTTACCTTCAGCGCGTTTGACGGTAATGTAATAATGCCGAAGCAGTCGCTTACGGTTTCGGACGGCACCGCCGAGGCATACGGCTATGAGCCGTTGGAAAACGACCATAACGGTGAAAAAATATATGGCGTTACCGCTCTCGACGTGCTTGCCGCCGCTCATAAGGCTTATTACGGTGATAAATTTACACCGTCCACAGCAAGCGAATATCTTGACGTTGTAAAAGGACAGATTAAGCTCGCGTTCGGCAAAAACGCCAATTCTTCAAGCTTTGCCGTAAATAACAAAGCCCCTCACGACGACGTTTATCGTGAGGATCCGGTTTGGGGTTCGTCTTATACGGGATATTCGATATGCGAAACAAGAATAAGCAGCGGCGATTACATGGCGTACTTCTTCTATCAGGATAAATATTTTTATTCCGATATGTACGCTTGGTTCAACGTCGGCGGCGAAATGTCCGATTCGGAAAGAATTGTTGTGGGAAATCCCGTAACGCTTACCCTTAAAGGCTTCTGCTTCGGCTGGTACGGCTGTTATAAGGAGGAGGACCAGGGTATAGCTCCTCTTGCGGGCGTTGACGTTTATCTGGTTAAGGACGGAGAATATACGTTAATAGGAAAAACCGATGAAAACGGTTCTCTGACGTTCACGCCCGACAGTAAGGGCGATTATCGGCTCTGCGCTTACGGTGAGACGCTCGACGAATATGAAACGGAAACGCCTGTTTCGGCGGCGTGGTTCGATTTAAAGGTGCAGACCCGTGCACAGTACAATCTGCAAAAAATTATAGATTTCTTTAGGGGAATTATAGAAGCCATAAGGAATCTTTTCAGATAATCCGCAGATAACGCCGCGTAAAGATTGTGAGCGAAGGCGTAAGCCGTTCTTTGTGCGGTATTGCCTGTATTTTTAGAAAGGTCGGCAAATGTTTTGAAAACGGCAAAAGGAATTATTTGCGTATTTTTATGCGCCGTAATGCTTTTCGGTACGGCGTTTGGGGCGGACTGCGCTATTGCCTCTTATCCCGTGCCGATTTCAAGGAATACGGTTTCGCTGAAATGGGCGGTGCGCTTCGGAACTTCTTACAGAGACGCGCCGTCGGTTCCCGCCGTTTCGGGGGACTGTCTCGCCGTTATGAACGGAAAAAAGCTGCTTAAAGTGAATAAATCCGACGGCGGCGTTATAGAAGAAGCCGAAATGTCATATTCTCCGGCTCTCGGATATGTGCCGCCCACAATAAACGGCGATATGGTATATTGCCCGATTTACAACGCGACGGTAGAGGCGTTCGATTTTAACTCGATGAAAAAGCTTTGGACTTACAGCGATGAACTCGGAGGACAGGCCCTGACAAATATAATTTACAGCGGCGGATTGGTCTTTACGGGCTTTTGGAACGACGAGGACGAAACCGCATCTTACGTTTGTCTTGACGCTTTGACCGGTTCGCTTAAATGGAGAATAGAGCATAAAGGCGGATTCTACAGAGCCGATTGCGCCGTTATAGGAGATTATGCCGTTTTCGGCGGCGACGACGGAACTGTTTACGATGACAGAACGTCATGTATTTATTCGGTCGAGATATCTTCGGGCAGAATTAAAGATAAAGCGGAGCTGAACGGCGATATACGTTCGGGCGTTTCATACTGTGAGGAAAACGGCAGAGCTTACGCCGTTTCAAAGAGCGGTTATATTTATTCGCTGTCATTTAAAAACGGCGTGTTCGGGGAAATAAAAAAAGCTTACCTCGGCGGGGCTTCTACCTCAACGCCCGCAATTTACGGCGGCAGAGTTTATGTAGGAGTACAAACGGGCGCTCTTAAAGGAAATATCAGCGTTTTGGATAGAGATACTCTCGGGATTATTTATACTGCTGAAACTCTCGGTTATCCGCAGAGCGAGTTGCTTTTGTCTGATTTTTACAGCGGCGGCGTCCAAATATATACTACTTATAACGCGCTGCCGGGCGGGGTTATGGTCATGACCGATTCCGAAGGTCAGACCGAGCCCGATATAGACGTGCTTTTTACACCCGAAAAAAATCAATCGGGCTACAGCATAAGCGCAATAATGACGGACAATGGCGGAACTCTTTACTATAAAAACGATTCGGGATATATTTTTGCCTTGGAAAACAGCGTGAATACCGATAAAATGCGGACTTTTTTTGAAAAACTGTACAGTATGTTGTTGACAACGCTCGAATTACTTAATAAAATATTTTCATGAAAAGCTTTGAACGGTGCCATCCGGTTACAAATTTTGTATACTATATATGCGCGGTTATCTTCGGGATGATTTTCCTTCATCCCGTGTTCCTGTGCATTTCTTTTTTTTCGGCGTTTTTTTACAGTCTTAAATTATACGGCGGAAAGGTTTTTAAAAGCTTTTTTTGTTTTTTACTCCCCGTTATGACAGCGTCCGCCGTTATTAACGGTCTGACGGCGCATTACGGGGTAACTCCGCTTTTTTTTATGCCAAACGGGAACAGCGTCTGTCTTGAGCCTGTTATTTACGGCTTTGTGTCGGGAGCGTCCGCGTCGTGCGTTATATTGATTTTTTTCTGCTACAATAAAACCGTTAATTCCGATAAGCTGTATTACGTATTATCAAAAAGTCTCCCGAAAACGGCTCTGCTGCTTACAATGTCCCTTAGATTCGCTCCGATGTATTCAAAAAAAATAAGAGAAATTTCGGAAGCGCAGAAAGGCTTGGGAAAGGGAACCGACAGCGGCGGTTTATCCGAAAGAATAAAAAACGGCTTGAGGATTCTGTCTGTTTTAACCTCGTGGGCGCTTGAAAATTCGGTGGAAACAGCAGATTCAATGAAAAGCAGGGGCTACGGACTTAAAAACCGTTCGCACTATTCCGATTACAGATTTTCCCGTACCGACGCCGTAATGCTTTCTGTTATGACCGTATGCTGTATTGTCGTAATTATCGGAGCGGCAAAAGGAGAAACGTACGTTTTATATAATCCGTTTTTTGAAATTTCAAAAATAACTCCGTTTTCGGTTTTTGTCATGTTTAATTACGTTGTTTTTTTTGTAACTCCGTTGATTTCGGATTTGTTCGGGGAATACAGAGTGAAAAATCCGAAGAAAGGAGCGATACCGGCACAGAGGGCTTGAGCTTTTATTGCATTTTGTCCTATATCCGTATCGCATGGAGATTCAAATGGAAAATATTACAATTAAGAATTTAAGCTTTAAATATCCCGAATCAGGCAAAAAGGCTCTTGACGATATCTCCCTGGAAATATCGCAGGGCGAATATATTGTACTTGCGGGAAAAAGCGGCTGCGGAAAAAGTACGCTGTTAAGGCACTTAAAGCCGTCCCTTACGCCCAACGGCGAACGGGAGGGCGGAATTTTTATCGGTGAAAAAGAAATAGGTCTTTTATCGGAGCGCGAACAGGCCGAGAAAATAGGCTTTGTAATGCAGGATCCCGATAATCAGATAGTGACCGATAAGGTTTGGCACGAGCTTGCTTTCGGACTTGAAAATCTCGGTCTTGACAGCGACACGATACGTCTGCGCGTGTCGGAAACGGCGGAATACTTCGGTATTTCCGAATGGTTCACGTCGGATACGGCGTCTCTTTCGGGAGGACAAAAACAGCTTTTAAATCTCGCGTCGGTAACGGCTATGCGCCCCGATATACTTATACTCGACGAGCCTGTGTCGCAGCTTGACCCGTCGTCCGCAGGAAATTTTCTCGGTATTCTTTCAAAGCTGAATAAGGAAACGGGAATAACGGTAATTATCACGGAGCATAGGCTTGAGGAGATTTTTAACTCCGCCGATAAAATCGCCGTGATGGATAACGGAAAAATTATTTCTTTCGCTTCTCCTTCGGAAACGGGCGAATTGCTTCCGTCGGTTGATATTATTAAATATTTATTGCCCGCTCCTATGAGAATTTACGCGGAAACGGGGGATTTTTCCCTGCCATGCCCCGTAAGCGTCAGAGACGGCGTAAAATGGCTTTCGGAAACGGTAAAATCGCCTGTTTTTACTTCCGTTGAAGCCGATACCAACGTTAATGCGGAGATATCGCTAAAGCTGAAAGAGGTTTATTTTAAATACGAAAAAAAAGGAAAAGAGATAATAAAATATCTCAACGCGTCCTTTAAAAAAGGCGTTATAACGGCGGTGCTCGGCGCGAGCGGAGCCGGCAAATCCACGCTTTTAAAACTGATTGCCGGAATTTACAAGCCTCTTTCGGGAAAAGTTTCGGCGGGCGGAAAACTGAAAACGGCGTATATGCCTCAGCAGACGCGAAATGTTTTCACCGAAAAAACAGTACTGGCGGATTTGGAGATTATTGATAAAAATAAGGAAAATATTGGAAAGACGGTAGAGGTAACAGGCATACGGGATATATTAAATTCAAATCCTTTTGATATAAGCGGCGGCGAAGCTCAGAGGGCGGCTCTTGCTAAACTGCTTCTTACTTCGCCCGACGTTCTTCTGCTTGACGAACCGACAAAAGGTATGGACGGCGAATTTAAAGAAAAATTCGCTTTAATATTGAGAAATCTTGCGGACGGCGGAAAAACCGTTATAATAGTATCTCATGACGTTGAATTTTGCGCCTCATATACGGACGAATGTATGTTCCTTTTTGACGGCGCGATAGCGTCTCATAAGGATACGCGTTCATTTTTCTGTGCGAACGCTTTTTACACTACAGCCGCGTCGAGAATGTCGCGCCCAATATTTGAAAATGCCGTTACCGCACGGGAGGTAATATATTTATGCGGAAAGAATCTGAAAATCCAAGCGAAAAATCAACCGAAGGAATAGCCGAAAACGCAGTCGGAAGAACGGCGGAAAAGAAAGCCGGCAAATCAAATATAATCAATATAATTATTTTGTGCGTCCTCTCGCCGATTGTAATTATAACGGGGTTTTTTCTGTTTAAGGGCAAAAACTATTATATTATCTGCGCCGCGCTGACAGTTATTTCAATGCTCCCTTTTTTCATTTCATTTGAAAAAAAGAAAAACGCCTCGAGGGAAACGGTCGCAATCGCCGCGGTTATCGCGCTGGCGGTCGCGAGCAGAGCCGTGTTTTATATGCTGCCCGAAATAAAGCCGATAGCCGCCGTTGTAATAACAGCCGCCGTAAGCTTCGGTTACGAGGTAGGGTTTCTCGCAGGCTCTATGTCGATGCTTTTATCAAACGTAATTTTCGGACAGGGTATATGGACGCCGTTTCAAATGCTCGGACTCGGCGCGGTCGGGCTTATTTTCGGCTTGCTTTTTTCTTCGTCAAAATACAGATATAACCGATGGATACTCGGAATATCGGGCGGTGTCGTCACGTTTATCGTATACGGACTTATAGTGGATTTTAACTCTGTTCTTATGCTTTCGGCCGACCTTTCTCTCGCCTCTGTTGTCTCCGTTTATATTTACGGAGCTCCGTTAAATCTTGTTTTCGGAGTAACGACCGCAGTCTGTCTTATTTTATTCGGAAAGCCCATGATTGAAAAAACGGAAAGACTTAAAACAAAATACGGAATTTTTGAAAAGGGGTAGACTTAATGAAAAAATACGCTTTGATTTTTATACTTGCTTTTCTTTTTGTGTTTTCTTCATGTGAAAAAGCAAAAGAATCCGCCTTAACAACGCTGCCCGATATATCGGAAAATACTGAAACATATGAATATGTCGCGGATATCGGAGAGCATGAGGAAGTCGGTGTAACAACGGAACCGCAAACGGTAAAAAGCGAACCGACCGAAAAAAACAAATCTGAAAATCAAACAAAAAATGAGAAAAAAACGGAACGAAGAACGGAATCTGCGTCTAAAGCCAAAACGGAAAACAAAACGGAAAATAAAGCGGAAAAAAAGACCGAATCAATAACGGAGAAAAAATCGGACCGTGTAACGATTTCGGTTAACTGTTCGGAAATTCTCAATAATATGGATAAGCTTAAAAAAGGCAAGGAGTATTTTGTTCCGTCGGACGGAATTATTCTCGGCGAAACAGCTATTGAAATATCCGACGGCGATACTGCGTTTGACGTTTTGAAAAAAGTATGTAAAAATAACGAAATACAGCTTGAATATGCGTATTCGGGAGGATTTGGCACATATTATATTGAGGGAATAAATCAGCTTTACGAAAAGGACTGCGGAATAACCTCCGGCTGGCTTTACAGCGTAAACGGTGAATATCCGTCTGTTGGCGCGTCGTCTTATAAGCTTAAAAACGGCGATAATATAATGTTTGTATATTCTTGTGATAATTTTTGATTTTTTTTGAATTTTTTTATTTTTGACAAATTAACTTTGTATATTGCTTTTTCGGTATTGAAAAAAATCAGATAACGGAATATAATTATAAAAATAATAGACAAATGGTTTTTACCTGTTTGATGTTTTAGGAGAAATGATATGAAAAAGCAAAAGATTGATATGACGCCGGTAAGTCATCCGTATCCCGAAACTACTATGTTCGGAGCCGTCAAGGCGGCCGCTTCGCGCTTTCCCAATGAACCCGCGTTTGATTTCATGGGCAAAATTACAAGCTTTAAAGCAATGATTAAAAAGACCGAGCTTGCGGCTGCGGCTTTCTATAAAGCGGGCATACGCGGCGGCGACGCGGTTACGATTTGTATGCCCAATACTCCGCAGGCGGTTATATGTCTTTACGCTCTTAACAGAATAGGCGCCGTAGCAAATATGGTTCATCCTCTTTCATCGCAGACTAACATCACGTTTTATCTTGATTATTCCGAGAGCAAAATGATTCTTACTCTCGACCAGTTTTATGTTAAGGTACGCGCCGCGGCAGATGCGGCAAAACGCGACGTAAAGCTGATTATCGCAAGGATTCAGGACGAGTTAAGTCCCGTACTTGCGGCAGGGTATACTCTCACATCTGGTAGACCTAACCTCAAATATCCCGAAAAGGGCAGGGGAGAGTTATGGTCCGATTTTGTAAAGACCGGCAGAGGCGTTTATATTCCTCCCGTAAAATTTGACAGGAATAAAACGGCGGTTATACTTTATTCGGGCGGAACGAGCGGTACTCCGAAGGGTATATGCCTGTCCGATTACAATTTTAACGCGCTGGGAATGCAAGTGGCCGAAATTGCAGGCTGCAATCTTACAGCGGGCTGCAAATTCCTTTCGGTAATGCCTATATTCCATGGCTTCGGTCTTGGTATCGGAATACATACGGTGCTTGAAAACGGTGCGCAATGTATTCTTATTCCTCAGTTTACAAAGGAAACTTACGCTAAAAACGTTCTTAAAAAGAAGCCGAATTTTATAGCCGGCGTTCCGACTCTTTACGAGGCGCTTCTTAAAGTCGATGTTTTTGAGGGAGCCGATTTATCGTTCCTTGTTGGAGTTTTCAGCGGCGGCGATTCATTAAGCCCCGAGCTTAAAAAGAGAGCCGATGAATTTTTTAAAGAGCATAACGCCTCAGTTCAGATACGCGAGGGCTACGGCCTTACGGAATGTGTTACGGCGAGCTGTGTAACTCCTGTGGATAAAGCTAAAGAGGGCAGTATAGGACTGCCTTTGAGGGATATGAAATATAAAATCGTAGAGCCGGGAACGTTCAACGAAGTTCCGTACGGCGTCGCGGGGGAGATAATCCTCACGGGTCCCACTCTTATGCTCGGATATATGAAAAACGAGGAAGCCAACGAAAACACTCTGCGCCTTGACGAAAACGGTGAAAGATGGCTTTTTACCGGCGATATGGGCAGTATGGACGAGGAAGGATTTGTCTATTTTAAGCAGAGAATCAAGAGAATGATAGTTTCCAGCGGCTACAATGTCTATCCGTCGCAGATTGAAAAGGTTCTCGACAAACACCCCGATATAGATTATTCCTGCGCTATAGGCGTTAAAGACCCGTATAAAATGCAGAAGGTCAGAGCGTATATCGTACTTAATGAAGGCATACCCGAAACGGACGAGGAAAAGGAAAAAATTCTCGCGTACTGCAAGGAACAGCTTGACGTTTTCGCAAGACCCAAAGAGATAGTATTCAGAAAAGAGCTTCCGAGAACTCTCGTCGGCAAGGTTGCCTATCACGTTCTTGAAGAAGAAGCTGCGGCGGAGGAAAGTAATAAATGAGCGATGAAATCGGCGTAAAAGACGTAAGAAAAGACTATAAATTAAACGTTGCCGTTGTGAAAACCGTGATTGCCGTTTTCGCAAAGCCCGTAATGAAATATATAGGCGCGGAAATTGAGCGTTACACTCCTAAAAATAAGACGTTTATACTTATCTCAAATCATTCCGACCCGCTTGACCCGGGGTTTGAAATGTACGCGATAAACAGATATATGAGATTTGTAGCGGCCGATCACATAGCCAGAGCCAAGGTGGGAGGCTGGCTTATAACCAAGCTCGGGGGAGCTATTATAAAACACCGCGAAAAGCCGTCGTCCGTTCTCACAGATGAAATTTTGGAAAATCTGAAAGCCGGAATCCCCGTAGGAATCCACGCCGAGGGCGGAACAAGCGTAAACGGTGAAACGGGGTTTATTTCGGAGCATACGGGGCAGCTCGTTAAGGATTCGGGCGTCGCTCTTATAACATTCCGTTTTACGGGCGGATATTTAAGGTCGCCGCGATGGTCAAAATCAAACAGGCGCGGACCTCTTTACGGAAAGGTTATTAACGAATATTCCGCTCAGGAGCTTTCAAAATTATCCGTAAAGGAAATAACCGATATTATAAGGCGCGATACGTTCGTCAACGTATATGACGAGCAGCGCAAAATCATGGGAAAGTATAGGGGCAAAAATCTTGCCGAGTACGTTGAGAGAATACTGTTTATGTGTCCGTCCTGCAATACGATAGGCGAACTGCACAGCCATGACGATTTGCTGAAATGCGATAAGTGCGGTTATACCGTCCGTTACGGTGAGGACGCGTTTTTCCATGACGCGGGAAGCGGTCTTGTTTTTGATAATATTTGCGATTGGGACAAATGGCAGATAAAATCATGGAAGGACATAGTTCTTTCCGCAAAGGACGGAGAAAAGATTTTTGAGGAAAAGGGACAAATCATTTACGAGATAAACGGAAGCGAAAAAAATCTTGTCTGCGACAGCGCGGCGTTATGTATTTACAAGGACAGCTTTCATATAATTCCCGAAAACGGAGATGAAAAAACAATCATACCGTTTGATAAAATAAAAAAAGTGCAGTTAGCCTTAAAGGACTCTCTGCTTCTAATAGACGATAAAAATTATTTTGAAATAAGATGCGGCGTTCCGAGGGCGGCGTCAAAATACGTCGCTGCGTGGAGATTTCTTACCGGCAGGGATTATTTCTGACATCTTAAGGTGTGTCTAAACAAGTTCGGTACATTGTCGGACGAAAAATTGACGGTGCAATCTGCACGTTCGATTTAATCTGTTCTTCCCTAATAATGAAAGGAGTTTTATCATTTGACAGGAATAATTGACGTTGGCGGAGGTATGAAGTGCGCGTACTCCGCCGGACTTTACGATTATTTTTTGGATAACGGCATTGAATTTGATTATTATCTCGGAATATCCGCAGGAAGTATGAATCTTTTGTCGTTTATAGCCGGTGAGCGCGGGCGAAACATAAAAATGTACAGAAGCAGCGCTATGGGAAATGATTATCTGAGCATTTCAAATTTTCTACATACGGGCGCATATATGAATTATGAAAAGGTTCGGGAGGATTTTTATTCCGATACGGGACGGGACGCGTTTAACTTTCAAAAGTTTTATCAGTCCGAAAGCCCTTTTATAGTTACCGTAACCGAGGGTGAAAGCGGAGAAACGGTATATTTTGACAGAAACGATATGACGGACAGGGAAAAGCTCCTTGATATTATAAGCGCGTCCTGCTGTCTGCCGCTTGTGAGCAAACCTATAAGGATTAACGGCAATGACTATTTTGACGGCGGACTTGCCGAGCCTGTGCCGTTCAGAAGGGCATTTGACGATGGTTGCGATAAGCTGGTAGTGGTTATGTCCGCGCCGGTTGAACAAAAACGTGAAAAGCTTCCCGGAATGAATATATTGGGTCCCTCTCTTTTAAGGGATTATCACAATATTGCCGACGTTCTCGAGGACAGGCATATAATCTATAACTATATGATACGCTGTTTGAAAGAGTATGAGCGGGCGGGCAAGGTGTTGATTTTTTCTCCCGAGGATATCCCCGGAGCGTTTTCCCTTGTAAAGGACGTTGAGGTAATAGATAAACTGTATGAAAACGGTTACCGCGACGGTCTTAACAACATAAAGGCCGTCCAAAAAATACTTGAATGATATTATATCCGTTAATTATAACAGAAATACGTTAATTCTAACAGAAAAACGGCGGAATTTCCCGCCGTTTTTCTGTTATATATCCGATTAAGGAAACAAACGCTTTGTACCGTGAGCAGATATTATTTAAATATATTCCTGAATTTTTTCTGCCATTTAAGAAGGTATACTGTAACAAGTCTTGTTAAACATATATCATACAGCACAAACATAATGTTTGCGGCGGCTAAAAGAGCCGGCAGAATCCATTTTCCTCCGTTTTCCAATTCCTCGATAGGAATACCGAAAACCTTTACTATTATAATGTATGCGGCTACTATAGCGGCATTTGATACCAATAGCTTTACAAGCAGACAGACGCCGTTATTTTTGATTTTGCTTTCAAGCACAGGTTTCAGAATAGGGTAGCAGCCGAAATAAGCTATATACATCATTGCGGTTTCCTTATTCGCAAGGATAAGTATTGACAGTATGCTTACCGCCGCATATGCGCAGACTGCCCATTTCTTATTGATTTCAATGACCATAAGTATGAGCAGAGCGCCTGCGATGGCGGGAAGAGCATATTCAAGATAAGGTATTACAGCCGTTAACAGCATTATTACAAGCGAAAGAGCGGTTATTATTCCGCCGAGAGCCGTTTTTGCGCTGTTTCTCATTTTAATCGTCACACAACAGTACTGTCTCCTGATAGTAAAAAACACAAAGACAGTACCGTTCCTTTCCGAATATTTTTAAGACCGATTAAATCGAATGTGCAGATTGCGCCGCCGTATTTTTGCCGAAAAGACGCGTGCCGTGTTTAGACACAATCTAATCATGAGGGCGCCGCCTTAATTTCAGCAACAGGGGATAAGGTCCCCGCCCATACATTCACAGCAGCAGTCGGCGCATATGAGCCCCTGACACATATTGCAGAAACCACATTCGGAGTCGGCGCGTCTGCCGTTTGACATTCTGTATCCGCCGTTTCTTTGGGAATTCATGGATTGATATGCCCTTGTGTATTCGGGATTAACGGAATCCATTCTGTAAGCCCTTTCATAGTTCTCATACGCGGCGTTTACCCAGCCTTTTTTCTGCTGTATCATGCCCTGTAAATAAAACCACTCGGCAATCCGTGATTCATCGGGGATATTATCAAGCATTATCTGAGCGCCGTCAAGCTCGTTTCTCCTGATTTTTTCACGGATTTCGGCGTATGTCGGCGGAGTATACGAGCCTTGGGAATAGTTATTGGAGGAATACGCCGAGCCCGCCGTATAGGTACTGTTCGAGGAATAATCTCCCGAGGAATAGCCTCCCGAGCGTCTTGACGATATGATACTGTCATAAGCGTCGTCAAGCTCACGCATTTTTTTATCGGCTATATCCGAAAGCGGACCGTTTGAATAATTATCCGCCTGATATTTTCTCGCTTTTTCACGGTAAGCGTTTTTTATTTCTTCATCGGTCGCATTTTGAGATACGCCTAAGATTTCATACGGGTCACTCATTATGCAGCCTCCTTTCGTATACTTTCAACGTTTCATAATATAATCCGTCGTAAATAATATTTGATATAATGCCGCCGAAGCTTTTTATATCCAATAACTCGTATGCTTTTGCGGCTTCTCCCGCCGTCATAAGCAAATCGCCTTTAATTTTTTCATAATTATCGTTAGAGCCGAGCAGAAACGGATTGTAATTGCCTGATTTTCTGTCCTTTTCCATATCGTCGAACGCGTCGATAAGATACACCCAGCGGCCTATGCAGTATCCGACTCTTTCCCTTACCCGCCTGTCCGTCTCGTCAGGCTCGTTAAGCGAATACAGCTTTTGAAGCATTACGGCTGTAGGCTCGGCGGCTTCGTCAATCGACACGGCCGCTTTTTCCTCAACCAAATACTGCGTTTGAATATATTCTTTGATTATTATTGCCGCGTCGGGACATAATTTTTCAGCTTTTTTAAAAGGTCTTATTATTAATATCAAAAGTATTCTATATGCGATTGCTTTAAAGAATGTTGAATCACGTATATTATCCTTTATTTTATAAAAAAGCAGAATGACCGACACGTCGGCGGCAAACGCCAGAGCTTCCGACTTCTCTTTAAGAAAGTTGCATTTTTTGGCAGGATTGAACGGACAGCGTTTTTTTACAAAGCATTGCTTACGGTTCGATAAAGCCATAACGGCAATCGCGAGAAACGTTGCGTCGTAGCTCAAAAACATACGCGACATTATGCCGTACCGCTTGCCCAGCTCACGGCAGAGCGAGCAGTACACAGCCTTGTATGCTTCGTCCTCCCAAACTTTAAGCTCGGGACGGTGCGTCCTTATATATCCGTACAAAATTGCCCTCCGAATAATTAATACTATAGTGAGAACGGACTCTAATTACTTAATTTAAAGTATAACTTCGTGGCCTATACGCGCCGATTCATATATAGCGTCAAGTATACGCATCAAATCAACGCCGTCCTGCGCGGGCGCTATGCACTCTGTTCCGTTCAGTACGCAGTCTACAAAATGATTTATCTCATTTGCGAAAAGTCCGGAAAATGAAAGCGCGGTATCGTCGTCAAAGTTAACGTTGACCATGTGATTGTTTATATCGGTGAAAATTTCAACCTGCGGGTCGAGCTTACAGCCTGCTTTCGTTCCGAAAAGCTGAATATCATTCTCGGTCTCTTTGATGTTAAGACTGAAGCTGGCTTCGATGCTAAGCACAGTACCGTTGTCAAAGCGTATCATTGCAGAAGCTAAATCCTCGACGTCGCAATATTCTGTATTTAAAGCGCTTCCGCGTTCGGCGTCCGCCGCGCAGTAGCCCTTGGAGGATTTGATTCCCGGTCTATTCAGGAGCTTTTGGAAGGTCGCGCCGTAAACGGAAACAGGCTGAGGCCTTCCTACAAGATATCTTACAAAGTCGATAATATGAACGCCTAAATCTATAAGAGGACCGCCGCCCGAACGGGATTTATCGCTGAACCAGCCGCCGGGATTGCCGTTTCTTCTGAGGTAAGTCGCTTTCGCATAATATATTTCTCCGAAATTTCCCGCGTCGATAAAATCCTTTATTACGCTGCAATCGTTGCCGAAACGTCTTACAAAGCCTATTTGAAGAAGTCTTCCGTTTCTGTCTGCCGCTTCTTTCATTTTTTTAGCTTCCTCGGCGTTTGTAGCCATAGGCTTTTCGCAGATAACGTCCTTGCCCGCGTTAAGAGCGGCAATAGTACATTCGGCGTGAGCGCTGTTCCATGTCGTAACGCTTACTATATCTATCTCGGGAAGAGCTGCGAACATTTCGTCTTTATCCGTAAAGCATCTTTCTTTAGGTATGCCGTAAAGCTCACCCTTTTCGAGAAGTCTTTTTTCATTTATATCGCAGAGCGCGTAAAGCTCTACGTTTGGATTCGCAATATAAGCGGTAATATGTTCTTTGCTTATGCTTCCTATGCCTATTACGGCGGCTTTTAAAATTTTCATTTCGGTGTACCTCCACACAAATTATCATGATAATATTAGCAGAGTATAAATATTAATTCAATATTTTTTTGACATTTTTATTGAAAAATTTTACGCGGCAACTTATAATATGTCGGGAGATGATGCTTTATGAAATATTTATATGAAACGCATTTTCACACGGCGGAGGTAAGTCCGTGCGGACAGGTTCGCGCTAAAGACGGTATAGAGGCATATAAAAACGCCGGATATTCGGGAGCCCTTATAACAGACCATTTCGCTTCGAGCTATCTCGAAAATAAATATAAGGGAGAAACTTGGAGGGATAAGATAGATTATTATCTTAACGGCTACCGTACCGCGAAAAAATATGAAACCGAGGATTTCTCGGTAATGTTAGGTCTTGAGTTAAGATTTAATGATAACGGTAACGATTATCTCATACTTGGAGCCGACGAAGATTTCTTTTATAATAACGAATGGTTTACAAATCTTACGCTCAAGCAGTTCAAGGCTTTCGCGGAGAAAAATTCTCTGACGGTAATACAGGCTCATCCGTTCAGAGTTAATATGACGCTCACCGACCCGAGATATATAGACGGCATAGAGGTTTTCAACGGTAACAAAAGACATAACTCGTCAAACGATATCGCGGCTCTCTGGGCTGAAAAGTATTCTCTTATAATGACCTCCGGCTCCGATTTTCATGAGACTGAGGATCTCGCCCGAGGCGGGATATATCTCGAACAGCCCGTAAAAACCTCAAAGGAACTCAGAAAGGCGGTTCTGTCGGGTAAATATTCATTAAAAACTCTTTGAATGGAAGATTACGAAAAGAATTGCAACGCAAGCTTTTTCACTTTACCGACTTCATCTTTATGTAAAGTTGTTCGCTTGTCGGTGTCCGTGAAAAAGTAAGAGCCGAAAAATTCTGTCGAAAGCTCTGAAAACGCGATTTTGCTCTGTTTTTCAATAACCTCAATTGAAAATTTTCCGCTTCTTCCGCATGAAGCAAGTAAAAAGCCTTTACGCGTACCGTTCATCTTTTCATTCATGAAGTACGGCTGAAGTCTGTCAAGGAACGCTTTCATCGGAGACGGAAAAGAGTAGTTGTATACGGGCGAAGCGAAAATAATAAAATCGGAGGAAAAAATATCCGATAATATTTTTTCCGTGTCGTCCGTAAAGCATGATTTTAAGCTTTCGCATCTTCCGCAGCCTATACACGGTTTTATATTTTCATCGTACATATTGTATATGATTATATTATGCGCACATTCGGACAGAAAAATATCAAGCAGCAATTTTGTTTTGCCGTTTTCATTGGGAGAGGCAAATAAGACTGTTGCTTTTTTCATAGCTTGATTCCTTTCATAAATTATTTTTTCAGTACCTGTGAGTTATTATAGCATGATATTGTTTTTAGTCAATATAAAAGTGATATTTGCGGCCTCAAATCATAATTATATCATTTAAAATTTATCAAAAAACTATTGACAAATAATTTTTGCGGGCATATAATTAATTAAAATGAACAGAACAAACCGATGAGAAAGAGCAGTAATTCCCGTCTTTTTACTTAAAGAGAGCCGCGAACGGTGTGATGCGGTAAGTGAATCGGGAACGAATGGACTTTTGAGGGCAGCCCGAATTTATAAGGAACTGTTGGTTTAATTATATTCGCGTTATTACGAAAACCGATTAAATCGAAATTTCTTGCAGTAGGAGCTGACGGCGCGCAGTCGTTACCGTGCGTCCCGATTGATAGATTGGGAGCGAGGGTCTTTTTTGACCGAACATGGGTGGCACCGCGGAATATAGTTTTCGTCCCGTACAGAAGCTTAGCTTCTGTACGGTTTTTTGCTGTATTTCGGTTCTACGTTCATTTTTATAATTTTAATTTAGTTTTTTTGAAAAGGAGATTTAAACAATGGCAAAACGTAACGACGTACCTTACAGAAACAACTTACCCGAATCACTTATACCGAAGCAGTGGCTCAATATCAGAGCGTTTATGAAGGAAAAAACTCCTCCTCTCATAAATCCGGGTACTTTAAAGCCCTGTACCGTCAGCGACCTTGAGCCTGTATTTTGCACAGAGCTTGCAAAGCAGGAGCTTGACAATACAACTCCTTATATTGACATTCCCGAGGAAATATATAATTTCTACAAAATGTACAGACCTTCTCCGCTTATACGCGCTTACTGTCTTGAAAAAGAGCTTGATACTCCGGCAAAAATCTATTACAAATTTGAGGGAAACAATACGTCAGGCTCTCATAAGCTCAATTCCGCGATAGCACAGGTCTATTACGCAAAGGAACAGGGACTTAAAGGGCTTACCACCGAAACTGGAGCAGGACAGTGGGGAACCGCGCTTGCGATGGCCTGCGCGTATTTCCACGTTCCGCTTACAGTGTATATGGTTCGCGGCTCTTATGACCAGAAGCCTCACAGAAAGACCGTTATGTATACTTTCGGAGCGGAAGTCGTACCCAGCCCCAGCGATACAACCAAGGTCGGCAAAGCCATTCTTGAAAAATACGGTCCCGATTGTACGGGTTCTCTCGGCTGCGCTATTTCCGAAGCCGTTGAAAAGGCTGTAACAGGCGATAAAATAAGATATGTTCTCGGCTCGGTTCTTAATCAGGTTCTGCTTCATCAATCCGTTATCGGTCTTGAGGCGAGAACGGCAATGGCTATGTACGACGAATATCCCGATATCGTTATCGGCTGTGCGGGCGGCGGCTCAAACCTCGGCGGTCTTATTGCTCCGTTTATGAGGGATAAGCTTGAAGGCAAGACAAATCCGTATTTCATCGCAGTTGAACCGGCTTCTTGTCCGTCTCTCACAAGGGGCAAATATGTATATGACTTCTGCGATACCGGCAAGGTTACGCCACTTGCGAAGATGTATACTCTCGGCAGCGGCTTTATCCCGTCCCCTAACCACGCCGGAGGACTTCGCTATCACGGTATGTCGCCTATTATTTCAAAGCTTTATCATGACGGTATTCTTGACGAGGCTCGCTCGTATGAACAGACAAAGGTATTCGAAGCGGCTTCATATTTCAGCAAATGCGAAGGAATACTTCCCGCTCCCGAATCGTCTCACGCAATCAAGGCGGCAATTGACGAAGCTCTCAAATGTAAGGAAACGGGAGAGGAAAAGACAATTCTTTTCGGTCTTACGGGCACAGGATATTTCGATATGACGGCTTACGCTTCTTACAAGGACGGCACAATGACCGATTATATTCCCACAGATGAGGATCTCGGGAAAGCGTTTGCGGATATACCCGATTTTGGTATATAATATTGTATATAATTCGCAATCTGAGGAAATACTGAATAAATCACATCTGACGGCTGAACGCACATCTGTACCTAAAAAATACTTTATAGAAAAACTGCCGTCACGGCGAAACCGTGACGGCAAAATTTTTAAAGTGTGAACACTCTATAGTTTTTTACAACTCAAATACTTTTTTAATGAAACATTGATTATTTCATCATGCCCGCGACTTCATCGGCAAAATTCTCGCTCTTTTTCTCAAGTCCTTCGCCCTTTGCGTAACGAATAAAGCCTGTAGCTTTGATTTCGCCGCCGAGAGCCTTCGCGGTGTTGTCGATATACTTTTTAACGGTAATGTCGCCGTCCTTAACGAAAGCCTGGCATACAAGGCAGTTCTCGTCATAATACTTGGAAATCTTACCGGCGATGATTTTTTCTTTAACCTGTTGGGGTTTGCCTGCCATTTTGGGATCCTCGTTCATCTGAGCAAGAAGAATCCCTTTTTCATGCTCGATAACGTCTGCGGGAACAGCTGCTTCATCGAGATATGTCGGGCTCATAGCCGCAACCTGCATTGCTACGTCTTTGCCCATTACCTTAAACTCGTCTTTTGCCGCGATTTCATCAGTCGTATCGAACGTAACGACAACCGCTACGGAGCCGCCGCCGTGGATATAAGAAGCTGTGATG
Organism: uncultured Clostridia bacterium; assembly: GCA_947631945.1. Lineage (GTDB taxonomy): Bacteria > Bacillota > Clostridia > Oscillospirales > Acutalibacteraceae > UBA1081. Next base: position 158,330 of record CANRNI010000001.1, read on the forward strand.
CCTTTAACTGTTTCAAAACGGCGTATTTTGATATTCTCGCCTATCTGAAGAATTTTATCCTGTAAGTTTTCCTGAACGGTTCTGTCTGTGCCGATAAGTTTGTCCGCGAGAAGCGCGTCAACATCTGCCGGAGCTTTAGCGGCTATTGTCTTGGCAACGTCAAGAACAAAAGTGTTGAAAACATCGTTTTTGGCAACGAAGTCAGATTCCGCGTTGACCTCGAGAACGACTGTTGTATCGTCCTGAGTGTAAACCGTTACAACGCCTTCCGCGGCTATTCTTGAAGCTTTTTTCTGAGAAGCGGCAAGACCTCTTTCGCGGAGCACGTCTATTGCCTTATCCATATCGCCGTCAGTTTCAGCGAGCGCTTTTTTGCACTCCATCATGCCGACGCCTGTTTTTTCACGAAGTGCTTTAACATCAGCGGCTGTAAATGCCATTATAAATTCCTCCAATTTTAATATTGTATATTTACTTTAAAACAGCCCGCACTTTTTTGCACGGGCTAAGAGCGTCAAAAAAATTATTCGGCTGCGGCTTCCTCTGCGGGAGCTTCCTCTTCCGACGCGGGAGCGTTCTGCTCGCCCTGTCTGCCTTCAAGCACTGCGTCGGCCATAGCGCCTGCTATAAGCTTAACAGCGCGGATAGCGTCGTCATTGCCGGGGATTACATAGTCGATTTCGTCGGGGTCGCAGTTTGTATCTACTATAGCAACAATGGGTATACCGAGCTTTTTGGCTTCGGAAACGGCAATGCGCTCTTTTCTGGGGTCAACTATGAACATTGCGGCAGGCATTTTCTTCATCTCTGTGATACCGCCGAGGAATTTCTCGAGCTTTTCTATCTGGAGCTTAAGCTTCGCGACTTCCTTTTTGGGAAGAAGCTCGAAAGTTCCGTTTTCTTCCATAGCCTTAAGCTGCGCAAGTCTTCTGATTCTTAATTTAATGGTGCTGAAATTTGTAAGCATACCGCCGAGCCATCTGGCGTTTACATACGGCATACCGCAGCGCTCTGCTTCCTCTTTAACGGAATCCATAGCCTGTTTTTTTGTTCCTACAAAGAGTATTTCGTCGCCGTTTTCAGCTATCTGACGGACGAACATATAAGCCTCTTCAAGTTTTTTTACCGTCTTCTGAAGGTCGATGATGTAAATTCCGTTACGCTCTGTGAAGATGTACTCGGCCATTTTGGGGTTCCATCTTCTTGTCTGATGTCCGAAATGCACACCGGCTTCAAGAAGCTGTTTCATTGATACTACTGACATATTTTTGCCTCCTTTTAATTAACCGCCGCAGCCGTCGTTTCCGCATGGAACGCATTTAACGCAGGAACATACGAATAGACTGCGTGAGTTTTTAGCTTGTAGATTATACCATAAGTTTTCCCCGTTTGCAATACCCGAATACAATTTTTTTTGGATAATTTTGTTTTTTTTATTGTTAAAACAAATTAAAACAAAGCCGAGCAAAGGCCGATTACGACTTTGCGCACAATCCTCTCGCCGTACTGCATTTACATTTGCAAGCCGATTATTATAAGGTATTGTATGCATTGCTTTTATTGAAAATCTACGGCAATACCGCATAATTATTGTCGTGCAGATGTGCCAAGAGATTTTTCGTCAGATTGACAAAAGTGACGCAGGAATACTGGCGTATTTCAAGGAGCTTTTGGCAAAAATGACGGAAAATATCGGTACAGATGCGCGGCAAAGGCGGTAGCCGCTAATTGTGCGGTATTGCCCTATAATAAATTTCTGTAAATATTCAAAAAATCATTGACAATTTCGGACTGTGGGATTATAATATTTTTGGTTAAATTCTTTATAGCTTTAAAGAAATAAAGCTAATTTACAGTAAAGGAAGGTATAACCATGTCAAAGAAAATCAGAAAAATACTCAGCGCAGTTCTTGTACTTACCATGATGATTTGCGTATTTGCCGGCTGTTCGGGAAATAAGACGCCCAATGAGCCGTCGTCCGGTGCCGGCACTTCGGAAGAAGGCAGCAATTCTGTTTCCGGTAAAGTTTACAAAGTAGGTATTTGTCAGGGCGCACAGCATCCGGCTCTTGATGCGGCTACTCAGGGCTTTAAAGATGCTCTTACCGAGAAGCTCGGCTCTAACGTTCAGTTTGACGAGCAGAACGCTTCGGGCGAAATAACAAACTGTACAACTATAGTTTCAAAGTTTGTCTCTGATAATGTTGATCTTATTATGGCGAATGCTACAGACGCACTTTCCGCCGCATCTAACGCTACGGCCGATATTCCAATCGTTGCCACTTCTATCACCGATTTCGCTACCGCTCTTCAGATTAAAGATTGGAACGGAAAAACAGGCACTAACGTAACCGGTACTGCGGATCTCGCTCCTCTCGAAGAACAGGCTGCTATGATAAAGGAACTGTTCCCCGACGCAAAGAAAGTCGGTATACTTTATTGTTCCGCCGAGCCCAATTCAAAATATCAGTCCGATATTGTTGAAGCTGAGCTTAAAAAACTCGGTTACGAATGTGAAATATTTACGTTTGTTGATACTAACGATGTTACGGCCGTAACACAGAATGCGGTAGATAAATCAGACGTTATCTACATACCCACTGATAACAAGGCTGCTTCCAACACCGAAGCTATCAATAACATTGCCGAGCCTGCGGGCGTTCCGATTGTTGCCGGCGAAGAAGGCATCTGCAAAGGCTGCGGTATTGCTACTCTTTCAATAAGTTACTACGGAATTGGTCACCGTGCCGGAGAGATGGCGTATGAAATTCTTGTTAACGGCAAGAATCCCGGAGATATGGAAATCGAATACACTACCGACCTTACAAAGAAATATTATGCCGACCGCGCGGCGGCTCTCAATATTGAGATTCCTACCGATTATGAGGCAATAGCAGAGTAATTTCATTGTGTTTTTAAATCAAAAAAAGCGGTAAGCGCGACTTATCGCTTTCTTTGATATATTAAGGAGTTTTTAATTAAAATGATTTTAGAATTTTTCCGATCGTTGCCTTCTCCTATAGCTCAAGGTATGATTTGGGGTATTATGGCTATAGGTGTTTATATAACATTCAGAGTGCTTGATCTTGCCGACCTTACGGTAGACGGAACTCTCAGTACGGGAGGCGCTGTGCTGGTTGTGCTTACTATTGACGGAATGAATATTTATCTGGCTCTCTTTATTGCGTTTATCGCCGGGTGTCTGGCAGGATTGGTCACCGGCATACTTCATACCAAATTTGGAATACCCGCGATTCTTTCCGGAATACTTACACAGCTTGCATTGTATTCAATAAATTTGAGGATAATGAGCGGCAGGGCAAACACTCCTATAAGTTATAGAAATTACAATCTGATTGTTTCCTCAAATACTAATTTATTGTTAAAAACTATCCTTATTACGGCCGCTTTCATTATTGCCATAATTGCAATCCTTTATTGGTTCTTCGGTACCGAGCTCGGTCATTCGGTGAGAGCTACCGGTTCCAATGAGGCTATGGCGCGTGCAAACGGAATAAATACGTCTTCAAGAAAAATTCTGGGACTTGTTATTTCAAATGGAATAGTGGCCTTATCGGGAGGCCTGCTTGCTCAGTTCAGCGGAACCGCCGATGTAAATATGGGCAGAGGCGCTATCGTTATCGGCCTCGCGGCTGTAATTATAGGTGAAGTTGTATTCGGTAAAATTTTCAAAAATTTTGCTTTGAAGCTTTTTTCTTCTGTTATAGGCGGCGTTATATACTATATTGTAATTGCAATAGTCCTGAAGCTTGGTCTTACGGCAAACGACTTGAAATTGCTGTCGGCTTTGGTCGTTGCAATCTTCCTCGGTATTCCGTATTGGAAAAATAATCTTATAGGTAAGATGAAAAAAGACGATAAAACATCTACGGAAAAGGAGGTTACTGTAAATGCTCGAAATTAAAAATGTTTACAAAACCTTCAATCCCGGAACCATTAATGAAAAGAAAGCTCTTAACGGTATTGATTTATCGCTTGAAAACGGCGATTTTGTAACTGTTATCGGCGGCAACGGAGCCGGTAAATCAACTTTGCTGAACATGATTACCGGTGTTTACCCTGTTGATAAAGGAAGCATCATAATTGACGGTAAAGATGTAACGCGTCTTCCCGAGCATAAACGCGCTAAATATCTCGGCAGAGTTTTTCAGGACCCTATGACCGGGACCGCCGCGGATATGGAAATTGCGGAAAATCTCGCGATAGCCGCAAGGCGCGGAAAAAACAGAACGCTCAAAATCGGCGTTACACGCAAGGAAAAGGAAAATTTCAAAGAGCTTCTTAAGCGCCTTGACCTCGGTCTTGAGGAACGACTTACCTCTAAGGTCGGACTGCTTTCGGGCGGACAGCGGCAGGCTTTAACACTTCTTATGGCTACACTTCAAAACCCTAAGCTTCTGCTTCTTGATGAGCATACCGCCGCGCTTGACCCGTCTACCGCCGCGAAAGTGCTTAACCTTACCGAGGAGCTTGTTTTGGACGGAAAAATCACAACGATTATGATAACCCATAATATGAAAGACGCTATTCGTCTCGGAAACAGATTGATAATGATGAACGACGGTAAAATCATTTACGATATTAAGGGCGAGGAGAAAAAGTCTCTCAAAGTTTCCGATTTGCTTGAGCTTTTCTCAAAGGCAAGCAACGGCGAATTTGCCAACGACAGAATGTTGTTGTCTTAAGGCAACACCGCACAATTAATTTCTTAAACAGTTCTGCTTGTTACTAAGGTCAATAAAGACACGTCGGAGCAAAGGTTTCTTTGCTCCGACGGTTTTTATTTTAACGGCAAAATAAACAATAATATCAGTTTAATATGTTTACTTGATTGTGTAAAATGCCGAAAATACAAAATTTTCAAAAAATTTTGCAAAAAAAGCGTTACTTTTTCATCAAAAAAGCAACTTAATATATATAAGGGGAAATAAACCCCACAGCTTATTTGAAAGGAATGATAACGATGATCGGAACGACCCGCTTATGCGTGCGGGGGGGGGTAATCTATATCTTATTTCTAATGTAAGTTCATTTGATTTACAGGATTTTACATCAAATATCTTCAAAATAAATGATTTTATCGCAGATACAACATTTGCTATAAATAACCCCATTTCCAAACGATTTCGCAGCAAGACCGTTATAAGATCAAGCCGGTTTCTTTAAATAATCAACGCGGACAATCGTCATGCGTTGGGACTTCGGCATAACGGTATCGTTCCGCATTTTAATCTATTTAATTAATGTAAAATAATAATTGAAGTCCCTAAAATTACGAAAGGAACTTCAAATAATGAAGAAAATAATAAAAAAAATCTTTTGTTGTCTGCTTGGCGTTGATAATGACGGCTCTGACACTTATCCCCGCATTTGCGGAAGATGAACCGATTCCATTGTCAGAAACAAATGTCGTAGAATACCCTACAATAGAGGGAACAGTACTTATTACACAAAAAATAGGCGATTGGCTGACTATTACCGGAGGTAAGGTAACAACCGACGGTACGGAATCCGGAGAAATTATTTCCGGTCAATGGGAGTTTATAGACCCCGATTATGTTCCTACCGTTCCCACTTCAACACGTGCAAATGTAAGGTTTATACCTGATGATGAATCGTATGCTTCATTTGAAATATCAAACAATCGTAAGATTCGATATGACGTCGGAAGTGCTCCTATGGAGCTTGCCGATCCTTCCACTAAATTTGTTTTAACAGCCGGTTCAAAGGGCGCGCGTCTCGGCACAATAAAACTTGAAGAAATTGATTGGTTAAAAGAAGTGAAATTTAAATGTTCGCTTACAGGGGATATTATAGACGAACCCTCGGAATGGATATGGAATGTTGCGAAATCTGCTCAAATAAATGTAAGCGCATATTACCCCGCGACAGTATCTGTTGGTTTCTATGAACCAATAACTGTATACTTTTACATAAAAGTGCCGGGCGACGATAGTGAACCTCCATTTTCAATGTTTCCTACAATTACACCTGTTACCTATCATGAAGGATTAAAAGCCGGAGAACTTGAAATCGTAAGTGAAGAAGCGGTTAATGGAACTTTTGAAATAGTCAATCCTGAACAAGAATTAAACGCCGGAAAAAATGCGGTCGACGTCAAATTTAAACCCAATGATGACAGCCAGAGCGAAGTCAATATGAGTCTTAACGCTATGGTTGCAAAAGCCGAAGCGTCATTTATTGACGAAAACGGCGAACCGACAGTTCCGGTACTTAATTGGAATATAGGTTCAAGGTATGCATTTAGCAATCTGAGAAATACTCTTGAATATTACTACCCTGCCAACTGCGGAACATTTAAAATCGGCTCGTTTACCAAAATGCTCCCGCTTGACGAAACAAGAAACTACTATGACACCTCAACTCCCGGTACGTACGACTGTGTCGCAAGTCTGAAGTCTCAGGCAAACACAAACTATACCAACACGCTGAAGTTTAAAATTAAAGTCGACAAGAAAGTTGTTACGCCTAAAATCAGCACTATTTATTTCGGCACGAATGAAGAACTGATTATAGACGGTTTGAATTATACCGACAAACTCGGAGGAACATTCAAGGTTTACGCCAATGGAGAACTTATCAAATCGACAGAGAACGGCGTAAAGTATCTTACAGGATTCAAATGGCGTCCGGCAAAGAGCGGAACATATAAGCTCAAAGCCGAGTACACACCGGCAGATGATGATATATGCGTTATCACAGACAATGTTATTGAACAAGATGTTACGGTCGCTCTCAAGTGGACGGTAAAAGGTGAAAACGTCAATTTTGCTTCGACAACAGCGCAATACGGCACAAATGTAACCGTTCTCCAAAGACTCGGTGATAATTTCAACGGTTGGGAATTTTATGATGAGAACGGCAAGAAGTATGCCAACCCAGAAAAAGAACTGGGTATGCGCTATGATCCGACTGTTCCGTCCACCGTTAATTTCACTATGCCCGACCACGACGTTACAGTCAAAGCTCTTGACAAAACACAAATCAATCTTCCCGGCGGCGACGGTAATTTCTCGGATTTCTTCTCAAGCTTCCTTGCGTGGCTGAACAATCTGCTTGCGAGATTCAGAGCTTTAATGGACGCGGTGGCACAGCTTCTTACGGTAGTAGGCTGAAATTCGTAGGTTTTTACCTATCGTCAAATAAATAAGAGTTTTTCATACTCTAAATATCTCTTTTCAAACCGCCCTTGTCAGGTAAAACTGTCAAGGGCAATTCTTAAAAAAACAACGGCTGTTAAATAAAACAGCCGTTTGTTTTAATTATAATATTAACCTTATTACTGTTTTGCTCCGTTGTCAAACATTTCGAGAGCTTTTACGCTTACGGCGTAGCAACCCGCAAGACCTTCAAGATTCATATTGTCATATGTATCTCTTCTTGTGTGATAATAGTCCTCAATCTTATGGTTAAGACCTGTAATACCCGTCGCGCGGAAGCCCGCCTGAGCGAACGCGGCGGAATCGGTCGCACCGCCGAGAGGCGGCACCCAGCCTTTTTTGCATGAGATATCAAGTTCTTTTGCCGCTTCCATAAACAAATCGGAAACATCTTTATCTACTTTTACCGTTCCGTTGAGGTCGCGGTAATTTGTCATAAGATATTTTGGATCATGAATTGTGTCATAGGAGAATATAAAGGTGGGAACGTCCTGAAATTCGCCCTTGTGCTGTTCGCACCATGCTTTTGAGCCTCTGAGACCCGCTTCCTCCGAACCTGTAAGTACAACGCCTATTTCCGTATTTTCGAGTACAATTCCTTCGTCGTGAAGAGCCTTGAGTATGGAAATTCCCATATAACAGCCCGAGAGATTGTCGTTCGCGCCGTCAACGATTCTTTTTTCGTTCCACATCCAATAAAGTCCTACGAGGAACGGCACAAATACAAGACCTATAAGACCCAATTTGAACAGCACCGAGGATTTATCAATAAGACCGAAGTCTACGCCGTTTTTAGCTATATTTATTATTGAAATTATCATATAATACAAAGCGCCCACAACGCAGAGAGCGGCGTGTCCTTCAAACGCTACGCCTCCGAGCTTATAGTTTACCGTCCATTCCCACACAGCGTCGGGATGACCGTTAAAGATTATGCGGCGCTTGACTTCTCCCGAACATTTTTTTATTGCCGTTACGTTATGTCCCGTTTTTTCGGGGAAAAATCTGTCTACCAGCTTTTTATAAAGCCCGAACTGCATAAACATTATAAAAAGTCCGGCGATTATAAGAATGACGGACGCGAGCGGAAATACGAAAAATAAGGGTATTGCGATAAGAGCAAATGTTATTGTAAAATATATCCAGCCGAAAAACGAGCCGGGATTTTCTTTAAAGGATTCAATTTTTGCCGTTTCACAGCCGCAGTCTTTTTTAAGGACCTCCGCCATGTATTCGCAAGCCTGAAGTTCACCCTTTGAACCGGGGTCCCTTTTTTCAAAATCCTTGCATATATGCTCTATTTCCTTTTGCATATATTTAGCGGCTTCGTCTTTTTTGTCAATGATTTTTTTCAAATCCATACAGTTTCCTCCTCTTTTTATACCGGCCGTGAAATTTCGAAAATATTTAAGGCAATACCGCACAATTAACGGCTACCGCCTTTGCCGCGCATCTGCACCGAGATTTCCCGTCATCTTTGCCAAAAATTCCTTGAAATACGTCAGTATTCCTGCGTCATTTTTGTCAATCTGACGAAAAATCTCTTGGCACATCTGCACGACAATAATTATGCGGTATTGCCTTAAAATTTTTCTTATACAATATTCCGATATAAAAAATTTAATACAATTTTAACATATTGTTATTCATTAAGTGTAACAAAACAATCACCTATTATTGAACAATTTGTTAAGGGCAATACTGCGTAATCTTTACGTTCGATTTATTAATATAAAATGAGCGTATCGGCAGTCCCGGTACGCTCAATTCTTATCTGTTGTTTTCTTCCGCGTCTCTTACTCCGTCGGCTATTCTCTCGTTGGCGTCCGCCATGCCGTCCGCCGCGTCCTCAACGGCGTTGCCCAGAGCAGAATCCTGATTTGTCGATTCGGGAGCGCCCGCCGAGGCGTCCTCTCTGTCGGAGGTCATCATAGAATCTCTTGTGTCGCGCTCGGTGGTTCTTTCTTCCGTAGTTGTGACCGCCGGCGCTTTCGTGGTCGTTTCCTTGTCTTTTCCGGTCTTGCCATCGCAGCCTGTGAAAAGTAATACGACCGCCGCTATAATTGCCAGTAATATTATGGCTGTCTTTTTCATATTCGCTTCGTCCTTTCGGTTTGTTCTCAGTAGAATACTTGCCCCGTTTTACGATAATTATTCATATACGGGCAAAATTATCTTGTAAGCGTGCCGCCGTCCGAGTATAAAAGCAGCTTTACGTCGGCTTCCTGTCCGGTTTCGCTGTCTATATATACAAGAACGTCGTTGCCCGCGTTATCGCCGCAGAGAAATTCATACGCGAAAATTTCGTTTCCGTCGTCTGTCGGTATTACCGCTTCTCCCGAGCTTTTCGGCGTTAAAGTCACGCTTATGCTTTTTGCCGCTTCCGAAAGGCTTATTTTCGCTTCGGATATATCTCTTTCTCTGTGATTCATAAGATAGCCCGACGCGTCAAGAGCCACGATATTTCCCGTATCGAGCGCCACGCTTACCTTGATGAGATCCGCATAGCAGATTACATCATCTTGAGTATATGCAAAATTCACGGTGCATATTCCGTCATTGTCCGAGTAATAGCTGTCTTTCATGGAAACGTATCCGTATTTTTCCAGATATTTCCTTGCTTTTTCAATCGCCGTTTTTTCGTCTATTTTGATTTCACCGGCGTATTTATCGGATAAAATATAGTAAAGATAGCCGCCGTTTTTTGTAACCGCTACGCTCGTGCCGTCGCAGTAATACACATAAGCCGCGATTTTGCCTTTTTCGTCCTCTTGACGTATAAGCTTGTTTTCTTCAATTGATGAATATTTTGAAGCTCTCTTTTTTGCTTCGTCCTCCGATATTTCCTCTTCGTTTTTCAGCATTTCCGATTCTTTATCGGTAATATTATCCGAAAAAGGTCCGTCGTATATAAGAGTAGGGTAGTCGGAAAACGTTCCCTCCGCGTCCGATACGGTATCGGCGTATGAAATAGAAAGGTCGCCCTTCTCCTGCAACTTACCGAGAGTGGAAACCGCGTTTTCAAAATCGACGCTGCCCGAGTACATGACCTCTTCCATGTAGCTTATCTGTTTTGATAATTCCGCCGCGTATTCGTGGAGCTTCGCCACCTGTTCATAGTCCTTTTCCGTAAGCTTTTCGCCTTTAGCCGTTTTTTTGCTTAAAGCGGCGGCATAATCGCTTGCCTGCGAAAGAAATTTATTTATTCCGCTTAAAGGAATGTCGCCTGCCGCAAGCTCCGAAAGACATGATTTCGCGCCCGCCGACGCTCTGCAAAGCGATATCGAAAGTCCCGACGTCATCGGCAGAGTGTTCACATACTGCATTTTTTTGAGGTCTGTTTCTATGGATTCAAGATATGACGCCAATGACGCTACCGACCGCTGATGCGTTACAAGCAGTTCGCGTTCGTAAGCTCTGCTTTTGACTGTCTGCGATATTCCCCATGCCGCGAGAATACATATAAGCGCGACAACATAAGATATCAAACGGATTTTTGTACGTCTTTTTACATTATCCGAGTTCAAAAAAATCAACTCCTTCAAAGATATTCTTTGAAAGGGCCGATTTTTTATTCTAAAAAAAATTTTCCTTAATGACTTAACTGAAATTTTTTCAAAACAATTTCCTGAAAATATCCGCGTTTGTCATTAAAATACAGAAAAGCACAGCCGATTTAAACAGTTTGGCCGTGCTTTTCATGCCGCTTTTTGGCGGTTCTCCTTCGCAGACGCGTTTTCGGGAGAGTATGTCGCGAAGGAGATTTTTGGAAAACTATATACGGAGAATGGAGATGTCGTAAAGATTATTTGCGATACGATTGCAATTGTATTATCCGTTATCGTCCTGCAAAGCGGCGTAGCCTTCTTCGCCGGTACGGATTTTTATAGCGTTTTCGACGTTGTATACAAATATCTTGCCGTCGCCCATATTGCCGGTGTAGAGAGCTTTTTTCGCGGCCGCGACAACGTCGCTTACGGGAACCTTGCATACTACTATTTCAACCTCGACCTTTGGCACAAGATTCATTTCAATCTCAACTCCGCGGTATTTGGCTTTGCGTCCCTGTGTTCCGCAGCCGAGAACCTGCGTTACCGTCATGCCGCTTACGCCGATTTCGGCCATAGCGTGCTTGAGAGATTCAAACGTACTCTGTCTGCATATGATATCGAGCTTTGTAATTTTTGAACCGTCGGGAGCGAGCGAGGGAGCCTTTGCCGCCGTCGGAGCCGCCGTGGTGTTGACCTCGACTGCCTTTTCCATTGGAACAACGCCCGTTACGCCTTCGGTGTAATCGTCGTAATCGTGTACGGCCTGAACGAAATCCGCATAAGCGCTCGGAAGCCCGTGTTCGGTCGGGTCAAGACCGACGATTTCTTCTTCTCTCGAGGCTCTTAGACCGTTCGTCTTTTTAATTACGGTGAATGTTATAAGCATACAAACTGTCGTCCATGCGAGTATCGCTACTGTGCCGAGTATCTGAACGCCTAAAACCTTAAAGCCCGCGCCGATATCTCCGCCGTGAATTACAGCGTAGATGGGGCCGTCAACTCCTGCGGGAGCTTTTGCCGTTGAGAGCAGTCCTGCGGCGATTGTACCCCAGATGCCGTTTCCGAAGTGTACCGCAACAGCGCCTACGGGGTCGTCTATGTGAAGCTTAAGGTCAAGAAGCTCTACTAAGAATACTACGAGTAATCCCGAAACTATTCCTATTACCGCCGCGCCCACGGCGTCAACGGTGCTGCATCCTGCCGTTACGCCCACAAGTCCCGCAAGAGAAGCGTTAAGGCACATTGATACGTCGGGCTTGCCGTTTTTGAGCCATGTGAAAATCATACATGCAACTGTTGCAACTGATGGAGCTATAGTTGTAGTCAGGAAAATCGATGCTAACTGAGATACGCTTGTCGCCGCCGCGCCGTTAAAGCCGTACCAGCCGAACCAGAGTACGAATACTCCGAGCGCGCCGAGAGTTATTGAATGTCCCTGAATCGCGTTTACTTTAACTACCTTGCCTTCCTTGTCGCGGATATATTTACCGAGTCTGGGTCCGAGAATAACCGCGCCTATAAGCGCCGCCGTGCCGCCTACCATATGTATTGCCGCCGAGCCTGCAAAGTCAATGAAACCGAGCTGAGCGAGCCAGCCTTTCGGATTCCATACCCAGCCTGCCTCGATGGGATAGACAACGAGCGAAATAACGCCGGAATAAATACAGTAAGCGCTGAATTTCGTCCTTTCGGCCATCGCCCCGGAAACGATTGTCGCCGCTGTTGCGCAGAAAACAAGGTTGAATACAAAGCTTGAAGCGTTTGACTGAATAAAATTGCCGAAATCGGTAAATATAGCGAGGTTCGGCACGCCTATAACGCCCATTACGTAGTCCTCAGCCATCATAAGCGAGAAGCCCAAAATACTGAAAACAACGGTGCCTATACAGAAGTCCATCAGGTTTTTCATTATAATGTTGCCCGCGTTTTTGGCTCTTGTAAAGCCTGTTTCAACCATCGCGAAGCCGCATTGCATGAAGAATACCAACGCCGCTCCTATAAGGAACCATACGCCAAATAATTCGCCGTCAACCAGAGAGAGAATTTCGGATGTCATAATGCACCACTCCTAAAATTTATTTTTTATTTTTATGCAAAAAAAGCGTATTCCGCAAAATGCGGAACACGCCGTTGTGCCCATGCAGCCGTCAGAAATTATAGATTAAACATTAGTTATTAGTAATCGAAAAATTAATAATCGGTATATTTATACATTAACTGTGGAATAATTAAAAAAGCGCCGAGAACTACATTGTTCTCAGCGCCGTTGCTGTTTACATCAATAATATACGATAAAAAACAGAGAATGTCAAGCTTTTTTTGACGATGTTTTTATACTTCTACCCTTTGTTTAAAATATTAAAAAAGCTCTTTTTTGTTTTGTGTAATTTGTCGATAAAAAAGAACATCGGGAAAAACATTTCCGCCTTTCCCGATATTATCCGGCGCTTGGGGTTTTAGCTGTTTGAACTGTCGCTTGCATCATGCGCGTTTCTTGAAAGCACTTCGTTCTCTCTGAACAAAAGTGAAATGCACCAGATGCCTGCAAGCGCAACAAGGGTGTATATAATTCTGCTGATTATTGCATCCTGACCGCCGAAGAGCCATGAGACTATATCAAACTGGAAAAGTCCTATTGAACCCCAGTTCAGCGCTCCTATAATGACAAGTATCAGTGATATTCTGTCAAGCATTATGATTCAACTCCTTATTCAAGTCTCGGAATTAGTATTATCATAAGCTGTTGTTTTATGCTTTTTAACCTCTTGAATTATTTTCCGTTCAGCTTTCTTCTCATTCTGTTGAGATGTCTTTCAAAACAGCCGCTGTTTATAAATTCGGCAAGCACATATTGGTCAAAGACCGGTACTGTGCATGAATAAAAGCCGAGTTTTTTTTCATACTCTTCCGCAAGACGTTCGGGCAGAATCATATATCCCATTCGCATAGACGGAGTAAGACTTTTTGAAAAAGTGTTCAGATAAATTACACAGCCGCTTTTATCCATTGAGTAAATGGTTTCAACGGGCTTTGTGTTCGCCGAGAATTCCGATGAAAAATCGTCCTCGATTATAATTCCGCCGCTTTTTTTAGCCCACGCGAGATACTCGAAGCGTTTTTTTGCCGGAGCGGTTATTCCCGTGGGATAGCTTCTGTAGGGCGTTACGTGGATAACCGACGCTTTTGATTTATTAAGACTTTCTGTGGATATACCGAATGAATCGAGCGAAAGCATTTCACATTCTGCTCCGTTTGATTCATAAACAAGCCTGATTTTTTCGTAAGACGGATTTTCAAGTCCGTAAACGGTATCCCTGCCGAGAAGCTGAACTATCATTCCGTAAAGATATTCCGCGCCCGAGCCTATAACTATGTTTTGCGGAGGAATGTCCATACCTCTGTATCTGAAAAGAAATTCCGAAATCGCGTTTCTCAAAATCAGACAGCCGTTGTGCGGCGATTTTGAAAGTATTTTTTCGCCGTATGAAGATAAAACCTGCCGCATGATTTTAGAGTATGTCGCGAACGGAAAGTCATCGTCGATTTCGCCGTTTTCCGAATTGTAATCGTAATTTTTGATGCCGCCGCTTTCCGTAACAGGCTGTATAAGGTTGTCAAGACTGCTCACATAATAGCCGCTTCGCTCCTTTGCGCATATATATCCTTCCTCCGCAAGCAGACGATATGCGTACTCCACAGTGATAACGCTCACTCCGAGATGTTCCGCAAAAGTCCTTTTTGACGGAAGCTTTTCACCGGATTTTATTTTATTTTCGGCGATATCGTTTCTTATCATTTTATATAAGTAAACGTAAATCGGTTCGCCGGAGCGGTTTTCGGTATTATATGTAAGCATTTCCATTCCTCACCTGAGCTTGTTCACAATATTGAGATATAAGGGCAACACCGCACAATTAACGGCTACCGCCTTTGCCGCGCATCTGCACCGAGATTTCCCGTCATTTTTGCCAAAAGCTCCTTGAAATACGACAGTATTACTTCGTCACTTTTGTCAATCTGACGAAAAATCTTTCGGCACATCTGCACGACAATAATTATGCGGTGTTGCCAAGGATTTTTTGAGCAAAATTTTGGTCTGCAAGGCAAAAACTCGCAGGCTGGCTTGTATAGATACACTCTAACGCATTATAAACTAAATCTCGCCGAAAAAACGTTTGTCTTGCATCATGTGATCACGCACTAAAGATAAGCTTTAACCGAGGGCAATATAATTTTTCCCTCGGTTCAGCTGTTTATTATTTGATTTATTTTGGATTTTATTGCGCGGACGTGCGACAAATTTGTTAGCCGCCGATTGTTTAGCTTTTTCTTTTATTTTTTAGCGGCTTTTTTTCTTGCCTTTTCAGCCTTTTTCTGCTCTTTTTTCCTTTTTTTAACTTCCGGGTCGAGCGGGTCGCCTTCGTTCTCAATTATCCAGTTCATCATATCGCGCGCGGATTTCTCAACCGACATCGGCTCGTAGTCTAAATCTCTTTTTGCTTTCGCATAAGAAAAATTACAGTTTGAAACAAGCTTTCTTATGGAATATCTTGTAAAGAGCGGAGTTGTGTCCGTAGCCTTGTAATAAACCTCCATAATAGGCGCCGCGACGTCTACAAGACCCTTGTGAAGCTTAATTTTGGGCGGTTTGGTTCCTCTTGCCTTTGCGAGAGCTTTTATAAAGTCGTCTACCGTTACGGCGTCGCCGCAGAGTATATAACATTCCCCGGGTTTTCCTTTTTGCGCGGCCATTCTTGTGCCGTATGCAACGTCGCGGACGTCTACAAAGTTATATCCGCCGAACGCGAGAGAAACGGGGAACATACCTTTAAGGAACATTCTTACCATTTCGCCTACGCTCGATACCTTGTAATCGTAAGGCCCTATGCAGGCGCTCGGCTGTACCACTACGGTTTCAAGCCCGTCCGTACCGTTGTTGTCAAGGACGTACTGAGTAGCTTCGGCTTTTGTTTTTGCATACGCTCCCTCTAAAATTGATGGGTCGTAATGATTGATTTCTGTCATAAGCCTGTGGTTCGGCAGGGGAGGATATGTATCTACCGACGACATATAGACGAGTTTTTTAACGCCGCATTTTTTGCACGCCTCAACTACGTTTTTGGTTCCGTTTACGTTTACGTTATAAACCGCGTCCTCGTTGCCCGTTTTTATTTCAATCATTCCGGCTAAATGATAAACGGTTTCCGCGCCCTCAAACGCTTTTACAAGCGAATCGAGGTCTGTTACGTCGCCGTAAACCTTTTCGCAGTCAAGTCCGTCAAAAATGCTTATATCCTTTCTTATAAGTATTTTAGGTTTTTCACCGCTGCCGATAAGCTCAAGAAGAAGAGCGTAGCCGACATGACCGGTCGCGCCGGTCAGTACGCTGAGTTTTTTATCAGTCATTTTTAACACCTTACCTTTAATTAATTTTGTTGTTATTTACGGTATTATTTATTGGTTTTTCGGTAATATATGCGTTATTGTCTCAATTATTTTATTGAGCTGCCGAAAAGACATATATTGTGCTTAGTGTGAACACACTCAATTAAATCTATTATATCCAAACCCGTAAAATAAAATTACGGTCTTAATCCCATTCCTCCCTCCAGCGTAAGAGTTTCGCCCGTGAGATATTTGAAATCCGGCGACGCCAACTGAACGCAGACGCGTCCGATTTCCGTCTCGGGGTCGCCGTAGTGTCCCATAGGCGGCATATGTACGTTCTTTTCAAATGCGTCGGGGTACGCAGTTTTGAAGTTTTCAAGCTGCGCCGTCCATGCGAGAGGGCATATAATGTTTACGTTGATGCCGTCCTTTCCCCATTCCGTAGCCGCGACTCTTGTAAGGCCTCTGATACCCTCCTTTGCCGCCGCATAAGCGCATTGACCGAAATTTCCGAAAAGTCCCGCGCCGGAGGCAAAGTTGATAACGGAGCCCTTTGTCTCTTTCAAATAAGGATAGCAGGCTTTCATATAATAAAACGCCGCGTAAAGCCCCGAATAAACAGCGAGATTAAATTGCTCCGTGGTGTGCTCGGCAAGAGGCACGCCCGAAGCCGAAGCCTGCGCGTTATTTATCAGCACGTCTATTCTGCCGAATTTCTCCGCGGCCTTTTTTACCGTTTCCGTAACTACTTCTTCGTTATCGGCTCCCGCGTTTACGTCCGCCTGCGCTACAAGCACCTCAACTCCATAAAGGCGTTCCAGTTCTTCTTTAGCGTCCTCAAGCTTTTTTACGTTGCGTCCGGTTATAACAAGATTCGCGCCCTCCTTGGCGTATGCGGTGGCGATTCCGTAGCCTATAGAGCCGCATCTGCCGTCGGAAAGCACAGAGCGTCCCGCTCCCGTTATGATTGCTGTTTTTCCCTGTAAAAATCCCATATTAAATTATCTCCTTTATTTCGGAAGTAAAAAATTTATAAAAAACTTTTATTGTGTAAAGCTTGAATTTATTAATGTCTTTCTATTACGCAGTGATGGTTGTCGGGAAGCGACGGATTCAAAAGTTCCTCGGCTATTTCATCAATCTGAGCGAATGTTTTTTTCATGCTTTCTTTTTGCAGAGCTTTGATTTTCAGAACCTTGCCTATCTTTTCCGGCAGAGCTACCACGTCCTTGGCGATAGTGTAAACAGGAGAGCCTGCGCCGTATTTCGTAATTGAGCCGTCGAATACCGAAAGATAAATATTCATTATATGCTCCATAAGGTTGTCGTCTTTTATCTGTTTGACCGCCTTTTTATTTACGCCCTTTCCGAACGTAAGCGAGTTTATTATTCTTCCCGCTTTGCCGACTGTTACATTAAGGGCAAATTTGCATAGCTTCCTTAAAAGCTTATAATGCTTTTCCACGTTTTCGCGCTTTATTCCTCCGCCTATGGCGACAATTCTGTCGAGAAACTCCTCCTTGTCGTCAGCGGCTCCCGATTTCAAAATTCCCATTAACAGTCCTTTTGTATGCTCGGTTATGTATTCGTTTGTATATTCTTTGCCTTTATATGTAAATTTTTCAACGTATGAAACGTCAAGCCTGTATTCCTTATCGTCAACGGTAAGAGTTGTTATCGAAGCGGGGTGTCCGCACAGCGCGCCTAAATTCACCTGATACATCTTGTTGCCGTTTTTGGCTGTATATTCGGTCGTTCTTAAAGTATGGGAATGACCTACTATTACGAAATCAACGCCGGCTTCCGCGAGAGCCTCCGCGCGTTCCTCGTGTTCTCCTATTATCATGCCCTTGTTTATAAGCATTGAAAGTCCGGGAAGAACAAGATGGTGTTCCATTACTATGACCGTTTCGCCTTTTGATTTGGCTTCTTTGACGTGCTTTAATATCCATTCAAAATGCTCGTCCGAATAGCCCGAATGACCTTTTCCGTCCTGGTCGTCGTTAAGTCCCAAAAGCAGTATCTTATCGCTCAGCTTTACGGCGTAGGACGATGCTCCGAGATGGTTTACGTATTCGTCAAAGGCTTTAGCGTATCCGTAATCCTTATAAAATTCGCGCAGCTCGGGCGGCGTCATTGTTTCAACGTCGTTATAATATTTATCGCCCTCAAAACGCTTAGCGTTGCCATCGCAGCACCAGTCGTGCGTCGCGTAGACAACGTAAACGGGCTTCTTTTGGGAGAGCTTATCTATTTTTACCTTCATTTCTTCATGAGAAACCTTTTCGCCGTCGTTTGATAAATCTCCCGCTATAAGAACAACGTCGCAGTCGCTGTTCCCTAATGTTTCAAAAGCGGAATCTATTATCGCTCCCGATTCCATAAGGCATTTCTGGTCCGAGGATTCGCGCAGATGATACACTTTACCGCCGTCTGAAAGAGTTTCCGAAAAATGGTGCAGGTCGGCAACCATCGCTATTTTAAACATTATAACCGTCTCCTGTCATAATTCTTTAATTATAATTTTAACAATATATAAATAATATATCAAATATATATTAACACAATATAAACAGGAAATCAATAGAAATAAAATAAAATGCAAAATGCGGAAAAGCAGTCTGTCGATAAAGTAATTTAACAATATACGTAAATTAAAGAAATTTTTAATATCGCTTTATCGCGACCGATTATTGTAATAATAAAAACGCGTTAAAAGAAAAAGTTTGACAAACGCGTACGTATATATTATAATATCAACTGAAAATTTTTTTGAAAGGACGGTATCCTTATATGGATGACCCTGACCCCGGCAGTATTATCACACTTGCCGTAGGTATGGCGCAGACGGAGGGCGATGTTTCGGCTGTTGCCATTATTGTAAAAATCGCAGTTCTTTTTATTCTTATTCTTGTCAACGCGTTTTTCGCAATGAGCGAAATAGCGATTATTTCACTCAACGACACAAAGATTGACAAGCTCGCCGAAGAGGGAGACAAAAAAGCGCAGCAGATTAAAAAGCTGACGGAAAACTCTTCAAACTTCCTTTCTACAATTCAAATAGGCGTAACTCTCGCGGGATTCCTGACAAGCGCGTCCGCGGCCGATTCGTTTTCGCCTCTTATCACGAACGCCGTCGCGCCTTTGATGCCGGGCGTTCCCGTTTCCGTTATAAGCACCGTTTCGCTTATACTGATTACCATAGTAATTTCGTATTTTTCGCTTGTTCTGGGCGAGCTCGCTCCCAAAAAAATCGCCATGCAGAAATCGGAAAAAGTATCTTATAAGGTCGTGGGATTCCTTCTGTTCTTTATGAAAGCGACAAAGCCTTTCGTAAAGGTGCTTTCTTTTTCGACCAATGCTATAGTTAGGATTTTCGGTATAGACCCGTCGGCTGACGAGGAGCAGGTAACCGAGGAAGAAATCCTTATGATGGTAGACGTCGGTGAGGAAAAGGGCGTTATAGAAAATTCACAGGCGGAAATGATAAACAATATTTTTGAATTTGACGATATCGACGCGGGAGATATAATGACCCACCGCGTGGATATGACAGCCGTCGAGGCGGATAAGCCCATAAGTGAGGTTATTGAAATCGCTATAGAGGATGGTTATTCAAGGATTCCCGTCTTTGACGATGAGCCCGATAATATAATCGGCGTTGTATATATAAAGGATTTGTTGGAATATATAGGCAAAGAGCTTCCGACCGACAAGACAATAAGGGAAGTAATGCGCGAGGCGTATTTTGTGCCGGAAACGAAGAAATGCGGAGAGCTTTTTGCGGAAATGAGCGAAAAGCGCGTGCAGATTGCTATAGTCGTAGACGAGTACGGCGGAACCGCCGGTATGCTTACGCTTGAAGATATTCTTGAATCCATCGTCGGAAACATTCGGGACGAATATGACGATGAGGACGAGGAAATCGCCAAAATAAATGACAACACCTTTACGGTTGAGGGTACCACGGACCTTGACGAGGTAGACGAGCTTATAGGCGCGGATATCCCCGAGGGCGATTACGATACCGTCGCGGGCTTTATAATAAGCCGTCTCGGGTATCTTCCGAAGAACGGAGATATGGATACCGTCGAGCTTGATAATCTTAAATTCACAGTTCTTTCTGTTGAGGATAAACGAATAGCCAAGGTCAGAATAGATATCGCTCCGAGAACGGACAATACGAAAAATGACAATGGCGGCGCTGATATTCAAGACGATAAAAGAATAAAACTTAAAGACAGACGCGGTAAAACCGAGGACGGTCAGCAGGGGAGGAAACAGGTTTGAAATTTTTTCAGGACGCCGTTGACGTCACATTCGCGGGCATAGACAAAACCTTTACGGTTTCGTCCGTTTTTTGCGAGTTTTCCTTAGGCGGCCATGAATTTTCGGTGAAATGGTACGGCGTTATTATAGCTTTCGGCTTCACTCTTGCCGTGCTTTTCGGCGGCAGAATGGCTTACAAATGGAAAATGGACCTAAATAAAATGATAGATATTCTTATTTACGGCACATTGGGCGGAATCGTAGGCGCGAGGCTTTATTACTGTATATTCAAGTGGGATTATTACAGCGGGCATCTTATTGAGATTTTCAAGATTTGGAACGGCGGACTGGCCATTTACGGCGGTCTTATAGGCGGCGCTATAGCGGCGTTTATAACCGCTAAGATTATTAAGCTTAATTTTTTGAACCTGCTCGACCTCGCCGGCATGAGCTTTCTTATAGGTCAGGGCATAGGCAGATGGGGTAACTACGCGAATCAGGAGGCGTTCGGCGGAAATACAAACGGCTCCGTCGGTATGATGAGCAGCAAGGTAACCGAATATATTATAAGAAATCAGGCCGAGCTTCCCGGAGTTGACCCTTATGCGCCGGTACACCCTACGTTCTTTTATGAATCCGTTTGGTGTATTCTGGGCTTTTTCCTCTTGTTCCTGATATGTAAAAAGTTCAGAAAATTCAGCGGACAGATTTTCCTCTGCTACGGTATATGGTACGGAATCGGCAGAATGATTATAGAGGGTATGCGCACCGACAGCCTTTATATCGGCGGAACGGGTATTCGTGTTTCACAGCTCCTTTCTTTTGTTTTAGTCGCGGTCTGCGCTGTCTTGAATATAATTTTCATTATAAAATATACAAAGAACCCAAAGCCTATCGAGGGCGTGGATTATTATATCGAGCCTGTTCCGTTCTTTAAATCGTCAAAGAAAAAAGCGAGTGAAAACGGTTCGGACAATAATACAGGCAATACGGAAAATGATACAATGACGGATAATGAAAGCTCACAGGAGGCAAATGAAGATGTACACGAGGATTGACGGAAAAGAAGTTTCGGCCGCTGTAAGAGAAAGAATATCCTCCGAGGTTTCGGAGCTTAAAAAACAGGGGATTACCCCCGGACTTGCCGTTATAATAGTGGGAAACGACCCGGCTTCAAGGGTATATGTAAATAATAAGAAAAAGGGCTGCGAGCAAACGGGAATGAATTCCTTTGAGTATGCTCTGCCCGAGGAAACGACAACGGAAGAGATTATTTCCCTTATAGAAAAGCTCAATAATGAAAACGGCGTTGACGGAATACTCTGTCAGCTTCCCGTACCAAAGCACATTGACGGGGAAAAGGTACTTAACGCTATATCTCCCGAAAAAGACGTTGACGCGTTCCACCCCGTAAACTGCGGAAAGGTTATGACCGGCGATTATATTTTTTCTCCCTGTACTCCTGCGGGAATGGTAGAAATGCTTAAATATTATAATATCCCGATTTCGGGAAAACACTGCGTGATAATAGGCAGAAGCAATATTGTCGGCAAGCCTATGGCTATGCTTATGCTTAAAAACAACGCGACCGTGACCGTATGCCATTCCAAAACAGAAAATCTTTGCGAAATAACAAAACAGGCGGATATACTTGTCGCGGCGGTGGGAAAACCGAAATTTGTCACAGCCGATATGGTTAAGGAGGGCGCGGTCGTTCTCGACGTGGGTATAAACAGAATGGAAAACGGAAAGCTTTGCGGTGATGTTGACTTTGAAAACGTCGCCGGAAAAACGTCGTACATAACTCCCGTTCCAGGCGGAGTCGGACCCATGACGGTTACAATGCTGCTTAACAATACTCTTACCGCAGCAAAGCGCAAAAAAATTGACAATTGACAATGTACAATTGACAATGCAGCTTGTAAATAAAGTAAATTTAATCGAATATAGGAATGATAAATTAGGAATTATCGGAAGCCCAAAGGGTTTGGATATATAGCAATTAATAGGATATAATGTATAGATTTAATATATTATTTACAGTAAATAAATAATTATTTTTTAATAAATATTATAATCAGAGACGCGGAGCGTCTACCGAAAATTCCTCACTCCTAATTCCTCATTCCTAATTATTAAGTTTGAGACCGCTTTTTATGGCGGTCTGTTTTTGGGAGATGTGAAAATTGAAGGATATGAAGAAGATAAAGATACCGAGCGAGATAGCATACATAGCGGCGATTCTTATACTGTCCCTCTCGGTCGCGGTGATTTCCTGTACGGATTTCGGGTTGTCTATGGTAGTAGCTCCGGCGTATATTTTGAGCTGTAAAATCGAGGCTATGACCTTCGGACAGGGCGAATACGTTTTACAGGGAATACTGTTCGTTATTTTATGCGTACTTATGAAAAAGGTGAAGCTGACCTATTTCTCGTCTTTTGTTACGGGACTTATTTACGGCGCGGTTCTCGATTTTTGGAGACTTGTTATACCTCATTTCAATCCCGATATAACACAGCCGGGTTCTCTGCCCGTTTTGCTAAGAATAGTATATTTTATACTCGGTATGCTAATGACCTCGTTCTCAATAGCTCTTTTCTTTAGAACGTATATATATCCTCAGGTTTATGATTTCTTTGTAAAAGGCGTCAGCAAAAAATACGGCATTGATACCACTAAGTTTAAAATCGGCTTTGATATATCCATGCTCCTTATTTCTGTCGTAATGTCTCTGGCTATGTTTCGCTCGTTTGTCGGAATCGGCGTAGGAACTGTAATTATGACCTGTTTCAATGGAATTTTGATAGGCTTTTTCGGAAAAATGCTTGACCGCTTTTTCATCTTTGAGCCGAAAGCGAAAAAACTGAGCGGATTATTTGATATTGAATAGCGGAGACGATAGATGAGCCGCCTTAAAATTCCCTTTTCTCATATATCTTGATTGACAGCAGCCACGAAGCGGCGAACAAGGCTGTACAGACGGCGAGGAGAATAATTGACGCTCCTCTGCCTATGGGTTTCGGAGTATAAGTAGCTGCGGCAACTCCCGAAAATGCGAATACCGCTCCTGTAACAATCAAATATACTATACGTCCTTTTTTCGTGCCGAATTTGAATATAATCGGAAGCGTTACGGAAGGACATATCATTCCGGCCGCCAAAGTGAATATTATTGATTCGCCGACAGATTCCGCCGAAGAAGTTCCCGTTATATAAGGCTTTACAAATCTTGCCGCAGCCGTAATAACAAGCGCCGCTGAAATCAGTATGATTGTTACTATGTATTTTGACGAAACGAGCTGTTTTCTTGAATACGGAAATACAAGCGAATAAGTATCCCAATGAGAATATTCTTCATATGAAATCAATGTCTGAGCAGACATTCCCGTTATAATTACCGCATATGACAAGAAAAATGCGTTATTATCTCCGAATATTGAACATACCGCAAAGACCGTGACTATAAGAACCAATGCGCGGCAATATTTCAGAACCATATAAAAATCCTTTAATAATAATCCTTTCATTATTTTTCCTCCTCTTTTACCATGAATATAAAAAGCTCCTCTATGTTTATCGGCGTTGTTTTGAATCCTTTCGGAACAGCGTTTCTTTTTACTATAATATCTGTGCCGTAGTGTGTTTCTTTTTTACCTATAATTTCGGATTTGTCAATTTCTCGGAGTTGTTCATCGGTACAGTGTAGCATAAGGTAGTTCTCGTACAACGCGTCTTTTTCCTCGCAAAGCATGAGTTTGCCCTTATGAAGAAACGCTATGTAGTCGCAGATTTTTTCAAGGTCGCTGACTATATGCGACGATATCAATACGGAATGTGTTTCATCTCTTGTAAATTCGCCGAATATTTCCACGACCTCGTCCCTGACAACAGGGTCAAGTCCGCTTGTCGGCTCGTCCATAAACTTGGGTATCCCTCTGAAATCCCTTGCTAAATCGCGTCCTAACGGAATACACAAATGTGTTTTGTGTTTCGATTCCTTATATATTCCAACGAAAAAGTCGCAGAGTCAAT
>CANRNI010000002.1 GCA_947631945.1 uncultured Clostridia bacterium
GTTTATCTCCAAATCAAGCTGAACTTTATTTTCTATAATTCCTCTTTTTTCTGTCTACTTTATTGACTATGATCCAACTTATCCGACAATACGCTTACAATCAATGCCGAACGTCATTCGGAGCACGAACACAAGGACAAAAAAGACAAATATATCCGCGTGGAGCGCTCCTACGGAAAATACAGCAGACAGTTTGACGTTTCCTCCATTGATACGGATAATATCAAGGCGAAATACGAAAACGGCGTACTGAGCCTGACTTTGCCGAAAAAGCATGAAGAATTACCATCATCAAGGCATTTGGAAATTGAATAAATACACGGGCGGCGCATATAACGCGCCGCCTTTTTCGGCAAGCAGAAACAAAACAAAAAGTACATCCGCGCAAACGTATGCGCGGACGTGTTTTTTATATCATTTGGAGGTATGTTGATTATTATTGCCCCGGCACATTCCCGACGACGGACAGCAAGCGCAGTCCGCGCCGCAGGAGCTTTTACCCCTTTTCTTATCCCTGCGCATTTTTACGATTATCAACGCTACTACGGCGGCAATAACCGCAAGAACAATAATTGTACCTATATTATTCGCAAGAAAAGTTAACATAAATATCTCACCGCCCGATTATTTTGTAACCTTCTCTTTCTTTGAAGCCTTTACATTCGTCGTAAGCCTGTTGCTCTCCTTGTAAGGTCTGAAAAGCATATAGCATATGAGCGCGAAGAGAATTACCGCCGCGATAATTCCTATTATGTTCGCGCCGCCCGCGAATATCGAGCCTATCTGGAATACTATAAGCGAAACGATATAAGCGAATACGCATTGATAGCTTATCGCGAAAAGCGTCCACTTTGGGGAGTTCATTTCTCTCCTTATCGCGCCTATAGCCGCGAAGCACGGAGCGCACAGAAGGTTGAATATAAGGAACGAGTACGCCGAAAGCGGAGTGAAGAACCTACGCATATTGGCCCATACCTGCCAGCCGTTTTCCGCTACCTCCTCAAAGCCGCCGAAAAGTATTCCGAAAGTGCTTACTACGTTTTCTTTGGCAATAAGTCCCGTAATCGTTGCAACCGCGCTCTGCCAGTTGCCCCAGCCGAGAGGCGTGAATATCCACGCTATAGCGCTGCCGATTTTCGCGAGAATCGAATTATTGAGGTCATCGACCATGCCGAAGCCGTTTTCAAAGCCGAATCCCTGAAGGAACCACAGAACGATTGAAGAAAGAAGAATAACCGTCCCCGCCTTTTTGATGAACGACCACGCGCGCTCCCACATCGAGCGCAGAACGTTGCCCACCGTCGGAAGATGATACGCCGGAAGCTCCATAACAAACGGAGCGGGGTCGCCCGAAAACATTTTAGTCTTTTTAAGCATAATGCCCGAAACGATTATAGCGATAACTCCCACGAAATACGCGCTCGGAGAAACCCACCAAGCTCCGCCGAAAAGCGCACCCGCGATAAGCGCGATTATAGGCAGCTTTGCGCCGCAGGGTATAAAAGTAGTCGTCATGATAGTCATACGGCGGTCGCGCTCGTTTTCTATCGTCCTTGAAGCCATAATACCGGGTATTCCGCAGCCCGTTCCTATAAGCATAGGTATGAACGATTTTCCCGAAAGACCGAATTTTCTGAAAATTCTATCCATAACGAACGCTATACGCGCCATATAGCCGCAGCTTTCAAGAAACGCAAGGAAGATAAAAAGAATAAGCATTTGCGGCACAAAGCCGAGAACAGCGCCTACGCCGCCCACAATACCGTCAAGTATAAGGCTCGAAAGCCAATCGGCACAGTTCACCTTTTCAAGCAGCCCGCCGATTAGAACGGGAACGCCGGGTACCCATACTCCGTAATCGGCAGGGTCGGGCTCCTCAAGCTCAACGTCACGCATATACTGCTCGTAATCGACCTCTAATTCTTCCTCGACGTTTCCGTCGTCATCATACAGAACAGCGGTCGTTTTAAGGTCCGTAGCTTTATCGGGCTCAAGTCCCGCTTCCTCCGCCGCATCCTCAAACGCTTCTACCCTCGCTCCGGGTTCAACATATTCTTCCGCCGCTTCTTCATATGCCGACGTGCCGATTCCGAACAGGTGCCAGCCGTCGCCGAATACTCCGTCATTCGCCCAATCCGTGGCAAATCCCCCGACAGTGGTTACAGATACGTAATAAACGACAAACATAACTATGGCAAAAATCGGAAGCGCAAGTATTCTGTTTGTTACAATTTTGTCAATTTTATCCGATACGGTAAGCGAGCCCATATTCTTTTTCTTGTAGCAGTTCTTTATTATCGAACCTATATAAACATAACGCTCGTTTGTGATTATACTTTCCGCGTCGTCGTCAAGCTCCTCCTCGACTTCCTTTATATCCTCCTCGATATGGGAAAGAATGCTTTCGGGAAGTTTAAGTCCCTCAAGTACCTTTTCATCGCGCTCAAATATTTTTATCGAGTACCAACGCTGCTGTTCCTCGGGCATATTATGTACGGCGGCTTCCTCTATATGCGCCAGAGCGTGTTCCACAACGCCCGAAAAGCTGTGCTGAGGAACGGTTTTTTCGCTCTCCGCCGCCTTTATCGCCGCCTCCGCCGCTTCCATAACGCCTGTGCCTTTAAGCGCGGAAATTTCAACGACCTTGCACCCAAGCTCTCTCGAAAGCTCGTCGATATGTATTTTATCGCCGTTTTTCTTTACTACGTCCATCATGTTTACGGCAACTACAACGGGTATGCCAAGCTCCACAAGCTGCGTCGTAAGATAAAGGTTTCTTTCAAGGTTGGTTCCGTCTATTATATTCAGAATCGCGTCGGGACGTTCCCCGATAAGATAATTTCTCGCCACAACTTCTTCAAGTGTGTACGGCGAAAGCGAATAAATACCCGGAAGGTCGGTTATCGTAACGCCGGAATGTTTTTTCAGCTTGCCTTCTTTTTTTTCAACGGTAACGCCCGGCCAGTTTCCCACAAACTGGTTCGAGCCGGTAAGAGCGTTAAACAATGTAGTCTTACCGCTGTTCGGGTTACCCGCAAGAGCTATCTTGATGTCCATGGTTATCTTCCTTTCTTAAACAGTTAGTTTTTGCTAACTTATGCTTTCTTAAAAATCAGGGTTTGTACACCCTGTTAATTTTATGCTTGTCTTATTTACTTTATTCGATTTCAATCATTTCGGCGTCCGCCTTACGAAGTGAAAGCTCAAAACCGCGAACTGTTACCTCAATCGGGTCGCCGAGCGGCGCGACTTTGCGGATATAAACGGAAATGCCTTTCGTAATTCCCATATCCATAATACGTCTTTTTACAGCGCCCTCACCGTGAAGCTTGACTACTGTTACGGTATCGCCTATTTTCGCGTTTTTCAGAGTGTTCATAGGTATTCCTCCTTATACTTAAATGGTTTCAGACCATTATTTTACCTGCCATCTCGCGGCTTACCGCGATTCTCGATTCCTTTACTTTTACAATCACATTGCCGCCTATCACGGAAATTACCGTAACGGAACCGCCGGGAACGAAACCGAGATTTTCAAGATGAGCCTTAACCTCGGGATTTCCTCCGACTTTACGGATAATGTTTTCCTCACCCGGATTGGCGTACACTAACGGAACCATAAAATATCTGCCTTTCGATAAAAAAGTATCAGCCTTTCAATATAAGTTAGTTGCAACTAACCTTATACTGAAAAAATATGGTTGATAACATCAACCACTATCATATTAGCATAAGCTAACCGTTTTGTCAACAAAAAATTCAAAAAATATGCGAATGTTAATAAAATATAACCAAATGCACAATCATAGTGCTTATTAAGCAAAACGATTGTGCATTTTATTATTATAGTGTGAACCCACTCTAAAAGATTACCCGATAAAAGTAACGTTTTCGGTTTTTATTATATCAGTATTTTCACACGACGGTAAAAACAAATTTCGGCAAAGCTCGAGTCCTTCAATATTTTTACCGTCAAGAGCGTGTTTATAGTGTTCATACGGTTTGCCGCCCCATGTTACGGACGTTTTTTCGATTCTGATATTTTTCGCGTTCCTGATGAAAAACGCGGAATTGGCCTCTTTTTCTATGCCATAGTCTATACAAGGTCTGAGATCGTACATTCCGCAGTCCCACTTCGACGTTTTTTCCATATGAACGCCGCAATTTTCAAAAACGACGTTTTCAATCGGATTTTCCGGCGATGAATATATCAGAACGCCGTTTTCACCTTTACAGGCGACATTGAAATATTTTATATTTTTGACGTGTCCCGCGACCGTGTTTTTGTCACGTCTGAAACAGGTAATTGTAACCGGTTCCGCCGTTCCCCACCAATCCGAACAGAAACGGCGCGTTTCGATTGTGCAGTTTGAAAACGTGACGTTTTCTACGTTTCCGCCGTCGCGTATCTGTATTGAAAGACCTCTGTTGCTTTTTGAAATTATACAGTTGTCAACAGTAATATTTCTGAAATCGCCTACTCCCTCCGTTCCTATCTTTATCGCGGCGGAGGTTGAAGTAAGGGTGCAATTTGCGATAACTACGTTTTCGGTCGGTCCGTATTCGGAATTGCCGTTTGTTGTTTTAAGACAAATGCAGTCGTCGGCGCATTGAATATGACAGCCGAGTATTCTGACATTCGAGCAGTGGTCGGGGTCGATGCCGTCACTATTCGCGACGTCAAGCGGATTCAGTATTCTTATTTCCGATATAAGCACATCATTGCAGCCTGCGGGGTGTAAAGTCCAGAACGGAGCGTTGATAACCGAAATATTTCTGAAAGAAATATGATTGCTCTTTTCTATATATATGACCGTCGGACGGGGGTAAAAATTTCCCGTCACATAATATTCGCTCTTGCGTTCGACAAAGGCGTAGCAGTTGCCGTCTATAGTTCCCTCTCCCGTTATGGAACAGCCGTCCGCCTCATAGCCGTAAATAAAAACAAACGACGGCTTGCCTGTTACGGGATTGCCGACCAAAGCAGTTTTCGGGTCGTTTACCATTTTGCAGGGACGGATATATCCGTTTATATCCGACGTCGCGCGAAGAACGGAGCCTTTCATCAGATGAAGCTCTACATTTTTTTTGAGTTCTATCGAATCGCTGTAATATACCTTTCCGCTTTCAAGGATAACGGTGCCGCCGCCGTTCGCCTCACAGTCGTCTATTGCCGCTTGAATAGCAGGCGCGTCGTTTGTCTTACCGTCGCCGACAGCGCCGTATGCGGAAACTTCATATAAAACATACATGGTAATCACTCTTTCATTTCAATCATCAAGGGTAATTATACGGATTATTTTTATATATAAGAATATAATATAATGCAATCGTATGGTAAAAAAGCAGTCCCATAAAAGGACTGCGTTAATATTAGTCGCTTGTATAGGGCAGCAACGCAATCTGACGTGCGCGCTTGATAGCTGTTGTGAGCGCTCTCTGATGCTTTGCGCAGGTGCCTGTTATTCTTCTGGGAAGAATTTTAGCCCTGTCAGATGTAAAGCGGCGAAGCTTTGCAACATCTTTATAATCTATAAAGTCTGTCTTTTCAACGCAGAACGTGCAGACTTTTCTGCGGCCTTTTCTGCCCTGACGACCGCCTTTATCGCCTTTATCGTAAGCCATTTACGAAACCTCCTGTTTTAGAATATCAGAACGGAAGATCATCTTCCGCCGCTTCAATGTCCGAAAAATCTTCAGAACCGTTATTACGGTAAGATGCAGGCTGCGAAGCCGGAGCGGGATATCTGTCTGACTGCCCTGATGCGCCGCTTTCAGCCTTTGAACCGCAAAAGCTTACGTTATCGACCACGATTTCAACGGCAACTCGTCTTATACCGTTTCTGTCATCGTAAGAACGCGTCTGAATCGACCCCTGCACAGCAATCATTTGCCCTTTGCGGAAATATCTCGAAACAAAATCAGCCGTCTGACGCCATGCCACACAGTTTATAAAGTCTGCCTGTTTTTCCTGTCCGGGACTTTGGAATCTGCGGTCAACCGCAACAGTAAAAGAAACGACCGACAAATTGTTTGAAGTTGTTCTAAGCTCGGGATCGGCTGTAAGCCTTCCCATGATTACGGCGCAATTAAGCATATCTACATCTCCCGTAAAAAATTATCCTGTGTTTATTCGGTTTCTGAAGCTTCCGCAGCCGCTTCTTCAGTTTCGGCAGCTTTATCGTTAACTTCCGTATTATGCTCGACCTTTACAACGAGAGTACGAATCGCGTCGTCTGTAATATTGACGATACGCTCAAACTCTGCCGGAAATTCAGGCTCAGCCTCAAACGTATAGAGTGCATAATAGCCTTCATTCTCATAGTTGATAGGATAAGCAAGTCTCCTTTTTCCCCATTCGTTAACGGAATCAAGAGAACCGTTTGCTTCAATAAGAGCCTTAAATTTTTCAACTAAAGCCGGAATTTTATCTTCACCGTTCTTAACAGAAAAGATAACGACTGCTTCGTATTTAGCCATTGACATTCGTTACACCTCCTTTTGGACTTTGGCCCCGACGTTGCGGAGCAAGGATGCCGTAAAAACATTACAACAATTACATATTATAGCAAAATAAATTATACTTGTCAAGATATTTATTAAGCATTTTTTAATAAATTAGGTGAGGTATATACACGCCCTTGATATACGGCTTATTTTTGATAATTCATGCAAGACCGAGATATTCTTCAAGACATAAACCGCTGTTCTTGATTTTTTCGGCGTTTTCGACGCCTACGTATCTCCAATGCCAAGGCTCGAATTTAACGCCCGTGATATTTGCCTTATCCGCCGGATAGCGTAAAATAAATCCATAATCCGAAGCATTATTCATAAGCCATGCATACGCGCTTGTGTTTTCAAATCCAGCGCTGCTTGAAGCGCAGATAATATCCATGCAAATGCCTATATTATGCTCGGAGCTTCCGGGAGGATTTCTTCTTGTAGAGGTAAGATTATATGCCTTCTCCCGACTGTATCCTTGAGCGAGATATTCGTCTACGAACTCGTTGAACAGCCGTTTTTGCGTAGAATAGCTTCTGTAGCCTGAACAAGGAGTAAGATAAATACCTGAAGAAGCGGCCGCAGAGTACATTTTTTCATAAGCGGCGGCAGCTCTTGAATCCATTTGCTCACTTGAGCCCGCAACATATGAAAGTGAAAGAGAATTTTCATAGCTTGAATCAACATAGCGGTTTTTGTTAAGGCAAATCATCTGCCATGAATCCGTATCGGAAGGATAATCGACAGTTCCCGCAGACGTCTGAGAGCTTGCCGCAGGAATTGTTGTCGGAACGCTTCCCTGCGTTTCGGGTATTGCCGAACTGCCCGATGTGGTTGTTTCCGGAATGGGATTTGTCGTAGACTGCAAATAGTCCATAATGCTGACGTTTTCATCGGTATACTCATCACTTACGTTGCTTTCCGACGCATGTGAAGCGTTTTCCTTGTCCGCCTTTTTATTTATAAAGCTTGTGGTAATTAAAAACGAAGCCGCGAAAAGAGCAATCAAAATTAAAACGGCAATAATAAATACAGAGGCCTTATTTTCAAAGAATTTGTCTAAACGGCTTTCTTTTTTATATCTGTTTTTTGACATAAAACACTCTTCTTTATAATCATATGTATCAATATTTTATATAATTATAAAACAAAACTGATTTTATATCTATAGTAAAATTGCACAAGATATTTTTCAAGATTTTAGATGTAATAACACTCGACAACAGGAAAATATTATGATAAAATTATTTATCTTTATTTTTACGGAGGAAATTATAAAATGAAACCACAGGATTGCGGCCCTCAGTATAAATCCAAGCTGCGTGAAAGCGCAAATTTCGCGGCATGGACGATAAAAAAAATATGCAAAGAAATCGGTCCGAGACCGTCGGGAAGCGAAGAAGAACTAAAAGCGCAGGAATTTATAGCAAAGCAGACCGGCAAAGCGGTCGACAGCGTTCGGACGGAAAAATTCACAATCGCGCGTGAGGCGTTCTTCGGCTGGATGAAAATTGACTCGGTGTGCCTTATTTTTGCGACGCTGTTTTTGATTTTCAATATGGCGGCGGTATCCGCGGCGCTTATAGTTGTCGCTGTAATCTGTCTTTTCGGAGAATTTCTGTTTTATAAAGAATTTCTCGACAGATTTTTCAAAAAACAGACGTCGCACAATACGATTCTGACACGAAATCCTGTAGGCGAGGTGAAAAGGAGAATAATTTTCGGCGGTCATGCCGATTCCTCATTTGAATGGAGATACACGCACCTCGGCGGCGCTCCCCTGATGTATTTTTCTTTCGGATATGCAATTGCCGGACTTGTGTGGAATATTGTTTTCTGTATAGTATCAATTGCGAACGGCGCGGCTTTTGCTCCGTCGATAGACGTTGCATGGTATTCATGGGTCGGACTTATTTTTGTTCCCTCATATATAATGTTATTTATTTTTATTAACTATAAAATCTGTGTGGACGGCGCGAATGATAATCTGACAGGCTGTCTGTGTTCTGCGGCGGTGCTTAAATTTCTTGATGACAACGGTATACGTTTTGAAAATACCGAGGTAGTCGCTCTGCTTACGGGAAGCGAGGAGGCCGGGCTCAGAGGCGCAAAATCATACGCCAAGGCGCATAATGATGAGTTGAAAAGTATTGAAACAATGTTCGTTTGTCTTGACACTTTTAAGGACTACGACGATATGTTTGTGTATAACAGAGATATGTCGGGACTTACAAAGCACGATGAAAGATGCTGTAAGCTTATGAAAAAGGCGGCCGAAAACGCGGGGATAAAAACCAAGTATTCCACAATTTTTGCGGGTGCCTCCGACGCGG
This sequence comes from uncultured Clostridia bacterium, assembly GCA_947631945.1. Taxonomy (GTDB): domain Bacteria; phylum Bacillota; class Clostridia; order Oscillospirales; family Acutalibacteraceae; genus UBA1081. The sequence goes on from CANRNI010000002.1 coordinate 8,838, forward strand.
CGGCGATGACGCAGGCAGGTATTCCGAGCGTATCGCTTGCGGCAATGAATCCGGGGCCGCCAAAATATTACCATACAAGAGATGACAAGGCCGATATCCTTGACCTTAAAACAATAGAAAAAGGCGTTGAAATCGCTTTGGAGGCCGCTTTCATATTTGATGAAAAAGGACTTTGCGATAATTATTAATTTAGCATTAGCTATTGTAAAAACGGATAATATATGTTATAATCTTGATATTGATATTATTTATTCTTCACAAAATTTGAAAGGGGCTTCGCCTTTATGAAAAAAAAATTTACTGTTTTAACAGCAATTGCGCTTTGTGTGGTTATGCTTGCGGGGTTTTCTGCTTGCAGCGGAACGGGCGGCGGTGAAAACGAGACGGAATTTGTAGCCGCGACTGTTCCCGTATCCGAAGGCATACCCGTATCAAAAGCCGATATAGTGTCATTTTTCAATGATATTATTTCAAAAGTGCAGAAAGCTGATACATTTACTGACGATAACAGACCCGGCTTAAATTCAAGCGAATCGCTCAGCGCCGGAGATTTAAAGATACTTTCATATAATCCCGAAACCGGCGAAGCGACGGAGAGCGAATCGCTTAACGCTCTTAATAAGTCGGCTAAAGCGATAAAAGACAGAATTATCGGCGGAATAGATACGTCAATACCTGTTGTTCCGTTCGGCGCGATTACTAAAGATACAATCAATTCGGTTATTTATCCCGCCGATTCCGAGGAAATAAACCTTGCCGAAAGCGATGTAGCAAAAGCCGAATGTAATGTGGACGGCAACAATATAAATATTTACATAGAGCTTTCGGACAGCGCAGATACGATTGAAAAGGTTTTCGGAATAAGGGATAAATCAAAGGTTATAGCCGATATAAAGGAGCACAGCGGTGAATATGCGAAGCTCAACGATTATACAGTTAAGTATCTTAATATTGATGAAGAAAACAACACCGCACATTCTACTATAAATCTTTCCGTAGAGGTTGAAAAGCATGCTGACGGCACATATAAATGCACAGGCAGAATCACAACATTTAATATAAATGTTGTTGCGGACGTTACAGCATATATAACGTGCGGCGGTTCATTTGCCGATTCGGGAGATATACAGGTTAGTTTTAGACTTACCGATTCAAAAAATTATGAGTTTGACTGGCTCGGAAATGCGGAATGGGAGCCTGAGGCTGAAAGCTCGGCAGAATAAAAAACCGTATAAATCGTAAATAGATTAAGCGGCCTTTTCGTAAGGTCGCTTTTATTATGGTAAAGCAGAAACCAAACGCAAATATGTTTTTAAAAGGAAGAAACCGCTATAAAAGCAATGAAAGCAGATAAAAGTTTCGGTCAAGCCTTTACAAAGGCTTGCAGGGGTCACGGGGACAGCGTCACCGTGTCGCGCTCCGCAGAGCGCGTCTTTTTCGACAAACTAAGCGCGGCGGTAAATCCGCCGCGCTATGCCAATAACTATCTTATCCGTTGAAAAGCACCTTTAAGAGGTTGAATATGCTTAGTATGAAATCTATCAATTTATCAAAAATAGATTTCTGCTCCGTAACATTCTCCGTGTCGTTGTCGGAAGGAGCGGTTGAGGGTTCCGAGGGTTTTTCAGGCTCGGGCTGAACAGCGGGAGCGTTAAATATAACTTTGACCTCCGCCGCATCGGACGTATAAGAGCTTTGGTTATACGCAACGACCGTAAGCTTATGTTCGCCGATATCGCCTGTGTAAACGTATATCCACTCTTTTACTCCGTCTTTCTCTCCTGCCAATGACGCGTCCGCGCCGTCAACGGTTACACGCGCAACCTCGGAAGAAGTTTTTACAGCAATCTGCGCCTTGTCCTCATCTGTCGTTACGGTTTCGGGAACCTCGAAAACATCGGGAACGAAATGTCCGCCGTCGTCGGGTGAAAGAGCGGCGACGCGCTCTGTAATCGCTTTTACGCTTTCCAGCTCGTCGGCAGTCAAGCCGTAAGACACTTTGACTTTATTGTTGTTTGCCGTGTTTGCCATCGGCATTGCTCTGAACATCGCTATACGCGAGACGGGCGAGACGATGTTGGCAGTTGCGGGCGCATTCAAGTCTGTATCAGTCGTGACTTTTATGTTGCACAGCGATACAGTACCGTTTGTACAAGTGACGGTTATCGGTTGATACTGCACAAATCTTCCGTCTGCGTTACTATTGCCGTTGGTATTGCTTTGTATCAAAGTTGCAGGAAGTTTAAAGTAAAGCGGTGTTGCGTTTCTGTATGTTCTTATTTCTGAAATTAATCCATTTTCAGCATTGGCGAATCTTACGGTCGCTGTCGGAGAAGTGCCGACAGTGTGAAGGCTCAATTCAATATTAACGGCTGTTTCCCCAATTTTAAACGAATCGGGTAATTTTGTCAATTTTGGAGTAAATGCAATAGACTGTCCATTGGTGAGATACAATTCATTTTTCGGGCCGTATTTGATGTAATCTTCATATGTCGCATTACTCTTACCTTGTATAAATACGCCTGTCTCATTGAAGCCGTCTTTGGTTATCATACTGCGAACCGATCTTTCGTCAACTATCAATTCGCCGTCGCTTGCGTATTTTGCTTTTATAACTTCTTTACCTTTAGTATCCGCTCCCGTCGCAACTCCGGTCGGGTCGTAAACTCTGAAACCGTCGATATAGAAATCATAAGAGCCTTTGTTCGTGTGGTCAAAAATCGTGCTGTATTTCGGCGTGATTTTAACCGTGTACTGTCCGTATGTAAGATTAGTTTCGCTTACAACGGGAATTTGGTACAAAGCGTTGTCGCCGCTCGCAACACTCCAGTTGCCGTCATTGTATTCATATGCCGAGAACGTGTCTATCAAACGTCTTGATTTAAGTTTATTGTTATCTTCAATAGACGTACCCTCGTACAACGCGATTTCGACCGCGCCGGTGTTTCTGCTCATATATGTCAGCAGTTCGTAGCCCGTTCCTTTAAAAGTAAACGTTGCGTAAGGCCAAGAGTTGCCCTCCGAGCCGCTGTAAACGGAATTGGGGTTGTTCTCCGCGCTGACGGTGACTTTTTTCGCCTTGTTCATTGAAAATCTGCGTGTTTCTTGATTGTTGTAATTGGGATCAAATCCGTATGCGCCTGTATGCTCCCAGTTCTGAACCTCCGTGCCGGCGTTCAATCCGGATACGTCCTCCCACTTAGTTGCGTCCTTTTCGCCATTAGCTGTTCCGTTAACATAGTTAATCGATCCGAAATCTTCCTCATAATATACGACGGACGCGGGTATTATCTGTATCGGGCTTACTGTGTAAGTCGTTACAGTATCGTTTATGTCCTCCCCTAAATCTTCTCTGCCGTTTCTTGTTGATTCGACTACAAAATACACGGTTTCAATATCCGTCGCGACCTTTTTAAGCGGAGTATATGTTATCGCGTCGTTATTTTCGTCGGGATTAAGCGAGATTGTCGCACATTCGTCCTCGGTAGTTATTGTATTTTTGAGTTCAACGCCAATTTCTTCTCTTGATTTGGGGTGTTTATTTGCATCTACGGACAAATCATATTCATCGGATTGGAACAGACCGACTATTTTATAATCGCTGAAGCTGGTGGCTTCTTTAATGGTTTTCTCGTAATCATGGTTACCTCTGTCGAGAACGTCGTATGTTGATGACAAACCGAAGTCAACAATGAAGCCGTTTGTAAATTCTGCCGTTGTTTCGGGATGTTCCAAATATGCCTTAAACTCATCAATGACATTTTGAATCTCTTCGCCGGTTTTGGGATGGTCGGAAAAAGTATTGTTGTTTTTGTCGGGAATAGCGTTTATAGCGGTCAGCATTTTGCTCAACAAGCCGGTTTCCTTGTTTAAAAGTTCATCCAAATGCGCGTCGCTGTAATCCCAATAGTCGGCTAACAAATCTCGTGCGTCGTCAACCTCTTTTCTGATTTGTTCTTCATAGCTTGAATAATCAATTGTCCAATAATGGCATTGAACGGTTTCAAGACTTATCGGGTCGGCGGTACTGATGTTTGTCAAATCGGACAAGTCGGTACGCTTATTTATACCGGCGCACAAACTATCTTTATATTCGTCTTTATTATTCAAATAGAAAAATTCGTCTATATGAACCTCATTTGCAAGGTTGACAAGAATATAATTCGGGATTTCGCCGTCGCCTGTCGCTTCCTTGCTTGAGCCGTCAAAACTTGTTTCAATAGAAAATGCCGGCTCTTTAAGTTCTGCGTCATATTCGCCGTTATGCACATGGTGTTCTATTTTAATAAATTGTGTACTTAAATTGTCCTTATAGTTACCGTTATCGTAGCCGAGAGCTTTCATAGCGTTTTCAAGGTTGGTGGCGGCGGTGTTTACGTTACTCTGTTTTGCGTAAGGATTGCCGAGAGCTTCAACAGCCGCTTTTATTGCGCCCTTGTAAGCGTTTACATTGTTGTCATCCTGACCCCATACGGATTTATTGTATCTTGCGCTTAAAGGTGAAAAGTTCGGCGCGCTCAGAAGTTCGCGGAGCTTTGATTTATCGCAGATATAGACATTTATCTTACCCTGCATATTATATGCACAATTGCCTCCCCCCTGATCGGACTCAAAAACCATGCCTTTATCAATCGGATTAGGAGCATTTTGCTGTTCGGCACCGTCACCGAAGCCGCCGAATTGAATTATATTTGCATTGTCGGGATTGTTAGTTTTGAACATATATCCGAAGAAAGGAAAATAATGTTTCTCATTAATGTTTAAATTTTCAACAAGATTCCCCCTATCTGCATGCACTCCATCAATATTATACCACTCTCTACCCCAAAGTCTGCGCATTTCAAAACTTTTAGGATTAGAGGAATGTTTCGGTTTGTTAAAAAGACCGTCCTGTACTTGATAATCTCCTGTTCTATTACTGGATGCAGTCGCAATACATGGATCAGTCCAATAACCGGTTGAATAGCCATTATATTTTCCAGGTACCAATAAGGATCCGCCAGAACCGTCATCATCAACATTTCCAATACCGAAGCTTGCGCCGCCAAATGATGCTTCTCTGTTACTGAAATCACCATCCAATTTTATCATGCCGCCGCGACCATATCGGGCAAACTGTAAATACGGCTGGAATATAAGATTCGTATTACTGATAGTGCTGTAAAAATCCATCCGCAAGCCCAAATCCTGCCATTGGATATTTGTACCGTCGCTTATATCCGTTTGAGAAATAACCGAAGGGTCGACAAAATAGTTATATTCAAAGGGCGTGTTACCTACCACATCTGCAGCTATATCCTTTTGATTTTCGGCATTTATGAAATTACCGTTTTTTACAGTTTGAAAAGCACCGTACTTCGCTGAAAATGAAATTCGTAATCTAAGCCCTTCATTGTTTACTTTAAATTCGTCCGTTGAGAATCTTGAACCGTCGCTAAACTCTTTAGTATTAGAATCAAATACATATATGTAAAACGGCTGTTCAAATTCAACAAGAGTTCCGTTAGTGTTATAAACGCCCTCAAGGTTGTATGTGACAGTCAAATCATATATACCTACGTTTAAAGATTTTGCCTTTATCTCAACATACCACTCCTTGCCCTCAGCCTGACCGCCTGATACGTGGTTATGGTCTTCAAGATATAACGGGGGTGTATCTACCCACTGAGTTTGCTTAAGGACAGTACTCGAATCTTCTCCAATATGTGTTATTTTTGCTGTTCGTCCCGTGTGATTATGAATTTTTAAACAATAATATTTATCATTCGGATCATTATAATTATATGTTCCTTTATCTTTACTTTTATCAATGGCGGAATACAAAACAAAATTACCGCTTTCTTTGTCATCTCCATCGGAGCCCGGATTGTTTGCATGCGGTCCCGTACCATAAACAACATACGGCGAAAGACCATCGTTATAAGGGGTAGAAACGTCACCGACAATCCCCGGATTGACCGCATTGGCTGTGAGGGAGAAGAAAGATACCGAAATGCACGAAAATGCCATCAGAAATGACAGCATTAATGATAAGATACGATTAAATTGTGTTCGGTGAAATCTCGTTCGGGGGGGGGGTAGACGAAATTACGTTTTTGTTTTTCATAAAGCAATCACCAATTAAAAATATTTATATTATGCCGTACTCGCGAAGCTTTGAAAAAAACTCTTTTACGTCTTTTTCAAGTGTTTCGCGCGGTACGTCATATATATCCAAAAGCCTTTCGACCGCTTCCTGCTCCGACTCTATTTCCGGGAGCATATCCCAGATTTCGGCTGAGGATTCAGTCATCGGGAAAAGTCCCGAAAACTCGCTTACGGTCTTTCCGATGGGAACCAATATATGATCCCCCGCTATTTCTCTGTGTATCAATTCTTTTTTTATTTTCATAAATAACCCCGGTTGAAATTAATTATCGGTTGAGATATCGGACTTGTCCGCTAAAAATTCTTTCTGATACAATTCGGAAAGATTTTTCGTCATTTCGCATATAAATTTCGGAACTTTGTCAAACGCGCCCGTTTCCGTATAACACATAGCCGCGCAGGCATGGCACACGTCTTTATACTTACATACCGTACATTCGGCGGGAAGGCGTATTTTAAGCGTTTCCGCGCGAATCTTATCCCATGCTTCCTTAAATGACATCTCTTTAAGCGACGCTATAGGCTCTACCAACATTCCGCATGGCGACATTGTCCCGTCATAATTGACCCAAAAGCTGCTCCGACCGGCTCTGCACCTGACAACGCCCTTTTCGGCAGGCGTTCCATCGTCACACTCAAGCCCGTCTATCCATTGATAATCTTTTGCATTTGCGCGGAGTTTTTCAATGGGATATTCCAATTTTCGGCACAAAATATTCGCTTTTGCCGTTTCCATTGGGTCAAGCCTTGCATCGTTATTTCCTATATCGCCCTTTGAACGCATCGACGGAAACATATACGCGGCAGACCTGATGTGTATTCCAAGTTCCTCGGAAATTTTATATATCTTTTCTATTTGATTTACATTATATTTACTTAACGAACAATTTATTAAAACACTAATTCCGGCGGACTTGAGCCTCTTAATATTCTCAAGCACAACCGAAAACTTACGATTTCCGCACAGCGATTCATATATATCATTATCTGCGCCGTAAAGCGTTAAATTAATACGGCACGGAGGATAATTTTTAAACAACTCTAATATATCGTCATCTATAAGGCTTCCGTTGGTGTTTATATCAATAACAAAACCCATTTCGGAAAGCTTACTATATAAATACGGAAAATCTTTCCTTATAAGAGGTTCGCCGCCCGTTAAAAGCAGGAATAATAACCCCTCTTTTTTTGCGTCGGCGGCGATTTTCAGCCACTCATCGGCTGTAAGCTCTATATCCTTTGAAGTGTCATGCGTATGCACATAACACATCTTGCAATCAAAATTGCATCTTCGCGTTATCTCAAATGTCCCAGAAATAGGGATTCCTAACCTATCACCTTTACGGTGTAGATACTTAGAAAATCGAAATTCAAATTCTTCCATTAAACTTGTTTAATCGTAAGTCACGACTTAAAAAAACTTAGATAATCGGCTGCAATTCCATAACAACCGCCACCAGCAGTAGGATCATAATTGGTATTACACTTATACTCTCCATTAATATCATTTCCAACAAAAATAATATTTTCGTTTTCTGGCACCATTACCCCACAATGATCCTTCATATAAAAATTAGTCTCATACGCTTTTCCCTCACTTGTTACACCGCAATCAGCTATAAATTCCGCCAACTCGAAGCTTTCAAAATCAATCATTGGTTTTACATACGATTTTTTCATGTCCTTATCTCCTATGAAAACAAAAATATTCATTTATTTCAGTTTATATTATATTATAAGTTAAAATTAAATACAAGACATTTTTAACAAAAAATTTAAATTTCAATAATTTGCACAAATTATATTCCGTTATAAAAAATCAAAAATACAAAATAGACAAAAATTCTGCAAAAAAACAGAAAAATTATAATATTACCGCACAGTATCCGTTTCCGCCGGAAGAAGCTCGGCAAACATAATCATACTGCCTTTTAACGTGTAATGCTGCGCCGCCGCCTGACGAACCGAACCGGCAGCCAAGCCGCCCCGAATATTTACGCGGTAAGTTATACCGCTGCTAAGATAGCCCTCTTCATTGTTATAGTCCTTATAGTATATGACAATGTTGTCCGTTATATCCTCGGAGGAAATATTAGCGACGGTAAGTATGCCGTCCGAACCGCTTATTTCAATTTTATCCTCCAAAAAAGACGGCTCATCGTCAAAAAACACAATATTTTCAAGATTCCATTTGGGCATTTCGTCCTCAAGCGCCCTATATGGCGAAGCGTTTTCCTCCGCTATATCGCAGGTCGCTCCCGCCGGTACGGTCGAAGCCGAATAAGTATACATCTTGCCGTCGGAATATTCGGCGGTAAACTTTATATATTGCAGCGTCTGTTCCGTATCGTTATAAATAACAAGTCCCGAAACGTCCGATACTTCCCTGCCCGAGCCGTCCTCGTTGAATTTACCCGTAATATTAACGGAATTTATTACCTTTATTCCGCCGAAATCCGCCGCGAAGTCGATATTGTCGATATCAAGCGTTTCTTCTTCTCCGATATGAATATTATCGCTACCGCTAAATTCCGATTTCGGCTCCGTGGTATCGCCCTCGTCGGGAGACTTCTTGCAGGACGCAAGAGAGAACAGCAACAGTAGGCATAAAAGCAACGGAATAATTTTAACTTTCATTTTTTATATAGCCCCCTCATCTTATTTCAATTGACAATTGACAATTAACAATTGACAATTATTACCGCGACAAAAACTTATGGCAATACCGCAGAACCTTGAAATTGTCAATTGTACATTATCAATTATCAATTGAGTTTTTTGCCCATATTTTCATATAGATATATACAAAAGGCTCATCGGGAAGATTTATTATTCCCAAATCGGGATAATACTTCGCCGATTCATATGCAACGCCACTCGGAGCATTAGGAAGGTATACGGGAACGCCGCTGTTCTTTGCTTTTTTGCAAAAATCCCTGAAAAATTTATTTTCCGTATTCAAAGTCCCGGAATGAAACGGACGGAGTATTACGGCCTTTACACCTGTAATATCATATGAGTAATTATCTCCCGGGACAGCCGTTATTACAAGAATTCCGGAGCTTGCGGAAAATTCAAACACACCGAGCGGTTCAGACTTTTCAAAACGTTTATAAATCGGATTTTTAATTATTTTGCCGTTTTCCCAATAGGCAAACGCTCCGCCGAGAGCGTTTACCTCGTCCGACATCTCCGAATGTGTTAAAAGACGTTCGGCAGGAAAAATATTGACACGTGATTTTCCGTTTTTATAGCTTACAAAAACTCCGCCGATAAGTCCTTCTTTAATAAAATCCACAGCCGCCGCAAAATTCGATAAACCGTTGGCTCGCGAATCTTCAAGCGGATAATTGCTCGACGCCAATACAACCGGAACAGACGAGCTTCCGAGCGAAAGCGACAGCGCCGCCGCCGTATACTGCAACGTATCAGTGCCGTGAAGCACAATTATTCCGTTGTAACGGCGCTCTTCAATTTTCTCATTTACACAGCGGATAAGAGTATTGAGCCTATCCGCCGTTAAATTTTCACTTAGAATAGTATACGGCGATATTACGTCAAAAAAATTTTCCGACTGCGTTTTTTCGAGGTACGTTTCTATCAGACGGTATTTTGCCGAAGCGTCGGGCGATATCCAATCGCCCATTACCGAGCTGCCTATTGTCCCGCCTGTAAAAATCAGTAAAATTTTCATGCGGGTTTTTTATTTAACTACGATATTTACTAATTTGCCTTTGACGTAGAGTTCCTTTACAACCGTCTTGCCCTCGATAAGAGATGCAACGACCGTTTCCTTTTTTGCTGCGGCAATCGCGTCCTGAGACGAAATATCGGTCGGAACGTCAATTCTCGCCTTAATTTTGCCGTTTACCTGTATGGCTATCTGAACCGTGGAATCAACGCATTTCGTTTCATCGTATTCAGGCCAAGACCAGTCGGTAACGGTTCCGCCAAATTCCATTTTCTCCCACATTTCCTCGGTAACGTGAGGCGCGAAAGGATTGAGAAGCAAAATCAGAGTTTTCAATTCCGCTTTGTTTATCTCGCCGATGCTGTAAACAGTGTTCAAAAGCGTCATCATAGCGGCAATTGCGGTATTAAATTTCATCTGTTCTATATCTTCGGAAACCTTTTTTATAGTCTTATTCATCGGTACGGACAGTTTTTCGGAATATTCCTCGCCGTCGGTCGTAATTTCAAGCAAATTCCATATTCTGTCTATAAAACGCTTACAGCCTTTAACGCTGTCCTCGCTCCACGGAGCCGCCTGCTCATAATCGCCCATAAATAAAACGTAAGTACGCAGCACGTCCGCTCCGAGACTCTCAACAACCTCGTTCGGGTCTATGACATTGCCCCTCGATTTGCTCATTTTTACGCCGTCGGGACCTAATATAAGCCCCTGAGCCGTTCTCTTGGCATAGGGTTCTTCATAAGGAACCTCGCCGATATCATACAGGAATTTATACCAGAACCGAGAGTAAATGAGGTGTCTTGTAACGTGTTCCATGCCGCCGTTATACCAATCAACGGGCATCCAGTATTTAAGTTCTTCAGCGTCGGCAAACGATTTTTCATTGTGTGGATCGACGTATCTGAGGAAATACCATGATGAACCCGCCCATTGCGGCATAGTATCGGTTTCGCGCTTCGCATCGCCGCCGCATTTCGGGCATTTGCAGTTAACAAAGCTTTCAATTTTCGCGAGCGGACTTTCACCGTCCGAACCGGGCTCAAAATTTTCGACCTCGGGAAGCTTTAACGGAAGCTCGTCATAAGGTACTGCTACCATTCCGCATTTAGGACAATGGACGATAGGTATCGGCTCGCCCCAGTACCTTTGACGGTTGAACGCCCAGTCCTTCATCTTATACTGAACGCCGCCCTCGCCTATTCCTTTTTCGGTGAGATAATCTATCATTTTGGCGATTGATTCTTTTTTATTCGTCATTCCGTTCATAAATTCGGAATTGACCATCTCGCCGTCGCCCGAATAGGCTTCCTTTGAAATATCGCCGCCCTTTATTACCTCGATAATATCAATACCGAATTTTTTTGCGAAATCATAATCCCTTGAATCGTGAGCCGGAACGGCCATAATAGCGCCTGTGCCGTAGCCCATCATTACATAATCGGAAATATAAACGGGGATTTCCTTTCCGTTTACGGGATTTACGGCGGTAAGACCGTCAATTTTTACGCCCGTTTTATCCTTTACAAGCTGTGTTCTCTCAAACTCCGTTTTTTTGCTGCATTCGGCGCGGTACGCTTCGATTTCGTCCATATTGGAGATTTTGTCGGCGTATTTATCTATGATAGGATGCTCGGGAGCTATAACCATGAACGTTACGCCGAAAAGGGTATCGGGACGGGTAGTGTAAATTCTCAGCCGCTCGTCGTTATTTTTAATGGGAAAGTTGACGAACGCTCCCCTCGATTTGCCTATCCAGTTGACCTGCTGTAACTTGATATTCGGGAGATAATCGACCTTTTCAAGCCCCTCCAGAAGCTTGTCGGCGTACTCCGTTATGCGGAGATACCAAACGTCTTTTGACTTTTGGATAACGTCGCTGTGGCATATATCGCACTTGCCGCCCTGTGAATCTTCGTTTGAAAGCACGACCTTGCACGACGGACAATAGTTTACAAGCGTTTTATCACGAAAAGCAAGACCTTTTTCAAACATTTTAAGGAAAATCCACTGTGTCCATTTATAATAGCCGTCCTCGGTGGTGTCTATAACTCTTGTCCAGTCAAAAGAAAATCCCACTTTTTTAAGCTGGTCGGTAAATTTAGCTATATTTGTATCGGTCACTTTTCGCGGATGTATGCCCGTCTTTATGGCGTAATTCTCGGTAGGAAGCCCGTAAGCGTCAAAGCCTATCGGGAAAAGGACGTTATAACCCTGCAATCTGCGTTTTCTTGAAATGACTTCAAGACCGCTGTACGCTTTTATATGACCGACGTGCATTCCCGCGCCGCTCGGATACGGAAACTCTACAAGACCGTAAAATTTCGGTTTGTCATGGTCGTCGGACGCGTGGAATACGCCCGATTCTTCCCATCTTTTCTGCCACTTCGGTTCAACGGATTTAAAATCGTAATACATTTATAAAATCTCCTTTTAGCGGGATTAAATTTCGGAAATATCAATAAACGACGCGTCCGACCAGAGCCTTTCGAGGTTATAATATTCTCTGTCCTGAGGCGTGAAAATATGAACCACAACATCGTTGTAATCGAGAAGAATCCAGCCTGTCGATCTGCCTTCGATATTTCTCGGTTTTATGCCAAGCTCGGATATTTTTTCCTCAACGTCTTCGGCAAGAGAACGGACGTGCGTATTTGACGTACCGTTTACTATTATAAAATAATCCGCGATAACTGTCAATTCCGAAATTTTTATTACCTTGATATCCTCGCCTTTTTTTTCGTCAAGTACCTTTATAATTTCCTTTGTAAGCTGTAAGCTTTCCATTAAATCAACCCCTTATTTTTATAATTAAGAATAATATCATTGTACGCGTCCATCGAATCGGGATGAACGGGATTTTCTTTTTCTATAAGCTCGGTTATCGTAAAGCCAAGCCCGGTAAGCATCGCGCTTTCAAGGCTTATTTCCGCCTTTTCGCGCATAATATCAACTCCGTCATAATTTCTGTCCGCCGAGATAAAATCCGCTATGAACAGAATTTTTTCATTAACACTCATTCCGGCTCTGCCGGTCGTGTGATATCTTACGGCGGTCAAAATTTCTTCATCGTCAATGCTTAATTCATGCCTGATGTATTCGGCTCCCACAACAGCGTGCCACAGTTTTTTCTGCTTTTCCTCAATCGGCGTCAGATTAATACCGTATTTTTTGGTATATGCGAAAATCTCGTCGCTGTCCGCTTCTTTTAAAATATCGTGCAGAAGTCCCGCAAGATACATTTTTTCGCTGTCTCCGCCATACTTCTTCGAGAGATATTCTGCGGATTCGGCTACCTTAAGCGAATGGAACAAGCGATAATCCGACAGATGAGCGCGAAGTATTTTTACATAGCCGTCAAATTTATTTATATCCATATAAATTGTTTTCCTTAATATAATCCGAAATTTTATTCGGGACAAGTCCGCCGAAGCTTTCGCCGCCCGATATGCGGCTGCGGATTTCAGTAGAACTGACTTCAAACGGACTGACGTTAAAAATTTTTACATTTTCGTTTTTTAACTTTTCTTTTACGTAATCGGCCATTTTATCGGCGGTATCTTCATTGTTTCTTGAAATCGCGCATACAGTACATATATTAAGTATTTCGCGGAACTTGTACCATGTGTTGAACGACAACAGCATATCCGAACCCATAAAAAGATATAATTCGGAGTTTTTGTATTTCGATTCAATATATTTCAGCGTGTCGTATGTGTAGCTCTTGCCGCCGCGTCTGATTTCGCAATCCGAAACTTCAAAAATATCGTCGGGAAAAGCGATTTTGCACATATCGAGCCTGTGAATGGGGTCAATATCGCCGTTGTTGTCCTTCTGCGGCGAAATATTGGACGGAATCACTATGATTTTATCAAGCTCCAATCTTTTTCCCAGCTCGCGCGAGAGCATAATATGACCGTTGTGCGGAGGATTAAAGCTGCCGCCGTAAATTCCGATTTTCATCTTCCGAGCTTTCTCCCGGCCGCCGCCTTACGTTGGGCGGCTGTTTTTCTTTCTTTTTTGGTGGGAACGGTCGCAGGGCGCTTTTCCGTATTAAATCGGCTTATCTTTCTCGCTTTTGCTTTCGGCTTCTTGCTTTCCGCTTTATGAAGCTCGGGATTGAACCTGTAAAGTACGATAACTCCGCCTATTACCTGTATAACCTCGGAATTTGTTTTCGCCGCGACCGTATCAGCCGCTTCTCTCGGCGTCAGCGGTGAGGTTTCAAGCAGAACCTTAAATTTAATAAGCTCTCTCGCGTTAAGAGCGCCGTTGACCTGTTCGATAAACGCATCGGAAATCCCGCCCTTTCCGAGTTGGAACAAGGACTCAAGCGAGTTGGCTTTTGCGCGCCATTCGGCTCTTTCTTTTCCTGTCATATATTTATCCTTTCAGTTATCTTTTAAGGCAATACCGCATAATTATTGTCGTGCAGATGTGCCGAAAGATTTTTCGTCAGATTGCCAAAAGTGAAGAAGGAATACTGACGTATTTCAATGAGCTTTTGGCAAAAATGACGGAAAATTTCGGTGCAGATGCGCGGCAAAGGCGTTAGCCGCTAATTGTGCGGTATTGCCTTAAAAAATCGGGCAGTTTTTCTTTTAGAAGTTTAAGCGCTTTTCCTCTGTGGCTTACAGCGTCCTTTTCGGCGGAAGTCATTTCGGCAAAGCTCTTACCGTCGACATAAAATATCGGGTCAAATCCGAACCCTCCGCCGCCGCGCGGTTCAAAGCCTATTTTACCCTCGCATCTGCCTTCTACCGACAGCTCCCTGCCATCGGGAAAAATACAGCATACCGAGCTTATAAATCTTGCCGTTCTCTTTTCGTCGGGAACATCTTTAAGCTCGTCCAGCAAGACGGCAATTTTATGAGAAAAAGGCGTGTCGTGTCCGCCCGCATATCTTGCTGAATAGACTCCGGGCCTGCCGTTGAGAGCGTCCACGCAAAGCCCCGAGTCGTCGGCAATACAGGGAAGTCCCGTTTCTCTGCATCCGCTTTCGGCCTTGATTCTCGCGTTTTCGGCAAATGTGGTTCCCGTTTCCTCGGGGTCGGAAATTTCCGCTCCGATATCGGACGCTGTTACGGCGTCTATTCCAAGGGGCTTTAAAATGCGGCTTAACTCATCGCGTTTTTTAATATTATGCGTCGCAATAAGGAATTTCATAAAATATCACCCTTGCCGAGAATATTAGAGATAGAATTTATCGATTTCACCGTAGAGTGAATCAAGTTCGGAGTCTTCTCCACTATCGGTCTCATCTGAAGATGCGGGAGGTGTTTCTTTTGTTTCCTCGGCATTGCTCTCCTGTCCCTGTTCACTTGGCTGAACGCTTCCCTGAACTGGTTCGTTATCTCTTTCGGGACGTTCTCCCTCGGAATTATCTTCATGTTCGTCAGCCCCGTCTGATACGCCGCCGTATCCAGCATCTTCGCCGATTTCCATAATTTCTTCAAAAAATTCTTCGACTGCTTTTTCTGCTTCGCTTGTATCTGCGATTTCAACTTTTTCGAGCGGTTGTTCATAAACGGGAAGCACCTCATTTTCCATTTCTTTATAATTTTCGGGAAGCTCATTGAAAAGACTTTCCGCAAACATTTTCGGATTAAACGGCTGAAGGTCGTCTATCCCCTCGCCTACGCCTATGAATTTGACGGGGATTTTCAGCTCGTTCTTTATAGCCAATACCACGCCGCCCCTTGCCGTACCGTCAAGCTTTGTAAGCACAATGCCAGTTATCTCGGCGACATTCATAAATTCTCTCGCCTGATTTACCGCATTCTGGCCTGTGGTAGCGTCAAGGACAAGCAGAACTTCCCTGTCCGAATACGGAAGCTCGCGGTCAATAACTCTGTATATTTTCCGAAGCTCTTCCATAAGATTTTTCTTGTTGTGAAGTCTGCCGGCTGTGTCGCATATAAGTATATCCGCCATTCTCGCTTTACCGGCTTGAATCGTATCGAATATTACGGCGGCAGGGTCAGCGCCCTCGCTGTGCTTTATTATATCGACGCCCGCGCGCTCGGCCCATATATCGAGCTGGTCTATAGCGGCGGCTCTGAACGTATCCGCCGCTCCGAGTATTACCTTTTTGCCCTGCGCCTTATACATTGCCGCCATTTTTCCTATGGTCGTGGTTTTGCCTACGCCGTTTACGCCTATAACAAGAATTATCGAAGGCTGGGTAATCAGTCCCATATCCTCGCCGCCGTACAGTTTATCGGCGACAATGCTTTTTATTTCGTCCTTAACCTGTTTTGTTGATTTGAGTTTTTCTTTCTTAACTCTGTCGCGAAGCTCCTCGGTTATTTCAACAGCCGTCTGAACACCTACGTCGCTCATTACAAGTATTTCCTCAAGCTCAACAAATAAATCGTCCTCAAAAGTGTCGAACGAGTCGAGCATTTCATCAATCGCGCCCGCCATTTTATTTCTGGTCTTTTTAAGTCCGAAATTGAATTTTTTAAATAATCCTGCCATCGTATTTTCTCCTTATATGGTGTTATTCGGTACCGTTATTCAAGTCCGAGGTCGTGAGCCATCTGCGCCGTTTTAAGCTGTAAAAGCTTGGAAACGCCCTGCTCCTGCATTGTTACGCCGTAAAGTATATCGGCTTCTTCCATTGTGCCGCGTCTGTGGGTTATAAGTATAAACTGCGTCTTATCGGTCATATTTTTAAGATATCTCGCGTACCTTAATACGTTTACATCGTCGAGAGCTGCTTCGACCTCGTCAAAAATGCAGAACGGCGACGGAGTAACCTTAAGAATTGAAAAAAGCAGAGCTATAGCGCACAATCCCTTTTCTCCGCCCGAAAGCAAAGACATACTCTTGACGTTTTTTCCCGGAGGCTGAGCCTTAATTTCTATACCGCATTCGAGTATATCATTTTCGTCCTCCAAAATAAGCTCCGCGTTTCCTCCTCCGAAAAGCTCGGTAAACGTCCGAGCGAAATTTCTGTTGATTATATCGAACCTTTCACGGAACTGCACCGCCATTTTATCGGTAAGCGAATAAATCATCTTGGTAAGCTCGGTTTTTGATTTTTCTACGTCGTCAAGCTGCGCTTTCATAAATTCATAGCGTTCGGAAACCTCTTTGTATTCGTCGATAGCCGCAACATTGACGTTCCCGAGAGCTTTAATTTTTCCTTTAAGCTCCGCGAGACGTTTTCTTGCGTCGGGAACGGATTCAATTTTTATATCAAGCTGCAAAGCCTCGCGTCTTGTCAGCTTATATTCTTCAAACAGCTTCGCTTCCGTTTCTTCCTGTTCTTTAAGAAGCGAATTTTTTTTATCCTCAAGCCTTACAAGCTCCGCAGAAAGCCGCTCCTTTTCCTCTGTTTTTGAGCGCTCCCGAGTTCTTAAATCGCCTGACTGCTTTTCAAACAAATCGCGCTTGACGACAAGAGAAGATATTTCGGATTTATTTTCTTCGGCAAGCTTACGCAGTTCCGAGGATTTTTCATTAAGCTCATCTATTCTTCGAGCAAGTTTTTCGTTCTTTTCCTTAGTCTCCGATATTTCTCGGTCAAGCCTTCCGATTCTGTCTGAACGGTCGTTTTTGCGTTCCTCAAGGTCTGAAATTTGGGAATTAATATTTTCAATATCGCGCATCGACGATACTATTTCTATATTGACCTCAGAAATTTTTTTAGAAACGTTTTCCCGCTCCTCGGAAAGATTTTTCCTGTCGCCGGATAAAATTTCGGCCTTTTCGCGAGAGGACGCTATTTCTTTTTCAACGGCGTCGGCATTCTTTTGAGCCTCCGTCATTAACGAGCTGAAATACGCGGCTCTGCCGTCGGCCGAAAGCGTTTCGTCGGAAAGAGCTTTTAAAGAGCTTTCCGCAATCGACAGTTTGCTTTCGGCAAGACTTAAAAGGTTATCCGTTTTCAGCTTTTCCTCCTGCTCGCGAAGCAAATCGCCCTTTACGCCCTCAAGAGCTGCGTTATCGGCGCTGTAATCCTCCTTGAGTCTTTTATATTCCGCTTCAAGCTCCGCGATACGCGCCGCATCCGATTGTATTTCATCTTTAAGTCTGCGGATTTCATTTGCACGCGAAAGAAATCCCGAGCCTGAAATCCTTGAACCGCCCGTCATTGAGCCGCCGGCGTTTATCACCTGACCGTCAAGAGTTACGACCTTAAAACGGTGATTGTATTTTCTCGCTATCGCCGCCGCTGAATCTATATCGTCCGAGATAACTGTTTTTCCAAGCTGAGCTTCAACTATATTTTCATATTTTTTATCGTAACTTACAATTTTTGAAGCAATATTTATATATCCTCTGCAATTTTCAAGACCGTTTTCGTGAAGCTCTCTGCCCTTTACCGTATCAAGAGGGAAAAAAGTAGTTCTTCCGAGATTATTGTTTTTAAGAAAATAAACCGCCTTTTTCGCGTCGTCCTCCGTTTCGGTGACTATATGCTGGATAGACGCTCCGAGAGCCGTCTCTATCGCGAGAGAATATGTATCGGGGGAAGAAATAAGCTGTGAAAGAGGGCCGTGTATACCCTTTAACGAGCCGTGAAGCGACGATTTCATTACAGCCTTTACAGAACCCTGATAGCCCTCCATATTTTTCTCCATGTCCTCGAGCATACGAACGCGGTTTTTTTTCTGCTCAAGGTCAAGTCCCGCTTTGTCCATGATAAATTTATGCTGTTCAACCCTTTGAGCTTTGGACTTCACCTTTATCATATACCCGGAAACGGAGTTTGTAAAGGATAAAATTTTTTCTCTGTGAGCTTCGGCCTTTTTGCCGAATAACAATACCTCGTCTTTATATGACGACATTTCTTTATTTTTAGCCTTAATTTCAGCTTCTACGGACATTTTCCGTTTTTCGATTTCGTCAAGCGATGATTTAGCCGATGAGTATTTTATATTTTCCTCGGAGAGCTTCTGCATAAGATTTGAAAGAACGTCTGAAATTCGTATATACTCGTCCGAGATATCCGCATCGCGAGTTCTAAGTCCCTCAAGCTCGTTTGAAAACGCCTTAATCTCGCCGTTTTTCGCGTCGATTATACTTTTTAAATCTTCGATTGACTTTTTCGCTTTTTCTATCTGTTCGTCTATCTGAGCGGAGGATACGCTCTCCTGTGATTTTTCTCTTTCTATGCGCTCAATAGCGGCTTTATTGTGTTCTATTGAGTTTTTGTTGACAGCCGTAAGTGAATCGACCGTAGCCGCTTCTTCCTCCGTTTCACGGACAGAATGTTGAAGATTATCAATTCTTATATTTATATCTCTTATGCTCTCCGACGTCTGCTCCTCGGAAGCAATTATATTTTCGAGTTCTTCTTCCGTCTGCTTATAGTGCATTTCGGCCACGGTATATTTGTTGCTCTGCTCACGTATAAGTCCTGCCGATTTTTCCAAAATATCGAGCCACAAACCGATTTCAAGATTTTTCCTTTCGGAAGCGTAGGTCAAAAATTTCTGAGCTTTCTCGCTCTGCTTTTCAAGCGGACCGACACGCTCCTCAAGTCCCGTAAGTATATCGCGGAGCCTTAAAAGGTTTTCCTCCGCCTGAGAAAGTCTTTTCAGAGCGTCGGCTCTGCGGTACCTGTAATGGGATATTCCCGCCGCCTCTTCAAACATTTCGCGCCTGTCCTCGGATTTAGCCGAAACCATATCCTCAATTCTGCCCTGACTTACCATTGAATATCCGTCGCGTCCGAGCCCGGTATCCATAAACAGCTCGTGAATGTCGCGGAGCCTTACTGACTCGCCGTTTATCCTGTATTCGCTTTCACCCGAGCGATAAAAACGTCTTGTAACCGAAACCTCGTCGCTGTCCCTTGAAAGCCGTCTGTCCTTGTTTTCAAGACGCAGAGTAACCTCGGCAAAGCCCTGCGCTCTGCGTGTCTTTGTACCGCTGAAAACAACGTCCTCCATTTTAGCTCCGCGCAGAGATTTTGTAGACTGTTCGCCGAGGACCCATTTTACAGCGTCGGCAATATTGCTTTTGCCCGAGCCGTTGGGACCCACAACGGCGGTCATACCGTTTCCGAATTCGAGCTTAGTCTTATCGGGAAAGGATTTAAATCCCTGCATTTCGATTGATTTTAAATACATTGCTATTCCTCACATATGAGACGGACTTCATATTTTTTTAGCCCGCCGCACTCTCTTACGCGCGCATACACTCCGATTTCTTCGAGGGCTTTTATATTGCGCCTTTTCTGTCCCGTCATTTTTGAAATTTCCCCGGGACAGACGTTCACCGTTATCTTACCTTTAATATGTTCATTATTTACGATATTCATTACCTTATCAAGATAAATTCTGCTCTCGCACAATTCTCTGAAAGCCGGGTGATACGCTCCCGCGACATAGCCGTCTTCGGTGTTTCCGCCCGAATGAAGTCCGAGCCTGATAACGTCTATACCCGCTTCATTAAACATTTCAAGGAGCCTTGCGCAAAGCGGTACGGCGCTTTCAAGCGTTTGAGGAGTATATTTGCCTTCACGGTAAATTTCGGCAAGACGCGTATTCTCCAAAACAACGGTAGGATATATTCTTACCGTATTCGGAGCCAATTCAATCAGTTTTTCGGCAGTCATAAGCGACGTTTCGTCATCGTCTCCGTAAAGTCCCGTCATCATTTGAAGCCCCAATTCAAAGCCCTCGGATTTTATCATTTCCGACGCGTTTATCACATCGGCGGCTGTATGACCTCTTTCATTCATCGCAAGAACTCTGTCCGACATACTCTGCGCGCCGAGTTCAATAGCTGTAACGCCGTATTTTTTCAGTAAAGAAAGAATATCCTTATCTATAGCGTCGGGGCGGGTCGAACATCTTATGCCGCGAAAAAGCCCTTTTTGGATATAAGGATAGGCGCTCTCAAGCAGATAAATCATATATTCGCGGTCGATTGCGGTAAAACTGCCTCCGAAAAAAGCTATTTCGCTGTTTGAAGCGTCATAATCACCTTTTACGGCTATACTTACCGCCTTTTTAATATCCTCTGCGGTAAGGCGCTTTGACGAACCGGAAATAGTCCTCTGATTGCAGAAACTGCACATATGAGGACAACCCTCATGAGGCACAAAAAGCGCGACGTTTATATGCTTCATACCTTGACGCCCATGAGCTTAAGCGCTTCCCTCGCCGCCATCTGCTCGGCCTGCTTTTTGCTTCTGCCCTCGCCCGTTCCTATAACGTTGCTGTTGAGCTTTACCTCTACAATGAATTTTTTATTGTGGTCGGGACCAGATTCGCCCGCCATAAAGTATTCAAGTATTTCGCCGTGATTTCTCTGGATTATTTCCTGAAGCGTTGATTTGTAGTCGGTTATCGTAGGCTCGTCAATTTCTGCGTTTGCAATAAACCCAAGTACAAATTTTTTCGCTTCATCAAAGCCGGAGTCAATAAAAATTGCCGCTATAAGAGATTCAAACGCGTCCGCAAGGATAGAGGGGCGTTTTCGTCCGCCGGTACGCGTTTCGCCTTTTCCAAGATACATAAACTCTCCGAGCTTGATTGATTCCGCGAAACGATGGAGCGATTTTTCACATACAAGCGTTGACCTGAGCTTTGTAAGCTGTCCCTCCGGCATTTCGGGGTGCATTCTGTATAAATATTCGGCGGTTATCATACCAAGGACGGAATCCCCAAGAAACTCCAGACGCTCGTTATATTTGATGTCTCCGCCCATCTCATTCGCATAAGACGAATGTGTCAGAGCAGTTTTCAGAAGCTCTTTATTTTTAAATTCGTATTCTATTATTTGTTCCAAAATATGCATATTATCATCTTCTGTTTTTATTTTTTCACGGTTATAATTGCTCCGAAATAAACCTTTCCATAACGTCGAGACTTCTTTTCGCAAGAGCAGAATAGCGCTCTTTTTTATCCCTGATTTTTTCCGAAAGAGGAGGCAGTAGTCCGAATGAAGCGCCCATAGGCTGAAAATCGCTTACGCTTTTATCGCTTATAAAACGCGAAAGAGCGCCGATTATTGTTTCGGGAGGAAAAATTACGGTATTTTCACCGTTAATGCGTTTAGCCGCGTTTATTCCGGCGGCGATTCCCGCTGCGGCGGACTCCATATAGCCCTCAACGCCCGTAATCTGACCTGCGAAAAATATTTCGGGATGAGTTTTCATGGAAAAATCGCCGTTTAAAATCACGGGAGAATCAAGAAAGGTATTTCTGTGCATAACTCCGTATCTTACGAACTGTGCCTCGCGTAGTGCCGGAATCATCGAAAAAACTCTTTTCTGCTCGCTGAATTTAAGGTTTGTCTGAAATCCTACAAGATTATACATGGTTCCCGAATTATTTTCCTTGCGGAGCTGGAGGACTGCCCACGGTCTGTGACCTGTGTAGGGGTCTCTCAATCCCACCGGTTTAAGGGGACCGAAACGTATGGTATCCGCTCCCCTTTTCGCCATAACCTCAATCGGCATACAGCCCTCATAAACGTGTTTTTTATCAAACTCATGAAGTTCGGCGATTTCGGCGTTTACAAGCTCGCTGTAAAACGCCTCGTACTCTTCTTTATTCATGGGACAATTAATATAGTCGTCGCTTCCGCCCCTGTCATACCTTGACTGACGGAAAGCCTTGGACATATCTATGCTGTCGGCTTCTATCACCGGCGCGGCCGCGTCAAAAAAGCTTAAAAATGAATTTCCCGTGAGCTTTATTATACTTTTGGCGAGAGCATCGGAGACAAGAGGTCCGGCGGCTATTATCACAGCGTCAAAGCCGCTCGGGATTTCCGTAATTTCGCGTCTTATAACATTTATGTTTTCGTCTTCACCGATAATTTTTGTTACAAGCGAAGAAAACAGTTCTCTGTCCACCGCGAGCGCTCCGCCTGCCGGCACGGCCGTCTTTTCCGCACATTCGACGGCAACCGAGCCGAGCATTTTCATTTCCGCTTTTAAAAGTCCCGAAGCAGATTCGGTTCGGATTGCCTTAAATGAATTTGAACAGACAAGCTCGCATAAATTCTCGGATTTATGCGCCGGAGAAAACCGCTTAGGCTTCATTTCAAAAAGGTCAACAGAAATTCCCCTTTTTGATAATTGTTTCGCACATTCCGCGCCCGCGAAACCTCCGCCTATTACCGCCGCCTTACTCATCATCGTCATTTTCGTTATTCTTTTTGCTTTTTGACGCTTTTCTCTCATATCCGCAGCCTTCGGCAAGGCATCTTATAACGCCTCCCCTGCTTGCCTTGAAAAGCGTTTTGCCGCAATTCGGACACACTTCGCTTGTAGGAGTGTCCCATGTCATAAAGCCGCAATCGGGATAGTTCGAACAGCCGAAAAAAGTATGACCTTTTTTTGATTTTTTGCCTATAACCTCGCCGCCGCATACGGGGCATTTGCCCTGTGTATGCTCAACGTACGGCTTCGTGTTTTTACATTCGGGGTAGCCCGGACACGCTAAAAATTTTCCGAAGCGGCCGACCTTTATAACCATGTTCCTGCCGCATTTTTCACATATAACGTCCGTTTTGTCTTCTTCAAGCTGAATTTTTACTCCCGCCATCTGCGCCTTTGCTTTTTCAAGCGTATTTTCAAATTCGCCGTAAAAATCATGAAGCATCGAGATGTAATTCATTTTGCCGGCTTCAACTTCATCGAGATTCGTTTCCATTCCCGCCGTAAATTTAGTGTTTACTATTTTCGGGAACTGCTCTTTCAGAAGATTTGTGGTGGCAATTCCGAGCTCCGTAGGTTTAAGCTGTTTCTTTTCTCTTACAACGTAATCTCTCGATGTTATGGTTGAAATTATCGTAGCGTAAGTGCTTGGTCTTCCGACTCCCGTTTCCTCAAGCGTCTTTATCAGAGAAGCTTCCGTATATCTTGCCGGAGGCTGCGTAAAATGCTGTTCGGGCAAAAGCTCTTTAAATTTAAGCGCGTCGCCCGCGTTCATTTCGGGCATATTGTTTTCGCTGTTTTCTTCATCGTCCGCGTCTGTCTGATAGAGTACGGTATAGCCGTCAAATTTAACGGAATATCCGCTTGCCGAAAAAGTACAAAAACCTTCGGTTCCTTCTTTTACGGCTTTAATATCAATCTTAACGGTATCCTGTAAGCAGTTGACCATAAGACTTGCGATAAATCTTTTCCAAATCAAATCGTAAAGCTTATACTGGTCGGACGTCAGCGAACCCTTTGCTTCCAATGGAGTAAGAGCCGGAACTGTGGGTCTTATAGCCTCGTGACCGTCCTGCGTTCTGTTTTTGTTTTTATATATTCTCGGCTTATCCGGAAGATATTTTGCGCCGTACGTCCGCCTGATATATTCGCAGCCTTCCTCTCTCGATTCATCGGAGATTCTCAGCGAATCGGTTCTCATATAGGTTATAAGACCTATCGAGCCGTAGCCCGGCACATCTATGCCTTCATAAAGCTCCTGAGCGACTTTCATGGTTTTTTTTGAAGTAAAACCGAGCCTGTGGGATGCGTCCTGCTGTAATGTCGAGGTTATAAACGGGGGCATCGGCTGTCTCTTTCTTACGCCCTTTTTTACATTTTCAACAGTATATACGGCGTCTTTAAGACGGGCGGTATATTTTTCTGTCTGCTCTTTATTTTCAAGCTTGACCTTTCCGTTCTCATCACCGGTAAAAGAAGCCTTGAAAACCTTTCTCGAATGAGGGGCGGAAAGCTTCGCGGTTATCGACCAGTATTCCTCGGGGACAAACGCGTTGATTTCGTCCTCTCTGTCAACAATAAGCCGAACAGCCACGCTCTGTACCCTGCCCGCAGAAAGACCTCGCCTGATTTTTTGAGAAATAAACGGGCTTAAACGATAACCCACAAGTCTGTCGAGAATACGTCTTGCCTGCTGGGCGTTTACAAGGTCCATATCAATTTTATCGGGATTGGCCATTCCGTTCTGTACGCTTTTTTTATTTATCTCATTAAACTTTACTCTTTTTGTCTTTTCAATGTCAAGGTCAAGGAGAGTAGCGAGGTGCCACGAAATAGCCTCGCCTTCACGGTCGGGGTCCGTTGCGAGATACACTTCGTCGCTCTCTTTTGCTATCTCCGAAAGCTCTTTTACAAGCTTTTCCTTACCTTTTATCACAACGTATTTCGGTGCGAAATCGTGTTCAACGTCAACGCTTAGCTTTGAAGCGTATAAATCGCGCACATGCCCCATCGAGGCTTTGACCTCAAAGCCGCTTCCCAAATACTTTTTAATCGTCCCCGCTTTTGTCGGAGACTCAACAATTACTAATTTTGACATATAAATCGCCTTGCGGTACGTTTACACAGCGGTATAACAATATTTCTTTGCGCGTCCTTCTCGCGCCGTACCGCTCCTTTCCGAGTATTTATTTTTGCGCATATAAGCGTGTTCATACTATACAATATGCAAAATTTTGCCGTTAAGACGCGTGCCGTGAATATGGCAATACCGCACAATTAGCGGCTGCCGCCTTTGCCGCGCATCTGTACCGATATTTTCCGTCATTTTTGCCAAAAGTTCCTTGAAATACGTCAGTATTCCTGCGTCACTTTTGTCAATCTGACGAAAAATATCACGGCACATCTGCACGACAATAATTATGCGGTATTGCCATAGGTCTTATCCGAAAATCGAAAATGCGGACGGGAACGGGGAATTTTTTGTCGGACAACGGTATTTTGCGGGAATACAATAAAAATCAACCGAATTTATTCGTCTGCAAGCAAATAATATCTTTTTCCGCTCTGCATCGCGGCAAGCGAATACATTTCAAGCTCTGTCAGCGCGGCGGCGACGTCCTGAGCCTGAAGCCCCGTAGTCATAACTATCTCGTCAATTAGCTTCGGTTCCGTTCCGAGAGCGCTGAAAACCGTCCGCGCGTTTTCCGTTATAACGGACAGCGCCGCCGTCCGATTTTCGGATTTATTCTTCTGAAAGTTATTATTCTTAGCACGTTCATTGTTTTTAATTTCCGGATTATCACGGTTATTTGAATTTTCTTTTTGATTATCGTTTTTCTTTTTAATAATTTCCTTCTCTTCGTTGCTTTCTGTTAATTTAACGTTTTTGTTGTTTCTGCCGTTCTTCTTACGGTTATAATGCTCGGGAAATTCCCCGTTATCGGCAACATGGGATTTTTTATATTCTCTTTCATTTTTATCCAAAGGACGTTTTCCTAAAAGCGGATATAACGGTTCGTAATCATCGCTTAGGTTTAAATATTCGCCGTACTGCTTTTTATAGCTGTCAAGAACGTCCAATGCCGAAAATACCGGCTTCGCTCCGTCTCTTATAAGCGAATTGGTTCCGTAATTTCCTGCGCTCATAACGTCTCCGGGAACGGCGTAGACATCTCTGCCCTGCTCAAGAGCAAGTCTCGCGGTAATCAGCGAACCGCTTCTGATGCCGGCCTCTATGACCACAGTCCCCAGACTTATTCCCGAAATAATTCTGTTTCTTACAGGAAAAGTCATTTTTGACGGAGGCGTAAAAGGAGGGTATTCGCTTATAACAGCACCGTTTTCCGAGATAATGGCGCGCATCTTTTCATTTTCAAGAAGATACGGATACCCCAGACCGCATCCAAGAACGGCGATAGTCTTCCCGCCGGCGGACACCGCTCCTCTGTGAGCGGCTTTATCAATACCGAGCGCGCCGCCGCTTACTATAACGGCGCCCG
Source organism: uncultured Clostridia bacterium (assembly GCA_947631945.1). Taxonomy (GTDB): domain Bacteria; phylum Bacillota; class Clostridia; order Oscillospirales; family Acutalibacteraceae; genus UBA1081. The sequence goes on from CANRNI010000002.1 coordinate 35,305, forward strand.
ACAAAGCAATCGATTTGGAAAGGCTTTCGGCAACCCGAATACCGTATTCGGAGGCGTTTCTTGTACCGACAATGCCTATCGCGACTTTTGCCGTAAGTACGTCTACATCGCCCCAAACATACAGAAGCGCCGGATAATCGTCTGTTTCCTTTAAAAGCGGAGGGTAATTATCGTCGTCGCAGGTAACTATATGCCAGCCGTTATCGACGCACAGCTTCATAATATCGTACGATTGCGACGGACTGTATTTGATAAGGCGGTCAATATCTTTCTGTTTTATGGATTTTGACTCTATCCACGCATTATGTCCCGCTTCATATAGTGAAACGGGGTCGCCGAAAAATGACAGAAGGTTATTTATGCTTTTTCCGGGACCTACAGCGCGCTGAAGCCATATCCAATATTCAGGAGGACATTTCATCTGACCATCTCCCACATAACAACCGAAGCGGCTGCGGCGGCATTAAGCGATTCGGCTCTGCCTTTCATAGGAATTGTTATTCTTTCACCGCAGGCGGATATAACTCCCTCTGACAGACCGTTTCCCTCATTGCCTACAACGCAGATTATCCCATGAGATTTATCCATAAGAGTAACGGGCAGCGCGTTTCTGTCGGGAACGGCCGCATACGTTTTAACAGAGTTTTCGCCGCACTTTTTCAGGAATGCGGCTAAATCCGAAATATCGTAAACGTTCAAACGTATAAGCGAACCCATTGAAGCTCTCAGGGCTTTCGGATTATAGATATCGCAGCCTCCGCTTACTATAAGACCGTCAAGCCCCAAAGCCTCGGCTGTTCTTGCCGCCGCTCCGAGATTTACCGGAGTCTGGATATTCTCCATAGCAATATATTTGCCATTATAATCTATTTTATCTATCTTACATCGTTTGTCAAGTATTTTGCAAATACAAAATACGCCCTGCGGATTTTTTGTATCCGAGAGCTTTTCGGCGATATCTTCTGTAATAATATATTTATTTTCTGTTTTTTCAAGCAGAATATCGAGCTCACGGGAATATTTTTTCAACGCGTTCCGCGTAACAAAAACGCTCTCGGGAACAAGTCCGCTGTAAACGGCGTCACAGCATAAACGCAGTCCCTCAAGGAAAAACAGCCCCTGCTTTTTTCTTGACGCGCTGTCTGCGCAGAGCTTCGCGGCCTGCTTTATTTTATCGTTGCTCTTGCTTGTGATAATAGATATTTCAGTCATACAATACGGAAATATAGGAAAAAGGGAATGCGGCAAAGCATTCCCGATATTCACCGATTATTTGAGAGCCGCTTTTGCCTGCTCGGTAAGTGATGTGAAAGCCGCAGGGTCCGCAATAGCTATTTCGGAGAGCATTTTACGGTTAAGAGTAATACCCGCCTTGCTCAGACCGTTCATAAATGTTGAATAATTCATACCGTTAAGCTTGCAGGCGGCGGAGATTCTCGTAATCCAAAGACGGCGAAAATCTCTCTTTTTCTGCTTTCTGCCGATATAGGCATAATTGCCCGATTTCATAACGGCTTGTTTAGCGGTCTTAAAAAGCCTTGATTTTGAGCCGTAATAACCCTTAGCAAGCTTTAATACTTTATTTCTTCTCTTGCGAGTCATAGTTGCGCCTTTAATGCGTGCCATATTAAGTTACCTCCCGAATTAATATTATTTGTAAGGAATGAGCTTTTTAATCTGCTTGACGTTAGTCTTGTCGGCAACTGTGGTTTTGCGCAGATTTCTTTTTCTCTTTGTGCTTTTCTTGTTGAGGATATGTGACTTATATGCGTGAGCACGGATAGGCTTACCGTTTTTGGAAAGCTTAAAACGCTTTTTGGCGCCACTGTTGGATTTGATTTTAGGCATTAAAAATTCCTCCTGTTTTATATTTAACTATTATTTTACCGGCTTTGAGGCAAGGAACATCAGCATATTACGTCCGTCAAGCTTAGCGTGTTTTTCCACAGTGCCGAATTCCGAGCACATATCGGCGAATTTAGCCATGATTTCATGACCTCTTTCCGGGTGAGCCATTTCTCTTCCCCTAAAACGAATGGATACTTTGACTTTATTGCCCTGCTTAAGGAACTTATTTGCATGATTGGCCTTAGTTTCAAGGTCATGCGTGTCGATATTAAGAGAAAGCTGAACTTCCTTGATATCAATTTGATGTTGGTTCTTCTTAGCTTCCTTTTCGCGCTTCTGCTGTTCAAACCTGTATTTGCCGTAATCCATTATTTTACATACGGGAGGCTTGGCCTGCGGAGCGATCTTAACTAAATCGAGATTTCTCTGAGTCGCTATTCTGAGCGCATCCGAAGCAGACATGATACCGAGCTGTTCGCCGTTGTCGGTTACTACGCGTAATTCTCTGTCTCGGATTTCCTCATTGATTTGCATTTCCTTAGTACTGATATTCAAACACCTCCGGTTAAAATAAACAAAGAGCGGAAGCATAACGCACCCGCACTCATAAATAGCCGCCCGGAACCAACCTCCCGAACCGATATTAACCTTACCGAAACAAAATCCGCAAGGTGAGTACGGAAAAACCTACTGCTTTGTTTTGCGCAAATATTATAACGCCTGAAAAAGCATTTGTCAATAGGTATTTTATATTTTTTCGCAATATTTTCAACGTTTCCTATTCCAATATCGTTATTAGTGTGAACACACTCTAAATGTTTCCAAAACAGACTTGCAGCGCCCGTTAAATTCATCTTTATAAAATACAATAATATTCCCCTGTAAAAACCTTGACAGGTTATTGCAGGGGACTTTTATGCCATCAGAGCAGTCCTATCCCGCCTTGCAGACGATTTTACCGTCATGAGCCGAAATCGTTATCTCGTCGATGTTCATGCTTCTGTTTTCAATTATGATATTCGCTATTTTATCCTCTATATTTTTTCTTATCGCGATTCTTATATCTCTCGCTCCTCTTTCGCCGCCGTCGGCGATTTTCGCTATGACAGACGGAACTTCCTCGTCAAATTTGAGGCTGATTCCCTTGTCTTTAAGTCCGGGAACAAGGTCGTTAATAAGAAGCGACGCGATTTTTTTATAATCCTCCTCGCCGAGAGAATTAAAAATTACGACCTCGTCAACTCTGCCTATAAACTCGGGACGAAGAAATTCATGCAAACCTTTCATAGCGCGTTCTTTTGAAACGTCGCCCTTTGTTTTCGCAAATCCCAGCGCGCCTTCCCTGTTCTGACTGCCCGCGTTGGACGTCATTATTATAACGGTATTGGAAAAATCGACAGTCCTGCCCTGCGCGTCGCTCGTTTTTCCCTCGTCAAGTATTTGGAGGAGAATATTCATAACGTCGGGATGCGCTTTCTCGATTTCATCAAAAAGTATTACGGAATACGGCTTTCTCCGTACCTTTTCCGTAAGCTGTCCTGCTTCGTCATAGCCGACGTATCCGGGCGGAGAACCGATAATTCTCGAAACGCTGTGTTTCTCCATAAATTCCGACATATCAAGCCTTATGAGCGTTTCGGGAGTATCAAAAAGCTCGTTGGCAAGCTGTTTGACAAGTTCTGTTTTTCCAACGCCGGTAGGTCCTACAAATATAAAAGACGCGGGACGTTTTTGCGGATTTATCTGTATTTTGTTCCTTCTTATCGCTGCCGAAACCGCTTCGACAGCTTCGTCCTGACCGATGATTCTCTCCTTTAAATGAGCCTCCATATCGGCAAGCTTATCAAGGTCCGAGTCGATAATTTTTCTTACGGGAATACCTGTCCAAAGATTTATAACTCTCGCGATATCGTCCTCCGTTACAGAGTTGTCCGAAGCCTTTTCGCGCAGAAGCGGCAACGAGTTCTCAAGGCTTAGAATTTCGGAACGCAGTTCCGCAAGTTCCTCGTAATCCGGCTCCTGACCGTCCTCGGTATTCATAAGCTCTTCTTCCTGCTCTTTAAGCTCGCTTAGCTTGTTTTCGGCGATTTCGCAGTCGCTTATGGCTTTATTTCTTAAATTGGCGCAGGTACAGGCCTCGTCAAGCAAATCTATAGCTTTGTCGGGTAAAAATCTGTCATTGATGTACCTTTCGGAAAGAGTTACCGTGAGATACAAGAGTCTGTCGGATATTTTAACTCTGTGATACATCTCATAGTATCCCTTTATTCCCTGAAGCATCTTATACGCATCGTCAATCGACGGCTCTTCCACCTTTACGGGCTGGAAACGCCGTTCAAGAGCGGAATCCTTTTCTATATGCTTCCTGTATTCCGTAAACGTTGTGGCTCCTATTACCTGAATTTCTCCGCGTGAAAGAGCGGGCTTTAATATATTGGCGGCATTCATGGAGCCTTCCGCATCTCCCGCGCCGACAAGATTGTGAACCTCGTCTATAAACAGTATGATATTGCCCTCGGACTTTACTTCCTCGACAAGTCCTTTTATACGGCTTTCAAACTGCCCCCTGAACTGAGTTCCCGCGACAAGAGCAGTAAGGTCGAGCAGGTGAAGCTCCTTATTTTGAAGCTTAGCAGGAACTGCTCCGGCGGATATTTTAAGAGCAAGTCCCTCCGTTATCGCCGTCTTTCCTACGCCCGGTTCGCCTATAAGGCAGGGATTGTTTTTAGTCCTTCTGCAAAGTATTTGAGTTACCCTGTAAATTTCGTCATCTCTGCCGATTATTCTGTCAATTTGGCCGTCCCTCGCCTTTTTTGTCAAATCCGTACAATAGAGATTTAAAAATTTGCGCTGTTTTTCATTTCTCTGTTTTTCCTTGCCGAAACGCTTTTTTTTGGGCTGTTTTTCATGCATTGAACCGCCCTGCGCCGCAGAGTCTTTCGCTGTCACAGCTTTTTCGTTTTTATCTTTATCATCGTTTTTAATCGGCGTACCGTTCATAATCCCCTGCATAAAAGGGAAAGTGGGCGCGCCGCCGAACTGAAAGCCGTCTATATCTCCCATAGCGTCCATAGCGTCGCTTATCTGCTCGCTGACAGCGTCTACTTCTTCTTCGGTAATCCCCATTTTTTCCATAAACTGCTTAATGGGGCCTATGTTCATATCCATGGCGCACTTAATACAAAGTCCCTCCTGGGTCGTGCCTTCGCCCTGGATTTTTGATATAAAGACCACCGCCGGACGCTGACCGCATTTTGAACATAACATTGGTTTATTCATTCATTTTCTCCTTTTATTCTTTAGGAAACATTGATTAAATCACGCCTAACGGCTGAACGTACATCTTGCGCCGCGATTTCCCGTCATTTTTGCCAAAAGCTCCTTGAAATACGTCAGTATTCCTGCGTCACTTTTGTCAATCTGACGAAAAATCTCGTGACGCAATCTGCACGTTCGATTTAATCAGTGCTTCCTTTACTGTTCCGATGTGTTTGCCGAATCGTTCTCATCTGCCGTATCCGACGAGCTTTTCAGCAAATCCAAAATATCTTTACTTGAAAAATTATATATACTGTCGCAAAACTGACATTTTACCTCTGTGTTTTCATCGTTCGCCATATCGAGAAGCTCTGTTTTTCCCGCCGCTGTAAGAGCCTGCATAACTCTCTCCCTTGAGCAGCCGCATTTATATTCGGGGAACGATTCGTCGAGTTGTTCAATATTAAACGACGGGAGAACCGTTTTGCAGATATCGTACGGCGACATACCGCCTGTAAGCATTTCGGTTACCGAAGATATATTTTCTATGTCGTGCTCGACCTTATCTATCGTATCGTTTAAAGCCGAGGGTAAAAGCTGAATAAGAAATCCTCCGGCCTTTATAACCGATTTATCCTGCGCGACCAAAACTCCCAAACCGCATACTGTCGGGGTCTGTTCGCTTGAAGCGAAATACGAGGTTATATCTTCGGCAATTTCTCCCGATACTATCGGGACTTGTCCGACATACGGCTCGTTTAATCCCAAATCCTTTATAATCGTAAGGAAACCGTTTCTGCCGACTGCTCCGCCGACGTCAAGTTTGCCCTTGCCGTTAAGAGGCAATTCGATTTTTCCGTCTACAACATATCCTTTAACATGGCATGAACTGTCCGCCACCGCAACCACCGAGCCTGCCGGTCCGCCTCCGTTTATTTTAAGGGTAAGACTGTCTTTTTTACCTTTCAGCATAGAACCCATCATAGCCGCCGCCGTAAGCAGTCTGCCGAGAGCCGCCGTACAGACCTTTGAAGTTAAATGTATTTCGTAAGCGCGCTGCACAATGTCGGTAGTATCGCACGCCATTATAAGCAGCGTTCCGTCCTCGGAAATACATCTTACAAGATGTCCCATTATAATTTTACCTCATGAACTATAATTTTACCGCCGAAATATAAACTCTTTGTGAATTTTCCTTCGGCAGAGAAAAAGTCATATCATCATATATATTTTTAACCGTAAAGCCCGCTTCCTCCAGCCATTGAACGATATTCTCAATATTGTATGCGCGTTCGGAAAAGCTTTCGGTAAATCTGTCGTAGCGTCCGTTTTTAAGGACAAAAAAATCAAGATTTATATCCGTCGTCCTGCTTTTCTGTCTGTAGCTGTTCTGCCAAACGCAGTATATATCGTCGGTTTCGTATACGAAAACGTTATTTGCGAGTATTTTTTCATGCTTGTAAACAGTGTTGACGTCAAAGACGAAAACTCCGCCTTTCTCGGTAAAAAGAGATACTTTTTGAAAAGCCTTTTTTACGTCGAGCGGCTTTAAAAGGTGATTTATCGAATCAAGCGAGCATACTGCCGCGTTTATCGTGCCGTACAAATCAAGCTCCGTCATGCTCTGACACAGAATCAAAGAATCGGGGAGCTTTTTTCTCGCGAATGAAAGCATTTCCGGCGAGGAATCGGCAAGAATCATATCGTAGCCAAAAGACGCGAGATATTTTGACAGTGTACCCGTTCCGCAGGCGAGGTCGAGAAGTATTCCGTTTTCACAGCCGTTTTCCGCAAGAATTTTTTTTATATATTCCGCTCTTTTTTCATATTCAACGTTAAACGTAAGATTATCGTATACCTTGGCAAAAGAGGAATAACCCATTATCCGTCAATCCTTTTGAAGATTTCATACTGCGAATAATTTGTCATATAGCGCTTCACGCGGCTTATTGTCGCGGGAGACGCTCCTGTACGTTCCTCTATCTCGTCATATTTTTTGCCCTCGGCAACCATTTTAGCGACAACAAATCGCTGCGCCATAGCGCTTATTTCCGTATCGGTGCAAAGGTCTTTAAAAAAAGCGGCACATTCCGCCTCGTCCTTCAGCGACAAAACCGCCTTGAATAGCATTTGAGCATTTTCTTTTTTTACGCTGTCTTTCATTTTAATCGCCATGCGATACAGATGCCGCACAAAGTGCAATGAGGATTCAAGCCTTTTGTGCTCGGTACCGCTCCTTTCATTAAATTTTTCACACTAAACGCCATGCGATACAGATGCCGCACAAAGTGCAATGAAGATTCAAGCCTTTTGCGCCCGGTACCGCTCCTTTCATCAAATTAATTTTTCGCACTAATGCATTGATTATCTCTCTAACGCATTGATTATCTCTTTATTCCGATTCTGCGCCTTATTATAACTGCAAACTACAGATTACCGAAAAATTCTTTTATTTCATCAGGCTTGCCGCAGGACAACGCTCCCTCGGGACATGACGAAAAATAACAGCTCGGCCCGAACCTTGAAAATATACGCGGAGAAATTTTTCTTAACTGACGCAGCATTTCTACAGCGTATTCCCTTATTTCCCATTGGGCTCGGCTGCACGTTCTGAGCTTGAAGAACAGCAAAAGCTCTCTGCCGTTCATTGAGGAAACTATATCTAAAGTGTTTCCGCTCATCTGGCAGTAAACGAGCTGTTCCTCGCTGCACACTTGCTCTTTAAGATAATCATACAAATTTTTCATTTTGGCAAAAGCGTCATGATATCTTTTCAGAATTTCGGGCATAGCTTTTACTGTGTCGGGAACAATATATTTCGTTCTGTCAGTAAGTGTAAGGGACGGAACCATAAGTCCGTGGACTCTGTGACGGGCAAAATGCGTAATTGTGGAAAGCGATACGCCGTTTATGCGGAAAGTATAATTTAATGTTTCAAGAGGTCTCGGTCTTGACGATGAAACAACGCAGTCGATTATTTTATCCACGTTATTTTTATCGGATATTATTTTTTCAACCGCTTCGGGCGAATACTGTCTTGTCCATATAAGAGCCGATTTCGCGACACTCTTTTCGGCGTCGGGCGTATAGGATAACAGTTCTACCTTATTTACGCTATCTTTTTCGCAGTCCGCATAGTTATTGAACATATATCCGAGCGCAATTTTATCCGACGCATCGGGCCGTCTTTTGAAAAAATCGGCGCATATTCCGGGCGCAAGCTTTTCTATCTGCCCGTAAATCTGCGTTCCGAGGTCGTAAAGCTCTTTAAATGCGGAGCCTCTCCCGAAAAGCATAGCGCGGAGAATGTGAAGCAGTTCTCGCGCGTTTACAGTGCAGAAAAAATTGCTTCTCAGACAGTAAGGCAAAAGGAACCTCGCGTCCTCCTTAGGTATACCGGCTTCAAGAAAAGAAGAATATTCCGAAAACAGATATTCCATAGTTTCCCTGTATTTATTCTCAAGCTCCTCGCTCTCAAGAAACGGCACATAAAATCCGCAGTCGCTGAAATCGACATAACGTCTTGATTTTACTGTAAAAGACGCGAGCCTGAACTCTATCATAAACTGCTCCGCAAATACGGATACGTCCTTAAAAGCTATATTGAATACCGTATGTTCAATCGTGGAGTTATGCCCCGAACGGGTAACTTTCGCTATAAGCTTCGCGTTTTTCTCTCTGTCCTGCGAACGCTCAAAAATTTCCATCGCGTTGCCCGATTGTGTTGAAATTCTACCTGCCGCCGCGGGAATTTTTTCATCGGTATCGGTCATACCTATTATTACCGCGCGTGAGCCTCTGTAATTATCCGAATCCATAATAATACAACCTATCCTGTACACTTAATCATTATAATTCTATCACATAATGAAGAAAAGGTCAACCTTTATATAAAATGATTTTCCGATTATCGCGACGCGGATTTTTGAAGTCAATAAAAATCAATATAAAATACATTTTGCCTATATCATATAAAATGGTTTTCAAGAACCTGAACGCTATAATCAAAATCCTTTAACCGCAAATAATATTCGGCTGTATCTATCAGCGCCTTCATGGGCGAAAGCCCTATAAGCTCCGTTCCGATAACCGTAACGCCCCACCGTTTTGCTTCGGCTTTTACAAGCTCCATGACGCGGTAAAGCGGAGTTACATTAAAATCGGTCATATTAAGAGAAACCTGCGCCGTGTTTTTTTCATGCAGCATTATTCCGAGAGCCTTTACGCATTTTAATCCGCCGCTTGATTCTCTTACTGTTTTCGCGATTTTTTTTGCGATTTCCACATTGTCCGTAGACAGTTCGATATTAAACGCAATAAGAAATTCACGCGCACCCACAATTGAAATTCCTGCTGTTCTGTGAAATCCCGTACCGAAATCAGGCTGCCATTCGGGAAGCGACGTTTTTTCTTTAAGCCCCTCAAACTGCCCGCGTCTTACGTCGGCAAGATTTTGCCTGTATGGAGCGCAGGCCGATTTTTCATAAAGATAGACCGGTATCCCGGCTTCCTTGTAAATTCTTTCTCCGACAGCTTTTGAAAGCGCTACGACTTCGCTCATGGTTACATTTTTAATTGGAATAAACGGTATAACGTCGACAGCGCCCATTCTCGGATGCTCGCCCTTGTGCTTAGTAAGGTCGATAAGCTCGGCGGCTGTTTTGCAGAGATTGACGGCGGCCTGCGCTACTCCGTCGGGAGAGCCGACGAACGTAATTACGGAACGGTTATGGTCACGGTCGGAGGTATAATTAAGTACTTTTACATCGCTTACCGAGCCGACAGCCTCGACGCACGCTGCGACGGTCTTCGGACTTCTTCCCTCGCTTATATTAGGAACACATTCAATTATTTTTTCATTCATTTATTTATTACACCTGAAATTGTGTTGCATTAGTGTGAACACACTCTAAATTTCTATTTCATATAGATTTTTTCATTTAAAAATTCGCGAATCCTGTCATACACAGCTTTGCTTTCTTTTATCCCGTAAAGCGGATATACATGCCAAAGTCCCTCTCCGACGCTGATTTCACATTCAACGCCGGCTTTTTTCAGCTTTTCATAAAAACGCACAGAGTCGTCAAGCAGTATTTCATCTCCGCCTACAAATATGAGCGACGGCGGGAAACCGTTTAAATCGCCGTAAAGCGGCGATATATAAGGCTCGGACGCGTCCGCTCCGCCTGTATATATATTAGCGTAATACTTAATCTGGTTCCTGTTAAGAGCAACGTCGTCGGACGCTTTTGAGTTAAAGGAATCGCCGCTCATTGTAAGGTCTGTCCATGGGGAAATGCTTATAATACCGGCAGGCATGGGCTGATTCAAATCGCGCAGCTTTAAGCAAAGGGAATTTATAAGTCCTCCTCCTGCCGATTCGCCTATAAGTATGATTTTTTCATTTTCGTATCCGAATTTCCTTATATAATCATACACTGTCAAAGCGTCGTCAAGAGCCGAGGGAAAAGGATACTCGGGCGCTAATCTGTAAGCCGCGCAGAAAACGCGGATTTTATATTTATCGGCAAGCACAGAGGCGAAGCCCTTAGCATATTCAAGATTGCCGCAGCAGTACCCGCCTCCGTGAAGATAAATTATAACTCCGTCATTTGCCTGCTCCGACGGAGCCACCCACGAGCCTATAAAATTCCGGAACATAACGTTCTGATAATACAGATTTCTGTCATAAAGCTTTTCAAGGAGCTTTCCTATACGCTCCTGAGCCTTTCGGGTGTTTTCAATATGTTCCTCTCCCCTGTTTTTGTTTTTTGCCGCGAGAGCTTCTCTTAAAGTTATCGTCGCAATATCCATATAAATCCTTTCACGGCGCCGATTTTATAGTGATTGGCGCTTCACATTATTGATTGTCGGTTTAGGCAGCACCGCATAATTAACCGTTATAGCATCAGTACGAAAATAATTATGCATTATTGCATTTATTTTTACAAGAAAGCGGTCGATTATCCGACCGCTTCGACCGCTTATTTGGATTTTATAAAAGCATTGTACATTTCACAAACCGCGTCCGATATCGCCGATACGCAATCTCCCTTGCCGCTCTTAAACAGCTTATCGGCGGAAAGAGATGTAAACATAAATGCAAAAATTTCCGCGTCGCTTGTCTTTTTGCCCTGCAATACGCCGTTTAAATAATCGGAATACGTCTTTTTCTCTTTATTTTTCAAAATATTCAGCTTTAATACATAAGCGTTTTCGTAAAGTTCCTTATTTTTATCGTTTCTGAAAAACTTGCCTTTAGCGGAAGGAATCAAAGAGTAAAACGCTATAAGATAATTTGTTATCATGTCATAATGCGCGGAACATTCGGCTCTGAGCCTTTCGCCGAATGACGCGTCGATTATAAGCCTGTTGTTCTTTTTAACGCAGAAGAATTTAATGAAATTCAGAACGCTGTTTATATAATCGGGAGCGTCCTCGGGTGTGCCGACAATAAACGCGCCGTCTTCGGGCTTAATATATCCCTTTTCGATACATTCGAGAACCGCAAGCGCAAACAGCATCGGCACTTTTTTGGAGGTGGATTTCGGGTTTAATCTTGAATACGGCGTCAGCATTTTATATGCGCGGCAGGCGGTTATACCTTCGGGAAGCTTTGTCAAAGAGCTTGACGAATCCTCCGAAGCGAGTTTTTTCGCGTTTTTCTCAAGCGGACGGCGCAAAAGCTTATCCGGCAGAAGCACAAAGAGAACAATTGCGGCGGCAGCGATAACAGCTATAAGCCAAGGCAAAATTTTTATAAGCGCTTTTTTAATCCGTCCGAACGTTTCCGCAGCCGAGGAATAAGAAGCGAGAGCGCCGTCGTCAAATGCTTTTTTCGGCGCCGAAACCTCGACCCACATTACGTTATAAACGCGCTTTGAATTAAAAGATACGGTATTTCCGTTTATATCGCCCTGCGATATAATGTCGGACGAATCAATATCTTCCGGCACAACAACGTTTACGGTAACGTTATTGCTTGTGTATTTAAAAGTTTCGCCAATTATCAGTGAAGCGAACACGGCCTTTGAGCCCTTGCTTTTTATCGCGCCGGTGACAGTATAGGAAATTGTATATTTCTTTGTCGTCTGCGCCGATGGGGAATATATGATAATATCATAGCTTTTGCCGTCGGCGGATTTCTGAAAAACATATGTATTTACACCTTCCGGCGCTTCTCTGACAGGCACTCCGTCTATTTTAACGCTCACATCTTTTATTTCGTCATATTTCTGTATAAGCGTCATCTGACCGTCGGTGCCGCCGTATATATCTATTTGTCTTTCAAAGGTGTTTGACGCTTCAATGTACTCGACCGTCCAATCCTCCGTAACTCTTACCGTACCGTCCTTATTGAGAACGCAGTTGATATTAACCTCGGGTATCGACTGCGAGGATAATGCCGAAACCGTGACAGGCGCACAGCAAAATACGGAACATACGGTTATTAACAATACCGAAAAAAGTGAAAATATTTTTTTCATAATTCTATCCTTTCCGCCAATAGCGTTATATCGTTATTTTATTCTTTCTTATCTTTATTGAGTTCATAGTAATAAACGCTGTCCTTATCCATTCCCTGCGACGCTATGACCGTTTTCGCATAAGGGATATCGGAGAGCCTTTTCAACGAGTAAATTATCTCGGCGTTGTATTCCTCTGTTTTTAAATATACCTTTCTGTGAAGCACTCTTACAAAGCCGTAAAAACAGAATATAACAGCCGCCGCCAAAAGAAGCCATATTGAAACGCTGAAGCTCTTTTTTTCAAGTATGACAAAAAGAAAAACGGCGTAAATAAGTATAATTCCGATTCTGAAATTACCGTACAATGATGAAAATTTAATATCAAAATACCTTTTACCGCCGATAAGAGCCGGCTCCAATATTGATTTTCTGTAGGATTTTTTTCCGCAGACGGGACATTGTACCATAGGGTCTCCGACCTTTTTGCCTTTTCGAGCCGTACGGTCATAATACTCGCATGAGCAGTACGGACATTTAAACAGCATCCAATCCTTAATTTTTCCGGCCATTTTTACTCCCCTGATATTTTTACTGAAATAAACTAATTAAAACTTCAACGATAATCAATAATTTTAAATATCAACAGCCATGGGAACACGCGTAAAATTTTCGTCTTTAAATTTCTCTCCTATGACCTTGAATCCGCATTTTTCGTAAAATCCCACAGCTTCGCTTTTTGCGCCGACGGTAACTCTCACGGCTCCGTTCTTCTTACATTCGTCAATAAGAGCCGCTATAAGTCTGCGGCCGAGTCCCTTGCCGCGAATCGTATCGGACAGAGCGATATTATCTATATGATACGCATTTTCGCTCTCTTTATAAAATCTGCCGCAGCCGACAGCCTTGCCCCCTTCAAAGAGGGCAAGAAAATCGGCTGAATTTTCTTTTTCGTCAAACAATTTACTTTCGGGATACCCTTGTTCGCGCGAAAAAACGGTTTCTCTTATATTTTTCACATCTTCGGCGCAGGCGGCTTTTATTTCATACATTGACAATTACTCCGCTGATAAAGTGAACTCATATATAAGCATACTGTCCTCGTCGATTACGTATTCGGGAAGAGTTTCGGGACCGCAGCTTCCCGTTCCCGAGCCTCTGACATAACCGTCTATTGTGAGAATCGACGAATCGACGCACACAATATCCTCTTGATGCTTTGCTTCATATAGATTTTTAACAGTATAATCATGAATGTTAAAAGCAAATTTTTCTTCGGCGAAAAATCTTAATGAATGTCCCTCGTCGTCGGAAATTCTGAGCCATTTAACTTCGCAGTGCTCCGAGTTATCCTGGGGATAAATATACGGCTCATGCATATCGTGTACCTTTGCTTTATATATTCCCACAGGCGACTGAGCTTTTAAATCGGGAAGATTCTCCGCCGAACCTCTGCCGTAATATTCAACGTTAACCAAATCTCCCGCAAGCTCGGCAGTCATACCGAATCTCGGAAGCTCTACCGTATCGTCAACCGTTTTATTAAGTACGGCTCTGATTTTCATATCGCCGTTCGGAGCTATAAGGTAATCCACCATACATTCAAATAAATCTTTTTTGCCGCCCTTAATATTGTATACCGCCATTACGGAAGCGCGGCAGCCGTCAAGGCATACGTCAAACGAATCCTTTGTGATTTCCGCGTTGTCAAGCCTAAGCTCTGCCCATTTCTTTTTTATGTTCATATCATTGTCAAGCGGCGCTCTGAATATCTGAGGCACAAATCCTTTTTTGCCTGAAACGGGGTTCCGATTTAAAAATTCCTTGCCGTTTTTACGGTACGATACAAGGCTCGCGCATTCGCCGCAAAATACGGCTTCTCCGCCTTCAAATTTTACGGTAACGGAATTTCCGTCCGACTCCAGACAAATTTTGCCCGAATCGCTCAATTTATAGCCAACCGGCACGTCATTAAGAACGATTTGTTCGTGTGAAACTTCCTCCCCGCCGTCGGCGCAGATTATATTCATTATATAATCATTTTTTTCGTCGATAGGCTTGCAGTCCAAATCAACCGTTATATATTTTTCGGGCTCGATATCGGATTCTATCTCTCCGCTGTCATAAACAGAGCCGTTGCACTCGAGAATCCATTTGATTTTAAGATACGACGCGTTTTTAAATCTGTTTGTATTCGTGAGCTTATATGTATTTTGACCGATATGCTCGGTTATGACGGGACGGTAAACCTGTTTCATCTGAAGTGCGCCGGTATGAGGCGTTCTGTCGGGATAAAGAAGACCGTCAACGCAGAAATTGCCGTCGTGCCGCTTTTCCTTATGGTCGCCGCCATATGTATATTTATACGGATATTTTTTATCGTCGGGCTCATGATAAACAGCGTGGTCGCACCATTCCCATATACAGCCGCCCATGAGATTGTCAAACCGAAAAAACAGCTTCCAATATTCCTCAAGCGCACCCGGACCGATGCCCATAGCGTGCGCATATTCGCAGAGAAAAAACGGTTTTTCCATATATGGCGTTGTTGAAATCTTTGAACCGTCCTTATACTTGCCCTTATACCGACCTTTGCACTCGCCTATTTTCTTAACGTCGTCCTGATGCGTATACATTTCGGAAGCGACGTCATAAGCCACGCGTTTTGTTCTCGATACTCCTTCATAATGCACGGGAATCGGCGTACCGATTTTTTTAAGCCATTCGTAACAATAATCCTGACATTTATATCCTCCGGCTTCGTTGCCCAAGGACCACATAGTTATGCCGGCGCGGTTTCTGTCGCGCATATACATTCTCATAACTCTGTCAAGATAGTGGTGCTTCCATTTGGGGTCATTGCTTATCGCGTCGATTGTTCCGCACAGCTCATGAACCCCGTGTGTTTCTATATCGGCTTCGTCAATAACATAGAAGCCGTATATATCGCAGAGAATAAGCATAAACGGGTCGGGAGGATAATGCGACGTTCTTACGGCGTTTACGTTGAGCTTTTTCATAAGCTTCAAATCGTTTTCGATATCCTCATGCGTCATAACGTAGCCCGTTTTCGGATTGGAATCGTGATGATTAACGCCCTTAAACTTTATCTTTTTGCCGTTGAAATAAAATATGTTTTTCTTTATTTCAACAGTTTTAAATCCGATATAGCCGCGAATACTCATAATCCCTTCGCCGTTTTGCGTAAGAGTTATATAAAGAGTATAAAGATACGGCTGTTCGGCGTTCCATTCGGTCACGTCGAGAGATTCAAAAGCGAACGACATTTTTTTTGAAGCTTTTTTCTCGTCCGACGCGAGTACGTTTTCCCCGTCGCGCAGCGAAACCTTTACCGCGCAGTTTTCGCCGTAGGCGGGAACGTCGACCTCGCAGGTCATATCATATTTATCGCCGTTTTTTACATATTTAACGCCGTAATCGTAAATATAGGATTTTTCGTATTCGGAAAGAAGCACGTCTCTGAAAATACCGTTTTCGCGGAACATATCCTGCGCTTCGAGAAACGTGCCGTTGCACCATTTAAAGCTTAATACCACAAGCTCGTTTTCGCCCATAACGACTTTTTCGCTTATATCAAATTCCGCCGTGTTATGAGAACCCTCCGAATAGCCTATATAACTGCCGTTAAGATATACCTCTATATTATTTGCCGCTCCGAGGAAAGAAAGAATATATACCTTTTCCGTATTTTCCACGGTAAAACTCTTTCTGTAAACCGCGGCTGGCATATCCTCCGGAATTTCGGGAGGCATAGTTTTAAATTCATAGGGACAGTTAAGGTAAACAGGCTCAAGATATCCCGTTCTCTGCCATGTTGACGGAACCTTTATTTTATCAAATTTAACACGCGCCGTATCAAGCACATCGGGTACGCCGGCACAATGCCTGTAAAACTTAAATTCCCAATCGCCCGAAAGAGACGTAACCATATCCGATTCATATCTTTCGCGCCTTATATCGGTTTTCTCAGCCTTTTCAAGCGTAGTAAACGGAATAAAATAAGCTCTCGGTTCGGTTATATTGTCTCTGAACACCTTGAAATTTCTGTAGTTAGACTTCTGTAAAGTATATTTCATATACAGTATCCGTCGGTACGGTAATAAAAAACGACGTACCGTTCCTTTCGTTATAAATTTATATTCACCGTGTATACGCGGCTCGTGCGGACGGCGTTACGCATTTGTATTGTAGCATATATATGAATTTTTTTCAATCCAAATTACAAAAAATTTGCGAAGCAATCGGATTAGCGAAAAACGACGCCGGATTTAAGGAGCTTTTGGCAAAAATGACGGATTGCGCGGTATTGCATTATGGTGTGTCTACACAAACCGCTATGTGTAACACACCCCAAAAATTTTTTAAAAATATCTCGGATTCAATTGCAAATTATTTAGGAGTATGATATAATTTTACAGTCAAAAAGCAGTGAGCGTAATAATTTTATGGAAAACAAAAAATCCAAGCCGACAGAATGTCCTCAAGCAAAAAAATGCGGAGGCTGTCAGCTTCAAAATATGTCGTATGACAGACAATTATCATACAAGCAGTCGCTTGTCGTAAAGCTTTTCGCGAAGTATTGCCATGTGGACGATATAGTCGGAATGGACAAGCCGTATAATTACAGGAATAAGGTAAGCGCCGCTTTCGGTACAACGAGAAGCGGTATGATTATTTCGGGCATTTATCAGTCAAGCACACATAATATCGTTAAAACAGACTCATGCATGATTGAAGACAAAGCCGCTGACGAGATAACCGTTACCGTAAGAAAGCTGCTCCGCGATTTTAAGCTTACAGCCTATAACGAGCGCACGGAGCGCGGATTTTTACGCCATGTTCTCATTCGCAGAGGCTTTGCGACAGGTGAAATAATGGTCGTGCTTGTTACCTCAACTCCGATTTTTCCCGGGAAAAACGGCTTTATAAAAAAGCTCCTGACGCTTCATCCCGAAATAACAACGATAGTTCAGAACGTTAACAATAAATTCACAAGCATGGTACTCGGAGAAAATCAAAAAACGCTTTACGGCAACGGATATATCGAGGACGTTTTATGCGGCAAACGCTTCAGAATATCGCCGCAATCGTTTTATCAGATAAATCCTGTGCAGACCGAAAAATTATATTCAAAGGCGATTTCTCTTGCGTCCCTTACGGGCAGAGAAACGGTAATCGACGCTTACTGCGGAATAGGTACTATAGGAATAACCGCATCGGAACACGCAAAGCGCGTCATCGGCACGGAAATCAATAAAGACGCTGTTCACGACGCAGTTATAAACGCCAAAATAAATAAAATCGGCAACATTGTCTTTTACGCAAAGGACGCCGGAGAGTTTATGGAAGAAGCGGCCGAAAACGGCGAGAGCGCGGACGTCGTTTTTACCGACCCACCGCGTGCGGGATGCAGCGTTAAATTCTTAAAATCACTTGTAAAGCTGTCGCCTGAAAAAATCGTCTATATATCCTGCAACATCGAAACACAGGCGAGAGACGTATATTTTCTTACAAAGAACGGCTATAAAGTCAATTCATGCTCTCCGTTTGATATGTTTCCGCATACAAGACATGTGGAGTGCATAGTATTGATGTCAAAACATAACTAAACGAGTGTGTTAAAAATTATGGATAAAAGAAATTATTGTCTCATAGAAAAATATATGCTGTCCTGTATGGAGGACAGCCCACATGACAAAGAACACATATATCGTGTGCTGTATACGGCGTTAGAAATTGCAAAAGAGGAAACAAACGTCGATTATGATGTTTTAATTACAGCGTGTCTGTTGCATGATATCGGACGAAAAGAACAATATGAGGATTCATCGGTGTGCCATGCACAGGTCGGCGGACAAAAAGCTTTTCGTTTCTTGCAGGAACACGGTTTTGACAACGATTTTTCCGAAAAAGTAAAACAATGCATTGAAACGCACAGATTCAGAAATAATAATCCGCCTCATAGCATTGAGGCTAAGATTTTATTTGATGCTGACAAGATAGATGCAACGGGTGCGCTTGGAATCGCGCGTACCTTAATGTATAAAGGAATTGTTGCGGAGCCTTTGTATACCGTATTACCTGACGGTTTGGTTTTAAACGGAGAAAACGATACTGCTCCTTCTTTTTTTCAGGAATACAAGCGTAAGTTGGAGGGAATATACTCAAAGTTTTATACGGTACGCGGCAAGGAAATAGCTCGGAAAAGACAGCAAGCGGCCATAGATTTCTATGAAAGTATGTACAATGAAGTGAGTTTGTCATACCAAAACGGAAAAAAATTATTATTACAAATCATGGAGAGCGATGATTAAAACGAGCGAAGTCGCTGACATCAAAATGAACGCGTCAAGCCATATAGAATGTATCGTGATGATTGTGCTTATGAAAAAGCAGAGCTATAGAATATAAAGATTGGGAAAAAAATGAATCAATACCTTAAAAATTTAGATAAAATAGAGTTCATAGTAACAAACGCCTGCACGGGCAGATGCAAGCACTGTTCGCAGGGCAGCCACTCTTCTTCGGGAGAGCATATCGCTCCCGATTCGGCTGCTTCAGCCGTAATAAAAACGGCTGAAGCTTATAATATAAACACCTTGATGACTTTCGGGGGCGAACCGCTGCTGTTTCCCGATACGGTTTGCAGGATTCACTCTGCCGGACGGAGCGCGGGGATTCGGAACAGACAGTTAATTACAAACGGCTTTTTCAGCCGCAAGGCCGACAGAATCCGTGAAGTGGCTTATATGCTTGCCGAAAGCGGAGTAAACGATATATTGCTTTCCGTCGACGCTTTTCATCAGGAAACAATTCCCGTTGAACCTGTAATGACGTTTGCCGAAAATATTTTAAAAGCGGGTATTACAAAGCTGCGAACGCATCCCGCATGGCTCGTTTCTCCCGACGACGATAACCCTTACAACAATAAAACACGTGAAATACTTGAGGTTTTTCGAAAATCCGGAATTGAACCTTCCGACGGAAACATCATTTTTCCGAGCGGCAGCGCCTTAAAATTTTTAGGCGAATATTTCAGTTCCGATACGCCCCGTATAAGCGTATACGCTCAAGACCCGAAAGACATAAAAGCAATTTCAATATCTTCCTCGGGAGACGTTCTCGGAGGAAATATTTACAAAACGGATATTATTGAAATTCTGGAGCATTATGCTCCGAACAAATAAAGTATAAATTTAAGGAGAGAAAGTATTATGAAAAATTTATCCGTGAAAGTTATATCGTTCTTGACGGCAATTCTTATTCTTTTGTCCTGTATGCCGATATCTGTTTTCGCCGAAAACGCTTCAGACTATATAAGAGCGGCAGATGATTTTTCCGATTCGGAGCCAAGCTCCGAGAACGTAAATAATTATCCTCTCGGAGACGTTACGCTCGATAATAAAATTACAGCGGCGGACGCAAGACTGATTCTGAGGATATCTTCATTGCTTGTAAAAGTTGATTCGGATATAGAAATACTTGCCGACTATGATGAAAACGGAACCGTTACGGCGGCGGACGCAAGATGCGTGCTTCGTCTCGGCGCGAAGCTTGACCCGTTCGCGCCCGAAACTACCGAAGCGCCGACTACCGCCGCGCCGCCCACGACAAAGGCTCCCGAACCTACCACCGCCGCGCCGAAGCCTCTGACCTTTAAAGACAGAAAATTCAAGGTCGAAACAAGTCCGCTTTTCAGTACGAAATACGCAGGCTATGCCGTTCTTTACGATTACGACAACGACAAGATACTTTACGGCAAAAATATGCACTCAAGATGCCATCCCGCGAGCACAACCAAGATAATAACAGCCTGTCTCGGCTGTGAGTATCTCAGTCCCGACTATATTCTTACCGTAGGAAATGAATTGGGGCTTATGGAATGGAATACAAGCAAAGCCGGTATTTACAAGGGACAGAAAATAAGATTTAAAGAAATTCTTAAATGTTTGCTTGTACCCTCGGGCTGCGATGCGGCTTATACGATTGCGGTAAACGTCGCGAGAGTTGCCGCCGGAAATCAGAATATGTCAGCTTCGTCCGCCCTTTCTTATTTTATCGGCATGATGAATTCATACGCGAAACAGCTCGGAATGAAGGATTCTCATTTTGCAAATCCCGACGGTTTTCCAAACAGCAATCACTATGTTTCGGCGTACGATATGGCGATTATCGCGGCAAAAGCCTGCACATTCGACCTTATAATGGATACTGTATCTCAGCCGTGGGCCACGGCGTATTTCTATTCGGGCGGCAGCGCGACGTACACAAACTCCAACGAAACGATAAACCCTTACAGCAGCAGATATTATCCGTATATGGTAGGAATAAAAACAGGCTCACATTCACAGGCGGGTCAATGCCTTGTAACCGCGGCAAAAAAATACATAAAAAATACGGGAAAGACAAAAACCTTTATAGCGGTAGTTATGAATTGTCCCAATAAAGACGCGAGATATAATGATTTAAAGAGCCTATATGATACCGCTTTTTCTTATTTCTGGCGGCAGCCTTGACATTTTCAATAAAATATATCATAATATATACAGCAATATTATTTTAAATTAACAGGAGATTGATAAGAATGATTAATCCTCGTTTTACCTGCAAATACAGATACGCCGGAAAGGAATTTATTCTCACAGGCAACGCTTCGGAGCATCTTGACGCGGATATCGCCGTTACCGATGACAAAATAAAAATAACGCTAAAGCCAAAGGACTATATCGAGCTTCTCGGCGCGGACATCGAGTTTGACCACACATTTAATGAGGAAGATAAATTTTTCGCGAACGGCTATCAGTCATGGTCAACGTCACGCGAATACAAAAAGAGCGACGAGCATGAGGAAATCAACAGGCTTATCACCGGCGTAAGGGCGGAAAAGCTGGCGAGTATTTCGGGCGACGCATGGTTCTGCGACACTACAAAGCATAAAGGCGTGTTCCGCAGCCACTGTTATACATACATAAAGAATAACGAGAATTATTTCTTTATCGGTTCGCTTTCCGAAAAACAGGGTTATACCGTTATTCACGCGGATATGAACCTCGGCAAAATAAGTATATCCAAGGATATTGAAGGCGTTACTACAGACAGAAATTACGAATTGTTTGATATTGTCATATTAAGAGGCTCCGAATCGGAGGTTTTTGATAAATATTTTGAGCTTATGGGTGTTAAGAAGCCGAAAATCAATCATCTTTCGGGATATACCTCATGGTACAATTATTTCCAGAAAATAAATGAAAAAATAATTCTTCGCGATTTAGACGCCATGGACGCTGTAAGCGATTACGCGAATATTTTCCAGATCGACGACGGATATGAAACGTTTGTGGGCGACTGGCTTGACCCGAACCCCTCAAAATTCCCCAACGGAATGAAATATATAGCCGACCGTATTCACGAAAAAGGCTATATGGCGGGAATATGGATAGCTCCCTTTAACGTTCAGATTAAATCGAGGACTTACAAGGAGCACCCCGATTGGATAATCAGGGATAAAAAAGGCAGACCTGTTCTCGGCTGCGTCGGCTGGGGCGGCGCGTATACTCTCGATATATATAATCCCGAAGCAAGAGCTTATATAAAGAATTGCTTTAATGTGATTCTCAATGACTGGGGCTTCGATATGGTTAAGCTCGACTTCCTTTACAGCCAATGTCAAATCCCGAGAAACAACAAATCGAGAGGAACCATAATGTGCGAGGCTATGGAGTTCCTCAGAGAATGTTGCGGCGATAAGCTCATACTCGGCTGCGGCGTACCGTTGGGACCCGCTTTCGGATATGTTGACGCCTGCCGCATAAGCTGCGATGTGGATTTATCCTTCCCGCCTAAATTTTACAACAAAATGAGCCTGAGCAATGAAATGATTTCGGCTCAGAACGCTATCAACAACTCCGTTTTCAGAAGACAACTAAACGGCAGAGTGTTCATAAACGACCCCGACGTTTTTTTCCTGAGATATAAAAATCTTAAATTCAACATGGATCAGAAAATTCTTTTGGGCTTTATAAACCATATCTGCGGCGACGTTCTGTTTGTATCTGACAATATGAGGGAATATAAAGCCGCCGATTTTGAAGCAGTTAAAAAATTCTATTCGAAATCCGATTTTAAAATTATCGACGCAAACTATATAGACAACGACAAAAAGCTTATTTTAAAGCTTCTCGATAAAGATAACAATATAAGAATGCTCTGGTTTAATATTTTCTCCGGCTTCGGAAATCAGTCGCACATAAGCGGTCTTACTGCAAAAAGATGAAGCGCATTGCGATATTTCAAAAGGATTTGGGTATCGGCGGCATACAGCGTTCGCTTCTGAATATGCTGACGAATATGGATTTGACAAGCTACGAGGTGGATTTGTTTCTGTTTGCCGAACCCGAAATATGCGCTCCCGAGGATTTAAAGAACGTAAATACTTATATTCTTAAGCCTCTGTTCTATCTGAACAGGATAGTTAATTTTGATACTTTGCGAAAAATGTTCCGCTATAATCTTCCAAAAAAGCAATACGACCTCGCAATCGACTTTAACAGCTACAGTAACGAATGTGCGCTTTGCGTATTCTCACTGAACGCAAAAAAACGGATAATGTGGATTCACAACGATATCGAGACCGAATACAAAAATTCCTTTAAATACCGTATTCTGTGGTCGCATTTTAAAAGCAAATTCAATCTTTATGACGAATTTGTCGCGGTTTCGGAAGGAATTGTTGAGCCTTTCAGATATATGACGGGAATCGTAAACAAAAAGATAACGGTAATCCCCAATTCCATCAACACTCCGCAGCTTATAAGAAAAAGCCGCGAACCCGTTAATTTTAAGGCCGACCCTTTTTTGACGAACTTTATTTTCGTCGGCAGATTCACTCATCAAAAGGGCATAGACATTTTACTTGATTACTTTGCGCGTGCGCTTTTGCAAAGAAAGGATATACATCTGTATCTATTGGGCGGAGGCCCGGAGGAACTGAAAATCGCGCAGCAGATTGAGGATCAAAAGCTGAACGAATATGTTACCGTAATAGCGGCGGCGGAAAATCCTTACCCTTATATGGCGCAGATGGACGCGCTTGTTCTCACTTCCCGTCATGAAGGTCAGGGAATAGTCCTGTGGGAGGCAAAGGCTCTTGGGCTTGATTTGATTTTTGAAAAGCATCTTGAAAAATATAACGACGGTCTTAAAGGCTCCGATAACATTGTGCGCTCCATGGTCAAACAGAAAAAGCACATGAAACAGCACGACAGCCTTGATTACTATAATCTTAAAATAAAAAACAGCCTTTATGAGCTGTTTGATAAATAACGCGATAAACCCGATAAATACACAAAAACGGAGGAACGGAAGATAAAATGACAATAAGCGTAATAATTCCTGCTTACAACTGTTCCGACACGCTTGAGGCGGCTGTTAATTCCGTAATGATATCGGCTGCCGAATCTAACGCTGAAATTATTAAATCCGCCTCCTTCTCAAATGAGAAATCCGAATCGGCATTGTCTTATTCGGTATTAAAAGAAATAATAATAATTGACGACGGCTCGGTTGACAGTACGCCCGCCGTCATTTTATCTTTAAAGGAAAAATATCCGATTATAAAATCTATAAGAACAAAAAACGGAGGGCCGGCAAGAGCGAGGAACATTGGAATAAAAGAATCATCGGGCAATTATATAATGTTCCTTGACAGCGACGACACTTACGAAAAAGAAATATTTGAAAAAATATCCGCGTTTCTCGGAGAAAATACGGATTTGCTCATTTTCGGTTTCAGACAGCGCTTTTACGGCAGAGCTAACGATAAAACATATTCTCCCAAAACACAATTCGATACCGCGTCTTTCTATAAAAATAATCTTCTTAATCAAGTATGGAACAAGGTCTACAAAACCGATTTTATAAAAAACAACAATATTGTTTTTAAGGATTACAAATACGGAGAGGACAGGATTTTCAACGCCGATGTACTCGGACGCGCTCCAAGCGTCAAAGCGATTCCCGACATACTCTATAATTACAATATAGATAAATCGGTAAGCCTGATTTCGGGATATATACCCGAAAAATTCAGCGCCTGCGCAGAAATCAACAGTAAATTTTCGGAACTGTGCAGCGATAAATCGGTAACGGATTATATGTTTATAAAAAGCGTTTTATCATGCATGACGGTTTTATTCGCGGAAAACTGCAGGCTTACGCACAGCCAAAAATTGTCTGAAATCAAAAAAGTGATTAACCATGAATCCGTATCCGAAACGGCTGAAAACAGACAAGACAGTCTGTATATGGAAATAATAAGACGGATTATTAAAACCAAGAGCGTCCGCCTGAATTTTCTTTTGGCATTCGCGGTTTCCCTATGCCAAAAGAATTTGCTTCCGCTGTTCATAAAATTCAGAGGATAATCGACGAGAAAAAAATCATTGTGATTGGAGCCGTGGAAATTACGGATAATATATTTAAAGGATTTAATAGAGAAGCGGTTGATTTCTTATTCGGACTGCAATTTGAAAATACCTCCGAAAATAAAGAGATAAATCTGCAAAAGTATAAACAGCTTATATATGAGCCGCTTTACTGTCTGTATCTTGATTTAAAGCCTGCGGCGGCTGAAATTGCCGATTTTGATATGAATCCCCGGCGATGTCTATCTTCGCCTTATACGGACAGACGGTTTACCGATAAGCCGATAAAGGAATATTGCTATCTGAGGTTTCGCCAAATCGCAAAAAGCGATATCGCGGGGCTTTATTTTGATATGGGATACGAATATTATTCCTACGGATTGAGAATTTATAAGCAGACGGCGCAGGGCATGAACGGTATAAGAGAAAAAATACTTGCGGATACTGAAAAATCATCATACATTTTTGAAAAAATATCGTCGCTCGGATACAAAATCAAAGGAACAGGATATAAACAGAATCATTACCACGAAATAAAAAATGAAAAACTGAATTCCATTCTTAACATGAAAGGCTTTTATATCACAAAAGAAGTCCCGATAAACGAAAACGTGTTTACAGTCAATCTCAAAAAAGAACTGGAAACATCGTTTTACGATATGAGAGAATTTTCCGAAATTATTCTGTAAGGAGATTAACAGAAATAATATGCCTTGCCGGAAAGAATTCATATAAATGCAGGGATTCAATTTTTCCTGTGAATGATGAAAATTCCCTGAGAACCTCAGGAACAGCTTTAATAATATTTTCGGGTTCATCAATTAATAAAGTAGAATGAGGAGCCCAGCCGAATGAAGAACCGAAATTTTCCTTTAATTCCGCTAAATTCCTTGAGCAGTCGGGAGAAACAAACAATACCTTTCCTCCCGAAAAAATTCCGATATGACTGAAAATAACATCAAAAGCCCGAACTGACGCGGAAAGCCGTTTAAGCGTATGCGTCAATTCGTGTTCATTTTCTGAAGGAAATGAGCCGAGCGTTATATGCTGAGGAATATTTTTTGTATGAAAGCCAAAAAATCCCTTATCATACAATTTATTCTGAATATCTAAAATACGTTTTTCGGCGGCGTTATCATATCCGGCCAAAACATAAAGCAATTTTTCATTCATTACCTTTACCGTTCAAATATATACGTTAAAATGTAGTATACATAAAATTTACATTTATAAATTGAGATCCCATATTTCAGTCTGCATACCGTCAAAGGTTGCCGAGCCGCTTACAAATCCCACTTTTGCCGCGCCTACAACGTGAAGCGGAATCGTATACTCCGCGTGAGTAACATAGCCCTGAGGATTAATAACCGCTTTTATTGTAGAGCCCTGATAAACTATATCCGCCGAAGTAACTTCAATAAGACTCAAATCCAATGACGCTACGTCAAGAAAGCCTACGCCTGCGGCGTTAGCGGCCGGAACGTCGTACATTCCGACAGATTCCGGAATAAGAGTGATACTGATAACAGTATTATTTCCCTGTTGGGACGCGGAAATTGATTTAATACCGCTCATTGTAAGCCTGAAAAGTCCTTTTTGCGGCAAAAGGATTGTAACTTGCTCCCCCTCGGAATTAACGGCTGTACCGCCGCTGAAATTGAGGTTTTCATCAGTCGGTTTAACTACCATGCCTATAAGTCTTGTCGCGATTCCCGCTATAAGCGAACCACCGGTACATTCCGTAACGTTAGCCGTAAAGCTTTCGGAATGAGTTGCAGAAAGATTTCCGTTATAAGCCTTTGTTTTATTAACGGCGGCGGTAATCATATCAAGCATTTGCTGATTGCTCATTGCCGACGGGTCAATGACTGCCGGAGCGGTTGTCTGAGCCGCAGGCTGCTGCTGAACGTTGGGATTTGCCTGCTGAGTCCCTGCGTTCTGATTTTCTCCCTGAATATTATTTGTGGCTTCATTTTGATTTGCGCCCTGGTTTATATTCTGATTAAGATATTGATTGACCGCATAATCGGTTGTAACCGCGTTAAAAGCGGAACCCGCGTTGGGCGGCTGTACCGAAGGCGCCGAATTTCCGCCACGCAATACCTGCGCTGTCAATACTATTACAATCACCAAAACGACAACCATTGAAACAAGTATAGCCGTAAGCTTTTTATTAAGCTCGCTCATTGAAACACCTCATATGCTGCGTATATGTGTTGATTATACAATAAAAATATCATATTTGCAAATATTTAAAAAAATGTTTAAGAAATATTAAATAATTCTTTTTATTTTGACGCTCGATTTTTCGGATATTTTTACTGTGATATTTTTAAGCCATAAGCAAATACTGAAACTGAACCGACATAAAAATATGCAGAAAGGATAGAGACAGGGCGCGAAAAGATACGTGTTTACGGTTTTTGCGATATCCCTGTTTTGTAACGCGATTTTAATGAAAATTTTATATATCATAGCTCTCAGCTTTTTTTCGTCCCTTACTCTTTTTATACTGACAAAGCTAATGGGAAACAAACAAATTTCACAGCTTACTACATTCGACTATATCATAGGCATAACAATAGGAAGCATAGCGGCGGAAATGGCGACTTCTCTCGAGGACGATTTCAAGGAACCTCTTACGGCGATGATAACATACGGAATTATCGCCGCGATTCTGTCAGTAATTACAAACAAATCGCTTGCGATAAGGCGTTTTATCGACGGAAAAAGCATGATATTGTATGAAAACGGCAAGCTTTACAAAAAAAATTTTACAAAAGCCCGTCTTAATGTCAATGAATTTCTTACCGAATGCAGATTGCTGGGGTATTACAACATTGCCGATATCCAGACCGCCATTCTCGAACCTAACGGCAGAATATCCGTAATGCCCAAGGCGTCCGCAAGACCAGTTACAGTTTCCGATATGAATATAACGCCGACGGAAGAAAAACCTCCCGTAGCGATTATTCTTGACGGGAAAATTCTGAAACGCAATCTGAAATTCACGGGAAACAACGAGATATGGCTTAAAAACCGGCTCACACAACAGGGGGTCGGCGACATCAAAAATATATTTTTCGCGTCCTGTGACAACAAAAACAATTTAAGCGTTTACACAAATATAAA
This sequence comes from uncultured Clostridia bacterium, assembly GCA_947631945.1. Classification (GTDB taxonomy): domain Bacteria; phylum Bacillota; class Clostridia; order Oscillospirales; family Acutalibacteraceae; genus UBA1081. Next base: position 63,452 of record CANRNI010000002.1, read on the forward strand.
AGAAAAGCCCGATTACGACATTTTTTCATAAATCGGTCGTTTATAACGGTTGACTTAGGGCAATATCGGTATTATAATCTTCATGGGCGGTGATATTATAAATACCGATGTTAATTTATTGCTTATTACAAAAGCATACGAGCTTTTTGAAAGAACCGCGCCCCTTTCGTATGACTGCGGGAGGCTTTGCGGTTCACGATGCTGTAAAGGCAGCGACAATACGGGTATGTGGCTGTTTCCCGATGAAGAAAAACTGCTTAAAGATACCGCCGGTTTTGAAATAAAAGACTGCGAATCAAATTTCGGCTATAAGATGCTTGTATGCCGAGGCTTCTGCGAAAGAAAGACGCGCCCGCTGTCGTGCAGGATTTTCCCGTATTTTCCCATGATATCGGGCGATAATTTTGACGCAAGAGCGGATATACGGGGAATTTCGATTTGTCCCCTGCTCTGTAAAAATATAAAACCCGAATACGCTTTTATCAGACAAGTAAGAAAGGCGGCGAGACTGCTTTCGCAAAGCGATGAAATACGGGAATACATAATTAACGTAAATTCCATGCTCGATGAAATCGGCGATTTTGCTGAAAGGACTGTTTAAAACGGACGAATATGCAAACGGAAATTCAAATGAACATATAAGCAAGGATATAAACAAAGATGTAAACATAAATATAAATGATATTGCAAACGCAAATGCAAAAGGATTTATCGACCTGCACACACATTCAACATTTTCCGACGGTACTCTTACTCCGACGCAACTTGTTAAAAAGGCGAAAGAAAAAGGTCTTGCGGCAATAGCTCTTACAGACCACGATACTGTTGACGGCTTGGAGGAAGCGATTGAGGCAGGTAAAAAATACGGAGTGGAGGTCATCTGCGGAATCGAGTTTTCGGTAAAATCCGATACCGAAATGCATCTTTTGGGGCTTGATTTTTCTCTTGACTGCCCCGAAATAAAACGCGTTCTCTCTGATATGATTAAAAACCGTGAGGAGCGGAATTTTAAAGTAATCGAAAAATTATCTGAAATCGGCATAAAGATTACGCATGACGATATAATCCGTGAATCCACCTCAAAAGTTACGGGAAGAAGCCAAATCGCAAAAGCCATGGTAAAAAAAGGCTATGTAAAAAGCATAAACGAAGCGTTTGAAAGATATCTTTCAATAGGCAGGCCGGCGTTTGTAACAAGAAAAACGCTTTCGGCCGAAAAGGCGATTGAAATAATCAAGAAAAGCGGCGGAAAATCATCGCTCGCGCATCTTAACCAAATAGGGAAAACAAATGATGAGCTTTACGAAATTTTATTACGTCTTAAACAATGCGGTCTTGACGCCGTAGAGGGCTATTATACGGAATATACGGACGAAATGAACGCTTTTTGCAGAAAGGCGGCCGCCGATTTGGGACTTGCGTTTTCGGGCGGTTCGGATTTTCACGGAGATAATAAAATCAACCATGAATTGGGGACCGGCGCGGGAAATCTTAAAATTCCGTATTCGGTGCTTGAAAAACTCAGGAAAAAAATAATTTGATACAATTTGATATAAGAGGATAAAGTTTTTCCCTTTCTCTATTGAAAATTTTCCCCTTTTGATATATAATAAATAATCAGTAATGTGTAATAAAATAAAGGGAGAAAAAATATGTCGGGAAAATATTCCGTTTCACTTCAAAAAATAATAAACGATAACGGCTATGAGGTGCTTTACGTTCCGAAATCCCCCGCCGATATTTATATTTCTTCCAAGGATATAATCCGCCCGGGGCTTATACTCGCGGGCTATGAGGATTATTTTGACCCCGAAAGGATTCAAGTCCTCGGTCTTACGGAAATGGGATATTTAAGCAATCTTTCGGTAGCGCAGAGAAAACAATGTCTTGAAAGATTTCTCTCAACGCATCCCGCAGCCGTAGTCATAACAAGGAATCTCGAACCTGCGGAGGGAATGATAAAGACCGCAGAAAAATACGCCGTTCCCGTTTTGAGAACGGGCGACACGACTTCCGCGAATATGTCAACGATTATATCATATCTCGGCGTAGAGCTTGCGGAACGGATAACGCGCCACGGCGTTCTTGTGGAGGTATCGGGCGAAGGCGTGCTGATAGTGGGCGACAGCGGCGTGGGCAAAAGTGAAACAGCCGTCGAGCTTATTAAACGCGGACACCGTCTTATAGCGGACGACGCAGTCGAGATAAGAAAGGTTTCCACAAAAACAGTGGTAGGTCAGGCTCCGGACAATATAAGGCATTATATAGAGGTAAGGGGCGTCGGCATTATAAACGCGAGACAGATATTCGGCCTCGGTTCGGTTAAGCTTTCGGAAAAAATAGATATGGTAATAAGACTCGAACCGTGGGACTCCGCCAAAGTTTACGACCGCATGGGACTTGAGGAAAACTATATCAACATAATGGGTATAAGAGTACCGGCGACGGTAGTACCCGTAACGCCCGGCAGGAACCTTGCGGTTATTATTGAAACCGCCGCAATAAGCAACCGTCAGAAGAAGATGGGCTACAACGCGGCGCAGGAGCTTATGATAAATCTCGGAATGGACGATTTTGAGCCTGTCAAACAGGAAATTGAAGTATGGGACAATTCCCCTACCGATGATAATTATATATAAAATATACCGTATAAAAATGGGAGGAAATTTCAATGTACAGAATCGGCGTTGACCTCGGCGGAACAAATATTGTATCAGCCGTGGTAGATGAAAACCACAAAATAATCGCGAAGGCAAGCACTCCCACGCTTGCTCCCCGTCCTGCGGAGGAAATTTTTGACGATATAGCCAAAACAATAAAAGAAGCCGTTTCAAAAGCGGGCATTACAATGAGCGTTATAGAATCAATCGGCGTAGGTACGCCGGGCTCCGTCAATAAGGAAAAGGAGCTTATTGAATTTGCCAATAATCTTGGATTTGACAATACCCCCGCTTATAAGCTTTTAAGAGAACGCACAGGCTGCAATAACGTATATTTTGACAATGACGCTAACTGCGCGGCGCTCGGTGAAGCCGTCGCGGGCGCGGGAAAGGGCGTTAAAAACTTTGTCGCGGTAACTCTCGGAACAGGCGTAGGAAGCGGAATAATCGTTGACGGCAAGCTTGTCACGGGCGTTAATTACACGGCGGGCGAAATGGGCCATATGGTCATAGTATGGAACGGCGAACAATGTACCTGCGGCAGAAGAGGTTGTTGGGAAAGATATTCCTCGGCGACGGCTCTTATTCAGCAGACGAGAGACGCAATGGTAATAGACCCGTTTACGAAGATGTGGGATATAGTAGAGGACGGCGATATCAGAAAGGTAAACGGAAAAACAGCGTTTGACGGTATGCGAGCCGGAGACGCGACGGCGACAAAGGTAGTTGAAAAGTACATGGGCTATCTTGCGTGCGGACTTGTAAATATTATAAATACATTCCAGCCTGAAATACTCTGCGTAGGCGGCGGCGTAGGAAATGAAAAGGAAAACCTTTTAGGTCCTGTAAGAAAGCTCGTAAAAGCGCAGACATACAGCATTCACGCCGAAAAACAGACTAAAATAGTACCTGCCGAGCTGGGCAATGACGCAGGTGTCATCGGCGCGGCGCTTCTTGATTCATAATGCATAACTTAGGAAAGAACTGTTATATGATTGATTTTCGTGCATTTTCACAAGAAATAAAATCGTCCGACTGCGATGTTCTGCTCGACTCTCCCATGAGCGCACAGACTACCTTTAAAGCCGGAGGAAATGCAAAAGCCATAGCTTTTCCGAAAACTCGGGACGCGCTTATTAAAGTATTGAAATGCGCAGAAAAACTCGGTATACCGTACATTGCCGCAGGAAACGGAAGTAATCTTTTGGTCAGAGATACGGGGTTCGACGGAGTTTTTATAAAAATGACGCAGTTTGTTGCGGATATAGAAATCGACGGAGAATATATAAGATGTTCTTCCGGCACTCCCCTTTCAAGGCTTTGTACCGCCGCCTATGAAAACTCTCTTACGGGACTTGAATTTGCGTACGGAATCCCGGGAACTGTCGGCGGCGCGGTTTATATGAACGCCGGAGCGTACGGCGGAGAAATGAAGGACGTTTTAATATCTGCGGAACACATATCTCCCGATTTAAAGGCTGAAACGCTTTCCGCCGACGGACTTTCGCTCGGCTACAGGCGCAGTTTTTATTCCGAACACAGCGGATATATCATCACAGACGCAGTCTTTAAGCTCCGAAAGGGCGAAAAAGAGGCAATAAAGGCAATGATGGACGATTTTATAGCAAGAAGAAAGGATAAACAGCCGCTTGAATATCCAAGCGCCGGAAGCACGTTTAAGCGTCCCGAGGGTCATTTCGCGGGAGCGCTCATAGAGCAGTGCGGATTGAAAGGCTGCCGAATAGGCGGAGCCGAGGTCAGCGAAAAGCACGCGGGCTTTATCATAAACAGATACGGCGGCACAGCCGACGATATACTTGCTCTTATTGAATATGTTAAAAAAACTGTTAAGGAAAAGACGGGAGTAACTCTTGAACCCGAAGTAAAAATTATACCATAATATGTCATTTTCAAAAGAAGTAAAAAGAGAATTATGCAACGTAATATGCGAAACAGACTGCTGTAAACGCGCGGAGGCTTACGGCATGGTGTTTTTTGGGCGTTCCTTCGGGAGCGACGATATAAGCATAATGACTGACTATGATTTTGTAGCTAAAAGATATATCGAGGCAATCAAAACGCTGATTAACGTAAAACCCACGGTTTCCTACACTCAGTCCGGCAAAAAATTTATCACGCTTGATAAAAAAGAGGACAGAATGGCACTTCTTAACGAGCTTGGTTACTCCGGCGCCGAAACATCATACCGAATCATCAAAAACAACATTGAAAGGGAATGTTGTCTCGGAGCGTTTGTAAGGGGGGCGTTTCTTTCCTGCGGAATCATAACCGACCCCAAGCGTGAATATCACATCGAATTTGGAGTATCTTATAAGAATAAAGCCTCTGACTTCTGCGATTTGTTTGACGGCTTTTCCGCTGTTCCGAAAAAATCAGTCAGAAACGGCATGAATATCGTTTATTTTAAGGACAGCTCTCATATTGAGGACATTTTAACTCTTATGGACGCGCAGAGCGCGGTAATGGAGCTGATTGAGGAAAAGATTTATAAGGACGTGCGCAACAACGTCAACAGAAAGGTCAACTGTGACAGCGCCAATATAAAAAAGACCTGCAAAGCGGCGGCAATACAGCTTGAAGCAATCAAAAAACTAAAGCGGTCGGGCAAATTTGAGGAGCTCACGCCGGAACAGAAGGAGCTTGCGCAGTTAAGGCTGGAAAATCCGGAAATGGCGTTCAGTGAGCTTAGCGCGAACCTGAAAAAGCCTATTTCACGTTCGGGAATAAACCACCGCTTCAAAAAAATAATTGAAGCCGCTCAGAAAATCGAATAACAATTATGCGCGATGTAAACCGTTGCGCATATTTTTATTTTTTTATGCAACACTTTCACGGTTAAAGCAATCTTATATATGAAAGGAGCGTGACACGATGAAACATGATATTGAAAACCTCGTAAGTGAAGCGCAGACGGGGAACTCCAAAGCGTTTGCCGAAATCTACGGCTTTTACGCGGAAGGTCTTTACAGATTCGCGCTGTATTTTACCGGTAACAGCGCCGACGCCGAGGACTGCGTGCAGGACGCCGTTCTGTCCGCGTTCAAAAATATAGCGTCGCTCAAAAAGGCTTCCTCGTTCAAATCATGGATATTCAAAATTCTCTCCAACGTATGCAGAGAAAAGCTCAAAAATCCCGCAGACAGGCTAAGCTCTGCTCCTATTCACGAAATAAGGGAAAACGCGGTATCCGATAATTACGCTTCCGACGCTCCGCTGTCGGCGGAAATCAAGGAAGCGCTCGGTATGCTTCAACCGGACGAGCGGCAAATCGTGCTTCTGAGTGTTATAGGACGCTATAAAAGCGGCGAGATTGCAAAGCTTATGAATATGACGTCAGGCTCTGTACGCTCTAAGCTTTCGCGCTCCTTAAAAAAACTGCGGGACATTTTGCAATAATTTTACAGTAGATTGGGAGGCACAATATGAAGAACAGAAATTTTTCAAAGGAGCTTGAAAAAAGGCTCAATTCGGAGGAAATCGCTCTGCCCGAATCACTGTCTGCGGAAAGCATTGAAAACTTTATAAGGGAAAACGGCGAAATACTTTCTCCCAAACGTAGAAAACCGCCGATAAAAAACAGAATAATAAAATTCACGGCGGCCGCTGCGGCTGTATTCACAATTCTTATAGGGATAGCGGCTATACTGAATACGTCCATAAACCATTACGAGCTTAAAAAACAAGATAATATAGTAGCGCAAAAAACCGAGGACTCCGATTACAGCGAAGTTGAAAACGTGATTTTATCTTATTTTAAAAACTATTATAACGATAATTACGGCAACAAAAATCTTTACAATAATTTTTTAAACAACGTGACATCGAGCAGTAAGGACCATTCCGCGGAGAACGGAGTGCCGACACTTGACGAGTCTGCCGATACTTTGGCCGGGAGCGGTTCTTACAGCACCACCAATTTGCAGGTGAAAGACGCGGACGAGGGGGACATAATCAAGAACGACGGCAAATATCTTTATTACATCGGCAACAATAAAATTTATATAAACGACTGCCGAAAGCCCGAAAATATGCAGACTGTCTCGAAAATAGAGTTTAAAACGGAAAACGGAACGGAATACTATCCTCGGGAAATGTATTTATACGGCGGTAAAATGGTTGTCGTTTTGGATAAGCAGACTGATTCGCCCGATTATAACGAATACACGACCGTTTTCAACGGCGCCGCCATGTCCGACTGTATCGCGTATGTAATTCCCAACGATATTGAAATACGAATTTACGATATATCCGATAAATCAAATCCTAAATTGGAAAACTCGTTCGCGGTAAACGGGAGCTACCTCGCTTCGAGAATTATCGGCGGCAAGCTTCTTACAGTATCAAATTATCATATCCCCTACTCCGGGTGCGGAATGAATACATTCGGCAAGTCCTGCGACGCTTTGAAAAAGGTTGATATCCCCAGATACTCCGTAAACGGGGGCGAAGATAAGAAAGTATCGTCCGACAGAATAAAAATCGTTAATGAGGACGAGCCGTCAAATTATATTGTAACGTCGCTCATAAGCCTTGATAATCCGGAAAGCGAGCCTATACTCGACGCGAGCCTTTGCTCGGGTCAGGAGATATACTGTACAGACGGGAACCTGTTTATAGCCGAGAGCGAATGTTCATATTGGTACAGAGGCGAGACGCATTATGTAACGGACGACAGGAACATTAATTTTTCCACGGTTACGCATATATACAAATACGATATAACAGATGAAGGAGTTTTATATAAAGCCGCCGCGACGGTGGGCGGAATATGCATTAACCGGTTTTCTATGGATAAAAGCGGCGATACGTTCAGAATAGCCACCTGCGGCGCATATGCGGACAAAACCGAGACAGACGGAGAAACGGTATCCGTTGAAATTCAAGAGGATTTCAGCATGGTATATACACTCGATAACGATATGAAGATAATAGGCTATCTCGGTGAAATCGCGAAAGGCGAGAATATGCAGGCGGCAAGATTTATGGGCGATACGCTTTATCTTGTAACGTTTTACAGAACGGACCCCCTGTTTGTAATCGACCTTTCGGATAAAACCAAACCCGTAATCAAGGGCGAACTGAAAATACCGGGATTTTCCTCATATCTTCACCCCGTCGGCAATAATCTTGTTATCGGCATAGGTACGGGAGGAGACGCGGACGGCGCGGATAATTCGGCAAAAATCTCTTTGTTTGACGTAAGCGAGCCGGAAAATCCAAAGGAAACAGATAATTATACCGTCGGAAACGCTTATTTTAACAGTAATCACAAGGCATTTATGACTGTTGACAGCAATACGTTCGGAATAAGCATGATAGAAAGTTATTACAATAACGCGCATGACTATTGTGAGGATTACAGCGTTCTGCTTATGGATTTTTCAAAGGAAGGACTTACGCTCCGAGGAAAATACAAAACAGCGGAATACGACGAAAACGATTCGGAAAAAAATTCAACCGTTATTGATGTAATAAGAGGCGCTTTTATCGGCAACACCGTTTTCGTTGTTAACGAGAACGGAATAGCGGCATACAGCATGACCGACAACAGCAAAACGGGAGAAATTAAGTTTTAACGAGCGACTGCGTAGGGTGAAATCACCCTACGCGTTTTTTTTACTACTTAATAAGTGTCCCCGGCGGGTAAAACCGCCGGGGTGTGGTGAAAAAGGAGTATTAAGGAAATACTGAATAAATCACGCCTGACGGCTGAACGCACATCTTGCTCCGATATTTTCCGTCATTTCTGCCAAAAAATCTCATGGAGCAATCTGCACGTTCGATTTAATCAGTATTTCCTTAAAAATGAGTTATCGGTTTATTCAATATCCTCGGGAATACCGCCGGTAAACTGGCTGTTATAAAGCTTCGCGTAAAATCCGTCTTTTTTAAGCAGCTCCTTATGCGTTCCCTGCTCTACTATGGAACCGTGACGCATTACAATTATGTTATCGGCATTCTTTATGGTGGAAAGTCTGTGCGCTATAACAAAGCTTGTCCTTCCCTTCATAAGCTCCTGCATTGCCTGCTGTATAAGAGCTTCCGTTCTCGTATCCACAGACGACGTCGCTTCATCGAGAATAAGAACCTTGGGGTCTTTTAAGAGCGCCCGCGCGATAGTAATAAGCTGGCGCTGTCCCTGTGAAATATTCGCCCCGTCCTCTGTAAGCTTTGTTTCATATCCGTCGGGCAGCGACATTATATAATCATGGATATTTGCCGATTTTGCCGCAAATTCAATTTGTTCATCGGTAGCGTTATCAACGCCGTAACAAATATTTTCCTTGATAGTACCCTTGAAAAGCCAAGTATCCTGCAAGACCATGCCGAAATTTTCTCTTAATCTGTTTCTTGACATTGTCATTATGTCAATTCCGTCAAGGTAAATATGACCTCCCTGAATATCGTAAAAACGCATAAGGAGATTCACAATAGTGGTTTTGCCCGCTCCCGTAGGCCCTACGATTGCGACAAGATGCCCCGGGTCGGCGGTAAGCGAAAAATTCTCTATAAGTGGAGTATCCTCTTTATATCTGAATCTTACATTTTCAAACCTTACGTTACCGTTTAAAAGCGAATCCGGCTCATTTTCGGTATTGTCGGGAGTCTGCTCTTCCTCGTCAAGAAGCCGGAAAACGCGTTCCGCTGACGCAAGCGATGACTGAATATTGTTTATCATCTTTGAAATATTGGTAATGGGAGTTGTAAACATTGAGGAATAAGACAAGAACGCCTCTATAGAGCCTATGGGAAGCGTATTTCGTATAGATACGCCCGTATTGAACCATGTGCCGATATAATAACAGCCGCCTATAATACAAACCGAAACATAATTAATGTTTTTGAACAGCGTGAGAATAGGATTCAATATGCCGGCAATCATATTGGCCGCGAAGCTGTTGTTTTTAAGATTTGTGTTTATCGTTCTGAACTCGTCGATTGATTGATTCTCATGATTGAATATTTTTACAAGGCTGTGTCCCGAATACATTTCCTCAACGTGACCGTTCATAGCTCCCATGGAGCTCCAGTATCTTGAGAACCATTTTTTGGAAATTTTTGAAATTTTATAAGCAATGGTGCCGCTGAAGGGAACAAGGAAAATCGAAGCCACAGTCATGACCCAGTTTCCCGTTCGGAGCATCATTACAAGAGAACCTATAACCTGTATAACGCCCGTAAGAACAGTCAAAAAGCTGTTTTGCAGATTCGCGGAAACGTTATCAATATCGTTTACGATTTTACTTATTATCTCGCCTTTTGTGTTCTTATCAAAATAGCTTAACGGCATATTTGAAAGCTTTCGGTTTACCTGATTCCTTAAATTGAAAACAAGCTTTTGCGTAACTCCGGCTCCCGCGTACTGCTGTACAAACGTAAACACGCCGAGCAGGATATAAAGCGCCCCGAGAACGGCAAGCTGATAGGTTATCGAGCCCGGCTCCGTTATCCCGCCGAAATTTATATGCGTTCCGTTCGCGGCAAAATCCTCAATAGAATACTGCGCGCTGGTTATAAGATCCGCCATATAATCGGGCGCCAATACGTTTACAAACGTTGAAGCCACAGACGCTATGCAGACAATAGCTACCGAAAACCAATAAGGCGTAAGCAGTTTAAAAAAGCGTTTTGTAGTGCCTTTCGCGTTTTCAACCTGATTTTCATTATCCTTTTTGGTTCTGTATGAAGAATATTTGCTTTCGAGATAGGTATCCTGAGTGTCCGCTCCAACCTCTTTTTTAATCTTTTCAGTCTTGCTCATACGGTCGCCTCCAATTCTTCCTCGGAAAGCTGAGAAGCAACAATGCTTCTGTAGGTATCGCAGGATTTAAGAAGCTCCTCATGTGTGCCTATTCCAACCGCCTTGCCGTCGTCCATTACTATAATTCTGTCGGCGTTTATAACGGTTCCCACGCGCTGCGCTACTATTATAATATTGGCGTTTGGAAGATTCTCTCTCAAAGCGGCTCTGAGCCTTGCGTCCGTAGCCAAATCGAGAGCGGAAAAGCTGTCGTCAAAAATACATATCTCCGCGTCCTTTATTATGGCTCTCGCGATTGCCAATCTCTGCTTCTGTCCGCCCGAATAGTTTTTGCCCGCCTGCGAAACAAAGCTGTCGATACCGTCGGCCATACTGCTTACGAACGTCTTTGCCTGCGCTATCTCCACAGCGCGCCAGACTTCGTCGTCGGAAGCGTCGGGATTGCCGAATTTTACGTTATCCTTTACGGTGCCGCTGAATAAAAAGCTCTGCTGAGGTACATACGCTATGCGCTTGTGAAGCTCCTCAAGAGTCATATCACGGATATCCACGCCGTCTATAAGTATCTGCCCCTCGGTAACGTCATACAGCCTCGGAATCAGGTTTACAAGGGTCGATTTTCCGCAGCCCGTAATTCCGATTATCGCCGTTACCTCGCCAGAATGAGAGGTAAAGCTTATATTGCTTATAGCGTCCTCGTCATATTTTTTCTTCTTTTTCTCATCATTTGATATTAAAGGAGAAATATTCTTCTTGTCCGATGCGTTTTCACCGTTTGTTTTATTGTCGGAATTATTATCCGATTTTTCCGTAACGGCTGATTTTTCGTTTTCTTTTTTATTCTTTGCTTTAAGCTCTTTGTTCTTTTCACTCAGCATCTTCAAAAGCTTTGATTTTTTCTTTTTGCCGTCGTTCTGCGGCTTATATCTGAATGAAACATTTCTGAACTCAACAGTGCCTTTCACGCTTTCATCGGGCGTTACGGGATTTTCGCTTTCCTTGATTTCGGGTACGGCGTCAAGAATTTCATTGATACGCTTTGCCGAAACCGACGCTTTGGGAAACGATACTATAATCGTAACAACTGTGGTCATTGCGAAAATCACAAGCGCGAAATACGATATAAACATATACATATTAGGAATCGTTTCAAGTATCTGCTTATTTGAAAGTCCGGGAGTTTCGGCGTCGCTTATGCACATATAAATAACGTAACATATGAGCGAGTAAAGAGCGACAGTAATAATAGGTATAAGGCTCGAAAGGATTCTTGTCGCTTTAAGACTTAATTTGGTAAGCGCCTTGTTGCTCGCGTCAAATCTCTCGTCCTCATAATCCGTTTTGTTGAAGGCCCTGATTACCCTGATACCGCCGATTTTTCCTCTTAATATAAAATTGAGTTCATCTAAAAGTTTTTGCACCTTTGTAAACATCGGCATGATAAAAATAAACATCACGACAACTATAAGCAGAAGTATAGGTATAACCATAAAAATAAGCTTCATGAGCTTATGGTTGACGCGGTTTGCCATATAAAGACCGCCGATAAAATAAATCGGAACGGGCAGGATAGATTTCAGCGAGTTAAGAATGACCTCATGAACCTGACGAACGTCGTTTGTGGTTCTCGTCATCATGGACGATACGCCTATTTTATCCACATCGCACTGGGAAAGATGCGAAACCTTTGTAAAAACGTGATTCCGTATATTCATCGCGTAATTTACAGATGTTTTTGTTGAAAAATAGGTATTAAGGAGCGACATTGCCATACCGATAATGGTCAGCAGGAGCATTATTCCGCCGTATCGGATAATATTGTTCATATCTTTCGATATGATGCCTTCGCTGAGAATATATTTGGTATAGACGGGTATAAGGATATCAAGCACCGAATACAACGCGGAAAAAATGATAGATAATGCAAGCGTTCCCCTATAAGGCTTGAGCATTTTTAAAATCTTTTTCATTTATTCACTTCCTACTACGAAAAAACAATGTGATATATACTTAAACACACAGTCATTTCATCATAACAAAACGTATTATATCACATTGTTTTTCGATATTCAAGTACTATTATTCAAGTTCAAACGCGCCTGTGTAAAGCTGATAATATTTGCCCTTTTCCGCAATAAGCTTTTCATGACTTCCGCGCTCTATTATTCTGCCGCGGTCAAGAACCATTATAACGTCGGAATTTTTGACCGTGGAAAGCCTGTGAGCTATAACAAACACGGTTCTGCCTTTCATAAGCGCGTCCATGCCGCGCTGAACTATAGCTTCGGTTCTTGTATCAATCGAGGACGTAGCCTCATCAAGAATCATTACGGGCGGGTCGGCTACAGCCGCTCTCGCGATAGAAATAAGCTGGCGCTGTCCCTGGGAAAGTCCGCTGCCGTCGCCCTCCAAAACAGTATCATAGCCGTTGGGCAACATTCTGATAAAGCTGTCGGCGTTCGCGAGCTTCGCGGCTTCCACGCACTCCTCGTCTGTCGCGTCGAGCTTGCCGTAGCGGATATTATCCATAACCGTACCCGTAAACAGGTTAACGTCCTGCAAAACTATTCCCATAGAACGCCTTAAATCGGATTTCCTGATTTTGTTAATATTTATGCCGTCATAACGAATCTTGCCGTCGGCGATATCATAAAACCTGTTTATAAGATTCGTTATAGTGGTCTTGCCCGCTCCCGTTGCTCCGACGAACGCGACCTTCTGACCGGGTTCCGCGTAAAGCGTAATATTGTGCAGGACAGGCTTGCCTTCCTCATATTCAAAATCGACGTCGTCAAGAACTACATTACCTTTTAGACGGGTGTACGTTATACTGCCGTCGCCGTGAGGATGCTTCCATGCCCACATTCCCGTTCTTTCGGGAGTTTCCGTAATATTGCCGTTTTTGTCAAATTTCGCATTTACAAGAGTTACATAGCCGTTATCCTGTTCGGGTTCTTCATCAATAAGAGAAAAGATTCTTTCCGCGCCCGCCATCGCCATGGCTATAGCGTTTACCTGCTGCGAAATCTGCGAAATAGGCTGAACGAAGCTTCTTGAAAGAGTAAGGAAAGACGCTATCATACCGAGAGAAAGATGATTTATTCCCGCCAGCGAGAGATTCGGAACCTCTTTTATCGCGAGGATACCGCCGAGAATCGCAATAGCCACATAAAGCAGATAACCCATATTGTTCATAATGGGGCCTACGTTATTGCCGTAGGTGTTCGCTTTTGTCATGTTATCGCAAAGCTCTTTATTCTTTTCATCGAACTCCTCTTTTGATTTTTCCTCATGACAAAAAACCTTTACGACCTTCTGTCCGTTTATCATCTCTTCTATGTACCCGTTGAGAGAGGCTACCGAATGTTGCTGCTTCATAAAGTATTTGCCGCTCTTGCCTCCCACAAATCCCATGATTTTAAGTATAAGAAGAAGGAAAAGTATAACGAAAAGTGTAAGCCATACGCTCTGCCGAAGCATTGAAAAGAATATAGCGGCGATAGACGTAATCGACATCATAGCCTGCGGGACACTCTGTGAAATCATCTGGCGGAGACTGTCCGTATCGTTGGTGTAAAAGCTCATAGTATCTCCGAAATTGTGCGTATCGAAATACTTTATCGGAAGCGTCTGCATATGAGCGAACATTTTATCCCTGATTTTTTTAAGTATACCCTGTGAAACGGAAGCCATTATTCTGTTATAAAGGAATCCCGCGAGCGCGCCGATAATATATATACAGGCCATTATTGCAAGCGCCCTGAAAAGACCAGCAAAGCCTTCGTCCGTCGTTTTCGCGCCTGTAATCATGGGAGTAATATAATCGTCGATAAGAGATTCAAGGAATAATGACGAAAAAACGCTCGCGACCGACGTCATAAGGATAAACAAAACAACGCATATCATATGAAATTTATAAGCGCCGAAATAGCTCAACAACCTTTTAACGGTGTTTTTATTGACCTTAACGTTCGGTTTCCCGACAAGTCCCTTATTTCCTCTCGGTCCGTTCATTGGTCTAACCTGTGTACTTTTCACGGTATCACTCATTTTCCCCGCCTCCTCTTACCTGCGATTCATAAACCTCTCTGTATATGTCGCTTGACTTCATAAGCTCGTCGTGAGAGCCGCAGGCGGCGATTCTGCCGTCGTTCATGACTATTATTTTGTCAGCGTCCTGTACGGAGGCTATTCTCTGAGCAATAATTATTTTAGTTGTATCGGGAATTTCCTCTTTGAAAGCTTTTCTTATAAGAGCGTCGGTTTTAGTATCGACCGCGCTTGTGGAATCGTCGAGAATCAGTATTTTCGGCTTTTTCAAAAGCGCTCTCGCAATGCACAGTCTCTGCTTTTGACCGCCCGAAACATTCGAGCCGCCCTGTTCGATATATGTATCGTATTTATCGGGGAACGTTTCGATAAATTCCGACGCCTGAGAAAGCTCACAGACGTGTTTTATTTCCTCGTCTGTCGCGTCCTCTTTTCCCCAGCGCAGATTGTCCCTGACGGTTCCCGAAAACAGTACGTTTTTCTGGAGTACCATTGCCACTTCGTTTCTCAAAGCTTTCAGCTCATAATCCCTTACATCAACACCGCCGACCTTTACCGAACCTTTTGTAACGTCGTAAAGACGCGGTATAAGCTGGACGAACGTGGATT
This sequence comes from uncultured Clostridia bacterium, assembly GCA_947631945.1. GTDB lineage: Bacteria > Bacillota > Clostridia > Oscillospirales > Acutalibacteraceae > UBA1081. The sequence continues at coordinate 78,554 of CANRNI010000002.1, forward strand.
TTGAAGAACCCGTACCGCCTATAATACCAACCGTCTCGCCCGATTTTATTTCAATATTTACGTTATCGAGACAAAGCTTGCCGGCGCTTCTGGAATACGCGAAATCGACGTTTTCAAAGACAATCGAACCGTCCTTTACAGTCGTTGCGGCTGTGGTTTTATCGGTAATATCGCTGCTTTCTTCGAGAATCTCAACTATTCTTTCTCCGCTTGAGCGCGCCATGGTCATCATTACGAAAATCATCGAAAGCATCATAAGGCTCGAAAGAATCTGAACCGTATAAGTAAACAGGCTCATAAGCTCGCCTGTTGAAAGCGTCGTTCCGCCCGAATCTACAATAAGCTTTGCTCCGAACCACGATATTATTATCGTGCAGGCGTAAACGCATATCTGCATCGTAGGCATATTAAAAGCGAGAGTTTTTTCCGCTTTTGTAAAATTTTTATAAATGCTCTGCGAAATTTTGCCGAACTTATCTATTTCATAATCTCCGCGTATATAGGATTTTACAACTCTTACGCCTCTGAGATTCTCCTCTACGACGGCATTAAGCTTATCATAAGTCTTAAAAACCTTTCTGAAAAGCGGATGTGCCTTTCTTATAATAAGCATCAGAACACAGGCGAGGAACGGCAGCGCTATAAGAAATACGCAGGAAAGCCTCGCGTTTATCCTGAACGCGAAAACAAAGCTGAAAATAAGCATCATCGGGCTTCTTACGGCGATTCTTATTATCATCATAAAAGCCATCTGGACGTTATTTACGTCCGTTGTGAGCCTTGTTACAATACTTGCCGTTGAGAATTTATCAATATTGGAAAACGAAAAATTCTGAACGTTATAATACATATCATGTCTTAGGTTCTTAGCAAACCCCGCGCTCGCAACGGCGCAGGTACGTCCCGCCGCGCAGCCGAAAAACATTGAGATAACTGCGCATACAAGAAGAATAACGCCCATTTTGACAACGTAATCCATGCTGCCCTCGGTAATGCCGTTGTCTATAAGATCCGCCATAAGCAATGGGATAATAACCTCCATAACTATTTCGCCTATAACGAAAACAGGCGTTAAAAGCGCGGTTTTCTTATACTCGCGCACGCATTTTGCCAATCGCTTTATCATTTTATATCATTCTTCCTCTCCCATTTTGAAAACACAGCCGCCGTCAACGCCCGTTTCTTCAAAACTGATTTTTAAATTATTTTTCATTCTTTGTATATAGTCGGAAAGCGCCGCCTTTTCATCCTCGGAAAAACCTCGAAGAAGAACGGCGTCCATTTTTCGGTTATCCTCATGCATATACTCTATAAGCTCTCTTGATTTATCCGTAAGAGAAAGTTTTTTAAGTCTTGCGTCATAATCCACGGAGGAACGCTCCAACAGTCCCTTTTGAACCATAAGATTGACTACTTTTGATACGGTAGAACGCGTTATGCCGAATTTTTCCTCCAAATCGCGCTGAAAAATTTCCTTATCCTTATTGTGGTCGATAATACCTATTATCCAGCCGTTTGTTCCCGTAATGCTGTCTACCAAAGGCTTGTGACTGTTGCTCTCCATATATCGCATAGTCATATTGGCAAGCGAGTGAATTTTCATTCCCATGTAATGCTTATCGTCCAAATCATCAACCCCTTGAAAAAATTTGTCGAATATCAAACTGTACGACATTCAACATTATACCGCCGAATATATTATATGTCAATAGAAACGTAAAAGTGCCGCCGTAAAATATCGCGGCGGCTGAAAAATATATTTTATTGAATATTACCAAACTATATCGGTATAGGTCGTATTGCTGGCAAGCGTTGCGTCGAGGTCGGTCGTAACGACTTTGATTTTTGCGTCTTTAAGAATCATATGAGCGTTTACCCGCGTTTCATAGCTTAAAAGTTTGCCGTCCTTTGAGATAACGGCCGAAGCGTAGCAGCCGGAGTATTGTAGAGAAACATTCGCTCTGTCCACGGTAGCTCCTATATCCGGCGCATAGGTATTCATAACGTCGTCAACAAGCATAAACTCAAATATTTTTCCGTAAGCGTCAGATTTTTCGGGGCTCTCGGCGTCTTTCATATCTATACGGATAACGTAATTGCCGTTTGAATCGGAAGTATGAGATACGGACTTTACGTCGCTCATTGAAAGCGACGAAACATACGCGGCACCGTCGGGAGATACGTTTTTAACAGCGGACGCCTTATCACCCTTTGCTATTTCCGTAGTAACCGTTTCATCGGAAAGGAATTTATCCTTGACAGCCGATACATACGCCTGCGCAAGCGAATTTGAAAGCTGAATGTCGGACGTAACCGTCTGTTTCGCTTTAGTAAACGAAGGACCGTCAGTTTTAAGCTTATTTACAGCCGTATTGAAAAACGAAAGCCATTGTTCGTCGCTTTGCGGTACGGACGGAACTGCGGCCGAACCGTCCGCGGAAGCATCGGAACCGCTATTTACGGGAATATCCGCAGGCAATGTGGTAGTCTGAACATACTGATTTAAATTGTTTTGCTGATTTTCGGCGTTCTGAACATTCGGCGCTCCCGTATCGACCGTCTGATTATTACTCTTTTTCATTTGGGACGCTGTAGAAGCAATGCCGACTACGGCAACTATAAGCAGACAAAAGCCCACCATCATAATTGCAATAAGAATTTTGCTTGTCGTTTTATCGTCGGCTTTTTTGTCATGTGGTTTTTTCTTGCCTGACCTGCTTGTTTTCGCTAATCTTTTTTTTCTGCTCTTTTTTTCTTTTTTTACAATATTCTCATCGTCGGCGCTTTTTTCGGGCCGGGCTTCAATTTTATTATCCGAGACGTAAACAATATCGCCGCTGTCCGAATCGCTTTCATTTATAACGTCTTTTTTTTCCGAATCCATATATTTTCCCCCTGTTTTTGACACTTTAATGCGTCAGCCGTTCATGTTTTTATATTTTAACACATAATAACCGGTTTGTAAATCGGAAAAATAAAAATAAATTGACATTCTTTTTACAATGATATATAATATTTAAAAAAATACAGCACAAGCTTGTGCGTAAAGGCGCAAGACGGTCTTTGCGCGGTGCCGCCTTAAACGTACATTGGAGAATTTGTAATGGACGATACAAAAAACAAGGTTCTTTCGGGACTTATATGGAAGTTTGGAGAGAGAATAACGGCGCAGGTCGTTACGTTTGTCGTATCTGTAGTGCTTGCGAGACTTCTCCCGACGGAAGCTTACGGACTTATAACACTCGTTATGATTTTCATAACCTTTGCAAACTGCATAGTCGTAAACGGCTTCGGCAGCTCGCTTATTCAAAAAAAAGACGCGGATAACGTCGATTTCTCAACGGTTTTGTATTTTCAGCTCGGAGCGTCTTTGATTCTTTATTTGATTCTTTTCATCGCTTCACCGATTATAGCTTCGTTTTTCGGAAGCGGCTATGAGCTTTTATCTCCCGTTCTCAGAGTTCTCGGACTTAGAATACCTCTTACGGCGATAAACAACGTCCAACAGGCGTATGTTTCGAGAAAAATGATTTTCAAAAAATTCTTTTTCTCAACAATTATCGGCACGACGGTTTCGGCCGTAGTCGGCATATGGATGGCATACGCGGGATACGGCGTATGGGCGTTAGTCGGTCAGTATCTGACAAACACAATAATGGACACCGTAATTCTCGGTCTTACTATTCATTGGAAGCCCGAGCTTAAATTCTCATGGAAAAAGCTGAAAGAGCTTTTTTCATACGGCTGGAAAATACTTGTCGCGTCGCTTATCGACACATCGTATAACGAGCTTAGGAGCCTTATAATAGGAAAACTGTACACGTCGAACGACCTCGCGTTTTTTGATAAAGGCAAGCAGATACCAAATATACTGGTAACCAATATAAATTCGTCTATTTCAAACGTGCTTTTCCCCGCCATATCAAAATCGCAGAGCAATATTACCGATGTAAAAAACATGATGCGGCGCTCGATACGCACAACGGCTTATATAATGTGTCCTATGATGTTCGGTCTTGCAGTCGTGGCGAAACCGCTCGTGTCGCTTCTGCTTACCGATAAATGGCTCCCCTGCGTACCATATCTTCAAATTTACTGCATTACATATTGTTTCGAGCCAATCCAACAGGCAAATTTACAAACTATAAAAGCCGTAGGACGAAGCGATATAATTCTAAAACTCGAAATACTGAAAAAAGGTTCGGGACTTCTGATATTATTCTGCGTAATGCGGTACAGCGTTGACGCGATAGCGTACAGTTTGTTTCTGACAACTTTTATAGCGTCGTTCGCTAACACCTTGCCTAATAAAAAACTCGTTTCCTACAGCTATAAAGAGCTTGCTGTTGATATGGCTCCGGGGCTACTTATTTCGGCTGTCATGTCGCTCGCGGTTTATGCGGAAGGACTGCTTATACATCTCGAAGCGTTCCCGCTCCTTTGCATACAGGTCATATCCGGGGCGGCGGTCTATTTCCTTATTTCAATCGTATTTAAGACCGAACCGTTTGAATATTTAAAAGAAACTTTGTTTGAATATCTCAGCGGACTGAAAAATAAGACGAAAAAAGCAAAATGAGGCGAATCAAATGTATCCTTTGATTTCCGTAATTATACCCATTTATAACGTAGAAACTTTTTTGCCGTCGTGCATAGAATCTGTTATAAATCAAACTTATGAAAACCTTGAAATTATCCTTATTGACGACGGCTCAACGGATAAAAGCGGTAAAATATGCAATAAATATTCGGAAAACGACAGCCGTATAACAGTTATTCATAAGGATAACGAAGGAGTAGCGGAAGCGAGAAATACAGGAATCGCGAATATGAGCGGAGAATATTTTTGTTTTGTTGACGGCGATGATTACGTTGATAATGAATATATATCCGAAATGTACTCGCTGATAAAAGAATATGACGCGGATATATCCATGTGTTCGTATGTGTATAAATGGCGCGACGGCACGGAAAAGCGAACAAGAAATACCGATTATAGCGACGATACCGTGTTTTCCGATACCGGTATTGATGCTCTTAAAAAGTTACTGTACGGTCAAATCTATGCGCCCTCTTGTTGTGGAAAGCTCTTTAAAAAAGATCGTGTAGCGGTAAACTTTCCGAAATATGCGATCGGTGAAGACGTTCTTTCCTGTATAGATTATTTGCAAAACGCAAAAAAAGTCGTTATGATAAACGCTCCGTTGTATTTGTATATGCAGAACGAAAACAGCGTGACGCACTCTTTTAATATCGAGAAGATATACGACATGGTAAAAACAGCCGATATAATATACGAAAAATACGCAATAATATCTGATGAAATTAAGAATGCCGCGACATATTATTTGACAGAAAAAAATTTTATAGTATTTATGAAACTGTACGGTAAAAACGGGGTACAAGACAGAATAAATCATATAAAGAAAAATATTAAACAATACAGAAATGTTGTCATTCGAGATAAAAACGCGGAACTAAGAACAAGAATAGCCTGTATTCTTTCTTACTTAGGCTTCGGCGCGTTATATAAAATCCGAAACGCGATATCCGGCGATAAATAAACAGGAGTTTAATTATGAGTTTAAAAGATATATTAATAGAAAGCTTTAGCAGCGCTACATCAAAATTTCCGAGAAAAAAAGCAATAATATTTGAATCCACTCCGAATTTTACCGACAACACATATTGGTTTTTTAAGTATTTGGCTGAAAATACGGACGTTCCGAAAAAATACAAGCTCGTATGGCTGTTAAAGACCCACGACGGTTTCAGGGACAAGCTGTGCGGTGTCAAAATAAAATCTATAACAAAGAATCCCACTAATCTTAAAGAAAAGTTTGATTTTACATATTATTCGCTGTTTGCAAAATTTATTGTAGACTGCAACAATTACGTATATAAGAAAAATTATCAACAAAAACGAGTTTTTCTCGGTCACGGTATGCCGCTGAAAATTGTTAAAGACTACGACCTTATTAAAGGCGAAGTCGATATGAACATGATAACTACTTATAATTTTAACAGCCATTTTTACGATATAGGCGATACCGATGAAAACATGAGGAACTTCGGTTATTGCCGCACCGATATACTTGCGGAAAACGCCGGCAAGAGGAAAAACAGGGATAAAACGTATATAGTATGGATGCCGACATACCGCCAGCATTTTTCCGCTTCCGAATTAAAAATCGAGAACCGTTTTCCTCTCGGACTTCCCGTAATAAAGTCGCATGATAATATGCGTGAAATCAACGATTATCTGAAAGAGAAGAATACGATTCTGTATATCCGGCCGCACCCGGCGCAGGATGTAAGCGTAATGCACATTGACGAAATGAGCAATATTGTAATTGCGGATAACGCGTTTCTTGATTCAAAGGGAATGCAGTTATACGAATTTTTAACAAAAACCGACGCGCTCATAACGGATTATTCCTCCGTTTATTATGACTATCTTATGATTGAGAGACCTATAGCGCTCGCGATTGAAGATTTAGATGATTTTAAAGCGAAGTGGCCCATGTACTTCGACGACTTTAAAGCAAATTATAAATGCCCGTATCTTTATACGGTTGAAGATTTGAAAAAATTTATAAAGGACGTCGCGGAAGATAACGACGAATACGAGGAGAAAAGGCTGAAAGCAAAAAACCGCTTTTACGACTATACCGACGGTAAAACCTGCGAAAGAATTTATAAATTTATGGTTAATGAATACGGACTTTAAATATATATAAAACCTCCGCCAAATACGGAGGTTTTATTTTGTCGATAAATTAAGGAAGGATTGAAATTTATTTAATATCTCCCTGACTTTTAAATTTTGACTCGCAGTATATGCATCTGTACACTCTTTTTTCTCTGTCGGTAAGCTTAAAAACGCTCGGAAGCTCCTGTTCAACAGACGATATACATCTGGGGTTCGAGCATTTTATTATACCCTCGACTTTTTCCGGCAGTTCAAGGTGTTTGCGCTCCGCGACCTTACCGTCCTTAATAATACTTACCGTAATTCCCGGGTCAAGATAGCCAATAACGTCAAAATTGATATCAATGGGTTCGCATATTTTAAGAATATCCTTTTTGCCCATTTTTTCGCTTTCGGCGTTTTTGATTATTGCTACCTGACAGCCGAGCTTATCGAGATTCAGCGCTTTATATATGCTCATTGCGCCGCCCGCGTGGATATGGTCAAGCACTACGCCGTTTTTTATCGGATTGACTATCATTTTTATTCCACCCCCAGAAGCTTAAGAATAAGCGCCATTCTTATATATTTTCCGTTGAGAGTCTGCTCGAAATAGCACGCTCTCGGGTCATTATCAATCTCAACCGAAATTTCATTTACTCTCGGGAGAGGATGAAGTATGGAAAGGTCTTTTTTGGCTTTAGCAAGCTTGCCGGAGTTAAGTATATAAGTGTCTTTGAGCCTTATATAATCGTCCTCGTTAAAGAATCTCTCGCGCTGAACTCTCGTCATATATAGGATATCAAGCTCGGGGACGGCGTCCTCGAGGCTTCTTGTTTCAACGTAATCAATATTTCCTCTGTCGAGAATTTCTTTCTTTATATAGCCGGGAATCCTCAATTCCTCGGGCGAAATAAGCACAAATTTGACGTTATCATATCTCGACATAGCGCCTATAAGCGAGTGTACGGTTCTGCCGAATTTTAAATCTCCGCATAATCCTACTGTGAGATTGTCAAACCGTCCCTTTTCCCTGTTTATCGTTAGAAGGTCGGCAAGCGTCTGTGTCGGGTGGTTATGTCCCCCGTCGCCGGCGTTTATTATCGGCACGAGAGAATGCATCGAAGCGACAAGCGGCGCTCCCTCCTTAGGGTGGCGCATCGCTATAATATCGGCGTAGCCGCTTACGACTCTTACGGTATCGGCTACGCTCTCCCCTTTTGACGCGGAAGAATTATCGGACGAAGCGAATCCAAGTACGTTTCCTCCAAGCTCATACATCGCCGCCTCAAAGCTTAATCTTGTTCTTGTTGACGGCTCATAAAAAAGCGTAGCGAGCTTTTTGCCCCTGCATTTTTCCGAATACTTCACGGGGTTTGCGATTATATCCTTTGAAACCGTTATAAGCTCGTCTATTTCGGCAGTTGAAAGCTCCTTAATATCAATTAAACTTCTCATTTTGCCGCACCTATCCAGCTTTCATCCGAGGGATTGTTTCTGAATTTTATAAGTCTTTCTATATCCTCGGGCTTTATATATCCTTCGTCCGCAGCAACCTCGGCTATCACATCGAAGTTTGTAAGACTGACGTTTTTTACTCCTGCGGCGGCAAGCCTTTCTATTCCCTTTTGCATACCGTATGTGAAAATGCTGACAATTCCGAGCACCTGCGCGCCGGCCTCTCTTAACGCGTCAACGACCTCAAGCACACTGCCTCCTGTTGAAATCAAATCCTCAATTACAACTACCTTCTGACCTTTTTCGAGCTTGCCCTCGATTCTGTTCTGTCTGCCGTGGTCCTTATTGCCCGAACGTACGTACCCCATAGGCATTGAGAGAATATGAGCAGCTATCGCCGCGTGAGCTATTCCGGCAGTGCTTGTCCCCATAAGAACCTCGCAATCGGGGTATTCTTTTTTTACCGTTTCGGCAATTGCCGTTTCAACCGTTATTCTGTGTTCGGGAGCGGTAAGAATAAGCCTGTTGTCGCAGTATACAGGGCTTTTTATGCCGCTTGCCCATGTAAAAGGCTCCTCGGGTCTGAAAAATACCGCGCCGATTGATAAAAGCGCTCTCGCTATTTTCTTCTGCATTTATATCGTCCTTTCAAAATTTATAAAAATTCCTCTAAGCAGCGTCTGTACGCCGCGACGGGATTATCTGCGGCTGTTATAGGTCTGCCCACCACTATATAATCGGAACCTGTTTTCTTAGCCTTTTCGGGAGTGGTAACTCTCACCTGGTCACCGATATCTCCGTCAGCAAATCTTATTCCGGGAGTTACCGTATAAAAATCATTTCCGCAGACCTCATGAACCTTTTCAGCTTCGAGCGGAGAGCATACCACTCCATCAAGCCCTGCTTTCTTCGCATTCAACGCGTAATGCATTACGACCTCGTCTATGGGTCTGTCTATAAGCAAATCGCTTTTCATTCTTTCCTCGCTCGTCGAAGTAAGCTGTGTTACGGCTAAAAGTATAGGTCTTGTGCCGTCGGGACGCGTAAGCCCCTCAATTGCCGCTTCCATCATTGCTATCGTTCCGCCGGCATGAAGATTGCACATATCAACGTCGAGCGACGAAAGCACCGCCATAGCCTTTTTTACGGTATTCGGGATATCGTGAAGCTTTAAATCAAGGAATATTTTATGTCCTCTGCTTTTTATCTCTTTTACGATTGACGGACCCTCGGCGTAAAAAAGCTCCATGCCTATTTTTACAAACGGCTTTTCCTGTGTGAATTTATCAAGAAATGATAAACATTTTTCCCTGCTTTCAAAATCGCAAGCAATTATAACGTCTTTTCCCATCAGTGCGCGCCTCCTGTTATATCTTTAAGATTATTTATACCGTATTTTTTCATAGCGTCGGGCAAGCCCTCAACTATTTTTTTAGACGCGAACGGGTCAATAAGATTAGCCGCTCCGACCTCAACGGCAGACGCTCCCGCGAGCATCATCTCAATAACGTTTTCGGGCGACGCGACGCCACCCATACCGATAATCGGAATATCTACGGCTTCATAAACCCTGTAAACCATCGAAACGGCGACAGGAAAAATGGCGGGACCCGAAAAACCGCCCGATTTATTCGCGACAACCGGTTTTTTTGTCTTTAAGTCGATTCTCATTCCCATGAGCGTGTTAATCATGCTTATTCCATCGGCGCCCGCGTTTTCGCACGCTTCGGCAATTTTTACTATATCGGTTACGTTCGGGCTGAGTTTAATATAGACGGGCTTTGCCGTAACGGATTTTACGGCTTTTGTTACTTCAGCGGCCGCTTCGCACGACGTGCCGAAACTCATTCCGCCGCCATGAACATTGGGACAGCTTATATTTACCTCTATAAGCCCCACCTGCTCCTCTTTATCAATTTTTTCGCAGGTGTAAACATATTCGTCAACAGAAAAACCGCTAATGTTTGCTATCACCTTTTTATTAAAGCATTTTTTCATTTTCGGAAGTTCTTCCGATATGACCTTATCTATTCCGGGGTTTTGCAGTCCTACGGAATTTATCATGCCCGAAGTACATTCCGCGATTCTCGGAGTGGGATTACCAAAGCGCGGTTCCTTTGTCGTTCCCTTAAACGAGAATGAGCCTAAAATATTTATATCGTAAAGCTGTGCAAATTCATAGCCGAAGCCGAATGTACCGCTCGCCGGAATTACGGGATTATCGAGCTTCAAACCGCTCAAAACCACCTCTGTGTTTACCATAATAATCGCCATGCGATACGTCTGCCGCGCAAAACGCAATGAGAATTAAAGCCTTTCGCGACCGGTACCGCTCCTTTCTTCAGATTTTCCACACTATCTCCTCCTTAACGAGAACGGGGCCGTCCCTGCATATTCTTTTGCTGCCGTATTTTGTTTCGCACGAACAGCCCATGCACGCTCCGAAGCCGCAGCCCATACGCTCTTCAAAGCTTAACTGTCCCGACGTTTTTGTTTTATCACAAAGAGCTTTAAGCATTGGTTCGGGACCGCAGGCGTAGAAATATGAGTAATCCATATTTTTTAAAGCGTCCGTTACAAAGCCTTTTATTCCGTAACTGCCGTCGGCGGTGGTTATCACGGTTTTAACTCCGAGCTTTTCAAAATCTTCTTTTGCGAAAATTTCATCGGCTTTGTTAAATCCGAGAACCGCAGTCACTGTTTTTCCGTTTTGTATAAGCTTTTTAGCGAGATAATACAAAGGAGGTACGCCCGCGCCGCCGCCTATTACTACGGGATTTTCGCCCGAAACAGATATATCAAAGCCGTTTCCCAGTCCCGAAAGGCAGTCAAGCTCCGTTCCCTTTTCCATCTTTGACATCTTTTCGGTTCCGGCGCCTACGACTTTATATATAATTGAAAGCCTTCCGTCCTCACAGTCAAAAACGGAAATCGGTCTGCGGAGATAAAACGGCTCGACTTTAATATTTATAAACTGTCCGGGAGCCGTTACCGCGGAGGTATCGCCGGAAAGTATCATTTTATATACGTTTTCGGCAAGTCTTTCGTTTGAAACGACGGTATATATAACATTTTTCATACTTTATATCTCCTTATAAACCACTCGGCCGCCGCAGATTGTCATAACGCATCTGCCGTATACCCTTTTACCCTTAAACGGAGTCGCTTTTCCCTTTGAATAAAAATCGGCGGGATTTATTTCGTATTCTCTTTCAAGGTCGAATACGCATAAATCGGCTGGGTTACCCTGTTTTATGCCGCTTTTCAGTCCGAATCTTTCGGACGGGGAAATACTCATAAGCTCAATGAGCCTTTCAAGACCGATTACGTTTTTCCTTACAAGCTCTGTATACAAAACGGGAAACGCCGTTTCTATTCCCGTAACGCCCATCAGAGATTTTTCAAGACCTCTTGATTTTTCCTCCTCGGAATGCGGAGCGTGGTCTGTCGCTGTCATATCTATTGTGCCGTCTTTTAAGCCCTCTGTCAAAGCGAGCCTGTCCTCTTCGCTTCTTACGGGAGGATTCATTTTAAAGCGTCCGTCCTCCCGCAGCATGGAATCATTCAGAGTAAGATAATGCGGAGCGGTTTCACAGGTTATATCAACGCCGTCCTTTTTCGCTTTTCTTATAAGCTCGACGCTTTCTTTTGCCGATATATGGCAAACGTGATATGAAACGCCCGTTTGCTTGCAAAGCTCAATGTCTCTTTCAATCTGTTTCCATTCGCTTTCCGAGCATATACCTCTGTGATTATGCGCTTTCGCGTAAGCTCCGTCATGGATATAGCCGCCTCGCAGCAAATCGTTTACCTCACAGTGCGCCGCGATAATTTTTCCGAGTTTTTTTGCTTTTTTCATAGCTTCGAGCATAATTTCGCCGTTCTGAACTCCCCTGCCGTCGTCGGAAAACGCTATTACGCCGTCCGCCAAGTCGTTCATATCGGATAACTCAATACCGTTTTCACCCTTTGTAACAGTACCGTAGGGATAAACGTTGATGACAGCGTCATTCTTAATTATATCGGTCTGAATTTTAAGATTTTCAGCGCTGTCGGGACAGGGATTCAAATTCGGCATTGTAAATACCGACGTATATCCTCCGTGGGCCGCCGCAAGCGAACCTGTTTTTATCGTTTCCTTATAAGAAAAACCCGGCTCTCTGAAATGCACATGCACATCAACAAAACCGGGAAAAATATATTTACCTGCGCAATCAAAAATCTCGCTTTCGGAAACGTCAATTGAAGGTTTTACGGAAACAACGCTTCCGTTATCAACAAGTATATCGGACTTTTTGAACTTGTTATCAATAAAAACCGTTCCGCCGCTTAATAAAATTGCCATTATAGCTCCTTTGTCTGTTCGATTCAAATAAAGGTTCCGCCAATATCGGCAGAACCCCGTAAGCTTTCAGAGTGTGTTCACACTATAGTATCTGCCGGAAAACCGAATCAGAGATTTTTATTTAGGAAGCACTGATTAAATCGAACGTGCAGATTGCGTCATGAGATTTTTCGTCAGATTGACAAAAGTGACGCAGGAATACTGACGTATTTCCAGGAGCTTTTGGCAAAAATGACGGGAAATCGCGGCGCAAGATGTGCGTTCAGCCGTCAGGCGTGATTTATTCAGTGGTTCCTTTATTATACCAGATACAGGAAAAACTGTCAAGAGCGGGTTAATAAATTTATTACCATAACTTATTGAAAAAACCGAAATATATTTATGTATATTGACTTATTACAAAATGATTCGTTAGAAAATAAATCATAACGGTGCGAACACGTTCTATAAATCTCCGAGCGCGGAAAATACGGCGTCCATAAGCGCCTGCGATACTCCGTCGCTGTCGATATACCGCGTTATATTACCGTTCGGGTCAAATTCATATGATTCTATAAGAGGAAGCGAGTCGTCGCTTTTAGTAAGCTCCATATGATAAGCGCTGACTATTTTTTCGTTTTCGTCATATGTGAATTTGAATCTTTCCGTTTCTTCACCGTTTTTGTAATAATCGACCGAGCATGACGTTTCCGTCTCGTATTCGTATTTGATTTCTGTCTTTACGGTTTTTCCGTCTTTTTCGTATATTTCAGAGGAAACAAGCTTGTTTTCGGCGTCGTACGTTTCCTCAGCCGTAATAATCTTTGATTTATAATACTTTACCGTGTTTCCTTCTTTGTCGGACGAGTCGTAGTCGAACTCGGAATACGTCTTGCAGTCTGAAAGAGTATACGGTATTTTAAAATCGGGAGTTACGATTTCCGACGTATACTTTTCTTCATCTAAAATATTTTGTGATGATGAATTTTCGTCTGCGTCCGTAATGGCGGAAGATTCGGTATATTCCGCAGAGGAATCTTCTTCCTTTATATCGGCGTCCGAGCACGATGAAAAAATCATAACCATGACTATCGCAATAATAACAACAGTAAGATTTTTCATACTGTCACTTCCTGTCAAGATACTTTTTAAGATACGCGCCCGTATAGCTTTCCTTTACCTCTGCGACCTCCTCGGGAGTACCTGCCGCTACAATTTCGCCGCCGCCGTCGCCGCCCTCGGGACCTAAGTCTATTATATAATCGGCGCATTTTATAACGTCAAGATTATGTTCTATAACGATAACGGAATTTCCCCCGTCCGCAAGCTGATGTATTATATTTATAAGCCTGTGTACATCGGCAGTATGCAGTCCCGTAGTAGGCTCGTCGAGGATATAAACGGTCTTGCCCGTAGGTCTTTTTGAAAGCTCCGTAGCGAGCTTTACTCTCTGAGCTTCTCCGCCCGAAAGAGTTGTCGCCGGCTGTCCTATTTTAACGTAACCGAGCCCGACGTCGTATAAAGTTTGAAGCTTGCGCTTGATTTTCGGCATCGCGTCAAAGAACTGCAAGCCCTCCTCAACGGTCATTTCAAGAACGTCATAAATGCTCTTGCCCTTATATTTCACCTCAAGAGTTTCTCGGTTGTATCTCGCTCCCTTGCATACCTCGCAGGGAACGTACACGTCCGATAAAAAATGCATTTCTATTTTTACAATGCCGTCGCCCTGACACGCTTCGCATCTGCCGCCCGATACGTTAAAGGAAAATCTCCCGGGAGTGTAGCCTCTTATTTTTGCGTCCTGAGTCTGCGCGTATAAATCCCTTATATCGGTAAATACCCCCGTATAAGTCGCGGGGTTTGACCTCGGTGTTCTGCCTATGGGCGATTGGTCGATATTTATTACCTTGTCAAGATATTGTATGCCCTTTATATCCTTATGCTTTCCCGCAAATTTTTTAGCGCCGTTAAGCTCCGAAGCGAGCTTTTTATAAAGTATTTCGTTAACAAGCGAAGATTTGCCCGAGCCCGAAACGCCCGTAACGCACACAAATTTTCCGAGAGGAATATCAACGTCTATATTTTTAAGATTGTTTTCCGCCGCTCCTATAACTGTCAATTTATGACCGTTACCCTGCCGCCTTTTTTCGGGAACGGGAATTTTCCTTGCTCCGCTGAGATACTGACCTGTAATCGAGTTTTTGCACTTCTTTATTTTTTCGGCGTCCCCCGTACACACTACCTCTCCGCCGTGTATCCCGGCTCCCGGGCCGATGTCAACGATATAATCCGCCGCGTACATAGTGTCCTCGTCATGCTCGACAACTATAAGGGTGTTTCCGATATCCCTCAGATTTCTTAACGTTTCAAGAAGCTTGTCATTATCTCTTTGGTGCAGTCCTATGCTCGGCTCGTCAAGTATATAAAGCACGCCCATAAGCGATGAGCCTATCTGCGTTGCAAGCCTTATGCGCTGGCTTTCACCGCCCGAAAGAGTACCGGCCGACCGCGCGAGAGTAAGGTAATCAAGCCCTACCGAGCACAGGAAATTAAGTCTGCTCTTTATCTCTTTTATTATCTGGTCGGCAATCACGGAATCGCGCTCGGACAGCTTTAGCCCGTCTATAAATTTTAATTCGTTTTTGACCGACATATTGACAAACTCATCAATATTTATTCCTCCCACAGTTACCGCGAGAACCTCTTTTTTAAGTCTCGCGCCGCCGCAGTCGGGACATTTGCACGCCGTCATAAACTGTTCTATCTCATATCTCGCCCAGTCGGACGTGGTTTCCTTGTATCTTCTTTCAAGATTGTTTACAATTCCCTCAAATTCGGCGCTGTAATTGCCGCTGCCGTACGCCGTAGCTCTGTGAAGCTTTAGCTTCTCCCCTTTTGTGCCGTAAAGAATAGCGTCGAGCGCGTCTTTTGAAAAATTTTTTACAGGCTCGTCGAGTGTAAAGCCATACTTTTCGGCGAGCGCGTCGAAATACATTTTCGCGATTGACGAATAATCGGTTTTTGACCAGCCTGAAGCCTTTATTGCTCCTTCCCTTATTGATTTGTTTTTATCCGGGATTACAAGAAGCGGGTCAACGCGCATAAAAAAGCTAAGTCCTGTGCAGGTGGGACACGCGCCGAACGGATTGTTAAAGGAAAACATTCTCGGCGACAGTTCATCTATGCTTATTCCGTGGTCGGGACAGGCGTAATTCTGTGAAAAAAGCATCTCGTCATCTTCCGTAACAATAAGCACCGTCCCGCCCGAAAGCTTCGATGAAAGCTCCACCGCGTCGGCAAGTCTGCTTCTTATGGAATCCTTTATGACAAGGCGGTCTACAACAGCCTCAACAGTGTGCTTTATATTTTTTTCAAGAGAAATATCCTCGGATAAGTCATAAATATTGCCGTCTATTCTCGCTCTTACGTAGCCTGATTTCCTTAAACTGTCAAGCTCTTTCTGCTGAGTACCTTTCTTAGCCTTGACAATCGGAGCCATGACCTGAATTTTTTTGCCCTCGGGAAGCTTTAAAACGCTGTCCACTATTTGGTCGACCGTCTGCTGTTTTATCTCTTTTCCGCATATCGGGCAATGAGGTATGCCGACTCTCGCATACAGCAGTCTTAAATAATCGTAAATCTCCGTAACGGTGCCTACCGTGGAACGGGGATTCTTCGAGGTGGTTTTCTGGTCGATGGATATAGCGGGCGAAAGCCCGTCTATGCTGTCCACATTGGGCTTGTCCATCTGTCCGAGGAACATTCTCGCGTATGACGAAAGCGACTCAACGTAACGCCTTTGTCCCTCGGCGTAAATCGTATCAAACGCGAGAGAGGATTTGCCCGAACCCGAAAGCCCTGTAAAAACAACGAGCTTGTTTCTCGGAATCTCCACATCTATGTTTTTTAGATTATGCTCTCTTGCCCCTTTTACCACTATATTTTTCTGAGCCATTTTATATCCCCTGTTTCAGCTTTTCGATTTTATCTCTTAAATACGCGGCGTGTTCAAACTCAAGGATTTTCGCCGCTGCTTTCATTTCCTTGGTAAGTTTATCTATAAGCTCAAGCTTTTCTTTCTTTGAAAGCTTTCTGCCTGTTTTGCCGTCAATTTCGGTTTTTGAGCTGATTTCTATAACGTCGTGAACAGGCTTAACTATGGTTTTCGGCACTATTCCGTTTTTCTCATTGTATTTGAGCTGTTTTTCACGCCTTCTCCGAGTTTCTTTTATAGCCGCTTCCATTGAGGGCGTTACCGTGTCCGCGTACATTATGACCGTTCCCTCTGCGTTTCTCGCGGCTCTGCCGATAGTCTGTATAAGCGACCTTTCGGAGCGCAGGAAGCCTTCCTTATCGGCGTCAAGAATCGCGACAAGAGATACTTCGGGAATATCAAGACCCTCGCGCAAAAGGTTTATGCCTACAAGCACGTCATATTCGCCGAGCCGCAAATCGCGGATAATTTCCATTCGCTCTATCGTATCTATATCATAATGCATATATCTTACTTTGATGCCGAAATCAATCAGATAATCGGTAAGGCTTTCAGCCATTTTCTTGGTAAGCGTTGTAACGAGCACGCGTTCTTTTTTCGCGGTCCTCATATTGATTTCGGATATCAAATCCTCAATCTGTCCGTCTACGGGGCGAACCGATATATCCGGGTCCAAAAGCCCAGTAGGTCTTATTACCTGCTCGGCTATATTATCGCTCTTTTGCAGTTCAAAATCGCCGGGCGTCGCGCTGACAAAAATTTTCTGACCGATTTTCCGATAAAACTCGTCGAACGTAAGCGGTCTGTTATCATACGCGGACGGCAGTCTGAAGCCAAAATTTATCAGCGTTTCTTTTCGGGACCTGTCGCCGCCGTACATAGCTCTTACCTGCGGAAGCGTGACGTGCGATTCGTCTATAAAAAGAATAAAATCATCGGGGAAATAATCGAGAAGCGTAAACGGCGGCGAGCCGGGTTCTCTGCCCGACATTACGCGTGAATAATTCTCTATCCCTTTGCAGAAGCCCGTTTCCCGAAGCATTTCGATATCGTATTCCGTTCTCTGCTTAATTCTTTGCGCTTCGAGCAGTTTTCCCTCGGCTTCAAACTGTTTTACCCTTTCAAGCATCTCAAGGTATATTTCATTGAGAGCGGCCTCCATTTTTTCCTGTCCCACAACGTAGTGAGAAGCAGGAAAAATCGCCACATGAGAAACAACGTTGTTTACATTGCCCGTAACGGGGTTAAATTCACATATTCTTTCTATTTCATCTCCGAAAAACTCTACTCTTATGGCGTATTCGGAGGTGTAAACGGGGAAAATCTCAACAACGTCTCCCCTTACTCTGAATTTGTTTCTTATAAAGTTTATGTCGTTGCGCTCATATTGAAGCTCCACAAGCTTTTCTATAAGCTCGTCGCGGCTCTTTTCCATTCCCTGTCTCAGAGAAATTACCATGCTGCGGTAATCTATCGGGTCACCGAGCGAATAAATGCACGAAACACTCGCGACTATTATTACGTCGCGCCGTTCCGACAATGCAGACGTAGCCGAATGACGCAAACGGTCTATTTCATCATTGACCGCCGAATCCTTTTCGATATAAGTATCGGTAGTGGGAATATACGCCTCGGGCTGATAATAATCATAATATGAAACAAAATACTCGACCGCGTTTTCGGGAAAAAACTCTTTAAATTCCGAGCATAGCTGCGCCGCCAAAGTTTTATTATGCGCCAAAACGAGCGTGGGTCTGTTGACACGCTCTATAATATTAGCCATCGTAAAGGTTTTTCCCGAGCCGGTAACGCCAAGGAGCGTCTGTTCGGCGTATCCGTCGTTCAGACCCTCAACAAGCTCGTCTATAGCCTGCGGCTGGTCGCCCGTGGGCTTATAGGGCGAATGTAATATAAATCTATCCATATTTATCCTTCCGCCAAAACATCTGACGCGGCATCTGAATTCATTTTAATTCTATAGACTTTTTAATTCTATAGACTTTGCAAATTTATCAAAATCAACTTTTTTCGCGTCGGCCGTGTTTATTATACAGTTTATTAAATAATATCCGTTATCATAAGGAAGAAAATAATAAAACGCGCTTCTGTAATATTCCGAGGAAATGCACGAATGTTTAAACGCCGCGCACTCCGTTGAGTTTATATCGACAGTATATTTTTCGTATGAGAAAGCCTCGCTGCCGTAGCTTTCGAGAAGCTTTTCACAGTCGTTTTCCGTAGATTTCATCGCGGACTCTATATCGTCGTCGGAATAAGAAATATATATTTCTCCGTCATACGGCTCATTGAAAAAACAACCGGGGTGATTTTCGTCGGGAACAAAATTATTCGGCAAAGTAAATCGCATTTCGGATGTTTCAACAGTATTGCCGCTGACGACTTGTCCGTTAAAATCTATATATTCCGTTATATAACCGCCCGAATCGCTTTTTTGCTTTTTTCCGTTTTCATTAAGAGAATATACCTGAAGCTTACCCGAATCGTTTATAACTATATTTCCGTCCGAATCACGAACGGCGAGATATTGTGTTCCGCCTGACGTTATATACGTTTCGCCTTTATCCGAACAGGAGGAAAACGTAAGAAGAAGAACGGCAGCCGAAATAAAAGCCAAAATTTTTTTTGTCATAATTATCACCAAGTATATTCTTTTTCATTAAACGGTTATTTGAGCATTTTGGAGGTTTACGGATACGCCGCTTTTATGTATTTATCGTATATTTATTCCGTTATCCCTTTAACAGGGACATTATTTCGGCTCGGGCTCTCGCGTCCTTTTTCACAACGCCTCTTAAAGCCGATGTCTGAGTCAGCGCGCCGGCGGTTTTTGCGCCGCGCATAGTCATGCATAAATGCTGCGCTTCAATTATAACCGCGACTCCGAGCGGATGCAATTCATCATAGAGAAAGTCCGCTATTTGGGAAGTAAGGCGCTCCTGGAGCTGCGGACGCTTTGCAAAAACGCCGACTATTCTCGCAAGCTTTGACAGTCCTATTACCTTGCCGTCCGATGGGATATAAGCGATATGAGCTTTGCCTACAAACGGAAGCAGATGATGCTCGCACATAGAATACAACGGAATATCCCTTACTATGACCATTTCATCGTTATCTTTTTCCGAAAAAACCTTAATATGCTTTTTCGGGTCCTCGCTCAGTCCCGAAAAAATTTCCTCATACATAGACGCAACGCGTCTCGGCGTTTCAACAAGTCCCTCGCGTTCAGGGTCCTCACCGATAGCCTCAAGTATTTCCTTTACCGCTTTTTCAATTTTTTGTCTGTCCAAAAAGTTCACCGTCTTTTTTGCTTCTTTAAGGCGTTACCGCACAAAGATTTCGTACACGAGTAAGCCGTTTTTGTACCGTATAACCTTAATTCTGATGAGAATCAAACATTATTCTCAAATATTTTTTATTATCGTCCTTCGCGAAATTGATATGCGACGTATCTATATTATCGTTATCGGATGCTTCAAGGCTGTCTATAATCTTATACATATCGGAATACGGAGAGGAGTTGTCTATAATAGATGAAACAGCGGAATTATACGCGCTATCAGATGAAAATATAATTTCTATATAATTCAGGCCGCCGTTTACATTTTCCGTAAGTGATTTTTGTATTGTCTTAACCGTATCGGAATTGTATTTGTCAAAAAGAAGTCCTTCGCGCACAAAATAATTCGCTTCGTTATCAACGCAGTCCGTTTCAAGCGATAAATCCCTGTGGTCGAGCAATATATCCTCCGTTGAGACGTTAAAATACAGATGCGATACGATATCGCCCAAATCGGATTTCGGGTCGTCCCACGTCATATCGACGTTATACGGCTTTCCGTCAATCCAAACGATGTTCCACATATGGTTTTCGCTTCCGTATTGCTCGGATTCGCCTATTCCGCTTATAAGCGTGGACTCAATTCCCGAATATTCAAGCAAAAGCATCAAAGCTCTCGAATACCCCGAACAAACGGCTTTTCCCTCAATAAGACAGCCGTAAGCGCTGGACGAATTGTCTGAAATCTCATATTCACATGAAGAAGCTATATAGTCGTGGATAAAAAGCTCTCTCTCAAATTCATCTTCAATTTTATTTGCCGATGATACTATTTCATTGGCCTTGTCGAGCATCTGCTGCCTTTTTTTGTCACATTCCTCTTTTTCAAACCGGTAGTTCATTTCAATAAGGCACGAAGAAGAAAAACTAATCATATTGCAGGAATCCGAAAAACAGAGTAAATCGGGATTATCATTTTTTACGGCAAAAAACACTCTGTTAAATTCTGTATTTGACATACAAGGAACCTTAATATATTTTTTATGTTTGTCCGCATTGTTGAATACGGCAATATACGCAAGTTTTTCTTTATCGTTGAGCAGTTCAAAGCTTTTTGTTGAAAGCGGCTTTTTTCCGTCTTTAAAATCAGAAGAAAAACCGAATACCGATACGGCTGCCGCTATTTTATCAAAGCCTATATAAGCGCACGATACGACAACAGTCGCGATGACTATTACAATAGATATAATTGCTGCAATAAATTTTTTCACACGGTTATTATCCTTTCGGTAATTCAGCCAACTTCAAAAACAGAGCATTTTGCGTTATGAGTAATGAGATATTCTATATCCGAGGCGCATGAATAATAATCGAATACTGTTATATTCGTATTAACGCAGTCGCACAGCTCGCCGAAAAGCTCCTGCGCTTCTTCCGTGTCCGCGGAAGCAAGATAGGTGTTTATCACAGTACACAGCAGCTCCGATACTCTTTTTAATCCGTCCGGCTTTTCTGAATTAAGCTTGATATATGTATAGAGCATTGCCGATTCCATTTCGTTCTCGCCGATTTCCACTTCATAGCTTTTATCGGAAGAACGGTAAGAAAAGCTTTCGGTAACGTTCATTGGCACCTTGCCCATAATATCGGCTATTTCGCAAAAGCCTTCCCTGTCTGTGACGGCATATCTGTCTACAGTGCATTGTCTTACGCTTTCGACCGCGTCAACAAGCATTTTTATTCCGCCGTAAGATAAAATATCCTCATATGTTCTGCCGCCGTACCGTGTATCGGGAGACAGCATTGTAAGAATTATGTTTTCGGAATATATCCTAAAATCAAGAAGCGTCATAAAAATCACATTTTTGCCGTTTTCGTCCCTGCAAACCACAAGGAAAGTGCTGTCGCCCGAAAGCTCGGGATCCTTCTCATCTCCGTTTGTTCCGCTTGATAAAGTATTTTCGGGACGCGTCGTTACAGCATTATTTTCCGAAATTTGCTCACTATCCGGGTTATTATGAAAATGAACTCCCGTAATTACGGCAATCACCAAAAGGAACACGAGGAACAAAGCCATTAGAGAAAGCTTATATTTACTTAATATTCTATGCAAAGAATCCATTATTAACACTCCGATACAATCATAGATATTATATCTGAAAAGAAACTGAAATACAAGCATATTTAGCAAGTAAAATTTATAAAATTCTAAGACGTAAATAGAGATATTACCAATTTTCAATAAAAAAATAACTTAACATACAATATTTTTGAAAGCTCTTGGAGTGGGGCGCAGCGAAACGGAAAAGACTTTCAAAAACAGCGCCGTTTATGTAGCGGACATCTTTTTTCTCCTTACTTGTCTATTTTTCTGTTTTTTTATTATGTCACAACTTGTCCACTTTTTTATATTCCTAAAATTACGGGCTGCCGCAATTGAATTACTTCTTTTGCGGCAGCCTCAAATATATTATTATTAAGGTCAGAATAAGATTAGAACTGCTGAATTTTTGCGGAAACGCGAAGTATTAAACGCGCATCCGAAGCTTTTATATCATCGTCTCCGTCGCAATTTGCGGCGATAAGCTGAACATCTGTCAGCGAACTGTCAATCTTTGCGGACACTCTGAGAGCGGCTCTTGCGTCGGCGGCAGTAACCTGACCGTCAAGGTTGATATCTCCCATAATTACAAGATTGTATGATTTTCCGGCCGCTTCATTTTTGATGATATATCCTGTTTTTGCGTCCGAATCATTTTCAACGGCGTTTCCGTCCACCGCTGTTACGGTCCAGCCGCTTGTCGCGATTTGGCTTACGAGCGAGGATACCGTAAGAGTTGATTTTGAAAGAACGACAGATGCTTCTTCATTTGCCGTTAGGCTGCTCGAATCTATGAAAGAAATCGAAACAACCGTTATATCGCCGCAGCGTTTGCATTTGCCCGTCTCGTCGTAATCATGACCTAAAGGCAGAGTTCTCGAACCTGTATATTTATCGCCGCAGTCAGGACAGGTATACGTTGTGTAACCCGCCTCGGTACAAGTCGGAGGCGTTACAACAGCTTCATAATGATGCCCTGTCGCCGCCGTCTCTTTATCTTTATAGGATTCACCGCAGACAGTACAGGTATAAGTGGTATATCCGCTTTCGGTACAGGTAGGAGCGGTCACTGTTCCATTATCATATTTATGGTCGCTTAACGGAAGCTTTTCTTCACTCTGTATTTCGCCGCAGTTTTTGCATTTGGTTACTTTTATGCCTTCTTTTATACAAGTAGAGGGAGTTATTACTTCTTCATACTCATGCGCTGCTTTTGCAATGGCTTTACCTTTTGCAATAACAGCTCCGCAGTCAAGGCAGAGAGTATCGCCCTCATAACCCTCGGCGGAACAAGTGGGAGCGACTGCATTTCTTATCTCAGTACCTCCGGCATGATTGTTTGCGTCTTTAGGAATTTCCGAGGTAGACGTTTTACCGCATATTGAGCATGAACGTGACATTACGCCTGTTTCTTTACACGTCGCAGCTTTAGATACGCTATCAATGTAATTATGAAGCGATGCGGAAGAATTTACCGAAGCTAATGTTACCCTTGAATTATTGGCGAGAGCCGCGCTCGAAGAAAGCGTAAATTCGGCTTTATCAGCCTGACCGTTGATTTTAAATAAAAACTCCGCTATTGTGTATGAGCAGTTTGCTCCGCACTGTGAGTATGCAACGCAGTCACCGGCCATAACGGCGACGGATATTTTTTTATCATGAAGCACAACAGAGGTGGAAATTCCGTCCGAGCCGCCGTCTTTATAATTTTCGGAGACGGAGGGAGTTACCTCGTTGCTGTAAGTCAAATCAAAATTACCCGCGTTAAATCCGGAACCGTCTTTTATCTTCAATATGACTTTTACCTGTTTTGATGCGGCGTCAAGAGATGTGTCACAAACAAGAGACGGCTGCCTTAAAGTATATGAGGATGAATGATTTACGCAGTAATTATAAGCCGCGTCCCCGTAATTGCAAGTGATTTTGAGTCCCGAAACGCCCGCAAATGCGTTGGCTCCTATATTTTTTACCGAGTAGGGCATATTTACGTTTGCGAACTTCGTATTTTTGAAAGCGGACGCGCCTATACTCGTTATGCTCTCGGTAAGATTAACGGAGGTTAGAGACGTACAACCCTCAAAAGCCGAATTGCCGATGCTTTTAACGGTAGACGGAAGCTGAACGCTTGTTACGGCTGTAAGACCTGCCAGAGCGAAATTACCTATATTTGTGATTCCCTCGCCTATAACAACCTTTGTGGCGTAGCTGTCGGGATATCGAGTAGTACCGATTACAAGCTTGTTAAAGCCCTGACCGTTGTTAATTTTGGAGAAATTTTTCATATCTCCCGAACCCGAAACGGTAATTACACGAGTCTTTGTATCAAAAGACCATTTTACATTGCCGCCGAGATTGCCGTTTGAAGTAGCGGCGAACGCGGTAACGGGAACATATACGGACGCAATAAGAACGACCATTATAACGGCTATAAATTTTCTGATTCCTTTCTTCATTATACGTGACCTCCCATATTTGTAGGTTAAGGCAATACCGCATAATTATTGTCGTGCAGATGTGCCAAGAGATTTTTCGTCAGATTGACAAAAATGACGCAGGAATACTGACGTATTTCAAGGAGTTTTTGGCAAAAATGACGGGAAATCTCGGTGCAGATGCGCGGCAAAGGCGGTAGCCGCTAATTGTGCGGTATTGACTTAAGTAAAAATATACATATATATAATAAAATAATTTTCACAAAATGTCAATATCATATGCTTGTTTTCTTATAAGGTTTTTCTATGCGGATAAAAATCGGGTTTTCGGAGCAAAAGAAACCAAGCGGAAATGTCCTTGTCAAAATAGAATTACAACAAAATCGGTGAGGAATTTGACGATGCAAGATGTGTCAGTCCGTAGGACGTGATTTATCAGTAGTTTCCTAAGAACGCATACAAAACGAATTAAATTAATTTCTCTCTCATACTATTTATTAGGGAGTTTTATCAGGGAGTTGTGATACATGAAATGTTCAATAAACAGTCTGAGCGACAAGGACGTTATATCCGTAAACGACGGTATGAAAATAGGAACCGTGGGCGATGTTGAATTTGACACAGAAACCGGATGTATCACCGCGCTTATAATTTCGGGAAAAGCCGGATTTTTCGGAATGATAGGAAAAAGCGAGGACACGAGAATTGATTGGAGCAATATAGAAGTTGTGGGCGACGACACCATTCTTGTGAAATGCGCCGACTTTCATTCATGCCCAAATAAGGGTAAGCTTCAGCGCTGACAAATTATTTAGGCAATACCGCTTGAATTTTGCTGTGCAGACGCACAGCCGGATTTTTCGTTTAGAAATCAAAAATGTAGTTATATTGACGTATTTCCGAAATTTTAAAAACTTCGGAAATTTTTTATTTTATCTTGACAAATACCCATACAGGGTATATAATATGTTCAAAAAGCGAATACCCTCATGGGGTATTTAGGTTAAGGTGTAATTTATATGGATAAAGAAAATATAAAAACAGAAAATAATGAAAATGAATGTTGCTGCCGCCATAAGCTTACACCGAGAAGCGACGAAGCACGCAAACTGCTCGAAAACAGGATAAACCGAATTATAGGTCAGCTCGGCGGTATTAAAAAAATGCTTGACGACAACAGATACTGCGGAGATATTCTTATACAGCTATCAGCGGTTGAAAGCGCTCTGCAAAATCTCGGATATGTTATTCTGAAAGACCATATGGAAACCTGCGTCACAGAAAAAATAAAGCAGGGTGATAAGAAAATAATAGATGAGACGGTCGATTTGATAAAGAAATTAAGGAATCACTGATTAAATCGAACGTGCAGATTGCGCCGCCGGATTTTTCGTCAGATTGACAAAAGCGACGCAGGAATACTGACGTATTTCAAGGAGTTTTTGGCAAAAATGACGGAAAATATCGGTGCAAGATGTGCGTTCAGTCCGTAGGACGTGATTTATTCAGTGGTTCCTTAAAATAATCGGGGTGAGCAAATGAAGCAAAAATTTGATATTACGGGAATGTCCTGTTCCGCTTGCAGCGCGGCTGTTGAAAGAAGCGTAAAAAAACTGAACGGTATAGAAAAAGCCGAAGTGAGCCTGCTGACGAACAGCATGAGCGCGGAATACGACGAAAAGCTTTTGTCGGATAAAGATATAATAAACGCCGTGGAAAGCGCCGGTTACGGAGCTTCTGTTCACGGAGGATCGCCTCAAAACGGGAAGGATAAAATAAAAAGCAAGAATGCCAAAACGAATAAAAACGGAGAAACCGACGAATTAAGAGAAATGAAAATTCGTCTTATTGTTTCTTTTGCGTGCCTTATTCCGTTAATGTATATAGCTATGGGGCATATGCTGTCCCTGCCTGTTCCGCCTTTTCTTTCGGGGACGGAAAACGGCGTGTCTTTCGCATTTATTCAGTTTCTGTTTACGCTTCCCATAATGTATGTTAACAGAAAATATTATATAAAAGGTTTTAAATCGCTCTTTAAAGGCTCGCCCAACATGGATACGCTTGTAGCGACAGGCTCCGCGGCGGCTGTAATATACGGCGTTTACTCCGTTTTCGCGATAGGAAATGCAATCGGGACAGGCGACGATGAAACGGCTATGGAGTATATGCATAACCTGTACTTTGAATCGGGCGCAATGATTCTGACGCTTATAACTCTCGGAAAATACTTTGAAGCGAGGTCAAAAAGAAGAACGTCCGACGCGATATCAAAGCTCATAGAACTTACGCCGAATACCGCGACAGTTGAGAGAAACGGCGTGGAAATACAGATACCTACCGAAGAAGTAAAAATCGGCGACATAGTTACGGTAAAATCAGGCTCAAGCATACCCGTTGACGGAACGGTAATTTACGGCGGCGGTTCGGTTGACGAAGCGGCTCTCACAGGAGAAAGCATACCGATAGAAAAAAATATAGGCGACAGCGTGACAGCCGGAACAGTCAGCAAGAGCGGTTACATTAAATTTAGGGCTGAAAAAATCGGGGAGGATACCGCTATATCAAAAATTCTCGCTCTCGTCGAGGAGGCGTCGTCCTCAAAAGCTCCCATAGCAAGGCTCGCAGACAAGGTCAGCGGTATTTTCGTACCGGCGGTAATGTCAATAGCGCTTATAACGTTTATAATTTGGATGATTGTTAAAAAGGATTTCAGCTTTTCCCTTTCGCTTGCAATTTCCGTACTTGTAATTTCCTGCCCGTGCGCTCTCGGACTCGCGACGCCTACGGCAATAATGGTCGGTACGGGTAAAGGCGCGCAGAACGGAATATTGATTCGCTCTGCGGAAAGCCTTGAAACCGCGCATAAAATTGATACCGTTGTACTCGACAAAACCGGAACCGTTACCGAGGGTAAGCCTGCTGTTACCGATATAATTACCGCTGACGGCGTGACTGAAAACGAGTTGTTCGGTTATGCGTACGCCTCGGAAAAGCTTTCGGAACACCCTCTCTCGGCAGCAATATGCGAAAAGGCGGAAAGTATGAACGTCGCGCCCCTTAACGCCTCAAATTTTAAAAATATCGCAGGCAGAGGAATCACGGCGGAGGTCGGCGGCGAAACGGTTTTCGCGGGAAATATTCTTTTAATTACAGAAAACGGCATAGATGCGGGCACACAGAGCGGTAAAGCCGAAATGCTTGCCGAAGAGGGAAAAACTCCGTTGTTTTTCGCAAGAGGCAAAAAATTTCTCGGAATAATCGCCGCAGCGGACATTATCAAGGAGTCAAGCCCCGAAGCCGTTAGCGAATTTAAAAAAATGGGTATTGATGTTGTTATGCTTACGGGCGATAATGAAAAAACAGCGAAATATATAGCCGAAAAAGCCGGAATAGAAGAAGTCGTATCGGGAGTCCTGCCTGACGGCAAGGAGGAAATCATAAGAAAACTGCAAAGCGAAGGCAAAAAAACGGCAATGATAGGGGACGGAATAAACGACGCTCCCGCTCTTACAAGAGCCGACGTAGGCATCGCGATAGGCGCGGGAACGGATATAGCTATAGAATCCGCCGACATAGTTCTCATGAAAAGCGATTTGAGAGACGCGGCGGGAGCCGTAAGGCTCAGCAAAGCTGTTATAAAGAATATAAAGGAAAATCTGTTCTGGGCGTTTTTCTATAATACTTTGGGCATACCCCTTGCGGCGGGAGCATTATATATTCCGTTTGGCATAAAGCTGAACCCCATGATAGGCGCGGCGTGCATGAGTTTAAGCTCCGTATGCGTAGTTATGAACGCATTGAGGCTCAAATTCTTCAAATACAAAAAAGAAGTCAGAAAACAGACTTCCGAGAATAAAGAAGAAATCTGCAATAAGACTTCCGAAAATATACAAAATGAAAGGACTAAAAGAACAATGAAAAAAGAAATTTATATTGACGGCATGATGTGCTCACACTGCACAGGCAGAGTTGAAAAGGCTCTCGGGAACCGCGAAGGCGTAAAAGTTGACGAAGTCAGCCTTGAAAACAAATGCGCGGTCGTTACTCTCGAAAAGGATATTTCCGACGCAGAGCTGAAATCAATTATAGAAAACGAAGGCTATACCGTAACGGATATAAAAAACATTTGATTTTAGGCAATACCGCATAATTATTGTCGTGCAGATGTGCCATGAGATTTTTCGTCAGATTGACAAAAGTGACACAGGAATACTGACGTATTTCAAGGAGCTTTTGGCAAAAATGACGGAAAATATCGGTACAGATGCGCGGCAAAGGCGGCAGCCGCTAATTGTGCGGTATTGCCTTTATAAAAAAGGATTCAATAAGGCGCTATCGCCTTATTGAATCCATCATTTGCCTAAGGAACCTTTGAATTTAATCGTGGCAACGCCTTGATGCACAATTTGTTCTCCAAAGCCCTGTCATATCACACAAAATTCCTTGACAAGCGTCAGTCTGCCCGCGAAATTTATGTGCAATCTGACAAAATTTATGGCTAAAAAATTTATACATCAGATTAAATCAGATTTTCATAAAAAAATCCTTCGTTCCTTATTTTGTTTGAGTATAATGTTCAATGTCCTCTAATTGAGCTGAAATTGTCAATATTATTCTTGCATCGTTAGAACGAATACAACCATCATTATTTATATCTGCAGCAAGCGTTTGCGTCATATTTAAACTTTCAATCTGTGCTGACGCACGCAAAGCAGTCCTAGCGTCCTTTGCCGTGATTTTTCCGTCACCGTCTATGTCGCCGATTGAATACGGCTCAGCTATTGTTAATTTGAGTGCAACATCTTTGATATTTACAAAGTTTGCTGTAAAGTAATAATCTCCCGGGGCAAAAGTCTTAATATACTCCTCATTTAACATAATTATTGGTGTACCCGAAAAATCGCTGATTGAATAATTTTTTGAGTCAATTTCTTTCCCTTTATAACTGAGTGATTCAAATAAATCGGTCCAAAAAGGAATATTGTATTCATAGGAAGAAAGGGCAACGTTTGCGGAACCGATGCCGTTCCAAGGTTCAAATGAAAAACACATATCCGTATATTTTATACTTTTTGTTACGATGTACAGATTGAGTGGGACTACGGCATTTTTAAAGTCAGCATTAAAATGATAACACCCGTCGCTGAGAGTCTTTAAATATTCTTCTTTAAGCGTAATCATTGTCGCTCCATCCGAATCGGTCACACAAAAGAAAGAACTTTCAATTATTTTTCCGTCTACATTCTTCAGATTTTCAAAATCAGAAAAACTTATAATATTTTTTTTATTATCCGCTTTTATCCAATCATCAGGTACAAGAACAGAGGTGTCGCCCGAACCTGCCCATACATCAAAATGCAGCCAAGTATCCAATACCGTAGCTTTTTGATTCAATTTAACTCCGGCGCTTACTGTTGTTGACATTAGTACAAACAACATAAAATTACAAATAAATAAATTAATAACCTTTTTCAATTTACTATAATCTCCTTTCAAATATAAAATACAAAATTTTCTAATACAATTAACGAATTGTATCCTTATTTAGCACATTGGAATCACCCGCTTTCTATGAATCAAAACAGATAAAATTGCTTTATTAAAATAGGGATTTGCAAAATTCTAATTTACTCACTTGGCAACACAATACATAGTGTTGTATGACAAGATAACTCGCTATATAATGCGGTTCTGTTTTGAAAAACCTGCATTTTGAACATTCTTATGTCAGTATTATATCACAAAAAATAATATAAAATCAATACGAAATTTACATAAATTCACTAATAATATGCTTCAAATAATGACGTAGAAGATAAAATTTCCGATTAATGACAACGCAAAAAGAGGATTAAACGGCACCGCACAATTAACGGCTAAACGTCTTTGCCGCACATATGTCTGCGTGTTTTCCGTCAAATTGCTCAAAAATCTGACAGTGCGTCTGTACGGAAATAATTACGCGGTATTCTCTTAAGGAAACACTGAATAAATCACGCCTGACGGCTGAACGCACATCTTGCCCCGATATTTTCCGTCATTTTTGCCAAAAGTTCCTTGAAATACGCCACAGTATTCCTGCGTCACTTTTGTCAATCTGACGAAAAATCTCATGGAGCAATCTGCACGTTCGATTTAATCAGTGTTTCCTTAATTTTATAAACAAACAATCGGACGGGCGATACCCGTCCGATTTGCTTTATGTCAACTGGTCAAGAGTCAGTTCATAGCCCGGGAGAAATTCATTTATAAAATCATCGGCTTCGGGTATCTCCATTGCCTTTATCGAATCAAGAGTAGACTGCTCAGCCTTTGAAAACTCCATATTGCCTGCCTTGCGTTCCTCTATGCATTTTATCAGAGCCGATATTTTATCGGCGGCTTTCACTATGCGCCAAAGCTCGGCATCGTCATCTTTTTTATTAAAAAGAAATTCAAAATCGGGCTTTAAGTCATCGGGGAGCATACAGAGCAGTTTTTCACCCGCTGTTTTTTCAACGTTTTTATATGCCTCTTTTATCTCGGGATTAAAATATTTTACGGGAGTGGGCATATCGCCTGTAAGAATTTCGGTCATATCGTGATAAAGCCCCAAAAGAGACGCGCGTTCGGCGTTATAGCTTCGACCGTACCTCCTGTTGCCGATTACACACAAGGCGTACGCTACGGCCGCGACCTCATGCGAATGTTGGCTGAGGGATTCCACGCTCGTATTTCTCATAAGCGCCCAGCGGTTTATGTATTTCATTCTCGATAGGAACGCGTAAAAGTAACTGCCCATATCCGTTATCTCTGAACTCTCGCGCCCGCGCCGCTTATGATTCCCTCTACCTCTTTAAGTCTTGCGGTAGAAGTATCTCCCGGCGTGGTCATCGCGAGAGCGCCGTGGGCTACGCCATAATTTACAGCTTTCTGCGCATCGTCGTACGTCATAAGACCGTAAATAAGACCCGACGCGAACGAATCTCCGCCGCCTACCCTGTCAAGAATTTCCAATCCGGGCAGCTCGAGTCCTTTGTATACCCTGCCGTCCGCAAATACCATAGCGCTCCAGTCGTTGACCGTAGCCGTTTTAACTGTTCTGAGCGTAGTCGCGATAACCTTAAAATTAGGATAAATCTTGCAAACCTCGCCGAGCATTTTTACATAACCGTCAAGATTCAATGATTTCAAATTTTCATCGTTGCCCTCGATTTCAAAGCCGAGACAAGCGGTGAAATCCTCCTCGTTGCCTATCATAACGTCGATGTAAGGAGCGATTTTTTTGTTGACCTCCCGAGCCTTTTCCTTTCCGCCGATATCATTCCAGAGCGACGGACGGTAATTAAGATCATATGAAACAATCGTACCGTATTTTTTGGCGGCCTTTACCGCTTCTATAGTTACTTCCGCCGCGGTTTCGGACAGAGCCGCGAAAATACCGCCCGTATGCAGCCACCTGACGCCGAGAGTTCCGAAAATATAATCCCAGTCGATATCGCCCGGCTTTAACTGCGAAACGGCAGTATTACCTCTGTCAGATACGCCCGACGCGCCTCTTATACCGAAGCCTCTTTCCGTAAAATTAAGACCGTTTCTGACAGTTCTGCCCGTTCCGTCGTAAGGTACCCATTTAATAAACGATGTATCGACGCCGCCCTGAAGAATAAAATCCTCGACGAGCCTGCCGACGTCGTTATCCGCAAGAGCCGTAACGACAGCCGTTTTCATGCCGAAACAGCGCCTTAATCCTCTCGCTACGTTATACTCGCCGCCGCCTTCCCATACCTTAAACGAGCGCGCGTTTCTAACTCTCATTTCGCCCGGGTCAAGCCTTAACATTACTTCGCCGAGCGAAATCATATCAAAAGCACATTCTTCTTTCTTTCTTAAATTAATAAGAGCCATATAATATCCTCCGAAAATTTTATGGAATTACTGATTAAATCGAATTTGCAGATTGCACCGCCGAATTTTCGTCAAAAGAGCCAAAAGCGACGTGGGAATACCGACGTATTGGGGGAGCTTTTGGTAAAAAATGACGGAAAATATCGGGGCAAGATATGCGTTCAGCCGTCAGGCGTGATTTATTCAGTATTTTCCCAATTATATCATATAAATTTACGTGATGTCAACAAAAACCAACCGTTTTAAAGGCGGTAAATCTGCACGGTCTTTGTGTATTTCAAAGAGTTCCTGGCTTGCGTCGATATGCCCTGAGCTCCCTGTTCATACGTTTTACAAGAGGCATAAGAATAAAGTTAATCTTTACGCCCGAAATTATATAACAGTAAATCTCATGAAAAAGAGCGTAAAACGAGGTTTTTAAATCGCATTTTTCGGATACGGGATACTTTTTCTTATACATTTTATATAAACCGAATTTTTCTCCCGAAATATTGCGAAGCTGAAACAAATCAAATTCGATATCCGCCCATTTGCTTTCAAGAGGGTCTATTATCGCCGTGGGATTCAGATTTTTATCCGCCATTATATTCATGACGTTAAGGTCGCCGTGTATAAGACCGGCTTTTTTGACAGGCTCGCTGAAAATCATATCAAAAGCTTTCCAAGCCTTTTCCATGGTATCAATAACTTGCTTTTCAAGCTTGCCCTCCTTATAAAGCCGTCTCGCGGCAACAAGGATATCCTCCGCGACAGGCTTATAATAATCGAGCCACGAATCATAAACGGCGTTGTCAAGAGGTCCGAATTTATCGTTTTCCGTTTCATGCCAGACCCTCATCGCGGACGTGACTTTATCGGCGAAGTCTCTTTTTACCTTTCCCGGCTTT
This sequence comes from uncultured Clostridia bacterium, assembly GCA_947631945.1. GTDB lineage: Bacteria > Bacillota > Clostridia > Oscillospirales > Acutalibacteraceae > UBA1081. The sequence goes on from CANRNI010000002.1 coordinate 111,626, forward strand.
AAAAGAAAACGCGGATTTGTAAAGCAGTCGGTTCCCTCGACAAATTCCATACAGATAAAATCAATTTTAATTTCGCTGTCGGCAAGGTAAGTAAAATACACTTTGGGAATTTTTATTATGCTGTCTTTTCCGAGAGTTTTAAGCTCAAGAGCCTCCCTTTCGCACATTCCGGCGGTACGGCACGCTTTCATTATGATTTTATGAGGCTCTTTATTTATTTCGGCAAGGTAAACGTAGCCGAAAGAGCCTCCTCCGATATATTTGATGCTCTCTGTTTTGCAGTTAAATTTTTTCTCCAACACCAATACGGCAAAGCTTTTGGCTTCCGATTTTGTAATTTTACTCACGCTTCTTAATTCCATATCGAATACCCCCTGTTAATCAAACTCCTTTATAAGCTACTTTAACTTTATAAGTTTAATTATAAAAAATAATCATTTCGTGTCAATACAATCAATAAAATTTTCCGATTGTTTAGCACGAGGACATTTACTGTCAGTACAAACCTCACATAATTTCATATTGTGCTTGTGCGTTTTTAAGGAAACACTTCCTTACACAGAAGTTATTTATACATTATATAATGTATTTATCTATATGTAAAGACAAAAAATAAGATATCATTTATTAAAAAGATGAGTTATGGAGAGATATCTTATGTTAAAATTAAACGTCTTGACTCTTCTGGAGAAAAAAGGCAAAACAAAATATTGGCTTTATAAACAGCTCGGCATGAGTTATCAAAATTTTAATAAAATGGTGAATAATCAGACAAAATCAATTCGCTTTGAAAATATTGAAACGCTTTGCCTGTTACTCAACTGCACTCCGAACGAGCTTTTTGAAATAAGCGAAGAATGACAAAAAATACGCATAATATTTTGTCTGTTAACCAAATAAAAAACACGTCTTACGGGTAATCGAATTTACCGCAAAGACGTGTTTTTTTTGCTATATTTATTAAATTTTTACTATACTTACTTATAAAAAATTATACCTTAATTACGGGAGATGAAAGTATTCCGGCAGGTCTGAGCCTATACTCGTATGACCATTTCTCGTTTTCGGTTCTCCACGAATCGGGACCCTGCCATGTAAGCATTGAATCGGAATTGTGAACCGACCCGAAGGAGTTGAAGCGATTTGTATACAGCATGATATCCACGCTGTGGCGGCATTTTTCAAGTCCCGTTATACGCAGCGTGTTGGGGGAATAAACAATATATCCTTTTTCTTCACCGTCAATTATAACCTTTGCAAGTCCGCCTCTGTACTGAGGAACAGTTATTATAATTTCGCCGTTAGGCGTTTCGGCCTCGAGATGGTATGTTATATTTCCGCCGTAAAAGGGCATTCCCTGTTCAACTATGCTGCCGAACGCTAATTTTTCACTCTTTTTTGTTATTACAGACGTTCTGCCGACAGTCCTAACGCCGAAATCACCGAGAAGATAACACCACTCTGTGCTTGTGCGTTTTCCAAGCGGAAGCTTTACGGTAAGAATATTTATTCCGCTTTTGATTTCGGGAAGCTCTACGGTCTTTATTGATTTGTCCACATACCACCCTGAAACAACGTTTGGGACATTTTCTCCGTTAAGATTTATTTCGGCCTGTTCGGCATCCTCGAGAGCGAGCAAAGCGTTCTTTACATTGATTTCGGAATCTATTGTAAACCTCAGAGTTATCGTATGAGACGGAATTTCGGGCGGAATTACCCATGGCTGCGCGATTTTGCCGGTTCGCTTGGGAAGTCCGGCTTCTTCTCTCGCGGCGTTATCCGCTCTCAGTATTTCCTCTGTCCGATGATATTCGCCGTTATCCGTTTTAAATTCGCACATATCCAATAGCAAAACGTTCTTTTCATCAAGCGTGTAATCTACAAACGGCGGAACCGAAATAATTGTGTCAGCTTTTGATATTTCTTTATTTTCGGTTTTTTCATTCACGCCGTTTTCGATTTTAAGAAGCAGACTGTCGAAATCGTACATTTTCTTATTTATCACGGTGTTGCCGCCGCTGTACGTAACGTCTGCGGGATATATTTCTCCTGTTACGGTATCGTAAACCGTGACCTTATATTTTCCTTTAAGATTTATCCTAAGCTCATCGTAACTGAAAACGTCCTTATTATAGGGCTTATCGGCGTGAGATATGAATAACCAGCCGCAGTTTCCGTCCCGGCGCATTTGATAAAGGTATTTATCGGAAAGAGAGCCGTCCTTGTATCTTATAGTAACCGTTCTAACGCCGTCAAGCGCTGTAAGAAGCTTTTCGCGGTCAAAGGAAATCACCGAGGATTTTTTATATAGCTTGCTTCCGCGTTCTGATTTTACCGCGTTCTCATATTTGGGAGCATTTCCCATAAATATGAGCTTTCCGCCGTTCTCCGCAAATTTCTCAAGACGTTCCAAGGTCGTCGAACGGAGCGTCTCGCAGTCGGGAACAACAACCGCGTCATATTCCATTTTTCCGACTTTAAGCGGATTTGAACCCTTTTCACAGAGACTCGGCAGGAGCGATTCGCAGATAAAATCAAAATCAATATTTCCTTTGAGTAGCCAGCTTGTAACGTTCTCAAACTTTTCGTCCATACATTCTCTCATAAGCCCCGATTTATCGTTGGGACCCCAATGAAGCCAATAGCTCTCGACAGGATGGATAACTCCCACCTTAACGACAGGTTTTCCCCTTGTTAAAGCGGTGTAAACGCGCGCGAAATGATTTTCGACATAGGAATATTCCTTATACCACGGCGACTGATAATGAATCGAAGCCGGATAATCGCGTTTCGCCTCCCCTGCCATTGACGCCCACGAAAGGTGGGGAACTCTGACTGTAACCCCAAGAGCCGCCTGCCAGTCGCCCTGAAGCTTATGCCCTCTGAAATCGAAGTCCCAGCCCGTAACGCCGTAAAGCTCGGAAAGCACACCTTCGGCTCCGTACTGGTGCGAAGCCGACTGAGCCTGTTTAGCGGTCGTCAGCTCAATACTGTCGCAAAGCATATCTATACCCGGAATATCAAAGCTCCTGTACGATCTCATAGCGTCGCCGAGAGCCGCCGTCTGACTTTTGAGAGTAGGCTCCTCCATCATATGACCGGTAAGAGCGATACCGTTTTCCCTGCACCATCTTCCGCAGGTATCGGCGAACGCCGAAGCAAAACGCTCGGCAATATGGTCGTGATAATTATATCTGTGTACACTGACGTTTCCGCCGGGCAGCTCCCAGAAAATCTCAGGCAGATAATCCAATATATCCTCATTGTAAGCTTCTTTGTACGTTTCGGGAATATCGTCCGTCCACGGAACAGTAACGTCATCTTTATCAAAGGAATTGTTGAATGTTGTTTTTCTTGAAAACTGCGGCTCGTCCGTAAAAATCGCGGGGACGGTCTTTCCGAAATCATCTTTAACATATTCCTTATATCTTTCGTGAGTTACTTCTACAAAGCGTTCTATCGCCTTTTTATTAAGAGTATCCGCGTACGTCTGATTATTGTACCAGCCCGTAGGCGACGAAATCTCAAGATACGCGTACCATTTATCGCCTTTGGCGTCGGTATCCTTATCTATTCTTTTATATTCTTTCAGACAGCCGTCGTTTTCCAAAACAACGTCGTAAACGGCAATGAGCTCTCCCCCGCCGTTTCTGCCGCCGTCCGCTCTGGAATCCTCTATGAGCTTTATCTCGGCTTTTTCCTCATACGATTTGTTTGTAAACAAAAGATATCTCGACCTGTAGCGCTTATCCTTTGTTACAAATCCTCCCGCCGCGCCCGAGGGCCATCTGTCCTCGTCATAGAGCCATGCGAGCATTTTTTCATCTTTTGCTTTATCAACGCAGGATTTAATTATATCCATATATTCGTCGGAAAGATACCGCGTGGCAAGTCCCGTCCTGACGTGCATATGAAAGCCGCCCAGCCCCATTTCCTTAAAAACATCTATCTGTCTTTTAAGCTCCTCTTTTTCAAGCTTGCAGTTCCATGCCCAGAACGGAGCGGCTCTGTATTCGCTTGTCGGATTCTTAAAAAGCCCGTCCGAAAGTTTTTCCGATTTGTTTTTTTTGTACAGCATATTTTCTTCCCCTTAAAACAAAAATTTGTTTGATTTTCTGATTTTTTCTATAACTCTGCACGACATAACAGACATTTCCCTGCAATAATCATAGTAATCTGTGTTTTTGCCGTCCGCGAAATTCATAAAAGCCTCAATTTCCTTAGACATTACCTTGTTCTCGTCAATTTCGGGATACAGAGTTTCTATTCTGCCGTCATTGTAATACTTTTTAACGTCGATAAGCTTTGAAACGGATTTTACCCCAACCGCTCCTTTGTCGCCGAGAATCCTGCTATACGTAAAACCGTTCGCGAATTTTGAATACGTTATCGTTACTGTTTTATCACCGTAAATGAATATCAGAGTACCCGCGAAATCCACGCCTTCTTTGGTAAAATCGCAATGGGACACGATATCTTCGGGTTCGCCGAAAAGCTCAAGAGCGAAATACACCGCGTAAACGCCTATATCCATAAGACCTCCCGCGCAGCATTCGGGATTAAAAATATTTGGATTTTCACCGTTTTTATAAGCGTAATATTTTGACGAAAACTGAGAAAAATCAATGCTTGCCGTTTTTATTTCTCCAATCGTCTTTATCGCGTTCTTTATAATGCTAAGACCGTCCGAATGCATTGATTTCATCGCCTCAAGAAAAATAAGATTTTTTTCTTCGGCGATACGGAACAAATCCGAAAGCTGTTCGCTTGTAATAACCGCAGGCTTTTCGCAGATAACGTGCTTGCCGGCGATAAGACACAGCTTCGACTGCCCGTAATGACACATATTGGGACTTGCTATGTATACGGCGTCGATATTTTTATCGGAAAGCATTTTTTCAAAATCGGAGTAATATACTTTCAAGCCGTGTTTTTCGGAAAAGCTTTTCGCTTTTTCCCCGCTTCTTGAGTAAACGGCGTAAATATTAACGCCATGAACATATTCCGACGATTTTATAAAGCTGTCGGTTATCCACGACGTGCCTACTGTACAGATATTCATAATTTCACCCTGTGTGTTCTGTTTATTGATATGTAATTATAGCATAAGAAAAAAAATTTTTTCAATACTTTTTTTGTAAAAAATTATAGACATTTTACAAAAAATGCTTTATAATTATTGTGATTCAAAACTGCTAAGAGGTATAAAAATGGTTGCTCTTTATGTTACGTTGTTTCTCGCGTTTTCAGCCGTTTCCGTTTCCTACGGCTGGGGAATGAGAGGTACTATAATAGGAGGAGAAAAGGGCGCGATGCTCCCGGGTGCTTTTTTAGGCATATCCGTCGCGCTGTTCTCGGGTTCGGATATTCTTTCCTCCAATCCGTATATTTTGGCGGGCGTCGGCGCGCTCGCAATGTACTGCGGAGGAAATATGACATATGCCGATACGTTGGATCTTTCAATGAAAACAAGTCCGGCTCCCAATATGAAAAAGGGAATAGTCGCTATTATAATAAAAGGCGGTATATGGTACGGTCTTTTCGGCGGATACGTATCAATGTTCATATCTGTTTTAAGCGGATTTTACAGCGCTGTAAGCCTTATTGTGTTTTTCGCCTGTCTGCCGGTTTTCGCGTTTGTTTTCTTTAAGATATTCAACACCCCTTTCGACCCCGAAAAAAATATATTTCCTAAAATATATTTTTCAATATTCCGCAGGGAAACATGGGGCGGACTTTTGGGAATGCTTTTGGAAATAATCATATTCACCGCCGTAATGCGCGATTGGTCGTCGCTCGCAATGACTTTAGGCACGATTATCACGGGAGGAATAAGCTGGACGCTTTCACAGCTTTTCCAGATAAAAGCGAAGCATCCGGGCAAGCACGGAAAACGGGTATTTGATTTAGCGTACAGAAACGGACTTATAGACACATGGAAAATCATGGAATGTACCTTCGGCGCTCTCGGAGGGCTGGGAACGGCGCTGACATATATTGCCGCAAGACCTCTGTTTAAGGAAAAGCTTGCTCTTATAGACAGGAACGGTTTATCGGGAATGATTTCGGACGGCAATTTATCAAAGGTTCTGATTTGCGTTTACGGTGCGCTTCTGCTTGCCGATACGGCTTACTGTTTTATAAAGCCCTCGGAAAGCGAAAGATATAAAAAATATATGTCCCTGCATGAAAAAGCCGAATTTGCGCTATATTCCGTAATTCCGATGATAATGTGTTTCTTCGGACTTTTTGATATAACCTCGCTGACGGCCGTATGCATCATACAGCTCGTGCTTTTCCAGGAGCTTGCCGAAAAGGGTATTAACGGCAAAAAAATCCCGAGGACGTTTGACGCAGTTCTGATAATTCTTGTGTTCGCGCTTTTCTTCACGCAATCTTTAACGAAACGCTTTATAGGGCTTGAAACGACAATCTGTCTTTATACGTTCCTGTATGAGATTATTTACTTTGTAATACGTTTCAGGGAGCGGGGAAAGACGGCTATATCCAACAGCGAAAAAACCGTACACGGCTACTTTATAATCTGCTGTCTGTTGATAAATATTTTCACGGCAGCTATTCTGTAGCCGATATTTAAAGGAGAAAAAATGTTCAAGAATACCAAATATTTTATAATAGATATGGACGGCACCTTTTACCTCGGTGATAAAATTATCCCGGGCGCCTCGGATTTTATAAATCATATAAAAAGCAGGGGAAAGGATTTTTATTTCTTTACAAACAATTCCTCACACGACGCAAGGGAGTGTATGGTGAAATTAGATAAAATAGGTTTTCCCACGCCCGAAGATAAAATCATAATTTCCTCTCACGTGGCGATTGACTTTATCAAGAGAAACAGAAAAGGAAAAAGCGTATATCTTCTCGGCAATGAGAATTTCACAAGGGACTGCTTGAAAGCGGGACTTGAGCTTACAAACGAAAACCCCGATATTGTTCTTTTGGGATTTGACACCACGCTCACATATGAAAAAATCAACAGGGCCGCGAACCTTTTAGCCGAGGGCAAGGAATACATAGCGACGCACCCCGATAAAAACTGTCCTCTCGCGGACGGATTTATGACCGATACCGGCTCTATGATAGAAATGTTTTACGCGTCGGCAGGCAGAAGACCCGATATAATTGTCGGGAAACCTTATTCCTACACGGTCGATTACGTTACAAACAATCTCGGTTGCGAACGAGACGAAATATGTTTTATAGGCGACAGGCTTGAAACGGATATAGCAATCGGAATGAAAAACGGCACTAAATCGGCTCTTGTATATTCCGGTGTGACAACTCCCGAAATGTATGAAAAATCGAATATTAAAGCGACCGTTGCCGCCGATAATCTTTATTCTCTTTGCGAATATATTTAATTTGCACAATAAAACGCGCTGCGATTTGTAGAGTAATGATACTTTACAAGCAGCGCTTTTAATGTTAAAATATATTATATATGTAATTGTATACAAATTATTAACGGAAGGAATTTATTATTATGTCTGAAAATATCAAAAAATGCTGGTATAAGGAAATGGCGGTATACCAAGTCTGGCCGAGAAGCTTCTGCGACGGCAACGGCGACGGCATAGGCGACCTTAAAGGAATACTTTCAAAGCTCGACTATATCAAAAGTCTCGGAGTGGACGCTATCTGGTTCTCTCCGCTTTACGTTTCGCCTTTTAAGGACCATGGCTACGATATCGCCGATTATAAGGATATATCGCCCGATTTCGGCACTCTGGACGATTTTAAAGAGGTACTGAACGGTGCGCACGAAAGAGGTCTTAAAGTAATTATGGATCTCGTTATAAACCACACCTCCGATAAGCATAAATGGTTCCTTGAAAGTAAAAAGGGCAAGGATAATCCTTACCATGATTACTATTTTTGGAGAAAAGGCAGAGCGGGCGGAAAACTGCCCCCGAACGACTGGAAATCAAACTTCGCGGGCAACGCATGGACATATGACCCCGATATTGACGAATGGTATTTACATCTTTTCGCCGAGGAACAGCCCGACCTTAATATGGATAACCCTAAGGTACGCGAGGAAATAAAGGATATAATGAGATTCTGGCTCGATATGGGCGTAGACGGCTTCCGTGAGGACGTTATCACGTACATTTCAAAGCGCGAGGGACTTCCCGACGGCTTCCCGATTCCCGTTGCGGCCGGCATGGAGCATTATATGGACGGTCCGCACCTCCATGAATATCTTATGGAATTTAAAAGGGACGTTCTCGATAAATACGACTGCATGACAGTCGGCGAAGCTCCCATGATGACGCCTAAAAAGGCGCTCAAGCATATAGCCGAAGGACCGGAACAGGCGCTTAACATGATGTTCCACTTCCAGCATATGGAAGCAGACTGTCTGTTTATAAGCTGGGTAAAATTCCCGTTTAACCTTAAAAAGCTTAAAAAAGTCTACACAGATTGGCAGACTAAGCTCTACGGAAAAGCATGGAACGCTCTTTACATAGAAAATCACGACCAGCCGAGAATAATCAACCGTTACGGCAGCCTTGAGTACAGAGTTGAAAGCGCTAAAATGCTCGCTACAATGTATATCTGCCAAAGCGGAACGCCGTTTATCTATCAGGGGCAGGAAATCGGTATGACAAACATCGGTCTGCCGTCAATCGACCTTTACGACGATATTTCAACAAAAAATATATACAATCTCTTCCGTAAGCTCGGCTTTTCCGACAAGACCACAATGAAAACGGCTATGTACGCTTCAAGGGATAACGCGAGAACTCCCGTACAGTGGACGGCAGGCAAAAACGCAGGCTTTACGGACGCGGAAAAGCCCTGGTTCCATATAAATCCCAATTATAAGGAAATAAACGTTGAAGCGGCGGAAAAAGACCCCGATTCAATTCTCAATTATTACAGGAAGCTTCTTAAATTCCGTAAAGAAAACGAAATCGTAATTTACGGCCAGTACAAGGAGCATTACCATGACAGAGACGATTTGTTCGTATATTCAAGGCACTATAAAGACCAAAGAATGCTCGTTGTCTGCTCGTTCTCCGATAAAGATATGATTTTCAGGGCTCCCGAAGGCTTCGATTTGTCAAAAGCCGAAATAGCGCTTTGCAACTACAATGAACCTAAAAACAGAGGCAACGGCTGCGTACTCAAGCCCTATGAAGCGAGAGTTTACTTCTTCAAATAAGGAGGATATTCTATGCCGATAATAAGAACCGAAGCGTTTTTTCACTCGACCGACGGCGAAACAATGAGCCGTACTCTTATATGGAGCGACAGCGAAAGAGAACCCGTTTGCGTTTTCCAAATTGCTCACGGACTTACCGACCATATGGACAGATATGACAGATTTGCCCGCTTCCTCGCGGAAAACGGCTGCGTTGTTTGCGGCAACGACCATATAGGTCACGGCAAATCGGCGGCGTCCATAGATAAGCTGGGCGACTTCGGCAAACCCGATACCGACGTGCGAATGGTTGACGATATGCACGTTTTGCACAATATAATGAGCAAGAAATATCCGGGACTCCCATATTATCTGTTCGGACACTCCATGGGCTCGTTTCTCGCGAGGATTTACGCCGCGAATTTCGGATATGAGCTTTCGGGACTTATATTATGCGGAACCGCGCAGGTAAATTCCAAGCTTTCATTTTTGCAGGATTATGCGCTTGCGTTCGGAGAAATGATAGGACCCGATAAATATTCGTCGAGAGGCAGCGAAGTACTCGGTAAGCTGACTTCAAAATTCTATTACAAGGAAGAAGACGAAAACGCTTGGCTTTCCGTCAGCAGGGAAAACAGAGAGGAAGCGGACGCCGACCCGTATTTCGATTTTCCCATAACAAACGCAAGCGCGATGATTGTAGCAAAGCTCCTTTTTAAATGCTCGTCAGACGAATGTATATCAGCTATTCCGTACGAGCTTCCCGTTTTGCTTGTTTCGGGAGCTAAAGACCCTATCGGATTTTTCGGCCGAGGAGTTATAAGTCTTTGCGACAAGCTTGAGGAAAACGGCATAAATACCGAAATTCAGCTCTACCCGGGACTGCGGCATGAAATATTAAACGAGGACGATTATCAGTATATTTATGACGATATTCTATCCTGGACATACAAAACGTTACAAGGAGATTTTTAATGAGAAAACCATCACTACGATTCGGGGAATTTACACAGCTTGACAAAATTTTTCTTACCGCGGACAACGGTATCGACTGCGAAAAAGTACATTCCGTCGCTTTTTCAGGCGAAAAACTTTATATAGCTCAGTCCGACTGCGTTTTTGAATATTCAGGCGGAAAGCTGAAAAAACTCGGCTTAAAGGCGTCAAAGCTGTTGCAGAATGATGGTGAACTTTACGCCTGCACCGAAAATTCGCTTTATAAATTATCGGGAAATCAGTTTAATAAAACCGCGTCTTTTGACTCCCCTGTCGTTGATATCTCAAAGGGTGCGGACAGTTCATTTTGGCTTATAACAAAAAAAGACCTTTATCTGAAGAACGATAAGGAGTTTGAAAAAATATGCGAGCTGCCCGAGGATACGGTTTGCCTTGCGGCGATTGACAATAAGAGCAAATACGCCGAAACCGTTTATGTAGGCTCAAGTACTGCGGGACTTATGTCATTGAAGGGCAAACGCCGTCACTGGGCGGAGCTTATGCCTGACGCTACAGGCGCTTTAAGTATGCATATATCCTGCATAAAAGCCGACTCCATGGGATATTTATGGGTAGGCAGCGACGTGGGAATGAACGTTTACGACGGCAAAAACTATTGGTTTAACGGCGGCGATATATATTCGATTCCCGAAGGCTCTTTCAATGATATGTTTTTTGCCTCAAACGGCAAAAAATATTTTGCGACCGATACGGGGCTTATAACATTAATCGAAGGAAAGCTCTCATATTATTCATTCGGCGTATGGCTTCCCCACCCGACCGTTAAAGCTGTTGCCGTTTCCGAAAAAGGCGTAATCGCGGCGGTTACGCCGAGAGGCATAAGCGTTATAACTCCCATTGTAATGACTCTTGAGCAGAAAGCCGCTAATTACGATAACCTTGCCGAAAAATATTTTGTAAGAAAAGACGGCTACAGCGTTACGAGAGTGCTGAAAAAGGCCGGCGATATTGAATCGGGTTGGCTGCCGAACAGCGACAACGACGGACTTTTCTCAGGTCTTTACTGCGCCAGCCAATGCTTCCGCTACAAGGTAACGGGTGATGAAAAAGCGAGAGAGAACGCGAGACGTTCGCTTTTCGCAATGATAAAACTTACGGAAATAACAGGCAAAAGGGGCTTTACCGCAAGGGCTATACGCTACAGCGACGAGGAGAATTTCGGTACGGGAGAAAGAGAAGAATGGCATTACTGCGAGGATAATCCCGACTGCGAATGGCTGGGCGAAACATCGAGCGATGAAATGACGGGACACTATTATGCGTACGGGATTTATTACGATTTGTGCGCAGATGAAAGCGAAAAACAAAAAATCGCAGAAACCGTCAGAAATATAACCGACCATATAATCGAAAACAATTTCCATCTTTCCGACGTTGACGGAATCCCCACTACATGGGCGAACTGGGAGCCTGCGCTTCTCAATTACGATGACAGATGGTTTTACGAGCGCGGCACTAACTCGCTTGAAATCCTGTCTTTCCTAAAAACGGCTTACCATATCACAGGTGATGAAAAATACGATAAGATATTCGATATGCTCATAAAAGACCACCACTACGGAATGAACACAATGCAATATAAGGCGGAGGACGCTCACATTGCCCATATCGACGACCAGCTTGATTTCGCCAATATCTATCCTCTTATAATGTACACCGATAACGAAGCGCATAAAGAGATTTTTAAAATGGGGCTTACACACCACTGGAGATATGAAAGAGTCGAACGCTCACCGTGGTTCAATATCACTTACGGCGCGCTTACGGGCAACAACTGCGATATAGAAAACGCCGCTGTAGACCTCTCGGAAATGACGCTTGATCTTATAAGATGGCCCGTTTTCAACAGCTACAGAACAGATATTGTATGGGACGACGAGCAGGAAAAAATCGGACTTCCGAAACAACTGAAAGAGCCGGTAGAGCATTACTCAAGATATGTAGAGCATTACGATGCGAACCCGTTTGTATGTGATTCCGGCTGCGAGGAATTTATACAGACAGAAAACAAGCGTTTCAACAGAATGGCGTTCCTCCCGGGAGTTGGAAACGGCGACGGCAAGCATATGATGATGCCTTATATTTACCTGCTCCCCTACTGGATGGGAAGATATCACGGCTTGCTTTCGGATTGATTCGCGGCATATAAATGAAAGAATATATTTGAGGTGAAAAAAATGTCAACGGCTTCTTCTTTCTTAAAAATAATAATTTCTTTTGTAACGTCAATAGTTACCATCGTTTCAACGTTTGTCTGTCCTACTCCCGCACCTACTCAAACAGCCGAAATAACAAGCGAACGCTGCTATTCGGTTGTAGACGCTTATGTAACGGGACAGGGACTTGACAGCGAGGACGGCTATTATTACTCGTCGGGCGCGATATCGGCTTACAGTATAGGCAGCCTTGCAAAAATCGACATGGAAACCGGCGAAGTTGTAAATAAGAATCTGTTCGCGCTTCCCGATGAATTTAGAAAAAAGGATTACGACCATATAGGCGACCTTTCGGTTCAGGACGGAATTATTTACGCTCCCGTTGAAGATGTTGCGGAAAAATATCCGCTCATACTCCTTTACGACGCGGAAACGCTTGAGTATACCGGCAAATACTATGAGATGGACGCTACGTATCTTACGGACGGTATACCGTGGTGCGCAACGGACGAGAATTATCTCTATACTTCTCCCATAAATTACCCTACAAAAATAGCGGTATATAATATCAGCGATATGAGCTTTTCTCATACTGTTGACATAACCGAGCCTATTCACAGAGTGCAGGCGGGCGACTGTTTCGACGGCAAACTATACCTCAACTGTGACAACCGAGAAGGCAAAAAGACAGTTTACGTGCTTGACCTTGAAACAGGCAAGACAAGCTTTTTGTTTGACAGGAACCTAACAGGCTTCAGCATGGAAGCGGAGGGCTTATGCGTAACAGCCGATGAAAACGGCGAACTTACTTTCCATATTTTCGATTACAACAAGCTTTTAACCACCTTTTTAAGAACCTACAAGCTTAAATAATCACGACCGGCGCTTTTTTCGGAGTATAACTCCCGCGATGTTTGATGTTTATTGATTAATCTTTAAAGAATAAAAAACGCCTTTCCGTCATATGCTTTACGGAAAGGTGATTTTATATGAAGATTATTTCCTTTAAACTAAAATCCGTACTTATTACAGCCGCGATAATACTTGCGGTAACTTTCGGCGTTCTTTTCGCGGCGAGCAAAGTCACGGACGCGGTAAACGCGGGCGCGAGAATGTTACCTATATACAATGTTCAAACAGATTCAAACAACGTCGCGGTAACTTTTAACAGCGCGAACGGCGACGGTGAAACTGCGGAGATACTCTCGATACTTGAGGAATACGATGTAAAAGCTACGTTTTTTCTTCTCGGCTCGTGGGCTGACAGTCATACAGACGAGGTTACTGCAATATACGAGGCAGGACACGAAATAGGCAACCATTCATATTCGCACAACGATATGCCGCAGATGACATATGAAGATATACTGCTCGATATAGGAAAGTGCAACACGACTATCCGCAATATAACGGGAGAAACCCCCGTTTTATTCAGAGCGCCCTCGGGAAGCTATGACAATAAGACGATAAGCGCCGCCGAAAGCCTCGGTATGTATGCCGTTCAATGGGACGTTGATTCAATAGACTGGAAAAATATTTCGGCGGACGAAATAATACAAAGAGTAACGTCCAAAATCAAAAGCGGCTCGATAATCCAGCTTCACACAGGCACGGAGCATACGGCGGAAGCTCTGCCGGAAATACTTAATTATATTAAAAGCAACGGATTTAATCCCGTAACAGTCGGAGAACTTATTCTCAAGGATAATTACATAATAGACAATAACGGGACACAGAAGCCTACGTCAACCTCAAAAAATTAATGAAATACTGAATATAAATCACGCCTGTCGGCTGAACGCACAAGCCCGGCACGTATCTTTTTGATAAATTCTCCTTATGACATCGTTAAAATCCTTGAAATACACAATGTATTCCGAGGAATTTTGCTTTTTCATAAGAAAAATAATGCTCAAAAAATCAAAATACCGAATTTAAAGCAAAATTGAATTAATTTACAAAAAATTAACAAAAAGGTCATATAGGTATATAAAAATGAATACCTAAAAATATTGCAAAATATTGAAAAATATGTTAAAATAAATCAAATAAAATTTTAAAAAGGGGTAGTTTTTTATGAATAAATCACAGTTTGTTTTTAAGGTTGTAGATATTGTTTGCGAAAAATCTCAAAATCCCTTTAATTATGATAACATCTACTGCATAAAGGATATGCCTTACAGCGATGCGGACGAAAAAATGACCTGCGGAGATTTTTATTTCGATCCCATGATTTTAAAGGACAGAAAAAAGCATCCAATCATACTCAATATACACGGCGGCGGATTTGTAATGGGTGATAAACAGTACAGAAAGAGCCTCTGCGAGTATTACGCCAACAACGGCTATTACGTATACAATATAAACTATCGTATGCCGCCTGCCGTTGATATATTCGGCTGTATAAAGGACACTATCGACGCTTTAAATTACATAAAAACTCTTGCCGAGGATTATAATATTGACCTTGATAAAATAGTAGTAACCGGCGATTCCTCGGGCGCGTATCTCGCGTCATATATAGCAGCGGCAAAGTTTGCGCCCGAAATATGCGAAGCTACGGGGCTTCCCAAGGTTCAAACAGACATAGCTTCTCTTATTCTCCACAGCGGTCCGTATGATATGGACAGAATGATGGAAGAAAATATGATGGGTATGACGCGTGAAATCGGCTCGATGTTGGTAGGTTACCAACTAAAAGACGATTTAAGCGATATAAAGGAATATAAGTATTATGATTACATTTCACCTTTTAATTGGGTAAATGATAATTGGTGTCCTGCCTTTATTTCCTGGTCCGATTCGGATTTTATATGCGAAGGTCAGGGCAGACCAATGGCTGAAAAGCTGATGAAGCACTGTCCTAAGGTATCTACATTCTACGCGAACGGAATTACAAACGGGCATTGCTTCCATCTAACAATGAAAAAGGGTGTTTCAATGAAATGCATTGAAAACAGCATTAAATTTACAAACGGTATTATGAACGACATAGACATGAAAAAATCCGAAAATACAATCGCATCATAATTCGTAAAGCATAATCAAAATAAAGCAGGGATATTTAACAGTCCCTGCTTTTTATTATAGATAAAGGGAGAATAATAACGTCTGCCGAACAAATACGCTGTAATTGTACTTAGAATAAAACCTTTACGGTAAATGCGGCTGCGGCAAAGCTTACAAGGTCTCCGGCGAGAGCGCAGGGAATTACGTTACCTGTTTTTTTAATTCCGACGGAACCGAGATATACCGTTACCGCATAAAATGTAGTTTCCGTCGAAGCAGATATTACCGACGCTATTCTGCCGATATCGGAGTCAGGACCGTATGTATTGAGAATTGATTCATATACAGTCAGCGAGCCGCTTCCCGAGACAGGGCTCATAAGACAAAGAGGAACAACCTCTTTGGGAATACCAAAAACAGCGGCAACGGGAGAAAGAAGCTTTTGCAGAATATCAACCGCGCCCGACACATTCATAAGCGATACTGCGAGAATCAGTCCCGTGAGAACAGGAAGAAGACTTACAAACATATCAAAGCCCTGCTTTGCTCCCTCCGTAAAAGCGTCAAAAACCTTTACCTTTTTAATAGTCCCGAACAAAATTACAAACGCTATAAAAGCAGGCAGGACAAAAGATGAAAAATCTATTTTTTTCCCCTCCCCGTGAGTTTTGCCAAAGAAACGGCGGCAATCATCGACAGCGCAGAGCTTATCCAAACACAAAAAATTATATCCATCGGTTTTTCGGAACCCGCCGCGCTTCTCAATGCGGCGACAGTTGTCGGAATGATTTTCAGCGCGGCGGTATTCATAACAACAAATACAGCCATATCCGCCGTAACAGTATTTTTGTTGCCGCCGAGCCTTTTCATTTGCTTCACGGCATTTATTCCGAGAGGCGTCGCCGCGTTGCCGAGCCCTAAAAGATTGGCAGTAACATTCATTGAAACGGCGTTTTTTGCTTCACGGCTGTTTTTTATTCCCGGTAAAAGAAAATCTATAATGGGACTCAGCAATCGGGAAATCATTTTGCAAAGCCCCGATTTCTCCGCTATATTCATAATTCCGCACCATAGACAAAGCATACCGAGAAACTTTAAGCACAGTTCGACAGCCTGAGCGCCTCCGGCGGGAATAGCAGACGTTATATCGGGAAGCTTTCCGCCGAAAAATGCGCAGATTACCGAAAACAATATCATAAAAGTCCATATATAATTCATCATACTACTATATATGAACACATCGGGACAAATATGCCTTAGAGCGTGTAACACAAGGCATAGTGTAATTTGAAGCTCAAAAAATAAATAATATTGATATTTTTTGTAACATTTTGTAATTAAAACAGCGATTTTGTTGACAAATACATTTAATAATGTTATAATAAAATTAAATAAAAGAAAGAAAGGACGAACAATATGAAATCAACCGGAATTGTGCGTACTGTTGACAGCGTCGGTAGATTTGTTATTCCCAAGGAAATCAGAAGATTGCTCGATATAACCGATGCGGCCGACGCGCTTGAGGTTCTTGTTGAGGGTAATGAAATAAAGCTGCGCAAGTATTTGCCTTCCTGTATTTTCTGCAAAGGTACGGAAGATATAATTGAGTACGAAAATCAAAAAATTTGCAAAAGCTGTATTGAGAAACTTTACGCAATAAAAGACGAAAAATAATTTGATAAAATATTTTCACCGTCGGGCGTTTTCGCCGGGCGGTGTGTTTTTATATATGCGGGCAAACGCTTCGCGTAATAATCGGATATTCATGGATTTAAGGAAACACTGAATAAATCACGCCTGACGGCTGAACGCACATCTTGCGCCGAGATTTTCCGTCATTTTTGCCAAAAGCTCCTTGAAATACGCCAGTATTCCTGCATCGCTTTTGACAATCTGACGAAAAACCTCATGGCACAATCTGCACGTTCGATTTAATCAGTGTTTCCTTAAAAAACGCGGAGAGCATTAAATTTTACAGCGATAAGGAAGTATTCACAACAACTGTAATTCTTGATTTATTTTCGAGAAAAGTGATTGCATATAAACTGTCAAGTAGAATCGACGCCGATCTTGCGATCGAAACAGTAAACCTGGCGGTCGCGGTAAGAGGAAAATCCGAAGGTATTATTTTTCACACAGATAGAGGATGTCAGTTTACTTGTACTCGATTCCTCAGACACTTGGATAATCTGAATATGATCCAATCATTCTCAGCTAAAGGTCATCCCTACGATAACGCAGTTATGGAGTGCTTTTTCAAGTACTTGAAAAAGGAAGAGGTGAACCGCAGAACCTATGTTTCTTTGGATGATTTAAAACTCTGCTTATTCAAATATATCAACGGCTTCTATAACTCTGTTAGACCTCATTCCCATAACAACGGTTTATCTCCAAATCAAGCT
>CANRNI010000003.1 GCA_947631945.1 uncultured Clostridia bacterium
CAACTTTTCCATTCAATCCTTGAAATACGGAGGTTTCCATTATGAAGGACGAAAAAACAAACTTCAGCACATATCACGGTCAAGATACACGGTTTAACGACCCGGTCGATGTTTCACAAACGGTATCATCCACCTTTGGAACAGGTGGAAACAATACGCCTTTTGTTATTCAAGGCGGTGCTACCGGTTTTACTCAGGCAACTTATGATAAGTATGCGCAGGATGATACGGCCGGCACTATCAAAGCAAATGGTGGAAACTATGGCGGTGGCAGCGAAAACCTGATTGTTGAAGGATTTGACGGTTACAATGCCGCACCGAAAGATTACCTTGTGCGCCGTCTAACGCCCCTTGAATGTGAACGGCTGCAAGGCTTCCCGGACGGCTGGACTGATATAGGCGAATGGACAGACGGCAAAGGCAAAGTACATAAAACATCGGACGCGGCAAGATACAAAGCCCTCGGCAACAGTATAGCTCTGCCGAATTGGTTCTATGTGCTTGATAAATTGAATCAATACTGTGAGGATAAGACAATGGCAAGTCTGTTTGACGGCATCGGTGGTTTTCCGCTGATATGGGAAACGCTGAACGGGAGAGGCTCTTGTCTTTGGGCTTCCGAAATAGAAGAATTCCCGATTGCAGTTACTACATATCATTTTAGAGATGAATGGAATAGGTTATAACATAAGGAGTGAGCAAGCATGAGCTTAATTGATTACATGGTTTACGGGAAAATGATAAAGTATGATTGATGAAAAGCGACGAGGTGACAATATTGAGTAAGTTAAATTTATTACCAAACCAAAAGCTATGTCTAACAATTGAGGAAGCAGCCATATATTCAATGCTTGGCGAAAACAGATTAAGAAAATTGATAGAGGAAAATAAAACTCTTGATTGGGTATTGCACGTTGGTTCGTGGATAAGAATAAAGCGACCGCAATTTGAAAAATGGATTGCTGAACAAGATTATATATAAAAATGTAATAAGTAAATTTTTAGTAAATCAACAATTTTAGAAGTCATACGCAGTTGACAATTAAAACCGCAATATAGTATAATAAAAATATATACTTGTGTTGCGGCTTTCTTTTTTGGAAAGGAAGATAAGAGATGGCAGAAAGACGCGATACCAAAAATCGTTTATTGAGCAGAGGTGAGTATCAAAAAAGTGACGGAAGATATATGTATAAATATGTAGATAAAAATGGACACAACAGATTTATTTACAGTTGGACTTTAACGCAAACTGACAGAGTGCCAAAAGGTAAACATTCCGGTAAATGCTTGCGAGAACTGGAAAAAGAAATAGCGAAAGACTTGTCTGATGGCTTAGATACTTTCAACGCTAAAAAAATGACGCTTAATGATTTTTTTAAAGACTATATGGAACAAAAGCAAGAATTGAAACCGTCTACAAGAAGTCTCTATATGTGTGTATATTCAAAGCATATTTATAATAATCTTGGTAAAGTAAAACTTTCAGAAATAAAATATAGCGATATAAAAAAGTTTTACAACAAGCTTATTAGTGACGCGGGCTTAAGTATCGGTAGTATAGGGGGCGTTAATACTATATTGCATCCTATTTTTTCTATTGCTGTACGCGACGGATATATTCGAGCAAATCCTACAGATGGTATTATGGCGGAAATCAAAAAGAATAATAATTTTGAAGTTGAAAAAAAGCATTCATTGACAGAATCCGAGCAAAATGCATTTGTTGATTTTATCAGGTCTCACAGTAAATATCATCGCTGGATTCCATTGTTTGCTGTTTTTCTTGGTACCGGATGTAGACTCGGGGAAGTTGTTGGTCTAACATGGAACGATTGTGATTTTGAGAATAATATTATTAGTATAAATCACAGTTTACGTTTTATATCAGACGAAAAAACTAAAAAAACAAGACTTTACATTTCCACTCCAAAAACAAAAGCAGGTATAAGAGAGATACCTATGTTTGAAGAAGTAAAAAAGATTTTATTACAAGAGAGAATGCGGCAAATGAAAGACGGATTCAACCAGTTTGTAATAGATGGTTACTCTGGTTTCATATTTTCAAATCGTTTTAACAGAGTTTTGACTTGTTATTATGTTGACAATTTAATCAACCGTATTGTACGCGATTATAATATCGAAGAAACCACGTTAGCAGAAATTCAAAATAGAGAACCATTATTATTGCCGCATTTTTCTCCACATATTTTGAGACATACTTTTTGTACTCGAATGTGTGAAAATGAAAGTAATATAAAAGTTATTCAAGAGATTATGGGGCATTCGGATATTTCTGTGACAATGAATATCTATAATGAGGCCACGCTTGACAAGAAGAAAGAGGCTTTTATAAATCTTGAAGGGAAAATTAAAGTTTGCTAAATTTACTAAAAAATTTGCAAAAAACGATGAGCGCTATTTAAAAAGAATTATAAAATATTAAGAAGCTCAAAAAAAAATTAACAAGAGTTGCATCAACATATAGCGTTGTGTTTAATGTGTATATACAATATATAGTGTTTTTTGTAATATATTTATATAACCATGATTTTTTTGGTAAAATATTTATGATTATTTTTGAAATCTCTTATTAATCGGTGATGTTTTTTGAATTCTTTCAATAAAGAGAAAATCGTCCGTAAGCTTTTGATGCTCGCAGCAATAGCCTGCTTTGCAGTTGCGGCATTCTTTATTGTTTGGTCGTTTATTTCAAAGATAAATTTTCTTGAGGAAAAATATCAGGAATATATCGTCTGGCTTTCGGAGCTTGAATATAAGGTTGCCTCGATAGATAACTTATGGCTGCTTATACTCGTAATAATGCTGCTTTATTTTGTAAAGACGGCCTTTCCGCTTTATCCCGTGTCGATAATCTGCGTTGCGACGGCTATGGTTTTTAAAACGCCTGTTTCTTTTGCCATAAACAGCGCCGGAATGGTGCTCCTGTTTGCGGTAAAATACGTTATGGGAACCAATACGGGCGGGGGAAACGCTCAAAAGCTTATCAGGAAAAGCGAGTTCGTCAGAAAGCTTGTCGAAAGCGAAGGAACGGGAAATCCTTGGGTACTGTTTATTTTCAGACTTATTCCGAGCTTTCCCGTAAATTCGGTAAGTCAGCTTTACGGAGCTATGAATTTTCCGTTTTGGAAATACGTATTTATATCACTTTTGGGATATATGCCTAAAATGGCTTTTTATATCATAATCGGACGGAACGTATCCAATCCGTTTTCATTGAAATTCTCATTGCCGATGGTGCTTTTCGCAATTCTTTCGGGATTCACATTTCTCGCTATGCGCGCGGCGTGGGACGCGGTTGACAAAATGAAAGATCACAAACAGGGAGAGGCTGAAAATGTCTAAAGAAAACGCAATAAAGAAAATCGAATCAAACGAATATGATGAGATAATGAAAAAAATTTATTTTACCGAAGAAGAAGTTTTGAAGCAGAAAGAAAGATATAAAAAAATTCTGGAGCTATTCTCTTCTTTCTATGATAGCGGCAGGGAAATAAGGTTCTTTTCCGCGCCCGGAAGAACTGAAATTTGCGGCAATCACACCGATCATAACAAAGGCAAGGTCATGGCTGCCGCCGTTAATCTTGATGTTGTGGGAGCGGCCGCAAAGAATAATGACGGAAACGTAAGAGTTAAATCGGCCGAATATGAAAAAATCGACGTAATTGATATAACCGACCTGACTCCTCACAAAGAGGAATACGGCAAATCAAAAGGTCTGATAAGGGGTATATGCGCAGGTTTTAAAAACAGAGGCTACAATATCGGCGGATTTGACGCAGCTACGATGACGCAGGTGCTTTCAGGCTCCGGACTTTCTTCCTCGGCGGCGTTTGAAGTGCTTGTCGGCACCTGCATGAATTACCTTTATAACGACGGAAAGGTATCCGCAGTTGAAATCGCGCAAATAGCTCAGTACGCTGAAAACGTATTTTTTGATAAGCCTTGCGGTCTTATGGATCAGATGGCTTGTTCCGTAGGAGGTTTTGTAAAAATTGACTTTAAGGATACGGATAAGCCTGTTATCGAGCCTATAGAATTTGATTTCGCTTCGTGCGGACACAGTCTTTGCATAGTAGATACAAGAGCAAATCATTCCGACCTTACCGACGAATACGCAGCGATAAGACTTGAAATGGAAAAAGCGGCCTCATGCTTCGGTAAATCGGCGCTTCGCGAGGTTGATGAAAATGAGTTTAAATCAAAGCTCGCGTATGTGCGTGAAAAAGCCGGCGACAGAAGCGTGCTTCGCGGACTTCATTTTTACGGCGAAAACAACAGAGTTGAGAGGGCATCGTCGGCTCTTGAAAAGGGAGATTTTGAGGAATTTAAAACCGTTATAACCGAAAGCGGATTTTCTTCTTATATGTATAATCAGAATGTATTTTCATCAAAGCAGCCGCTTTCTCAGCCTGTTTCGCTCGCCCTCGCGGTAAGTGACAGCATATTAAGAGGAAAAGGCGCATGGCGCGTTCACGGCGGCGGTTTCGCAGGAACTATACAGGCGTTCGTTCCCTCCGATTTGCTCGAAGTTTATAAAAATACTATTGAGAGTATTTTCGGTAAGGGGTCGTGCTACATACTCAGTATCAGACCTGTCGGAGGTATTGAGATAAAATAAAGGTAATACTGCATGATTATTGCCGCGCGTATGCGCGGTAAATGCGGTAACCGCTAATTGTGCGGTGTTGCCTAAAAAATTATTTCATGGAGTTAAGTTATGAATAAGCATTATAAAGCTTTGGAGCTTGATAAGGTTCTTTTACTGCTGTCTGAGCTGACAACCTGCGATGACAGCGGCGAGGCGGCTCTCCGACTTGAACCGCAGACGGATATAACAATTGCGAAAGGCGAACTGCAAAAAACGCAGGACGCATTTGTTCTTCTTGCGAAATTCGGCGGTCCTTCCTTCGGTTCGCTTAAAAACGTCAATAATTCGCTTGCGAGAGCAAATGCGGGCGGTGTGCTTTCAATGCGTGAGCTTCTTGATATCGGAGAAAATTTGCGCGTTATACGTTCTCTTAGCGAATGGAGAAGCCGTCAGTCGGAGGATACATCTTATTCAATAGATTTATATTTCGGCTCTTTAAGACCCAATAAATATTTGGAAACGAAAATAAGCTCGGCGATATTGTCCGAGGAGGAAATAGCCGATAACGCGTCTCCCGCGCTTGCTGATATACGCCGCAAAATGCGGCAGCAGTCGGCGCGGATAAGAGAAAAATTAGACGGTATTATCCGTTCGCAGACATATCAAAAGTGTTTGCAGGACGCGATAGTTACCCAGCGCAACGGAAGATTCGTAGTTCCCGTAAAAGCCGAATTCAGAAGTCAGGTGGCGGGACTTGTTCATGATACTTCGGCAAGCGGCGCCACGGTATTTATAGAGCCGATGTCCGTGGTTGAGGCAAATAACGAAATAAGAGTGCTTCAGGGCAAAGAGCATGACGAAATTGAAAGGATTTTAACAGAGCTTTCAGCCCAAACAGGGACGTACGCCGATGAAATAAAGTACAGCTATGAAGCGGTGACAGAGCTTGATTTGATTTTTGCAAAAGCTCAGCTTGCGTATAAAATGAAAGCGTCCGTCCCGGTTCTCAACAATGAGGGAATAACGGAGCTGAAAAGAGCAAGGCACCCCTTGCTCGATACAAAAAAAGTCGTTCCGGTAGATATAACTCTCGGAGGAGAATTTGACACACTCGTTATAACGGGACCCAATACCGGCGGGAAAACCGTTTCCATTAAAACACTCGGTCTTTTAACGCTTATGGCGATGTGTGGTCTTATGATTCCCGTATCTGACGGAAGCAAGGTGTGCGTATATAAAAATATTTTTGCCGATATCGGAGATGAACAAAGCATAGAGCAGTCTCTGTCTACTTTTTCATCTCACATGGTAAATATTGTAAATATAATCAAAAACGCGGACGAAAGCAGCCTTATTCTTATAGACGAGCTTGGCGCCGGTACCGACCCTATAGAGGGCGCGGCTCTTGCTATGGCTATACTTGAAAGACTGCGTTTTCAAGGAGCAAAAATTGCCGCTACAACTCATTATGCCGAGCTTAAAGCCTATGCTCTGGACACTCCGAGAGTTGAAAACGGAAGCTGTGAATTTGACGTCGCGACGCTCAAGCCTACTTACAGATTGCTTATAGGTATTCCCGGCAGGTCAAACGCTTTTGCAATTTCGGAAAGGCTCGGAATGGATTCTCAGGTTATCGCGAGAGCCAAAGAACTCGTTTCCTCCGAAAACGTCAGGTTTGAGGACGTTGTAGACACCCTCGAGCAAAGAAGAATTGAGATGGAGCATGAAAAGGACGAAGCAGAAGCGTTAAGGCGTGAAAACGAAGAATTGAAAAAACGCGCGGAGGAAAAACTTGCCGATATTGACAAAATCCGTCTCAAAGAGCTTGAAAAAGCAAAAGGGGAGGCTATGCGTCTTGTTGAAAATTCCAAACGCGAAGCGAACGCTCTGATGCTTGAAATAGAAAAAATGAAGAAGGAGCTGAAAAACAAAGGAATAAATCAAGACAGACTTACTGAAATGCGTTCAAAGCTCAGAAAAGGTCTGGGTACGGTCGATTCAGCCGCCGACCCTGTTTTCGGCTCATATGATTCGGATTATGAATTGTCAAGACCTTTACAGGCCGGAGATACTGTAAAGGTATCGGGAATGAACAGTGAAGGCGTTTTACTTTCCGTTCCGGACAAGAACGGAAATACCGAGGTTCAAATTGGCAGTATAAAACTGCGTGTAAAGGCTTCCGACTTGCGCCTTATTGAAAATTGTAAAACCGTAAAAAAGGACGCGGTCGTAAGACGAAGCACAGAGAGCCGCATGACGGCAGCTTCAGATACACGTTGCGATTTGCGCGGAATGACGGTTGAAGAAGCTATACTTGCGCTTGATTTGTTTATCGACAATATGGTCATGGCAGGGCTTTCCGAAGTTACAATTATTCACGGAAAAGGTACGGGAGTACTGAGAGCCGCCGTTCAGCAGCATCTTAAAAAGCATCCGCAGGTAAAATCATACCGTCTCGGAACATTTGGAGAGGGTGAAAACGGCGTTACGATAGCCGTCATTAAATAGCCGCGCTGCTATGCAATTCGTAATGGCACATATCGGTTTGTGCAGTTCCTAAACTGTAAATAATATTCACTTGTCAAGTGTAATTTAAAAATCTTAAATAATTTAAATTTACCTATTGACTTTTATGGTATATTTTAGTATAATATCTGTCTGTAAAGTGAATAATCTTTACAGTTTGGAAGGTGAATTTTAATGGCGAAAAATCTTGATATGATTATGCTGCTTGATTTTTACGGCGATATGCTTACTTCAAAACAGCGGGAATTTATTGATTTCTATTATAACGACGATTTATCGCTTGCCGAAATTGCCGAGAACATAGGTATCACAAGGCAGGGCGTAAGGGACGCGATTAAGCGCGCCGAAAGCCAGCTTACCGAAATGGAAGAAAAACTCGGTTTTGCCGCGCGTTTTGAAGCAATGAACAAGGGGCTTGCCAAAATCAGCGAGAAAGCCGCTTTGATAAACGAGGAAAATCTTAAATGCGGTCTTTCAAGACAAATTAACGATTTGACTGTTGAAATTCAATCTCTCTGCGCCGAGCTTGCGGATCCGGAGCTTTAATTATTTGTGAAATACATAAAAATATATATAAGGCCATACCGCACAATTAACGGCTGCCGCCTTTGCCGCGCATCTGTACCGATATTTTCCGTCATTTTTGTCAAAAGCTCCTTGAAATACGTCAGTATTCCTGTGTCACTTTTGTCAATCTGACGAAAAATCTCATGGCACATCTGCACGACAATAATTATGCGGTATTGCCTTAACAGAAATAAAATGAAATTTTAGAAAACAATCAGGAGTATTCAGATGGCATTTGAAGGTCTTTCAGACAGACTTGAAGCAGCGTTTAAAAAGCTGAGAAGCAAGGGAAGTCTTACAGAAAGCGACGTAAAAGAGGCTATGCGTGAGGTTCGTCTCGCTCTGCTTGAAGCTGACGTAAGCTATAAAGTCGCAAAGGATTTTACCGCTTCGGTTACCAATAAAGCTATCGGAGCTAAGGTTATGGAAAGCCTTACTCCGGCTCAAATGGTTATAAAAATAGTAAACGAAGAGCTTACCGCTCTTATGGGCGGGACTCAGGCTAAGCTCTCAAACGCGGCGCATCCTCCCACAATAGTTATGATGTGCGGTCTGCAAGGCTCGGGTAAAACAACTCACAGCGCAAAAATAACAAAAATGCTGAAAAAGCAAGGTCACAGACCGCTTCTTGTTGCGTGCGACGTTTACAGACCGGCGGCTATAAAACAGCTTCAGGTGGTAGGCGAACAGGCGGAAGTTCCTGTTTTTGAAATGGGAAATACCGACCCCGTAATTATAGCTAAGGAAGCTGTAAAGCTTGCCAAGGATAAGGGGTACGATTATGTATTTCTTGATACAGCCGGCCGTCTGCATATAGACGAACAGCTTATGCAGGAGCTAAAAAACATAAAAGCGGAGGTAAAGCCGCACGAAATTCTTCTTGTTGTTGATTCTATGACAGGTCAGGACGCCGTAAACGTAGCGTCGACTTTTAACGATGCGTTGGGAATCGACGGTCTTGTTTTGACAAAGCTTGACGGCGACACAAGAGGCGGAGCCGCGCTTTCCGCAAGAGCAATAACGGGTAAGCCGATAAAATTTGTCGGCGTAGGTGAAAAGCTTGATGATCTCGATGTTTTCCATCCCGAAAGAATGGCTTCGAGAATTCTCGGAATGGGCGACGTTCTTTCCCTTATTGAAAAGGCCGAACAGACGCTTGACGAAAAAAAGGCTTTAGAGCTTGAAGAAAAGCTGCGCAGAAATAAATTTGACCTTAACGACCTTTTATCACAGTTGACGGAAGTTAAGAAAATGGGTTCAATGAAGGATATTTTGTCAATGATTCCCGGAATCGGCAAAAAAATCAAAGATGCCGATATTGATGACCGTCAGCTTGACAAAACCGCTTCAATTATATATTCAATGACTCCCAAGGAGCGTGAAAATCCCGATATTATCAATCCCTCAAGAAAAAGAAGGATTGCAGCGGGCTGCGGTATGCAGGTCGAAGACGTCAATAAACTGCTTGCGCAGTACCGTCAAATGCAGAGAATGTTTAAGCAGATGACGGGAAAGGGCAGCAAAAAGAAAATGAAGAGAATGCAAAGCATGATGGGCGGCGGAGGATTCCCCGGTATGCCCATGTAAATAAGGTAAAAACACAAACGATCTGTGTTTAAACATATAATTTATGCATATTTTTTTGGAGGTAAATTCAAATGGCAGTAAAAATCAGACTTCGTCGCATGGGTGCAAAAAAGGCTCCTTTCTACCGTGTAGTTGTTGCAGATTCCAGATATCCGCGCGACGGCAGATTTATTGAGGAGATTGGTTATTACAATCCTACGACCGACCCCGCAACAGTTAAAATTGACGCGGAAGCGGCTAAAAAATGGATTGGCAACGGCGCTCAGCCTACCGATACCGTAAGATCTCTTCTTAAAAAACAGGGTGTTATCGAATAGAATAATTCGATTGCTAACTTAATAATTCAGGGAGGAAAATAAAATGGAAGAATTACTCGTTTCAATCGCTCAAGGTCTTGTTGACGAGCCTTCGGCAGTTAACGTTACCACAGACCCTGTAAACGATGAAGGAATCACAGTATTTCATCTTCATGTCGCGGCTGATGATATGGGACGCGTTATCGGCAAGCAAGGCAGAATTGCCAAAGCTATCAGAACAGTTATGCGCGCAACCGCAAATCGCAAGGACATGAAAATACAAGTTGAAATTGATTGATTCGGCGCAATATTAAGAATCGGACTGTACCAAAAGCCATGAACGGCAAATTGATACAGCCCGTTTTTTAAATTTTGTTGCCGACTGTAGGACGTAATTTATTCAGTGTTTCCTTAAGTATATGAGCCAGTAAAAAACTCCGACAAAGACCATTCCGCCAATCATATTTCCTATGGTTACGGGAAGAAGGTTCCCTATAAATGCATTAAACGCAGTCAGCGCGTCGGTTTTTACTCCCGCATTAGCCGCTGCGGCAAGGTACTCGGGGCTTGATTTCGCGAGAAGTCCTGCCGTAAGATAATACATATTTGCTACGGAATGTTCAAATCCGCTTATAACAAACGAAGCGATAGGAAAAAATACACAGGCAATTTTTCCTCCCGCCGATTTTGCCGCAAACGACATCCATACGGCGATGCAAACAAGAATATTGCAGGCAATGCCGAGTACAAGCGCCTTTGAAAAATCAAGCGAGGATTTTGCCGCCGCCGTTTTTATAGCGCTTACCGCGAGTTTATTTGAAAAAGAAGAAAATGTTCCGCCGAAAAACGCAAGCAAAGCTACCAACGCGCTTCCGATATAATTTCCTATGTAAACGACAACAAGGTTTTTAAACATTTGGCGCAGTTTAATTTCTTTTTGAAGCACGCCGATTATAAGTAAATTATTTCCGGTAAAAAGCTCCGAACCGGCTATTACTACCATAGAAAGTCCCGCGGGAAATACGCAGGCGGAAATCAGCTTTGCGAGCGACGGATTATCAACGGTCGCGGAAGCCGCCGAGGAAGCAACTCCTGCAAAAGCTATAAACATTCCCGCAAGAACAGCGAGAAGGAGAGCTTTTAAGAACGGGAGATTCGCTTTGCTTTTCGCGGTATTCAAATAATTTTCGGCAATTTCTTTCGGAGAATACATAGTTAATACACCTCTGACTAATAGTACAACATTTTATTTGCTTTTACAATACAAAATTTTGCAAAAGGTAATCTTTTATATGATTTTCCGACACGAAATACGATATGTCTTTAGAATCCAAAAAGGAAACAGGTGATTTATTTAAAAATATAATTTTATCGGCAAGAAAAAATGCTTCTTCGGGACTGTGAGTTATAATGAATGACGTTTTTCCTTTTACGGTTTTCTTAATAAATGAAAGTATGTCTTCGCCTGTTTTTATATCTAGCCCATAAAGAGGCTCATCTATAAAAAATATATCGCCGCCAAAAGCCGCTGCTCTTGCTATCGCCGCGCGTCTTGCCATGCCGCCGCTAAGCTCAGGCGGCAGTTTTTTTCTGTCCTCCCACAATCCCGTGTCTTTTAATGCCGATTCTATTGATTGCTCATTGTCTGTGACGTATTTTATATTATCAAAAACATTAAGCCATTCAATTAGTCTGTTTTCCTGAAAAACAAACGATTTTTTTTTGCCGTCTAATCCTTTTATTTCACCTTTATCGGGTTTTAAAATTCCCGAAATGACTTTTAAAAGCGTTGTTTTTCCGATACCCGATGGACCCATAATGCAATAAGTTATGTTATCCTCAAATACGGCGTTCAAATCCTTTAGGATTTCTTTTCCTCCCGCAGCCGCAGTTATATTTGTAAGCTCAATCATTTTTTTTCCCTCTTTTCATAATAAACAGCATTATTCTTTCAAGAGAGATACTCATAAGTATCACTACCGCGGTCCACGCGAAAAGCTTTGGGGTTTCAAGATAAATTTTCGAGGAATAGATTTCTCCTCCTATAGACAGCTTCGGATTGCATATAACCTCCGCCGCTATTCCCGCTTTCCATGCAAGTCCCATTGATGTTGTTACGGCGGATATAAAATACGGCTTTACGCTTGGAACATAAATTTTCATGAATTTTTTGCTTTTAGGTACAGTGAACGCATCGGACATTTCAAGCAAATTTTTATCGGTTTCATTTATTCCTGTTTTTACATTTGTCCAGACTATGGGATAAACCATAAGCATTGATATAAAAGAAGGTACGTTGTTCGTTTTTATCCAAACTATCGCGAGAATTATGAACGAAGCAACCGGCGTAGCTTTTATTATTTGAATTATAGGAGTTAAGAACTCGTTTACCGTTTTTGAAAAAGCGGACGCGACGGCGGTTATCGAGCCTAAAATTACTCCGAGAAAAAATCCGGCTGTTATTCTTATTACAGAATATAATGCCGACAGCCAAAATTCAGGCGTTGCCGCGATTTTAAAAAACTCCGTGAGCGTTTCGGCAGGCGAGGGCAAAAGCACCGAAAGCCCGGCAACGGCAGATAAAATCTGCCATATACCGAGCCATATAACCGCAATAATTAAATGCCTTAAAGCTTTTTTAACCTTCCGCATTGATGTAGAAATCGTCGTCGGGCATACTTCCGCCGATTATTTGAGGATTCTGCTCAAAGAGAACTTCATAAAAGCCGTTAAGCTCAGTTTTCATTTTTTCACCGGTATAGCATACTATATTTGAGTTGGGTATTGCCGATTTCGCAACGGCGGCAGGCATAATGTCATGAGCCTCAACAAGCTTTGCCGCTTCTTCGACATTTTTGTTTACGTATTCGGCCGACTCCGCGTAATCCTTGAGGAATGAAGCCACGGCTTCTTTGTTATTTTCATAGAAATTGCTGTTTACCGCAAGACAGCCCATAGTGAGCGTACTGCCGTTTGTGCTTTTCCATGCTTCCCAAACTTCCGTAAGATTGACCGCAATGGAAAATGACGAATCTTTAGCGATAATCTGCGAAACAAACGGTTCAGGAAGAAGAAGGACGTCGTAACCGCCTGCAAGCGCTTTTGTTACCGTTTCGGAATGTTCCGAAGTAAATTCAACCGTAACGTCGGTTCCTATTGAATATCCGCTCGATTCAAGAATATAATTCAGAACGTACTCCGCGACCGTTCCTTTGCCTGACGCAAGTATCGTTTTTCCTTTAAGATCCGATAAAGATGATACTGCGTTATTCTTTGTTACAAGATAGAGTACGCCGAGAGTATTAACCGCGATAACCTTAACTTTACCCTGCGATTTCGCGTAAAGCGAAGCGGCGAGATTTGTGGGAATCGCGGCAATATCGTATTCGCCAGTCATAAGCTTGGGACCTACCGTAGTAGCGTCGGTATCAAGCGTTATATTATATTTGTTATCTGTTTCCCCGTTATCCGATTTAGTCCACATATAGGCTCCGCCCATACCTGTCGGACCTTTTAAAAGAGATACGTTTATTACTTTGGTATCGGCTTTGCTTTCGGGTTCGGACTGAACGCTGTCTGAAGCTGCTTCGCTCGACGGTTCATCGGGCGTTTGCACGTTTGTGCATGAAGCAAAAACGGTGAGAATAAGCGCGAGAGTCATAAGAACCGCAAAAATTTTTTTTGTTTTCATTTGAAGTCACTCCTGTTTTTAGGAAATGCCGGTAATCTCCGTTTTCCTAAGTATTGATATTTAAAGCATAAATTATGCTTTTTTACATATTTTCAAGCGCGGCGGAATCAAGAATTTCTATTTTTCTTCCGTTCCGTTTTATATAACCGCTGTTTTCCAAGCTTTCAAACGCTCTGTAAACGGAAGCGCGTCCTATGTTGAGCGCGTCCGCCGCGTTTGTGATACTGTAGGGAAGCACAGATATTTTCTTTTCGCTGTCGCAATTCTGTAAAATCAAGGACGCTGTTTTTTGTATGGTTTCGGATTTTGTGTACGTACTTATTTTTTTATTAAGAAAATGTATTCTTTCCGATAAAATTTTAATATAGTTTTCGGTTATTATGGGATACAATGAAAATAATTTAACAAGGCTGTCTTTTGGTACAGTAAGCATCGTGACTTTTTCAAGGGCGGTTATTTCGGTCAAAAAGTTTTCTTCTTCGTAAAACATTGTCGCCATTCCGAAAATATCGCCTTCACCGAGAATACTCATAAGTATTTTTCCGTTTCCGACTTTTTTTGTGACGGAGACCTTTCCCTTGACAATTATTACAAGCGCGCGTGTGTATTTTGTCTCGGAAAAAATAACGCTGTTCTTTTCGCAGACCGAAAGAGACGCATAATTATCGGCAATTTCCTGTACTGTACTTTCGTCGGCGTTATTGAAAAGCCTGCATTTGTATAATGCTTCGAAAACTTTCTGTTTCATACAAAACACCTCGAATTTTGTATCACATGATACATTATATATAAAGAAATTCTGTTTGTCAATAAAACGGAACCGAAAAAGCAATTAAACTTTTTCGGTTCCGAAAATTAATTTTTATGCAAATTATATAGACGTATTTAGTTTACATATTTAGTTTATGCAAAATACATAGTCGCTATTTTGGCAAGGAGATTCAGAATTTTAGTTATAAACTGCGCGATTTTGTTAAGCAGCTCAAAAAGCGACAGGTTCTTGCTGTTCTGTTTATCGGCCGAAACGTCGTCGCAGTCGCCCGCATAATCGCCCTGCGAGGTATCTTTTTGAATCGCGAAAGAATCAACGTTTTTCGCCTTGCCGTCTTTTACCTTATATGCGTCGAAATAAAGCACGCCGCCTTCAATCTGTATCGCAGAGAACATAGATTCATCGGCAAGCTCTATGATTTCAGCCCTCGGGAAGTATTCGTCCGTAAGTGAAGCGTCCTTCTGGAGATACGTTTTAACTCCAGACGTTCCGCTTATAACATACGTCGTACCTGTCGGCTGAACGTCGGTTTTGTATTTTTTGCCGTTGTGATTAAGATAAACGCGGCTTGAATCCGTAACCTGATTATTATCTATCGGGTAAGTTCTCATGTAAACGTGGTCATGCCCCTGCAATACGAGGTCAATATCAAGCTCGGGCATAAGAACAGTAAGCTGTTCCCTTATTGCGCATACATCGTCGTCATCATAATGCGAACCGTTTGAATATATCGCTTTGTGCATAGCAACTATTTTCCATTGAGCGCCGCTCGACTTCATATCATTTTTAAGCCATTCGATTTGAGTTTCGGAAAGCGCGCCGTTTTCATCGAGGTCGTTGGTGTTGAGAACGGCTATATGAAGATTGTTGTAATCATATGAATAGTAAACGCCCGACGCCGTATCCTGTTCGGGAAGATTGGAAAGCGCAAAATTATTAACTGTTGAATAATCGTATTTTTCCTCATGATTTCCTGTAGCCGGCATAAGATAGGTGTTCATAAGATTGTCGGAGGCTGTATCGAACATCCATTGCCACTGCCATGAGTTGCTGCCGTGATCTACAAGGTCGCCGGTGTTCATAATAAATTTTGCATCGGGGTAGAGCTTAAAGGCCGTTTTCACCACGTTTGCCCATGAACGTTCATACTGCGCCTTATTCTGTGACTGGGGATCGGACATATGGAAAAACGTTACGCTGTCCGAGCCGTCGGGCGTTTCAATCGTACCCGTATTGCTCCACCAGCCTTTTTCGGCATCGCCGACTCGGTAATAATACTTGGCGCCCTTTTCAAGTCCCGAAAGAGCTATAGTATGACGGTTAAGTTTAAATTCATAATTGAAAAAACCGATAACTCCTATATCTATTCCGGGATACATACGGGTAACTGTTTCGGTTGAAGCCGTTAAAGTGAAATCCGTGTTTTCGGTAGGTACTCCTTTGAACGCGGTAAAATCATCGGCTTTATATATTTCAATATCTTCGCCGTATACTGTGCTCTTTGAGAACCAATTTATGTTTGCGCTTGTGCTGTCAGCGCCGAGAGTTACGGAAATCATTGTCGGCAGCCTGTAATTTTCGGCTGACACCTCGGGGTTAACCTTGTCAGACGAATAAATTACGTTGTTATCTCCGAGATTTTTCGGATTTACATCAGTTACGAAATCACCGATACAATACGCAATCTCCGCTCCGACAGATTCAATCTGGCTGTCGGTGATATACTCATCTATAAGAAGCTTATCGAGAACGTCATAAAGACTTGAATAGGGAAGTATGCCGAACTCAAAAACAGTATCGACGAGATTCTTATATGACGTATCGTTTCTTAAAAATTTATTAACAAAGAAATCCGCGCCGCACCCGAGCATTTTGCCTATGCCCGAATTGGAATTAAATAATTTATCAATTCTTACGTCTATTTTTGAAAGCAGAGCGTCATCAAGAATATCATTGAATATCACATTAATAAGGAAATCGAACAGCTTCTGCGTAAGGTCTCCGTTCTCGAAATTATTTAAGGTATCCGCAATAAACGCGTCGTCGCTTATATTCTCATTGCCGGTAAACCAATAATACATCGCGCTGAGGACAAGGTCTCCGAGTGTTCCGGGCTTTGAAGCGTCGCCGAAATGATAATCATCAATGAATTTTGTGCAGGGAACGTCCGATACCTTGAACGAGGCAAGCTTTACAAGAATCCCCTCGAGAAAATCCGTAAGCTTCGTTTGGTCCGTAAGGTAAAGCTCTTCTATCTGGCCTAAAAGGTCATCTATGAACCACATAATATTATCGGAGGAAAAAAGATTAATACCCATTACCTTTATACCGTCTCCGATATAAGGCGTGAGAAATCCGCCGATAATTTCACCGAGGTCTATATTTTTTTCTTTAAGGAACGCGTCTATACCGCCCGCAGCGTTAATTTGACCGACATACGGAAGCAGATAAGATTTGATTATTCCCATAAAAAATTGTACAACGTCGGCATTGCCGTCCTCGGAAAATCTTCCGCCGTAATTTATCGCGAATGATGTTTTGCTGAACGGTTTTTCATATTTTACGCCGTTGACCGTAACTTCATGAGCGTAATCAACGTCAAACATACCGTATGACATATCGCTTTCGCCGTCGCCGTAGGTTGTTACGGTCATTTCTCTGATATTGTTGGGAAAGCCTGTAAGAGAGCCTACCTCGCAGTCATAAACAGTATTGCCGCTGTCGGACGTAACGCTTGAAATATCGTTAGTATGAAGATGTCCCGTAAAAGCGAAATGGATTCCCGCATCGGCATACTGCTCGGCAACGTCCATATAATCGTCAACGCAGAATGCAAACGTTACCGACGGCTCTATTTTCATATGAGGAGCAATGCTGTGATGCATCATTACTAAAGGAGTTTTTCCCTGAGCTTTGGCGTCTGCGGCGATTTTCTTTACCCACTCCATCGCGTCGGCCGTAACAGCGCCGTCTGTTTTCGGTTTTTGAGGCTCGTATGCGTCGTATTTGTTTGAATCCACTACAATAAGTCTGTAATTTCCGTCAAGATCGACAGCGTATGAAAGACCGCAGGCGGTTTCACCCTCGGGAGGCTCATACTCGGCGATTGCAAGGTCGTATCCGAGATTTTTATAAACCTCTCTGAATTCTTTCTGCGTTATACATCTTGCCTGCTCTTTGTAACCGTTTTCAAAAGTACAAGCGTTGTTATTATTTATATCATGATTGCCGTTTATAACTATAACTTGTATACCGGTATCCTTTTCAAACTGCTCAAGAATGGCGGCAAGCTCCACATGAGCCTGATATTCGCTGTCCTTTGTAAGGTCACCGGGAATGAGCAGATACTTTATACCCTTTTTTTCGGCTCTCACGGCTATTGAATCAAGGCCGGTTCTCGTAAGAGCGTCGGATTCTTGAAATTCTTTACTTGCCATTGTGTTAAATTCCTGCCATGCTTCGCAGTTATTTCCCGTATATGACTGCGGATAATAATGAATATCCGATATCGCGGCAAATGAAAGCGAAGAAATAACCTCATCGGGATCTCCGTCTCCGTAAACAGCTGATGACGTTAAAGCCGTTGACGATATCGAAAATAACATTATAACGGTAAGAAGTACGGAAATAATTTTTTTTGAAAATTTCATAATTATATTCCTTTCATGAAATTTATTTCCGTTTAATTATATATTATTTTTAACATTAAGTAAATATTAATTTTTCGAATTTTTAACAGTTAAAATAAAATTTACAATTAAAGTAAAACTTACAATTAAAATAAATCACGCCTGACGGCTGAACAACTGCACGTTCGATTTAATCAGTATTGCCTAAAAAAAGCTCTCGCCGTGAGTTACGGTGAGAGCTGTGAAAAAGATGATAAACAATAAATCAATCGAAAATATCGCTTTCGTCATTAAGCGCCCGCACTAAATCTCCGACCTCCGACGTGGTCGGGATTTTATCGGTACTGATAATCGGATTATTCTTAGCGGCTTCAAGTCTCGCATTCTTTTCGGCAACGGCGACAGCTTCAGCTTCTGTTTTACAGCGAATATATTCCATTTCAAGAACGGTAGTAACAGTATGAACGCCTTTTTCGTCGAGCTTTGACATTTTCTGGATAAGATTTTTTGTCGTATCCGTTACCACAACAGGATATATACCGTTTACAAGCTTAATGTCAAGCGCCTTGCACATTTTGCATACGGTTGTAAACGCAGTACCGCTTACGCCGTTTTTAATAGCGCTGACAATGGTCGTCTGAGGGATTCCAAGCTCTTCAGAAAATCTTCTTGTGCTGGAAAACTTAGACTTGATTCTCTTTTTGATGAGTTGTGTTAATTCATCCATTCTTAATACCCCCGTATTATTTACTAAAATATACTATATCATATATAGGATAATTTGTCAAATGAAAAATACAAAATTTTATGTATTTATACATTTTTTCTATTTTTTTGACAAAAAGCAATTGTAATTATTTCAAACGGAGAATATTTGTATTCATTTGTTATATACTGCGGAGCTTCCGTCATATCCGTTACAGTAAATTCGCCTATTCCCGACAACACGCCTCTTCTGCCGTTCTGCTCGGAAAGTCTGGCTATAATATACTGACCGTCCTCGGAAAGTTTAAGCGCTTCAAGGTAAAGTTCTCCGAAATCATAATCAAGTCCGCAATCCGCTTTTATAAGCGGGACGTTATATTCAAAAGCGATATTGTTTATCCCCGCCGAAACAGCGTCGTCTTTATGGGGAAAAATCATATATGTGAACTCATGATGTCCCATGTCGGAGGTCGGATCGGGCCGTATAGTGGCTCTTAAAAGCGAAAGAGAAACAGAGTTTTCGCCTATGCCTACGCCGTATTTGCCGCTGTTTATAACCGATACTCCCGTGCCTGTTTCTGATAAGTCGAACCACTTATGATGACATACCTCGAACCGCGCTTGCTGCCATGAAGTGTTTTTGGTCATTTCACGTTTAATAAATCCGGCTGATGTATCGCATACAAGCTCTCTTGTCAATATATCGGGCGAAAACTCAACCTTCGCAAGCCTGTGCTTTTCATTCCAGTCAACCCTGTTTTCAACTTCGATTCCTCTCGACCGTCTGAAAAGTCTTATTATCATTTTCCACTTGCTTTTTTTTGTTGAAAGAACGGTTTCAAATGCAGCCGTTTCACCGTCCGAATACGATAAATGCAGTTTTTCGTCAATATTAAGCTTTTCTTCCTTTTCTTCGTAATTCGGCAGGATATCCCATGCGTCATATGTGCCCGGATAATCATAGTATATGTGAAGTTTATTAAAATAACCTTTAATCCAATTTCTTTTTAGCTCTTTATCATATATTTGTATTATGCTTCCGTCATCGGCAAATTCAATCGAATAGTACGGTGTTTCGGTAGTTTTTCCCACTTTTATCCAATCGCTTTTTCCGTTTGGAACAGTAACGCAGGCTGAGCCGAAAGCGCCGATTTCAGGTACTGTGAAAAATCCTTTTTTCCCAAGCCTTAAACATTTTCCGTTTTCATCTTCTATAAACGTTACCGAGGAACGCTTAAAACCGAGAGTATTAAAATATTTATTGCCGTTTTCGCAAATTATTTTGTCAAGCTCCCTGTCTATTTCTGCGTAATCACTCACAGCGTCGCGGTAAACTGGAGTGATATGGCTTCCCGGGAGAATATCATGAAATTGATTTATCAGAAGTTTTTTATATAAATCCCTTATTTTTTCGGCGGGATAATCGGCTTCTCCTTTAATCATTCGGCATACTGATACGATTTCCGCGTTTCTGAATTTATACTCGAGCATTCTGTTATATCTCTTGATTTCCGATTTCGTCGTGAAAGTGCCTCGGTGCATTTCAAGATACAGCTCGCCGTCCCATTCGGCAAGCTTTTTGTTTTCATTAAAGTTGTTTTCAAGAAATTCATGCGCCGTGACGTGCTTTGTTTTGGGCATAACCGATATTTTGTCAAAACGGTGCATAAGCTCTATCATTTCTTCCGTAACTCCGCTGCCGCCGTCGCCGTAGCCAAACATCTGAAGCGTCTGCGTTCCTGTTTCTTTATCCTGAAAAGCGTCCCAGTTTTTTTGCACCTGGTCGGGCATATTCCATGTTATAAAATGCGTCGGAGGAACACAGGCATAAATTTCAGTCCCGTCTATGCCTTTCCATATAAAATTATTGTGCGGAAATCTGTTTGTATCGTTCCACGTTGACATTTTATTTGATACAAAATATTTTACGCCCGATTTTTTCAGTATCTGCGGCAAAATCCAACTGTTTCCGAAAACATCGGGAAGCCAGCATGAATCGACCGTTATGCCGAATTTTTCCCTGTAATACGTCTGACCGTAAAGACACTGTCTTATAAGGCTTTCAGCGGACGGAACATTACAGTCGGGCTCGACGTACATCGCGCCGACGGGCTCAAACTGTCCGCTTTTGATTTTTTCTTTTAATTCATCAAAAAGCTCGGGATAATACTTTTCAACCGTTTCATACGTGTAAGCCTGAGTATGCGCGTAACGAAAATCGGGATATCTGTCCATCAGACGCATTTGAATAAGGACAGTTCTCAGATTTTTTTGGACGGCGTGGATTCTTCTCCAATAGTATGCTATATCAAGATGAGAATGAGCGACCAGCGCTACGCTTCCGCTTCCGCCGTAACGCTTATCCTGAAAAATATGCTCGTCTATATATTCGGACGCTCTTTTCACGTCACCGATATTTATATCGTCAAAATCTATAAGGTTTAAAGCGTTGTCAAGCTCTGTGTTTATAAGCTTTCTGAAATCTTCATTGAAACAGTCGCTTTTGGCGATATTCAATAAAAGCTCCATATCGTATACGAGCGACTGTACCGCGCCGTTAATTACCGCGAGATATCCTCCCTCAAAGATTTGTCTGCAACCTCTTACCGAAAGCGATTCGGGATTGCGCTCATCGTCCGGCTTAGAGCGATTGTATGCGACAATCTCAAAATGCAGAATGTCGGAATCTATATATGGAGTAAGGACGATATTTTCTCTGTTCGGGTCTATTCCGCCGACATATTTTCCGTTGACCTTTACTATCATTTCCGCCGCCGTTTTAAGAGCAAATCTTACTTCTTTGCCCTTGTATTTTTCGGGAATCACGGCGTCTGCCTCGATAAACGCCGTTCCGTCGGGGGTAAAATACATATCGCCCTTTTTCAAAGGACGGGGATTTTCGTCATAAAACTCAAACCTCATTTCGGCAGTTTGTCTAGCTTCTCTTATTCTGAACGTTGTGATTTCCGTCTTGTCGTCATAAATATGTCTTTTAAGCCAGCCGAAACGTAAATCCGTATATTCTTCGGGCCGCATACTGCGGCGAACTACTTCTATATGAGCCATATCATTCTCCTGTCAGGTATCCCAGAAAAAGGGTTTTTTGCGAACCGCGTTTATTTTTACTTTTTTATTTAAGTCCTTTAGAGCCATGCTTTCGATCCACGCTATGCATCTGTCAAGAATAAGACATTTTGAACACTCGCCCTGCATTATAACCGTGACGGTATCGTCTTTCTGCGAACAAAACGTGATTTCACCGCCGTCGCCCTGTATTTTCGGCCTTATTATTTCATTTATATATTGCTCCATGAGTTTCACCTCAAACATAATGATACTTGTTTCTGATTTTATTGTCAATATTAAACGCTTCATTTTTCCTACGTTTTTGTAAACTCGGTTATATAACGGGACAAGACCGCATAATATTTTAAGGAAAGCGATAAGGGAAGTGAGAAAAACGGACGATAAAAGCTTTGACGAGGTTATAAGCGTTCTGCCGGAGCGAATAAGAAGCCGTCTTGAGTATATTTCTGACAGCGTAAAGCACGATACATATGAAATAAGGATAAGAAAAGACAGACCCGTCGTGCTTTTCGGTAAATACGGAAGCGCTTTTGTATGTGAAAATTCCGTAGTGTCCTCAATAAACAAAGACGCGGGAATTATTGTGACAAGCCGGGAAATAAGCGATACCGTTTCGGGTGTGTGCGGATATTCGGTATATTCGCACCAGCGTGATATTGCGCTCGGCTTTGTTTCATTCGGGAACGGACACAGAGCCGGATTTTGCGGCACGGCCGTAACAGATAACGAAACTACGGTAACAATACGTAATATAACTTCCGTAAATTTAAGAATAGCGAGAGATTTCCCGAACTCCTCGGACGCGCTTCTTGATAAAATATACAAGGACGGAGTTTTTTCAAGCGTTCTTCTTGCGGGCGCTCCTTGTTCGGGAAAAACGACTGTACTGAAAAGTCTTGCCTATAAACTGTCGTCATTCTATAAATACGGATTTATGAAAACGGTGCTTATAGACGAAAGAGGAGAAATGGGCTCCGATATCGGAGTTAACTGCGACGTTTTGATAGGTTATCCAAAAAATATCGGAATTTCGCAGGCGGTGAGCGTTCTTTCTCCCGAGGTTATAATCTGCGATGAAATATCTACGGACGACGAAGCGGACAGGGTTATAAAATGCATAAATTCAGGCGTAAGCTTTGCTCTGAGCGTTCACGCGTCAAACAAAAGGGAATTATTCACGCGGCCCCTTGCGCGCCGCCTTATTGAGTCGGGAGGATTCAAATATATAGCGATTTTAAAAAATCCCGAGGCTCCCGGCGAATTATCCGAAATTATAAGTACGGAGGATATAAATTATGAATACGGCCGCAATAATAATGGTTCTGGCAAGCTCGTTTACAGCGGCATTCCTTATAATCAAATTTGAAAACAATCATTATGAGAATCTGGTTATAACGATAAAGCTGATAAAACGGGTAAAAAACACAGCGTCGTTTTATAATAAATCATTTTCAGACATAATAAAAGAAATTGCCGAAAGCGGCGACTTTAAAAACGCCGACTACATATCTGAATTTTTAATTTTGCCGAAAGACGGTATAACGCCGCCGGAAGCATGGCAAAAAGCCGTAAAGAATTCAAAACTCAACTTAACCGGAAGCGAAAAAGAAACGCTGATAAAATTCGGTTCGGATATGTGTTCATGCAGTAAAGAAAAAATAGAAGAATACGGTAAAGAAGCCATTGAAGCTTTTACGGAATTTAAAACGATTTCAGAGGAAAAGCGCGAAAAAAAATCAAAAACGACAGCAGTCATAACGGCCGCAGCAGGTATTATAACAGTCCTGATGTTTATATAATGCCTGCCGAGCTTACGGTTTAACCGTAAGCAGACATTATATAAGGCTTAACGGAGGAAAAATGGAAGTTAATATTTTGTTCAGAATAGCGGCTATAGGGATAATCGTCGCTATACTTAATCAGGTCCTTTCAAGGTCCGGGCGAGATGAATATACGATGATAACAACTCTTGCGGGGCTCATTATCGTACTCATGATGTTAATACCGTATCTGAGCGATTTGTTTACATATATAGAATCGGTGTTTGATTTATGATGAATATAGTGGGAGTAGCCGTCATTTCCTCCGTATTGTACGGCGTTATAAAAAAATACAGCCCGGAGTATGCCGTCCTGACAGAAGCCGGTGCAATAATTATCATTCTGTGGATGGCGTACCCGTATTTGTGTGACATAATTGATTTTTTCAGCGAATATACTGGAGTGAGCGGTATTGATTCGGACTACCTCAGAATAGTTTTAAAAACTCTCGGAATCGCCGTTATAACGCAGTTTTCGGCAGACGTTTGCAGGGATTCCGGAGAAACCGCGATGGCGTCAAAGGTTGAATTTGCCGGAAAAATTCTTATTGCCGCAATGTCTATTCCTATCGCAAAAGCGATAATCGAGCTCGCGGCAGGCGTTATAAATACAAAGAGATAAAAATTCAGGGAAAATCAAAAAAATGAAAATGCGGGAAAAATCAAAAAAAATTTTGTCAATAACGGCTTTGACGCTTGTAATGTTTTTTACCTTTACGCTTTATTCCGGCGCCGAAAACGCGTCAAGCGATTCTCTTTACAAAGAAAATATTGACAAGCTAATGTCTTTACTTGATGAAGACGATGAAACAACCGAAGAGATATTGGATTCGCTTGGTTTAGATGATTTCTCGCCCGAAAAAATCGGCAGTATTTCGATTAAAGACTCATTCAGGGCGCTGATTGGTATTTTTCAAGGCGCGTATAAAGTTCCTTTTTCGGCTCTGTTATCCGTTTTCGGATTGATACTTCTCGTTGCTCTTACCGAAAGCTACATACAAAAATCATCGGAATTCAGCGGTTTTACAGAAACGATATGCTCGATGTTTGTTTCACTTCTGATTTTTTCAAAAATTGTTTCCTGTATATCCGACGCTGCGGCGGCTCTTCACACGGTAAGCGTACTGACAAAAGCATTGGTTCCCGTAATGGCGGCTGTAACGGCTTTTACCGGAAATACGGCGCTTGCTCTCAGTTACAACGCTGTTTCGGTCTATTCGGCCGAAATAATATCTGCCGTCTGCACAGACGTTTTAACTCCGGTTTTGTGTATTTTTGCCGCGTTATCCGTATGCGGAGCGGTCAACGGTTCGGTGAAAATCAACCCTGTTCTTGCGATGATAAAAAAGCTCTTCGGTATCGTCTTGGGACTCGCGGGTACTGTTTTTACGGGGATTATAGCGGTAAAGGACGTACTTAACGCCGGAATCGACAGAGTGTCCGTAAAGGGACTTAAATTTATTCTCGGTTCGTCCGTTCCCGTTGTCGGGGGAGCGCTGAGCGAAGGACTTGCTTCTGTTATATCGGCCGCATCGCTTATGAAAAACGCATACGGAATTTTCGGAATAATAATCATCGCGGCGGTAACGCTGCCCGTCATATGCGAGTTGCTTCTTTGGCTTGTTTCGCTTACCGCGGCGTCTTATGTTGCGGAGGCGTTTTCGCAGAGCCGAACCTCCGACGTCTTATCCTCATTGAAATTCGTTTTTTCAATGCTGTTGTCGCTCGTGCTGTTTTCCGTTTTCGTATTAATAATTTCTACCGCAATGGTAATACTTATGAGTTCCAAATAGGACGTGAAAATATATGATTGATTCTCTTGCAGACTGGGCGGCCGCGTTTTGCACGGTATCGGTAATATGCGCTTTCGGCACGTTCCTGATACCGAACGGCACCGTCAAAAAGACCGCAAATATTGTAATGACGCTGTTTATGCTGTCTGTCGCCGTAATACCATTTTCCGAGTATGATTTATCGGATATGTCCGAGATATTAGACGTCTCGTCGGATATAACCGAAGATATGAACGAATATACTATGCGGCTTAACGAATACCTGTTGGAAAACGGAAAGCTGGTGACTAAGGAAAATATCGAATCATTGCTTGATGAAATATGCGATGACGAATTTTCGGTTGAAATCGAAATGGAAATAAACAAGGACGGAAATCCCGAGCTTAAAAATACTGTTATCACCGTTTCAAAAAGCGATTCATCAAAAATAATTATAATTAAATCAAAAGTAGCTTCTCTTACCGGAGAAACGCCGGAGGTCAAAATACAGTGATGAAAGCAAAAGAAATTTTTGAAAAAGTAAAAGGGGACAAAAAGCTTTTAATTATTGCCGCCGCAGGTTTTATTGGGATAATTATGCTGGTTTTGGGCGGATTTTCCGAAAGAAATAACGCCGTATCCCATAAGGAAAACGCGGATATAAACTCTGTAAACGGCGCGGAAAATGAAAAAACGCTTACCGCTTCAGATATCGAGGATTTTCTTGAAAAAAAGCTCACAGCCATCATCTCCGATGTGAGCGGAGCCGGTAAGGTTAACGTTATGGTAACGGTCGGCTCCTCGGGAGAATATATATACGCTGAAAACAGCAAGACGAAAAACGACTCCGATTCGTCGTCAAAAGACAGTGAAATAGTTATCTACGAATCTGCCGACAAGGGCGACAACGGGCTTGTGATAAGCGTAAAAAGTCCCGAAATTCTGGGGGTTGCGGTACTTTGCGAGGGAGGTGAAAGCTCTGTAGTAAAATCGGAAATCGTAAAACTTGTAACAAGCCTTTTCGGAATTGGCTCCGACAGGGTTTATGTGGGCAGGAAAGCCTGAAAAATAGATTTTTGAAAAGGGGAAAAAACATGAAATTTTTAAAAAACAAAAAACACGCTGTACTTGCGGCTCTTGTTCTGATTTTGGGAGTGGCTGTAATGGCCAATTGGTATTATACCAATCCGGACAGCAAGGCGGCCGATTCCGCCGGAATGTCCGATGAGGACGCAAGCAACGTTAATTCAAAAAATCTCGGTGACGCGGTATATGTCGGCAGCAGCGAGGTAAGCGACGAATATTTCGCGGGCGCAAAGCTCTCAAGAGACGAATCGTATGATAAAGCCGTGGCAACTCTTAAAGAAATAATCGACACAAGCGATATTGACGAGCAATCGGTTCAGACAGCATCTGCGTCTATAAGCGCTATGTCGGAGAGAAAAATCGCGCAGGTCAACATAGAAAATCTTGTAAAAGCAAAAACAGGCAGTGAATGTGTTGCGGTAATATCCGACGACTCCGTTGAAATAATAGTAAAGGAAACCGCTTTGAATAGTGGAACCGTTCTTCAAATCAAAGAGATTGTAATGGATAATACTGATATCGAAGCGGAAAAAATTACAATAATCGGCGCAAAATAGTTGTTTATTTTTAATTTTATGCTATAATAAATGCATAAAACCGAAAATCACCTTGCCTTCGGAGCTCCGAAGGCAG
This sequence comes from uncultured Clostridia bacterium, assembly GCA_947631945.1. Lineage (GTDB taxonomy): Bacteria > Bacillota > Clostridia > Oscillospirales > Acutalibacteraceae > UBA1081. The sequence continues at coordinate 26,783 of CANRNI010000003.1, forward strand.
ATTGCCGTATACGGAGGTTAAAAAAATATGACGAGAAAAGAAGCAAGAGAGCAGGCGTTTATAATAATTTTTGAAAAGGAATTCAATTCCGATTATTCGCTTGATGAAATTATTGACGCGGCGAGGGACGCGGAGCTTTTTGAAGCGGACGAATTTGCTCGTTCGCTCTCCGAAAAAACGCTTTTGGGAATGGATATGCTTGACGATACCATAACGGCGAATCTGAAAGGCGGCTGGAAAATAAGCAGAATATCCAAGGTATCCTTGGCTATACTGCGCCTTGCCGTTTGTGAGATGATGAATTTCCCTGATATTCCCGTTTCCGTTTCCATAAACGAAGCAGTAGAGCTTGCAAAAAAATACGCGGCTGAGGAAGATTATTCCTTTGTGAACGGTCTGCTCGCCTCGGTAAGCAGAGAAATGGCGTCCAACGCCTGAAACTCAAGTATATGTCGGAAAGAAACGTTGCTGTGCTAAATTCTGAAAATTTATCAGATAATCTTTATCTGGGTATTGATACGAGTAATTACACTTCCTCCTGCGCGGTATACGACGGCAAAAACGATGCTTTTGACTCGCGGAAGAAGCTGCTGCCTGTGAAAAATGGTCAGAAAGGATTAAGACAGTCCGACGCCGTTTTTCATCATACCGCCAATCTTCCGCCTCTGCTTTCGGATTTATGCGAAAAATATTCGCGGTCAATAAAATGCGTAAGCTATTCATACGCTCCGCGAGATGCGTTAGGCTCGTATATGCCGTGTTTTTCCGTAGGCAAAGGCTATGCCAAAGTACTTGCGTCGTCCTTCGGCGCAAGTCTTTATCCGTTTTCGCATCAAGCGGGACATATCGCGGCGGCGGTTCGGGCGACGGGACAAACCTCTCTTTTGCAGAAAGAATTTATAGCTTTCCATGTTTCGGGCGGCACTACAGACGTTCTTCTTGTAAAGCCCGACGGCGAAAAAATTTTTGATATAACGGAAATCGCGTCCTCGCTTGATTTAAAAGCGGGACAAGCCGTAGACAGGGTCGGCGTTATGCTGGGACTGAAATTTCCTGCGGGTCCCGAGCTTGACAGACTTGCAAATAAAAGCGAAAAGGAGTATAATATAAAACCGTTCATGAGGGACGGCTCCTGCAGCTTTTCCGGCGTCGAAAATAAATGCGGATATTTGCTGGACAGGGGAGAACCGCCGGAAAATATTGCCAAATACTGTATAGACTACATATTTGCCTCCATAAAGGAAATGACGGCGTACGCCCTTAAAAAATACGGGAATTTGCCGATTATATACGCAGGCGGCGTTATGTCAAACTTAATTATCCGCAAAAAAATCAAAGATGAGTTCGGAGGCTTCTTCGCTCCGCCCGAATATTCTTCCGATAACGCCGCAGGAACCGCGTATTTGGGCTTTCTTAAGGAGAATTTATAAATGGTCTCAAATTCAGCTTTAACTGTATCGCAGTTAAATATGTATGTAAAAATGATGTTCGAGTCCGATTCAAGGCTCAAGCGCATTTGCGTTGTCGGAGAAATTTCAAATTTTGTAAATCATTATAAAACAGGGCATTGTTATTTTTCATTAAAGGATTCCGATTCAAGCGTTAAAGCCGTAATGTTTGCGAGAAACGCCCAATTTTTGAAATTCAGGCCTGAAAACGGAATGAGAGTTTATGTGACAGGTAGAGTATCGGTATTTGAGCGCGACGGAGTTTATCAGCTTTATGCCGATTCAATGGAGCCGGAGGGCGCGGGCGCACTTATGCTCGCTTTTGAACAGCTTAAAAATAAGCTTGCGTCCGAAGGGCTTTTTGACGATAACAGAAAAAGGGAAATTCCCGCGTTTCCTTTAAAAATAGCGGTGGTAACGTCGCCCGTGGGAGCTGCGGTTCAGGACGTTATAAACATACTTTCAAGACGTTTTCCGCTTACCGAAATGATATTGTGTCCCGTAGCTGTACAAGGAGTGAACTGCGCGAAGAAAAATATTTCGGCGCTGAAAAAACTTGAAAAAATAAACGGTATAGACGTTATTATTCTTTGCCGCGGCGGAGGCTCGGTTGAAGATTTATGGGGCTATAACGATGAAAATCTTATCAGAGCCGTAGCCGCCTCAAAAGTACCTGTTATTACGGGAATCGGTCACGAAACGGATTTCACTTTGTGCGATTTTGCCGCCGATTTACGCGCTCCCACTCCGTCCGCTGCGGCTGAACTCGCCGTTCCCGATATCGAGGAGCTTTATCAGGTTACAGACGCTCTTATATCTCGGCTTTATAATTCCGTTGATAATTATATAAATAACTATGAAGAAAAATTTCTTAATTTAAAATACAGATTAAGTCTTTTAGAGCCCAAAAAAAAGCTCGAAAACAATATAACGGTCTTAGAAAGCTTAAATACGCGTCTTAACGCCGCGAAAGATAATATAATCCAAAAAAAAGAAGAAATTTTTAATATTCTCACCGAAAAATTAAGACTATTGAATCCTCTCGAAATGATAGCGAAAGGATATGTGCCGATATATGAAAACGGCAAAAGAGTAATAAAAGCAAAAGATTTAAAAATAAATTCCCTCGTCAGCATTAATTTTTCTGACGGCGGCGCATTATGCGAAGTAAAGGAAATAAGCTTGACATCAATAAATGAATAACACGTAAAAAATTCAGAAAACGGGGAAGTAATATGGAAAGTCTTACTTATGAACAGGCGATAAAAAAACTGGAAGAGAAAGTATCGGCGCTTGAAAAGGGCGATATGTCGCTTGACGATACTGTGAAGCTGTACGATGAGGCCGTAAAGCTGTCGGGTTATTGCGCGGCGATGTTAAACGGCGCAAAATTAAGGATTTCGGAGCTTTCGGAAAACGGAAAAGAGGAAATTTAAAATGAATGAAAACAACGATATTTTAAAGCGGCACACCGAATTTATCGAAAAAAATATAATGTCATATGTTCCAAAAACGGACGATGCGTACAATATAATAGAACAGGCTATGAAATATTCGCTTGAGAGCGGAGGGAAGCGTGTAAGACCTGTTCTTACGCTTGAATTTTGCCGTATATTGGGAGGAAACGCACAAGACGCGATGCCGTTTGCGGCGGCGGTCGAATTTATACATACTTATTCTCTTATACACGACGATCTGCCCTGCATGGATAACGACGATATGCGCAGAGGCAAACCGTCTTCTCATATTAAATTCGGTGAAGCGAACGCTCTGCTTGCGGGAGACGCTCTTCTTACTCACGCTTTTTCTTGCGCCGCGAGCTCAGAGCTGTGCGGCAAACGCGTAAGAGAGGCGGTTTCCGCGCTTTCGGAATATGCCGGAGTAAACGGAATGATTGGCGGACAAATCGTCGATTTACAAGGTGAAAATAAGAGGTTTAACGCGGACGAGCTGTTTCTTATGGATAAATTAAAAACGTCTGCTCTTATTAAAGCCGCGTGTGTTCTCGGCTGTATTGCGGCAGACAGCATGGAAAGCATACCTGCGGCGGTTGATTTTGCGGAAAATCTTGGGCTGGCTTTTCAAATCGTGGACGATATTCTCGATTATCTCGAAGGTGAGACAAACAGCGATATAGTATCTGGTAAATCTACGTATGTTTCGCTTTTAGGGCTTGAAAACGCGCGCAAAAAAGCGGACGAATACACAGCCGCCGCGCTGGACGCTCTCGATAAGCTTGACGCCGATACATCATTTTTAAAAAACTTTGCGTTAAAGCTTCTAAAAAGAGAATCCTGATATAGAAACGTTTGGAGATATTCGGAAAACATTATGGAAGATAATCACATTCTTGAAAATATAAAAAAGCCGTCCGACGTAAAAAAGCTAAAGAAAAACGAGTTTCCCGAGCTTGCGAGGGAAATAAGAAGCGTACTTATAAATACGGTTTCCGAAACGGGAGGGCATTTAGCCTCAAATCTCGGAGTGGTCGAGCTGACAATAGCTCTGCACCGTGTTTTTAACTCTCCATACGATAAAATAATTTGGGACGTCGGGCATCAGGTATACGTCCATAAACTGCTTACGGGCAGATACGACAAATTTTCCACTCTCCGTCAGTGCGGAGGGCTTTCGGGCTTTTCATGTCCCGACGAGAGCGAGCACGATATATTTTTCAGCGGTCACAGCAGTACCTCCGTTTCTGCGGCTTACGGCATTGCTCAGGCAAATAAGCTCAAAGGCAGCAAAAACTATGCAATAGCCGTAATAGGCGACGGCGCTTTTACCGGCGGCATGGTGTATGAAGCATTAAATAACGCCGGACGCGAAAGGTCGAGGCTTATTGTTATCCTTAACGATAACGATATGTCAATATCAAAAAACGTCGGCTCTCTTGCGAAGCACCTTGCGGTAATAAAAGCGCGTCCGTCATATTTCAGAATGAAAGCGAGAACGGAACGCGCCATAAACAGAATCCCATTTATCGGCGTTAAGCTCTCAAACAGTATATTCAGACTTAAAACCGGCATAAAAAGATTGTTTTATAAATCAAGCACCATGTTTGAGGATTTGGGCTTCAGATATATGGGGCCCATTGACGGCCACAATACAGATGTGCTTATCGATGCCCTTGAGGGCGCGAAATCGGCGAATTTCCCTATTTTGCTCCATATCAAAACAACAAAGGGCAAGGGCTACAATTTCGCGGAGCTTGAACCGAGCGTATTTCACGGTATATCCAAATTCGATATTGATACGGGAGAGTTCCATTCCTCCGGCGCGAGCTTTTCGAGTGAATTTGGAGACGCTCTCTGCCGATTCGCGGGAAATGACAAGCGAATATGCGCCGTCACGGCGGCTATGTCTTTGGGAACGGGGCTTGAAAACTTTGAAAAGCAGTTTCCCGAGCGATTTTTCGACGTCGGCATAGCGGAGGAACACGCCGTAACATTTTGCTCCGGACTTGCAAAAGGCGGCATGGTTCCCGTTTTTGCCGTGTACTCGGCGTTTTTGCAGAGAAGCTACGACCAGATAGTCCATGACGCCGCGCTTCAAAGACTTAAAATAATTCTTGTTATTGACAGGGCAGGGTTTGTGACCGGCGACGGAGAAACACATCACGGTCTGCTCGACGTTCCGTTCCTTAATACGATTCCCGGCGTCACGATTTATTCTCCCGCGACCTATAATGAAATGAAGAACGCGCTTTTTAAAGCCATATATCATGAAAATTCGGTAACTGCGGTAAGAATTTTTAAAGGAAGCGAACCGTTTCTTCCCGATGATTTTAAACAGTCCGCTGAGGATTTTGACATTTACGGAGACAGGGGAGCCGATATCGCTATAGTAACCTACGGCAGGCTTTTTGCTTTTGCCGCGAGGACTGTTAAAATTTTAAAAGAGAAAAATATTTCAGTTAAGGTAATAAAGCTCAATAAAATAAAGCCCATAAATCCCGCCGCCGTTTCCGAGGCTTCAAAATGCAAAAACGTTGTCTTTTACGAAGAAGGGGAAATGTCGGGCGGAACAGGCGAAATTTTTAATTTGATGTTGACAAATCTTCAATTTAAAGGTAAATTTATATTGAATGCCGTAAAAGATAAATTTGTTCACCACGCGACCGCGGAAATACTTATTAAGGAATTCGGATTCGATGAGAATTCAATGGCTGAATTTGTTTCGGAGGCGATATGCGATGAGCGATAAGATACGCCTCGATTCGAGGATTTTCGAGTTGGGACTTAGCGAAAGCCGTGAAAAAGCAAAAGCCTTTATTATGGCGGGGCAGGTTTACGTCAACGATGTAAAAACAGTAAAAGCCGGAGTAACGGTAAATCCCGAAGATAAAATCGAAGTGAGGGGCTCAAGCGAATTTGTAAGCCGGGGCGGATATAAGCTTAAAAAGGCGCTTAAAACGTTTCCCGTTTCGCTCCGAAACAAAATATGCATGGATATAGGAGCCTCGACGGGCGGTTTTACCGATTGTATGCTTCAAAACGGCGCGTCAAAGGTTTACAGCGTTGACGTCGGATACGGTCAGCTTGCTTGGAAGCTGAGAAGCGATCCGCGCGTAGTTAATCTTGAAAGAACAAACGTAAGATACATTACCGCCGAGCAGGTTCCCGATAAAATTGATTTCGCGTCCGTAGACGTTTCGTTTATATCTCTTTGTCTTGTTCTTCCGGCGGCTTTCCCTCTGCTTAGCGACAACGCGGAGTGCGTATGCCTTATAAAGCCGCAGTTTGAAGCCGGACGCGAAAAGGTCGGAAAAAAGGGCGTTGTAAGAGATAAGGCCGTTCATGCCGAGGTCATTGAAAAGATTTATAATTTCGCTTCGGAAATCGGATTTTCGGTACTCGGACTTGATTTTTCACCGATAAAGGGTCCCGAGGGCAATATAGAATATCTGATATACCTGAAAAAAGGCGGGACAGAAAGTGTTTCCGCCGATATCAAAGCGATTGTAGAAGCTTCTCATTCGGAGCTTGATTAAGGAGTAGATATGAAAGTTGCGCTTATGCCGAATCCCACAAGAGAACAGGCAAAAGAAACTACCGATAAACTATGCATTGCTCTTGATAAATTCGGAATTTCATACGATTTTGTATATGAAACAGATGAAATATCAGATTCGACCGATTTGGTCATAGCGATAGGCGGAGACGGCACAATGATAAGAGCCGCAAAGCTCGCTCTGTTTAATGAAATACCTGTTTTGGGTGTAAACGCGGGAAATCTTGCGTTTCTTATGGGACTTGAAACAGATGAAATGACGCTTCTCAATAAACTGCTTACGAAGGATTATTACATCGAAGAACGTCTTGTTGTAAGGATTGACGTTTTTAATAAGGAAAATGAATCGGTAATGTCCGATTACTGCATTAACGACGCTGTTTTTGCAAGGGGAGCCGCCATAAAGCTTTCTTCCTTTGAGCTTTACTGTGATTCAAGATTTATAAACAGCTACACTTCCGACGGTCTTATAATCGCTACGCCCACGGGCTCCACGGCGTATAATCTCGCGGCCGGAGGCCCCATTGTAGATCCGAGAGTGGAGGGTATAATTTTATCCCCGATTTGTCCCCATTCTCTTGTTGAAAGAACCGTTCTTTTCAGCGCAAATTCCGTTCTTAAAATAAAAAATCCGGGCAATACCTCGAAAATACTCCTTTCATGCGACGGACGCGACTCTGTTGATTTTAACGAGGGCTACAGCGCCGAAATAAGGAAAGCGGATAAGAAAGCTAAATTTTTAAGACTTAAGGACGATACTTTTTTAGATATTCTCCATAAAAAAATGAAAATAAAATAGTGAAGGAAGGGGAGACGTTATGAAAAAGGACAGACACAATCTAATTCTTGAATTGATAGAAAAATACAATATAAGTACGCAGGAGGAGCTGCTCGAAAAGCTTCTTTCGCGCGGAGTAGAGGTAACCCAAGCTACCGTTTCAAGGGATATAAAGGAGCTGCGGCTTGTAAAGCAGCCCGCCTCAAACGGTCAGTATAAATATCTCCAGGCGGCAGGCGCCGAGGAAAAATACATGAAATATTACGCTATTTTTTCGGAATCGGTTACATTGGTAGATTACGCGCAAAATATATGTATGCTGAAATGTCATTCGGGAACCGCTCCGGCGGCCTGCGCCGCGCTTGACGCGCTCTCGCTTACGGACGTTCTCGGAACGATAGCCGGAGACGACACAATATTTATGCTTTGCCGCAGCGAACGTGCGGCAGGCAATACAAAACGCGAAATTGAAGCGCTTTTAAAGTCATAAGGAATGATGTGTTTTGCTTTCAAATTTAAAAATAGAAAATATAGCGATAATCGAAAGCGCGTCGATTGATTTTGAAAAAAATTTCAACTGCTTGACGGGTGAAACAGGCGCGGGCAAATCAATAGTTATAGATTCCATCAATGCCGTTCTCGGCGAAAAGACCTCACGCGAGCTTATAAGAACGGGAGAGAGCAGAGCGACGGTTTCCGCTTATTTTACCGATATTTCCAAAAGAACCGAAAGTATTCTTGAAGAATCGGGAATTCCGATTGAAGATGACGGTACGCTTCTTATAAGCCGCGTAATGACAAAGGACGGCAGAAACGTCTGTAAAGTGAACGGAGCGAGCGTTACGGTTTCCATGCTCAAAACAATAGGCTTAAGCCTTATAAACATTCACGGTCAGGCAGACAATCAGGAGCTTATGTCGCCCGAAAAGCACTACACGTTTATAGACGCGGTTGCCGATAATTCCGCGCTTTTTTCCGATTATACCGAGAAATATAACAGACTTCTTGAAATTAAATCCGAAATTAAAAAAATCACCGTAGATGAAACAATGAAAGCAAGACAAATCGACCTGCTTTCATACCAGATAGACGAATTGAAAAAGGCCGATATCAGAATCGGAGAAAAGGACGAACTTTTATCAAGGAGAAACATAATAAACAATTCCCGTAAGCTCGCTTCCTCTCTTAGCGAAGCGTATGCCGCTATCGCGGGAGGAGACGATTACAGCGGGGCGGCGTCAATGCTATTCGACGCGGCGAGGGCGCTGTCTGCGGCGGCTGAGTTTCTGCCAGATGCCTCCGATTTGGCTGAATCCGTAAATGATATCGCATACACAATCGACGACTGTATTTCCGAAATAGATAATCTTATGGAGGATACCGTTTTTGACGAACGAGAGCTTTCGGATATAGAAGAAAGGCTCGACGTTATCTACAGGTTATCAAAAAAATACGGCGAAACAGAGGAAGAAATGCTTTTATTTCTTGACAAAGCCGAAGAAGAATTGCATAATATAACATATTCCGACGAGTTGCTTGAAAAATTGCGGACGGAATATGACAAGTACAAAAAACTGACTTATGAAGCCGCGAAAAAGCTTTCGGAATCGAGAAAAACCGCGTCGGAGCATTTTTCCGAAAAAATCAGAAATGAGCTTGCGTTTCTCGATATGCCCGAAACGAAATTTTTTGTAAATATCACCGAAACACCGTTTTCGGAAACGGGAATTGACAATATAGAATTTCTTATATCCGCTAACAGGGGAGAGGAGCCGAAGCCCCTTGCCAAAATAGCGTCGGGCGGCGAATTGTCAAGGATAATGCTTGCGATAAAGAGCGTGCTTGCCGATAAGGACGGCACCGATACTTTGATTTTTGATGAAATAGATTCGGGAGTCAGCGGCCGCGCGGCAGGCAAAATCGCGCTGAAATTAAACGAAGTTTCAATGCACAGACAGGTTATCTGCATAACTCACCTACCGTCGATAGCGGCATTCGCGGATCGTCATATGCTCATATCAAAGGCGGTCAAAGGCGAAAAGACATATACCTCCGTGACAAGTCTTGACGAAAGCGGAAGAATTGCGGAAATCGCAAGAATCATCGGAGGAAGCGAAGGCGACAGAATACACCTCGAATCCGCAAAGCTGTTGCTTGACGAGGCGAACGCTCATAAAAGAGTGAAAATCAATAAAAGAGGAGAAATCAAATGAAAATAGGCGTATGCGGCGGAATAGAACGGATAAAATCGGCGGCAGAATGTGGCTTTGACTATTTTGAAGCTGGCTTCGGAGTGTTTGCGTCATCCGACAGCGAAGCGTACGATAATTTGAAATCGGAATTAAAAAAATACGGTCTGCCGTGTAAAGCATCGAACAGCTTTATTCCGGGAGAAATCAAAATTGTCGGAAACGACGTTGATTACGATTGCATTGAATCGTATCTTGTTCGCGGCTACGAAAGAGCCGCCGAGTTGGGAGTAAAAACCGTAGTTCTCGGTTCGGGCTTTTCGAGAATGATACCCGAAAACTACCCGTACAATTACGCGGTAAACGATATAATAAAGTTTGTTAAGCTTTACGCCGCCCCGTTGGCGGCACAATACGATATGATGCTTGTTCTTGAACCGATTTGCAAGGAGGAAACAAATATAATCAATACCGTCAGCGAAGGAGCAATGCTCGCGTCGGCGATAAATATGCCGAACGTCGCGGCTCTCGCTGATTTGTATCATATGCATAAGGTTCACGATACATACGCGGACATACAAAATCTCAGGGGAATGATCCGGCATGCTCATATATCAAATCCAATACCTAACGACAAATCATTCAAACGCATATATATGAAATACCCGGACGAATACGATTATAAGGGATTTTTTGACGCTCTTAAATATGCCGGCTGCGAACGCATTTCGATAGAAGCGCAGACCGCTGATTTTGAAAGCGATGCGCGGGAAGCGGTAAAAATCATGAATATGTATAAGTAAAGTTAAATCGAATAGCATTGAACGCGCAAAACAGAATCGGAGGATATAAAAATATGACATTATATGACGAGCTTGTCGCAAGAGGACTTATTGCGCAGGTAACAGACGAGGATGAAATCAAAGAGCTTATAAATAACGGTAAAGCTGTTTTCTATATCGGCTTTGACCCCACGGCGGACAGTCTGCACGTAGGTCACTTTATGGCTCTTTGCCTTATGAAAAGATTGCAGATGGCAGGCAACCGCCCTATAGCTCTTATAGGCGGAGGTACAGGCATGATAGGCGACCCGTCGGGCAGAACGGATATGCGGCAGGTCTTGACGAAAGAAACCATACAGCATAACTGTGACTGCTTTAAAAAACAGATGGAGCGCTTTATAGAGTTCGGCGAGGGCAAGGCTCTAATGGTCAATAACGCCGATTGGCTTCTCGGCCTTAATTATATAGAGCTTTTGCGCGAAGTCGGCGCTTGCTTCTCGGTCAACAATATGCTCCGCGCAGAGTGCTATAAGCAGAGAATGGAAAAGGGGCTTTCTTTCCTTGAATTTAACTACATGATAATGCAGAGCTATGATTTTTACCACTTGTACAGACATTACGGCTGCAATATGCAGTTCGGCGGCGACGACCAGTGGTCGAATATGCTCGGCGGAACGGAGCTTATAAGGAAAAAACTCGGAAAAGACGCATACGCTATGACTATAACGCTGCTTCTCAATTCAGAAGGCAAAAAGATGGGCAAGACAGCTAAAGGCGCCGTATGGCTCGACCCCGAAAAAACCTCTCCCTATGAATTTTATCAGTACTGGAGAAACGTAGGCGACGAAGACGTGCTTAAATGCATAAGAATGTTAACGTTCCTGCCGCTTGAACAGATAGACGAAATGGACAGATGGGAAGGCAGCGAGCTTAACAAAGCAAAAGAAATCCTCGCGTATGAGCTTACAAAGCTCGTACACGGAGAAGATGAAGCGAAAAAAGCTCAGGAAACCGCGAAATCAATTTTCGGCGCGCAGACGAGCGTTGATTCAATGCCGACATTCGAGCTTTCAAAAGACGATTTCAAGGACGGAGTTATAGCCGTAAATGAAATTCTTGTAAAAGCCGGAATAGCAAAATCGAAAGGAGAGGGGAGACGGCTTATAGAGCAAGGGGGCGTTACCGTTGACGACGTAAAACCCGCTTCGCCTATAGCGACAGTCGCTCTGTCAGATTTCGATAAGGGATATGTCGTAATCAAAAAAGGTAAAAAAATATTTATAAAAACAGTAATTAAATAATTACAAATTAACTATGGGGAACCCCATACGTGGGTTCCCCACGAAAAAACAGTCACACAGGACTGTTTTTTCTCCCCCTCCTGCGTTTTTTAAGGCAAAAGGAAATTTCGCGCTCTGCGGAGCGCGACACGGTGACGCTGTCCCCGTGACCCCTGCAAGCCTTTGTAAAGGCTTGACCGAAACTTTTATACTCTTTGCAACAAGTTTTTGACACGTTAAATTCCGCTGTGTTTACGCACAGCGGAATTTTTGCTAATCGAATGATAATTTTTACATCAAAAACGGGAATTTATTCTTAATAAATTCGGCGTAATCGCAGTCGGGTTTTTCTCTTAATTTGTTATCGTCTATTTCGGCTTGAACGATTGAAATAAAATTTTGCTTTTGCTTTTGCGATAAAGTTTCATACCGTTTTATTATCAGTTCGCCGCCGTTTTCTTTTTCTATGAACCATTTATACATATCGTCAATCTCGATTATTTCCGATATGTTTACTGCATTTTCGCAGACATACGCACAGTTGATATTTGTAGGGTTCTGAATATTCGGAACATTTTCACAGCAATAAATAACGCCGCGTTTTCCGGAATAAACGTCGGAAAATGCGTTTTTGTAATATTCATAATAAACGGGTGTTGAGTTTTCGTTAAATCCGTAAGGAAACCAATTATAAGGCCGTTTAACACGATGAACCGTGTAGAATGCCGCGACAACAATATTGCTTGAAAAATATACGTACGGTTTTCCGTGTTCGGAAATCATTGGTTCAAGTCTTTTCAGACCTTGTACGGACGTTCCATGATAAAGCATATTGCTCCAAGCCTTTCATTTGCTCGGCAAATGCGTCCGCCGCTAATTGTGAGATTTTGTCTTAAATGTTATATTATATTCTTTGCTTTAAGGTAAGCTATAATAATATCGGCGCATTTATCGTAGGAAAGAGCGGACGTATTAAGACAAATGTCATAATTTTCCATATTGCTGCGTTTATTGCCGGTAAAATATTCGTAATGAGAATTTCGTTTTTTATCGACCTTTTCAATTCGGTTTTCGGCGTCCTTCAACGAAATACAAAGACGTTCCGCCTCTGTTTTTATTCTGTCGTTTTTATCTGCGTAAATAAAAACCTTAACAAGATTTTTCCTGCCTTCTAAAACGAAATCGGCGCATCTTCCTATTACTATGAACGATTCCTTTTCGGCAAGCTCCTTTAAAACCTTTGCCTGATAATTAAACAGGTTTTCTTCGGATGTAAATTCACTACTCGACGGCGGTATAAGCTCGCCCTTATAAATATATTTTGAAAAACGGAAAAGCGGATTACTTTTAAGCTCCTCGTCCGAACGGGCAAACAGGTCAAGACTTATTCCGCTGTCCTCGGAAGCAAGCTGCAAAATATCCTGCTCGTAAAGCTTTATTCCGAGCTTCTTTTTCAGTTCTTCTCCCACATAGCTGCCGCCGCTGCCGCAAGTACGGGCAATCGTTATAATGTATCTTTCCATTTTGTACGCCCCTTTCCTGATATTTACAATTATATTATAGTATTTAATGAAAAATTTTTCAATAACATTTATAAATTTTGTTGAAAATATATAAAAAATATACAAAAACGGTATTTTTGCATAAAAAATACCGTAAATTTGCTTATTGATTCAAAGTCGAACTCATTTTAGGCTTGTTCTTTTTCGGTTTGTATTTCGGCGGATTCTCAAGTCTCATTCTCGCGCTTTTGCTCGATTTAAGAATCTTATTGACCTTTATAAAAGGTTCCATTATCGTGTCGCTGACATATTTAAGAACGTTTTGGTGCATATCGCCCTGATAATCGTATGAAGCGAGCATGGTAACTATAATAACGTCCTGAACCTCGTTTGAGCCGTCCTCGTAAATCTCATTGAGAATACCGAAAAGCTTTTTCATTTTCTGCGGATTGTTTTCTTTTATTGTCGCATATACAAGCGGATTTACAACGTTTACAAAAAACTCCTCGCATAAAAATTCATCATATTTTTCAATGTGCTTTTTGTATTCATCTTTAATTGACGGATACATTGCGGAAAGCCTGATAGCGAGTGTTGCCGAGTCGTAAAACACGGAGCCGCTTCTGACGTCCGAACGCGATACCGTCGCCTGCGCCTTAACGGTCTGCTGTCTTTTTGCCACCTGCTTAGGACTGTACGCCTCATCGAGATTCTCCGATATTTCGTTGACAACAGATTTAACGTCCTTAATGCTGTATTCGTCAAGTATCAAAAGATAGCTTGCTATCAGAGTGTAGTCGCGGTCGTCCTCGCTTTCGGCTCCCTTTTCGCCCGTAAGGAGCCTTATTTTGTTGTCGCTGAAAAGAACTCTTAAAGAACCTTTTTCACCCTTGTAAGCAAGAAATGACGTTTTATCGTCTCTTGTAAATACGGGGACTTCTCCTTTCGCCGTATTATCGGGAATAACGGGCTGAAATCCGAGCTTGTCGGCAACGGGTTTCAGCTCGGTATACAGCGTATTGAAAACTGTGTTTAATTCTATCATATTTTAATAATCCTTTCGTGGCAGTCAGCCGTTGAGCGCCGCAAAATTGTTCTTATTGGATTTATAAAGATTTTTAAACGTCACAAACTGCTTATCGTAAAGAGCTTTCTTAGATGTGTCGGGATAATAAGTCTTTACAACGGGAATAAGCTTCTTTGCTTCGCTTACGCCCTTAATCATTCCGAGTCCGCACGCTACGATAACAGCGGCTCCTACAGCGCCTACGTTCTGAGGACTGTCAACTGTTTCGACCGTTTTTCCCGTAATATCGGCAAGTATCTGACAGGTAACGGGTGAAAGCGCGCCGCCGCCGACAAAACGTATTTTCTGCGAAGTTTTAACTTTTTTCTCCTGAACCTCGGTGAACCAGCGAAGATGAAAGCAAACGCCCTCGATAACAGCTCTTAAAAGCTCGGATTTACCAGTTTCAAGACTTATATTAAAGAACATTCCTCTTGCGTTGGGGTCTTCAAAGGGACACCTGTTCCCGTGGAGCCAGGGAGTAAAAATAACGCCGTTCGCGCCCGCCGGCACCTTTTCTATAACCTCCGACATATAATCGTATAGGCTTGTGTATTCGGCCTCATAAGAATCTGTGATTTTTTCTTTTTTAAGATAAACTCCCACTTCATCAAGGCAGAGATGGTCTTTAGCCCATTCGAGGCATTTTCCCGCTGTTTCAAGCTCCGCGAAATAATTATACTTACCCGGGTCGGCGCCTATAACGGCCGCTATCATAGCACTTGCATCAACAATGCTCTTATCGACTACTGTTGAGACCCAGCCCGATGTCCCCGAATAAACGTGCGTATCGCCCATTTCAACCGACCCCGCACCTACGCCTATAAGAGAAGCGTCACCGCCGCCGCCGAAAACGGCAATACCAGGCTCAAGATGAAGCTCCTCCGCCGCCTTTTCGGTAAGCTCGCCGATTTTATCGGTGCAGGCTTTTATTTCGGGCATATGCTCAAATTTTACGCCGAGCATATCGGTCATATCCTTGCTCCAGCACTGTTTGCCCTTTCTTATATCGTAAAGCATGGTAGCAAAAGCCGAATCGGGAGTCATGCAAAATTCTCCCGTCATGCGGCATATAAGATATTCTTTTACGTCGAGCCATTTATATACTTTTTTGAAATTATCCGGCTCATGAGCCTCAACCCATTTGTATTTCCATACAGGATCCTTTACGGAGGCGGCTACCGCGCCTGTAATCTGCAAGGATTTCAGGAGCTTCGGTATATTGGCGCCGGCAATCTGCGGACCATATGCAATTCCTTTTTTCAGCTCTTCTCTTGCTCTCTGATCCATATAGCTCATTGCTCTGCGGACGTGTCTGCCGTTTCTGTCAACGAGAACAACGCCCTGCATCTGCGAACAGAAAGATATTCCGCTTATATCTTTAGCTTTTATACCCGATTTCTTCAAAGCTGTTTTTGTGGTTTCACACATCGCGCTCCACCATTCGTCCGGCTCCTGTTCGGCTCCTCCGTCGGGAAAAACATAAAGCTCATATCCCTGAGAATCCGCGCCGAGAAGCTTTACCGTATCGGAAATTTCAAAAACACAGGTTTTTACGCCCGTTGTGCCGATATCATATGTAATTGCGTATTTTTTATCCATTGGTTTTCCTCCGTTCACATTGATCTTCTGCCTTCGATTGCTCTTGAAAGAGTAACCTCGTCCGCGTACTGTATATCCGTACCGACAGGTAATCCGAAAGCAATACGGGAAATTTTTATATCAAAGGGCTTGATAAGCTTGGCGAGATACATCGCCGTCGCCTCGCCCTCAATATCCGAATCGGTCGCTATTATAATCTCCTTAATTTCTCCGCCGCCTATTCTTGCGAGCAGTTCCTTGACGGTTAACTGTTCCGGGCCTATTCCGTCAAGAGGGGAGACGGCTCCGTGAAGAACGTGATAAACGCCGCCGAACTCCTTAGTTTTTTCAATGGCAATAAGACTTTGTGAATCCTCCACCACGCATATAACCGAATGGTCGCGCTTTTCGTTTTTGCATATTGGACACAATTCATCTTCCGTAAGATTGCAGCAAAGCGCGCACTTATGTATTTTTTCGCAAGCCTCGTTTATAGCGTCCGATATCGCGGACGCTTCATCTTTCGGCAGACCTAAGATATAAAAAGCTATTCTCTGCGCTGTCTTTCTGCCTATTCCGGGCATTTTTTCAAACTGCTCGATAAGCCTTTGCAGCGGCACGGCGTTATACTGCATCTCAGAACATTCCGCCCATTCCGGGGATATTCAGTCCGCCTGTAAGCTTACCCATTTCGGAATCCATTTTTTCATCGGCTTTTCTCATAGCTTCGTTAAGAGCCGCGAGAAGAAGATCCTCGAGCATATCTATATCCTCGGGGTCAACGACCTCGGGGTTCATTTTTATTGATTTTATTTCATGCTTGCCCGATACGGAAACCTCGACGGCTCCGCCGCCCGCGGACGCCGAAAATTCGGATTCTTCAACGGCGGACTGCGTTTTAGCCATTTCCTCCTGCATTTTCTGCAATTTCTGCATCATATTGCCGCCTTGATTGGCGTTAGGTATTCTTGCTTTCATTTATAATTTCTCCTTTTATTTTATCCCAATCGTACCCTTAACTCTTTTCCGAATATTTTTTTTACCGACTCTTTAATATTTTTTTCTACCATTGGAAAAATCATCGGCAAAACGTTTTTATATTCCTTAATAGTAAGAGTATTATCCGTAAGGGTGATTTTTGTACCCAAAAGATGTCCGATTATCGGCGGACAGTTTTTTTCTGCGTCGATTATGCAGTTTGTCCAAAGTCTCGCGGCGTCGGCGTCCGACACTGTATGTTCCGAAACGGGTTCTTCATCGAAAATCGGAGGTTCATTATCAGAAAAGGGCGCGTTTTCATCAAATATCGGCTCGGCATCGGAGCTTTGCTCATTATCAAACGCCGGCTCGTCGTCAAAGATAGGTTCGTCGTCAAAAACAGGCTGAACATCTTCCATTTTTTGTTCACCGTCAAATACGTGAAGTTCATCGGAAACAGGCTCGGAGCCGAAATCCGTGTCATTAAAGACAGACCGCGCGTCGAAAGCGGGTTCATCGTCAAAAATCGGCTCGGAATCTTCAGACCGCTTTTCTCCGTCAAATACCTGCTCTTCAAAAAAGTCGTTTTTATATTCGCCGCTGTCGTCCTCAAACTCAATGCCGCTTAAATCTATATTTTTAACCGTCTTCGCAGGACTATCCGGTTTTACGGCGTTATCGCTTTTTTCTTGATGCATCTGCTCGCTGTCCGAGCTGTGTTCGTTTTGCGTTTTTATTCGCGCGGCAGAGCTTTTTTCCAAATATTTTACTTTTTCTTCAAGCTCCGCGATTCTTGAGAAAAGCGACGAAACGTCGGTAGATGCTTCGGGAGAGCAAATTTTTATCATTGCCATTTCCGTCTCAACTCTTCTGTTTTGCGTTACCTTTATAGAAGCGATTGCGGACGAGAGTATGTTCATAATACTTAGAATTTCTTCCGTGGTAAATCTTTCGGAAAGTATCTTTAAATCCGAAAGCTCCTCATTTGTGCATACGAGTATATTTTCCGGATTTTTCACCGATTTTATTATCAAAAGACTTCTGAAATGATTTGTAAGCTCGGTGCAAAGTCTTTCGGTATCGCATGAGGAATTATGAAGCTCGTCTACTATAGAAAGCGCCTTTGACGCGTCCTTATTTACAAATGCGTCCGAAAGCGCGAAAAGATAGTCCTTGCTCATAATTCCGGCGGCGTCGGTAACGACCCTGACGGTAACGTTTTCTGAAATGCTCAGGCACCTGTCAAAGAGGGATAGCGCGTCTCTCATGCCGCCGTCGGCTATCCGCGCTATAAGCGCCGCCGCTTCATCGTCTATTAAAGCGTTTTCATTTTCGGCGACAAATTTCAGTCTTGAAACTATCGCGTCAACGGAAATCCGCCTGAAATCGAATCTCTGACATCTTGAAAGAATGGTGGACGGAAGCTTTTGTACCTCTGTTGTAGCAAGAATAAAGACGATATGCGCGGGTGGCTCCTCAAGCGTTTTGAGCAGCGCGTTGAACGCTTCTATCGTCAGCATATGGACTTCATCTATAATATAAACTCTGTATTTTGCCTGCGCGGGAGTAAAAGCCGACTCTTCGCGCAAAGCCCTGATATCGTCAATGCCTCTGTTGCTCGCCGCATCTATTTCAACAACGTCGAGCACAGAGCCGTTATCTATGCCTTTGCATATTTCACATTCGTTGCATGGATTGCCGTTTATAGGGTGCAGACAGTTTATCGCCTTTGAAAGAATTTTAGCGCACGAAGTCTTGCCCGTACCTCTTGAGCCTGTAAAAAGGTAAGCATGGGCAAGTCTGTTATCCTTTACTTCGTTCATCAAAGTTTCCGTAATATGGGGCTGACCCGAAACATCAAAAAATGTTTTCGGACGCCATTTTCTGTATAATACCCTATACAAATTATATTGCTCCCGAAAATTGAGTACAATAAAGTCCAACCTCGGTCACACGGCGCGCAGGCGAACTGTATCGCACGGGCATACCGCTTAATGCTGCTCGGTTCCCCGCCTGACATGGTTCACGGCGCTCCGCCGCACAGGACCAACACGCCGCATGACAGAAATTGGACTTTACAATTTACGCGTATCATTATAATATATATTTTTCAAAAAGGCAATAGGAAAATGAAAAAATTTTTAAAAATTATGTACCCTTCGCTTCCGAAGGGCGTAAAAATTAATAATTGTCGTTGTTATTGTTTCTGCTGTTCTGAGAATCCTTGTTATTTTTATTCTGATTGTTCTGATTATTGTTCTGATTGCTATTCTGGTTGTTGTTCTGACTGTTGTTCTGGTTGTTGTTCTGATTTGAATTCTTGTTTGAATTCTGGTTGTTGTTCTTAGCCATTTCTGACATCCTTTCTGATTTTAGTGTTAATATTATTTGTAATACTTTTGATTCTATTCAAAAAACATTTTAGGCAATACCGCATAATTATTGTCGTGCAGATGTGCCATGAGATTTTTCGTCAGATTGACAAAAGTGACGCAGGAATACTGACGTATTTTAAGGAGCTTTTGGCAAAAATGACGGAAAATATCGGTACAGATGCGCGGCAAAGGCGGCAGCCGCTAATTATGCGGTATTGCCTTTATAAAAAAATATACATTTTTTGTTTTTATATATTGTAATTTTTTGAACAATGTGATAAAATTATTAACATATTATCAGAAAGACAAGGTGATTTAATGAGTAAAATCAACGACATTAAACTGCTGCATACGCTTTTCGGCACTACGCCGGGTAAAGGCGTTCAGCCGAAAGAAGCCGTTGCATACGGAATAGCGGGCTTCGGTCAGAATTTTATATGTACAATTATCGGTTCATATCTTACGATATTTTTAACCGACGCGCTGCTTTTCGGCTCAAAGGACTTTATGTTGGGAAGCGTTTCGGGTACTATGTCCGTCGCGTTTCTTATGCTCGGCGTCCGTGTATTTGACGCTTTCAACGACCCTATCATGGGCTCAATTGTTGACAGGACCCGCACAAAATGGGGTAAATGCAGACCGTATCTTAAATGGATGGCGATTCCAATAGGAATTATGACGCTTTTGTGCTTTTTGCCCGTATTCAAGGCAAAATCGGTTGGCGCTTTTATCGGTATAGCTTGCATATATACTGTCTGGTCGGTAGTTTATACGGTTGCGGACGTTCCATATTGGGGACTCTCCACTTGCATGACGAACGATACGGAGGTAAGAGGAAAGATTCTTACTATTGTAAGGCTTATATGTACTCTCGGAGCCGGTATCGTTACCGTTTTCGTACCTATCATTACATCAGGGGTTACTTCAAAATATAAAGACGCGGCCGGCGTTGTAAAGCCCGAATTTATATATGATAACGCAAATACGTTAAAATGGACTTACTTTATATGCGCCCTCGTTTTGGTAGTAGTAGCCATGCCCATGTTCTTCTACGGATTTAGGAATACAAAGGAGCGCTTTACCGCTACCGATAATCCTCCCTCGCTTGGACATAACCTGGTTCTGTTATTCAAAAACAAGGAATTATTGCTTGTCGTTCTGTCGGGTATATTAGGCGGCGCGAGAATGGTTTATACATATACGGGCGGTTTGTACTTTGCAAAATACGTACTTAACAATGAGGGATTATATTCTCTTATAACGCTTCTTGTTGTTCCGGGCGGTCTTGTCGCTTCAATTCTCGTTCCATGGATGTCTAAAAAGTTTACTAAAAAATGGGCATACATAATCATTCATCTTTTCGGCGCGGTAGTTATGTTTGTTATGTACTTTGTAGGCTATGACGCTCCTTGGAAGCTTATTGTCTGCGCGGTGGGACTTGTTCTTCTCGGACTTCCTCAGGGCGTAAACAACATCATTACTTACGCTATGATAGGCGATACCGTTGACTATCTTGAATGGAAAACGGGTGAAAGAGGCGAGGGAATATGCTTCGCGATGCAGACTCTTATTAATAAAATCGGTATGGCTGTAGGCGCTTTCGTAGGCGTTGTAGCATATTATGCGGCCGGAATCAACCCCGACGCGGCAAACGGCATTTATATTACCGAGGGCGGTAAAACGCTCCTGTGGAATATGCTTGTCCTCTCGGGCGCCGTAAGTATGTTCCTTACCTGCGTTCCTATGTTCTTCTACACAATAACGGAAAAGAAACAGAAGAAGATGGTCGAGGAAGTCGCGGCAAGAAAAATTGCCGAAGGCAAATCCGTAGAGGTTGAAACAGCGGAGTAAAAATTTTTTGTAATTATTTCAACAGTGCGGTCGGACAGTCTAAAGGTTCGACCGCAGTTTTTTCCGTCATTGATAGGAAAGTCTTTCGCAGTTTAAGTCGTTTATATAAAGCGAGAAAAAAATAAAAAAATTAAAAAAATGTCTTGACAAAATACTTGTTTTACTATATAATAACATACGCTTGCTAAAGACAAGCGTTCACAAGGCGGCGTAGCTCAGTTGGCTAGAGCATTCGGTTCATACCCGACAGGTCATTGGTTCAAATCCAACCGCCGCTACCATTGGCGGCTTTTCCGAAAAGCTGCCGTTAAATAAGGCCCGGTGGTCAAGCGGCTAAGACACCGCCCTTTCACGGCGGTAACACGAGTTCGATTCTCGTCCGGGTCACCATAAAAGCCACAAGAGGTCTTGCGGCTTTTATTTAATGCCTGCGGCACAAAACGCTTTTATTTTGCAGGCATACTCCATTTTTCCCACAGGTGTCTTTTATTATGGTTTACGGCGCGGCAGCCGGCGATATTGCCGGTTCAAGATTTGAATTTAACAATATAAAAACAAAGGAGTTTGAAATATTTCACAGCAGATGCTTTTTCACTGACGATACTGTTATGACGTTAGCGGTCGCGATGGCTTGCCGTGAATATAAAATACATAAAAGTTTAAGATTGTTTAAGGAACAGCTTATAGATGAAATGCATCTTCTGGGTAAGATGTATCCATATGCGGGTTACGGCGGGAATTTTTCCGTATGGCTGTCAACAAAGAGCAGAAAGCCTTATAACAGTTGGGGAAACGGTTCAGCTATGAGAGTTTCTCCAACTGCGTATTTTACCGATTCGCTTGAAGAAACCTTAGCCCTCGCAAAAGCGTCGGCGGAAGTTACTCATAATCACCCTAAAGGTATCGAGGGCGCTCAGGCTGCGGCAGGCTGCGTCTATATGGCGTTAAACGGAGCATCAAAGGATGAAATCAGGAGTTTTATAAACGATAATTATTATAAGCTCGATTTTACAATTGATGAAATACGCCCTGTGTATACGTTTGACGTAAGCTGTCAAGGCACCGTACCGCAAGCGATTGAATGTTTTCTTGAAAGCACAGGCTTTGAGGATACTATACGAAACGCGGTTTCAATAGGCGGCGACTGTGACACGTCTGCGTGCATCGCGGGAAGTATAGCCGAGGCTTTTTACGGCATAGATGATAAAACAAAAAACAAGGTTTTATCATATCTTGACGAATATCTGAAAGAGAAAATAATTAAACTGAATGAATAAAAATCACAGAAAATAAATAATAACCTGAAATAACATACGCTTACTGTGCGTTATTGCCATAACTTTTTTTCTTTAACGGCAGGAATCAAAAAAAAGACTTCCAAGGACAAATAAGTCCGAACGGAAGTCTTTTAAATTTTCTAATTTGAAAGTTATAATAGATTTTAAATTGATATTTCAAGAGCGGTTCTGTAAAGGTCGAGATTTATCGACTTCTTCATATTAAGAGCCTCATATATATCGTAGTCGAGCACTTGCTCTTTCTGCATTGCAACCACTCTGTTGCCAATACCTTTCATGAGAAGATGAACCGCGTAGTTACCCATCTGGCTGCCCACGAGCCTGTCACGAAGCGACGGGGAGCCTCCGCGCTGAACATGACCGAGAATCGTGGCTCTGCTCTCAACGCCTGTCTTTTCTTCAATATGCTTCGCGAGCGTCGCTACACCGCCGATTTTCTCCGAAACGCCCTCGGCTACTATTATAATAAAATGCTTTTTATCGGTTTTCTGGGTTCTCTTCATTCTCTCTATAACGTCTTTTTCTATATCAAATTCAATTTCCGGAATAAGAATCGAAGTGGCGCCTATGGCTATGCCGGAGTTCAGAGCGATATAGCCCGCTCTTCTGCCCATAACCTCGACTACGGAGCAACGGTCATGCGATTCCGTTGTATCGCGGATTCTGTCAACCATATCCATTACTGTGTTCATTGCGGTGTCATAGCCTATTGTGTAATCGCAGCAGGCTATATCATTGTCTATTGTTCCGGGAACGCCTATACAGGGAACTCCCTTAAGAGAAAGGTCTCTCGCTCCTCTGAAAGAACCGTCGCCGCCTATTATAACTATACCCTCAATACCGTTTTCCTTGCAGACGTCGAGAGCTTTCCGCATTCCCTCTTCCGTCTTAAATTCGGGACTTCTTGCGGAATAAAGCATAGTTCCGCCCCTATGTATGATATCGGAAACAGTGCGCAGATTCATTTCGTACATATCGCCGTTCATAAGACCGTTATAGCCCCTGCGGATTCCAAGCACTTTCATGCCGTTTTCACAGCCTGTTCTGACAACGGCTCTTATAGCCGCGTTCATTCCCGGCGCGTCTCCGCCGCTTGTAAGTACAGCTATTGTTTTCATAAGAGTCAGTACCTCCATAATAATTATACTATAATATAATAATAAGATAAGAAATTTTAGTCAATGTGGTTTTTTGTCAAACTTTTACACGGTTTTATCAATTTTTTAATACAACATTACTATTGCCCAAGAGCTTTTGAAGCTTTCCGTATAAAGACGCCGTAACGGAAGTTTTTATGCCGGTCTGCATATTGTATTTTTTTGTATCGTTATAATAAAAATAAACTGTGGTAGGTCCTTTAAAATCGGTAACCATGGACATAACCTCGACCATTTCCGGCGAAGCCTCCGACGGAATACGCAGGAACAGCCCTCTCGTTGATGATTTTTTCGGCTGAGCGACTCTGTCTTGAGATTCGCCGCCGCGCGGTTCGTAAGACCGCTGTCCGTAAGATTGACTTGTCGCGGACTGAGAACGCGGTGGCTCGGCATATTGCCGACTGTCCGAATATGAAAGAGGTATTTCGCGCTTTATCGGAGTATAATCAGGCGCGGGAGGAACAGCGGAAAGAGAACCCGATGCCACAGATTCCGGCGACGGCGCTATTTCAATAGAATCAAGCGATACTTTAGCCTCTTCATCGTCATGAAGCTCAAGTCTGCCCTCTATTATTACTATACTGTCCTCTTTCAGCAAATCCGCTACCTGAAGCATTTTCTTCGGAAAAACCACGACCTCGATTGAACCCGTAACGTCCTCCGCCTGCAAAAACGCCATAGTTGTATTGTTCTTTGTTACTTTCTTTTTTACTGTCGAAAGAATAGCGAGAAGCCGCACCCGCTGACCTGTTTTATACATTGACTCACGGTCGTTCACATCGGATTCGAGCAAATCTATAATTTTAGCGGCGTGTATTCTTTTTGCGTATGATTTATATGCCGCCATTGGATGTCCCGACATATAAATGCCTGTTGCGTCCTTTTCAAGCTGTAAAATTTCCTTTTCGGAAAACTCCGGTATATTGGGAATTTCCGGCTCGGTTGCTTTCGCAAGCTCTCTGCTCATATCAAAAAAGCCTATCTGACCGTCAATACTCTGTTTTCTGTCGCTTTCAAGCCCCTCGATAATGGCGTCTATCATATTTAACATTTGGTTTCTGTTCGTTCCCAAACCGTCAAGAGCGCCGGCCTTTATAAGATTTTCAACGCAGCGGCGAGTAAAATCTCTGCTGTAAGTGCGTTTGCAAAAAGAATAGAAAGAATCATACCTGCCGTTTTTATCTCTTTCACGTATTATCTGCTCAACATAGTTTTGAGCAACGTTCTTGACCGCAAGCAGGCCAAAGCGAACGCAATTTCCCTCAACGGTAAATTCCTCTCTGCTGTTGTTGACGCTCGGCGGAAGAACCGATATGCCGAGGTTCGAGCATTCAGCGATATACGGTACGATTTTATCGGCGTTTGAAAGCACGCTCGTGAGCATAGCCGCCATAAATTCGCAGGGGTAATGACGTCTCAGCCAAGCTGTCTGGTACGTGACGTAGGCATAAGCCGCGGAATGGGATTTATTGAAAGCGTATGACGCGAACGACGCCATATCGTCAAATATCGCGTTAGCCGCTTCTTCCGATATTCCGCGTTTTACACAGCCGTCGCATGGAGAACTGCCGTCGGAACCGTCCGAGCCGAACAGAAAATACTTTCTCTGCTGTTCAAGCACGTCCGCCTGTTTTTTCGCAACGGCACGTCTGACCATATCGGAGGCACCGAGCGAATATCCGGCAAGGTCGCGGAATATCTGCATAACCTGTTCCTGATAGACTATACAGCCGCAGGTAACGTCAAGAATCGGTTTAAGCTCCGGCGTATGGTATTTTATACTGTCGGGGTGCATACGGTTTTCAAGGTACTGAGGTATAAAGTCCATAGGACCGGGACGGTAAAGCGCGATAACGGCAATTATATCTTCAAGGTTCCTCGGGTGCATATTTATCATGAGCGAACGTATTCCGGCGGATTCACACTGGAACACGCAGGCCGTGCCGCCGTCTGAGAGCATTTCATACGTTTCACCGTCGTCAACATCTATTCCGTTAACGTCAAAATCGGGAACCTTTTCTTTTATAAGCTTTTCCGCGTCGGTTACGACCGTAAGAGTTCTGAGCCCGAGAAAGTCCATTTTAAGAAGTCCGAGCTTTTCGACCCAGCCCTTATAATACTGCGTTACGACCGAATCGCCGCTCTTAAATAACGGAACGTACTCATCGACGGGATCGCGGCATATAACCACGCCTGCCGCGTGCATACCCGTGTTTCGCACCATTCCCTCTATTTTCATTGAAATATCGACAAGGTTCTTAATCTGCGAATCGCCCTCGTAAAGTTTCCTGAAATCTTGACTTGATTCAAGGGCTTTCGCGATAGTCATTCCCAAATCGCCGGGGATTTCCTTTGTAACAGACTGAACAAGCGGAAGCGGTATTCCGAGAACGCGTCCTACATCGCGTACGGAGCCTTTAGCCGCCATAGTACCGAATGTGGCTATCTGCGCCACATGATCTGCTCCGTACCGTCTTTTTACATATTCGATAACCTCCGGACGCCTTACATAACAGAAGTCTATATCGAAATCGGGCATACTCACTCTTTCCGGATTTAAGAAACGCTCAAACAGAAGATTATAGCGCATGGGGTCAATCGCGGTGATTCCCACGCAGTAAGCCGCTATACTTCCGGCTCCCGAGCCTCTCCCGGGGCCTACCGGAATCCCGACCGAACGCGCGTAGTTGATATAATCCCATACTATAAGGAAATAATCCGTAAATCCCATTGAATCAATAACGCCAAGCTCGTAATCAAGCCTTTGTTTATATTCTTCGGGACCGTTTTCACCGTATCTCTGCTTGAAACCGTCATAGCACAGACCTCTGAAATATTCAAAATGATCCTGATTATTCGGAACCTCATAATTCGGAAGTATGGTATTGCCAAATTCAAATTCAATATCGCACATATCTGCGATTTTATTTGTATTCTCAATCGCATCGGGATACTCCGGGAAAAGAGAGAGCATTTCTTCGCCGGATTTTACGTAAAATTCGTCCGTCGCGAAGCCCATGCCTGTATCCTCGTCGATTGTATGCTTAGTTTGAATACACAGCAGGATTTTCTGAATCTCAGCGTCGTCCTTGGTGATATAGTGCGCGTCGTTCGTCGCCACAAGAGGTATATTAAGCTCTCTTGCGATTCTTATAATATCGGGGTTTGTTCTTTTTTGCTCGTCGAGCTGATGATCCTGTATTTCAAGATAATAGTTTCCGTCGCCGAACACGTTTCTGTACCATTCGGCAGTCTGCTTAGCGCCTTCATAATCCTTTTTAAGAAGAGCCTGCGGAATTTCGCCCGCAAGACACGCCGAAAGACATATTATATCCTCGTGATATTGTTTAAGCAAATCGTGGTCAACTCTCGGTTTTGTGTAAAAGCCTTCCGTCCAGGCGGCTGAAACAAGCTTAATGAGGTTCTTATATCCGTTATAATTTTTGGCGAGCAAAACGAGATGATATCTTGAATTGTCAATGCCGTGAACCTTATCAAAACGCGTCCTCGGAGCAACGTATACTTCGCATCCTATTATCGGCTTTATACCCTGTTTTTTACATTCAAGGTAAAAATCAATACAACCGTGCATAACCCCGTGGTCCGTAATGGCTATGGCTTTCTGTCCCAATTCCTTTACATGGCTTATAAGCGGCTTTATTCTGCACGCGCCGTCGAGAATACTGTATTCCGTATGAATATGCAGATGTGTAAAATCCACCATTTTTATTTCCCCTGTCCGTAATAAGCGTTTTTGCCGTGTTTACGGTTATAATGCTTGTCCAAAAGGAACTTGTCTATACTGTTTACCGAAGGATTAAGCATAATGGTTTTTAGCGCCATATCAGCTACTGTTTCAAGCACAGCGGCGTTTTCAGCGGCTTTTACGGGATTCTTTCCCCATGCGAATACTCCGTGAGAATGTACAAGAACTCCTGGAACGGCGTTAGGGTCGATACTGTTATCCTTAAAATGATTTACTATCACAACGCCCGTGTTTTTCTCATAGCCGCCGTTGATTTCATCTTCGGTAAGACTTCTTGTACAGGGAATTTCACCGTAAGCGAAATCGGCGTGAGTAGTGCCGAGCGCGGGTATGGGTCTGCCCGCCTGCGCAAATGCGGTCGCATTTTTTGAATGTGTGTGAACCGCCCCGCCTATATCGGGAAACGCCTTGTAAAACTCTATATGCGAAAGCGTATCGGACGACGGATTATATTCGCTGTCCACTGCGTTGCCGTCAAAGTCAACTGTCACCATCATTTCCCATGTAAGCTCGGGATACGGAACGCCCGAAGGTTTGATTACAACAATACCTCTTTCACGGTCAACGCCCGAAGCATTTCCCCATGTAAAAGGCGCAAGACCGTATTCCGTAAGCATAATATTTGCTTTATATACTTCTTTTTTTAATTCCTCAAGCATATTTAACTCCTCGCTTTTAACTGCATATACATTTTTATTTTATAATATTATGGTTTATTTTGCAATAGTTTAAATAAATTTACGGCGTAATTTTTACGCAAATTTTCCGCTTCCAAAACAGATGCGATACAGTATGAAAAAACAATAAAAGCATAAGTTATTTTTATGTTGATATTAAGGCGGCTATATGATATACTGTAAAAAAAAATTTTATAAATTAAGGCAATACCGCATAATTATTGTCGTGCAGATGTGCGGCAAAGGCGGTAGCCGTTAATTGTGCGGTGTTGCCTTAATCTTTTACTCAAGCGGATTGAATCCGAAATGAGGAACAATGAATGAAAAAACTTTTTATATATCTGAAATCTTATATTAAAGAAAGTATCCTCGGCCCGCTGTTTAAGCTTGCGGAGGCGTCGCTCGATTTAATAGTACCTGTCATTATAGCAAAAATAATAGATTACGGAATTGCCGCGTCGGACTTGAATTATATAATAAAAATGTGCGCGGTTCTAATCTCGCTCGGCTTTTTAGGACTCGGATTTTCTGTTACTGCACAGTATTTTGCCGCAAAAGCCGCAGTCGGTTTTTCCTCAAAAATAAGACGCGCTCTTTTTGAACATATACAGACGTTAACTTATACGGAAATAGATACGCTCGGCTCGTCAACGATGATAACGCGTATGACCAGCGATGTTAACCAAGTTCAAAACGGTATGAACCTCGCGTTAAGACTGCTTCTGCGTTCTCCGTTTATTGTGTTCGGCGCGGTTATAATGGCGTTTACAATAGATTTTTCCGAAGCTATAGTCTTTACAGCGGCTGTTGCGGCTTTATCAGCCGTTATATTCTCAATTATGCTTTTCTGCATACCTCTTTATAAAAAAGTTCAGGGTAAATTAGACGGTGTGCTCGGCATCACAAAAGAAAATCTTGAGGGTGTGAGAGTTCTCAGAGCTTTCCGCAAGGAAAACGACGAAATAAAAGCCTTTACAGAAAGAAATAATGCCCTTACTTCAATACAAAAATCTACGGGCAGGATTTCATCTCTTATGAATCCTCTTACTTATATAATAATTAACCTTGCAGTCGTATGGCTCATTCATACGGGAGCCATTAAGGTAAACGACGGCGCGCTTACTCAGGGCGCGGTCGTAGCGCTCTACAATTATATGTCTCAGATACTTGTCGAGCTTGTAAAACTCGCCGACCTTATTATAAATATCACAAAGGCCATCGCCTGCGGAAACAGAATTCAAGCTGTTCTGGAGCTGAAGTCATCGAGCGTCAATCCGTCAGAAACTTTAGGCGCACAGGTCGATGGCGTCAACGCAGTCGAATTTTGTAATGCGGAGCTTAAATATAAAAACGCTTCCGCAGCGTCCCTATCGGATATCACTTTTAAAGTAAGGGCAGGAGAGACGGTAGGAATCATAGGCGGCGTGGGTTCGGGCAAAACGTCGCTTGTCAATATGCTCGCGGGATTTTATTACGCGACGAAAGGCTGTGTAAAGCTTTTCGGAACAGACGTTAAAAGCTATTCCGAAAGCGACCTTAGAAAAATGTTCGGCGTCGTACCTCAAAAAGCCGTGTTATTTAAAGGCTCTGTGAGAGACAATCTCAAATGGGGCAATCCGAACGCTTCGGATTGCGATTTGATGTATTCCGCCGAAATTGCGCAGGCCAAGGAAATTATTGAAAATAAGGACGGAGGTCTTGATTTTCAGATTGATGAGGGCGGTAAAAATCTATCGGGCGGTCAGCGCCAGAGACTTACTATCGCAAGGGCTCTTGTCAAAAAGCCGAAGATATTGATTCTTGACGACAGCGCGTCCGCGCTCGATTACGCGACTGACGCCGCGTTAAGAAACGCCGTTCGTGAAAAACTCAAGGGAATCACAGTATTTATTGTTTCTCAAAGAGCTTCAAGCGTAAGATATGCCGATAAAATCATTGTGCTTGACGACGGCAGAGCGGTCGGGATAGGAACGCATGACGAGCTTATGTTATCTTGCGGTGTTTACAGAGAAATTTACGAATCCCAATTCGGAAAGGAGGAGCAAATTCATGAAAAAGCAGAACAAAGCGCCCTCGGGGACGGTAAAAAAGGTATTTAAGTATATAAAAAACTATCGGCTTTTGCTTGTTATATCCGTTATTCTCGCTTCAATTTCCGTAGCGGGCAGGTTGTACGCTCCTATCCTCGTGGGAAACGCCATAGACCTGATTGTCGGAAAGGATAATGTTGATTTTTCTTCGGTCGGCATTATAATTACCGAAATCGCGGCGATTGCCGCGGCAGTCGCGGCGGTTCAATGGATTATGAATACCGTAAACAACCGAATTGCCTTTCACGTTGTCAGAGACGTAAGAGAGTCCGCGTTTAAAAAGCTCCAGATACTGCCCCTTAAATATATTGATAATCACCCTCACGGAGAAACCGTGAGCAGAATAATTGCGGACGCCGACCAGTTTGCCGACGGACTTCTTATCGGTTTTACGCAGCTTTTTACCGGCGTGGCTACTATTCTCGGTACACTCGGATTTATGCTCGGCATGAATATGAAAATTGCCGCCGCCGTAGTTATATTGACGCCTCTGTCGCTTTTTATGGCAAGATTTATCGCCGGAAAAACATACGGTATGTTTAAACTGCAATCGGAAATCAGGGGAGAACAGACAGCTTTTATCAATGAAATGACGGAAAACCAGAAAGTGGTAAAAGCTTTCGGACGGGAACAAGAAAATATCAGGCGTTTTGACGAAATAAATTCAAGACTTGAAAAAAGCTCGCTTCGAGCCGCGTTTTTTTCATCGCTTACAAATCCCTGCACAAGATTTGTAAATAATATTGTATACGCTTTTGTCGCGTTCATGGGAGCTTTTGCCGTCTTGGGTACGGCGTTTGTCTCAGGCGGTGCGTTTACCATAGGGAATTTAAGCTGTTTTTTAAGCTATGCGAATCAGTATACCAAACCTTTTAATGAGATTTCGGGAGTTATAACGGAGCTGCAAAACGCGCTCGCGTGCGCGGCAAGACTTTTCGAGCTTATAGAGGAAGAACCGCAAATACCGGATAAAAAGGACGCGGCGGTTTTAAACGAAGTATACGGAAACGTTAAGCTTGACGACGTATGTTTTTCGTACGTTCCCGAAAAAAAGCTTATAGAGAATCTTAATCTTAATATAAAAAGCGGCAGCCATATCGCTGTCGTAGGTCCCACAGGCTGCGGAAAAACCACGCTCATAAACCTTTTAATGAGGTTTTATGACGTAACGTCGGGCTCTGTAAAGGTCGAAAACGTGGATATCCGCGACATCAAAAGAAGCGCGCTCCGCTCATATTACGGCATGGTGCTTCAGGAAACGTGGCTTAGAAACGGAACTGTCCGCGATAATATAGCTCTCGGGAAGCCCGACGCTACAGACGGGGAAATTATCGCCGCCGCAAAGGCCGCATATGCGGACAGCTTTATAAGACGTTTGCCCGACGGATACAATACAGTAATAGGCGAGGACGGCGGAGGACTTTCGGGCGGACAAAGACAGCTTCTTTGCATAGCGAGAATAATGCTCTGCTCACCTCCGATGCTTATTCTTGACGAAGCTACTTCGTCTATAGATACGAGAACCGAAATTAAAATCCAAAAGGCGTTTTTGCGGCTTATGGAAGGTCGGACAACATTTATAGTCGCTCACAGGCTGTCTACCGTAAGGGAAGCCGACGTTATACTTGTTATGCGCGACGGTCATATAATAGAGCAGGGAAGTCACGAACAGCTTATCGCGGCAAACGGTTTTTATACAATGCTTTATAACAGTCAATACAGTCAAGCCTGAAAAGAGCGATAAACACAAGTTTGACAAAAACAAATAATCGGGTAGCGGTCAAAAAATAAAGTACGTCGGACTTAGCTAAAAGGCTAAGTCCGCGTACTTTTATGCCCTTTTATAAAACACAAAACCGTCAGGCGCCGACTGCGCGCGGCGCTTCGATTATTCTATCGCTTTTAGAGATTCTACCATATTTATATTGAGCATTTTTTTATGCATTATGAGGTTTACCAACACAGCGAATATTGCCGTAAGAACAGCCGCGATTACATAGCTGTACCATGAAAGGGTTTGTACGAACATAACCGTATCCACTGAGCAGTATATCAGCAGCAGTTTATGAACAAAAACGCCAAGCACAAGCCCCAGAATAATTCCCATAATCGTGAGTACAACGTTTTCTCTGTAAATATAGGCTGAAACCTCTTTGTTATGGAAACCGAGAACTCTTATTGTCGCAAGCTCTCTCTGTCGCTCGGAAATGTTTATATTGCTCAGATTATACAAAACGATGAAAGCGAGCAGTCCCGCCGCGACCACAAAAATTATGATAATTATGCTAAGAACACCGATAACTTCATTTAAAGTATCGACTGTGTCCGATATAAACGCGACAGCGTTTATGCTGTCATACGCCATAAGCTCAGACGACAACTGAGCCTGCTTCGTTTCCGCGTTCGCACCCGCCGCAGCGGTATCGGAAAGAACGCTCGGGTCAACTGTACCTATAGCGAAATTATAGGATACGGGAGTCTGGAAAAGATACTGATAAAGATTTTCGGAAAGATAAATATAGCTGAAAGCGTAATTCTCCGTTATCGAAGCTACGGGGATACTGATTCTCTCTCCGTCGGCCATATCGACCCACACGGAATCGCCTATCCCGGTATTTGTATCCTGCGCGAATTTTTCGGTAATCATAGCTCCCGTATCATCGAGCGACAGAGCTTCTCCGCTTTTTCTGTTGTTCAGCTTTATAAATTCGGCAAATTTTGCATTGTCCTTTGGCACAAACAGATAAACGTCCTCGGTTTTATCGGAATTTTCCGAGCCTCCCGTAACGGAAAGCATTGAGGAAAGCATTATATCCGAAATTCTGCCGTCGGATTTGAGTATCTGCATTGTAGCTGAATCTTCGGTCTGATTTTCAGCGAACGCGATTTGCACGTCGTACCGAGAAATACCGTTATCTCCGTACTGCATTGACATTATTCCGCTTATTGAAGAATAAAGTCCTGCGCTTGCGAGAATAAGCGCGGTACATCCTCCGACGCCCAACACCGTCATTACAAATCTTGTCTTTTTTCTGAAAAGATTTCTTGTCGTTACCTTACTCGTAAAGCTCATACGCTTCCATATAAAATGTATTTTTTCGAGCAGTACACGTTTTCCGGGTTTCGGAGCTTTGGGACGCATGAGCGAGGCCGGATGTACTCTGAGTTCTCTCGCGGAAGCTATTCCCGATGCTAAAAGGGTAGTCAAAAGCGAAATACCCATACCGGCTACGATATATTTTACTGGAAACGTGAACTCAAGAGACGGCATTGTAAACATTATGGAGTACGCCTTGAAAATAGCGAAAGGAATCGCGTACAAGCCTATTATGATGCCTATAAGAGAGCCTATAACGCTGGCAAAAAGCGCGTAAATTATATATTTTGACGCGATTGCGGCGCTTGAGTAACCGAGAGCCTTGAGCGTTCCCATTCGTGTGCGCTCCTCTTCAACCATTCTTGACATCGTCGTAAGGCATACCAATGCCGCGACAAGGAAGAATATTACGGGGAATATATTTGATAAAACATTTACGTTATTAACCGCGCTTTCGTAGCTTGAATAGCCCGGCGTATCGTTTCTGTCATATATATTCCATTTGGCCGAGGACGCTTTCTTCAATAAATTTTTTGCGCTGTCAATCTTTTTTTCGGCGTTTGCAAGCTGAGTTTCCGAATCGGCTTTAATCCTGTTATATTCGGATTTTGCCTTTTCAAGATAAGTTTCGGCGTTTGCGATAGTGGCTTTAAGGAGATTCAGGTCGTTGTCTACCGAATTTTTATTGAGCATAAGCTCAATTTGTGCCTGCGTCAGAGTGCTGTTTGAGCCTTCCAACTGCGTATAGAAATCATTAAGACTGTCATATGCGCTTTCAAGCTGTTCTTCGGCGGCGTCGTTTTCTTTCTGCATAAGATTAAGATACTGCGCGGCTGTCGCAAATTTATTTTTATATTCGGTCAATTGTTTATTTGCGTTATTAAGGTCGTTTTCATAAACCGCGAGCTGATTTTTCTGCTGTTCGAGATAAGGATTTATCAGAGCTACGGCCTCCATAGCCATGCTCACGGCCGATAAAGATACAATAGACTGATAAAGCGACGGATTGATATTTTGCAGGGTCTGTAATACCTGAGACAATTGGCTGTCGTCGATTTTTCCGTCCTGCCATTCCTGCAAAGACGTAAGCACGCTGTTTGTGGCTTCGATTACGTTATTAGTAGTCGAAACAAGCTGCGCCGCCGTATTTACTGTAGCTTGCGCCGTATTAAGGGCATTTTGAGCGGTATTATATTCATTAACGGCGGAGGACAGTTGTTTTGCCTTTTCCGCCTGCGTCTTTTTAGCGGTATTGTATGCTTCCAGCATAGCGTTATATTTTTCGACCGCCTGTTGATATAAGCTGTAGTTGCCGTTAAATTCACTCTCGGCAATACCGAGCGCCTCGGCCGCTTTATTCACAGCCTCATTATAAGAGCCTTCCGGGTCATTTACATATTCTTGATACAGAGCGATTTGCTCCTCGGCTTCCTTAAGTCCGTCGTCAAGCGTTTTTTTTGCGGAATTATAATTTTTTTCGGCTGTTTTTATCTGTTCCGGCAGAGTTTCGGATAATTCGGAGGCGCGAACCGTTACGTTGCCGCTGCCTACTTCGGTTATCTTTTCAATAACGGGAGAAAGATGATTAAAGTATTCATCGGAATAAGGCTCGAAATTATCGGCGTTTTCAACGGTGAGATAAATCTCGCTGTAATAATCGTTTGAAAACGCGCTTTCGGGAATAAAAATATACGTTCCTATTTTTCCGTTGCCAACAAGACTGTTTCCGCGTTCGAATGAAAGGTAGTAAGGCGATTCGATTATTCCTACTATCTGAAATTCCTTAACCGTAAGATTGGACAAATCGGAATTTGCGTCCTCCTCAAGCTTAATATAGTTGCCTATCCGATAGCTTTCGGGAGTGGAAAGTCTGCTCGCGTCAACGAGGCACTGGTTCGCGGCGGTCGGATACGTTCCTTCAAGAAGTATCGGTCTGTTGATAAAATCGGGGTCGTCCGCGCCGTAATAATACCTCTGGAGTTTATTCAAATCAATTCCGTATGCGCGCACGCTTATCTGAGCACCGTCAATATCTATTTCGGGCTGACCGTTTACAAGCACAAGAGCGTCCGCGAATTTACAACCCATAGCTCCGCTTACGCCCTGCGTGTTTTTTATCGCGGCAAGGTCGTCCGACGTAAGACCTATAGGCGACTGTACTCTTATATCCATAAGATTATTTGACGAAAAATAATCTTTCGCCGTCGTATTCATGGAAGGTCCCGCAGATTTAACTCCGACGAAAAAACCCGCTCCCAGAGCGACGATTATTATTATCGAAATAAATCTTGCCTTTGATTTTTTTACGGCGCGAAAAATATCCGCCAATAAAGCTCTGCTCAATTTTACCCCTCCGTTACCATTCAATCATATCAACGGAAAGCGGAGTTTCGTTGATTTCGATGCGGTTTACACGGCCGTTTTTCATTGTTATTATCCTGTCGGCGATGGGAGTTATCGCCTGATTATGCGTTATTATTATAACTGTCATGCCGGTATTGTGACACGTCTGCTGCAAAAGCGCAAGTATCTGCTTGCCGGTTTTATAATCGAGCGCGCCCGTAGGCTCGTCGCAAAGGAGAAGTTTGGGATTTTTAGCCAATGCTCTCGCTATCGCAACTCTCTGCTGTTCACCGCCCGAAAGCTGGGAAGGGAAGTTGTTCATTCTGTCGCCGAGCCCCACGCGTTCAAGCACCTTTGCCGGATTTAAAGATTTATTGCTTATTTGAGAGGCAAGCTCAACATTTTCAAGCGCGGTAAGATTCGGAACGAGATTATAGAACTGAAAAACAAAGCCTACGTCATAACGTCTGTAATCTGTAAGACGCTTGTCGCTGTAATTATTTATAAGCTCTCCGCCTATACGCACTTTACCGTCGTTGCAGTCGTCCATGCCGCCCAAAATATTAAGAACGGTGGTTTTTCCTGCTCCGCTCGGACCGACTATCATGCATAGCTCGCCCTGTTCAACAGAAAACGTAACGTTATCGACGGCGTTTATAGTAACCTCTCCCATTTTGTAGCGTTTGTAGACAGAATCCAATTCAATAAAACTCATTTTTTATCCTCCGAATTTATATATCCATTCACTTTTCTTTACCGTTTATCGCATTTGCAATTATAGTTTTTCATATAATTCCGTCATTATTTTCGCGGCCGCGCCGCCCGCGTATTTCAGTCCCGAACCGCTGTTTTCAAGAACGGCAACAACCGCATACGGAAAAGAATCGTCATAAGAAAAACCAACGAACCACGCGTGCGGCTGTTTGTTGTCAATTTCGGCCGTACCCGTTTTTCCGCACATTGTCAAACCGCCGAACATATAATCTCCGTAATAGTCGGAAACGTTTGACCTTAAAAGCTCTTTAAGCGTTGAGGCCGTGGACGGATTTATGGATACGCCGGAGGACACGGGCTCCGCTTCATAGACGGCGCGTCCGCTCCCGTTTACCGCCGATTTAACAAAATACGGCTCATATGATGTTCCGCCGTTTGCCACCGCGCACATGAAATTTAAAAATGAATACGGATTTACAAGGGTAGTGGATTGTCCGATTCCCGCCCACCCGAGTTCGTTTTCCGAAATTGATTCGGAAGCGGCGCATATGCCAGATTTTGTATGCAGTCTGTCTATCGTATCATGGGAAATACCAAGTCCGGCGGTTTCAAAAGCCTTGTTTAAATTATCAGCGCCGAGCTGTACGGCTATCTGCGCAAACGCCACGTTGCAGGACTGATTAAGCGCCTGTTTGAAAGTAACCGTTCCGTGGACATCGTTGCATATTATTTTTCCGCCGCCGAGGGAATATGAACCCGAACAATAAAATGTCTGATTAAATATGTCGTCGATATTTTCAATAGCCCCCAGTGCCGTTACAGTCTTAAAAGTAGAACCGGGGGTATAAAGACCGCCGAAAAGTCTGTTGATATATACACCCTCGTATTTTTCCTCATCGTCCAAATCGTTCGGTTTGTTATATACGTCATATGAAGGAGACGTAGCGATACATACAAGCTCGCCTGTTTTATAGTTGCATACGGCGATACAGCCCTTATACGGATAAAGAGCGTTATACGCGGATGCGCATAGCTTCGAATCAAGGGTAAGCTTAAGAGTATTTCCCGACGTTTTATTTACGCCGTAAACTATATTATATCCGCACAAATCCTCTCGGAACGTATCCTGTATACCCCCGTCTATAAATCCCTTGTCATCACCGATAATATGAAGAAGCGCAGCTCTCGTATCAGAATTTTCCGCATATTTTCTTTCTCCGTTTTCGGTATACGCGAGCTTTACCCCGTTTGAATCGACTATATCTCCGGCGTTTATAAGAATACCGTTATCAAACAAATGAGCGTTTATTGTTTTGAGCGCGTATTCCTCGGCGTGTGAAAACATCGAAAACATAAGCAGAGCGGTAAATGCGAGAAAAACCGCTGTAACGGCTATTATAAGAATCGTACGCTTATTGATGGTTTTCATCTGTCCCGAGCCTCCTTGAGCCGCGTCTGCGGACGCGCCGGATATGTGCGGGAATCGGCCGCCTTTATAAAAGCTAACAGTCCCCAAGAACAAATCATACTTGAACCGCCTCTGCTGACAAACGGCAGAGTAACGCCCGTAAGGGGAAGAAAATCGGTAACGCCGAATACGTTAAGCGCCGTCTGCACAATTATCATTCCTGCCGCCGCGCAAGCCGCTATGGTAAAAAAAGACGACCTTGCAAATTTTGCGTTATATGCCGCCGCGAGAGCGAGAAGTGCAAGACTTATAACTATGATAAATGCCGTCATCATTCCGAGTTCCTCGCTGATAAGACCGAAAATCAAATCCTCGGAAGCCGCGAAAACGTCCCTTAAATGCCCGTTTCCTATCCCCACTCCGAAAAAACCTCCGCTTGCGGCGTATATAAGCGTTCTTGTCTGCTGATAACCTCCCGAATCATACATATGCTCCCAGATATGGCGGTAGCTCGCAAAACGGTTGAGTATGTACGATTTAAGCGTGAGAATAAGTATAGCGCCTATTAAAGCGGCTGTGCAGACGAGTACTATGGTTCTTATATCTCCCGAACGTAGGAAGGCTATAATAAGAAAGGTCGCAAAATATATAAGGGCCGTACCAAAATCCGACATAAGTCCCAAAAGTCCTACGCAGCCTACCGAAAAGAACACGTACGCCGTCAATGATTTTGACGACTGAAGCTTATCGAGAGTAGCCGCGCCGACATATATAAACGCGAGCTTTACAAATTCCGACGGCTGAATCGAAACGGGACCGATATATATCCAGTTTTTGGCTCCGTGTGTGTAGGAAGCGAAAACCAAAGTAAAAGCAAGCAAGCCTATAGCGGCTAAAGCCATAGGCATACGCAAAGCGCTTGTTCTCGTCGTATTCGTCATATATAAAATCATCGCGATATAAACGGCGAGTCCAGCGAATATAGCTATAAACTGCGTTCCGGTTTTTTCCGGCGATACGCTCGCCGTAACGAAAAGGCTTATAGATGAAAGCGCAAAGCTTATCATTTCAAGACTGATGTGTCTGTTCTGAACCACCGCGAAAATAAAATAATATATCCACTCGGCGATTATAAAAGCGGCGAAATATAAAAGCAGCTCCGAAAAATGCTCGTTATCACCGGAAAGCACACAATAGCTCATTATTACCTGATACACGGTCAAAAACAGCATAACCAGCAAACTTATAAGACCGTACATACTGCCCGGTCTGCCGAAATACATTTTTGCGTTTCTGGTCGTTTCCAAACCTAAGTCACTCCGATTTACTTAAAATTTCTGTTACTGCCGTTCGGGCGGTTTTTGTTTTTCATGTCGGTGTAATTTACGTTCCTGTCGGCATAGTCGGCCTTTTTGCCGATATAATCGGTTTTTCCGTCGGCGTAATCCGATTTTCCCGCGCTGTAGCCATTCCGATTGCCGATATTATCCTGCTTATAATTATTTCTGTTCTGTCTTTTTCGGAAATTCTCGGGCCGCTCGTTTTTTGGCACAAGCTTTCTTTGCGTCGTAACCGCCGTAGAGTAGAAAACATATTCCGTCTGCCCGAGAAAAATCGTATCGCCGTCTTTAAGAAAAGATTTTTTTTCTATTTTTTCTCCGTTTACAACAACGCCATAGGTAGAGTTTGTATCAAAAATTATCCAATCGTTCTTCCTTTTTGATAAAACGGCATGGAACCTTGACACGGAAACATCGGGAATTGAAATATCGCAGGTTTTTGACCTTCCGATTGACGTTTCCGATTGACTGATATCTATTATGTGTCCCGAGGCTGTATCGACAAGGCTTGCCCTTATCGTTCTTTTTGCAGGTCTTATGAAAAGCGAAACAGCAGAGATAATCAAAACAAGCGCAAGCAGTACAAACAATATCACCTGCACCAGAAAACCGCCCAACATATCAATCTGCAAATAAATCACCTCATTTAAAGCAATACTCAAGATTGCGCGCAAGGGTATAAGTATAATTTTAATATATTATATAATTTCAACTTCAAAATGTCAATATTCATTATCAATTAATGAATAATAGCTATTGACTTAAAGGATATTGAAGTTGTATAATTAAATCAATAATAACTGCGAACTGCGGAGGTTTATTTAAATGGCTGTTACCGTTGACGTCTTCGGAACGCTTGAAGATGGAAGAAAAATTGAAAAATACACTATAGAAAATTCATGCGGAATGAAAGTTTCTGTCATTACGTACGGAGCAACGCTTACAAATATATTTGTTCCCGATAAAAACAATAATTTTGCCGATGTGCTTGTAGGTTTCGACGATATAGACGGTTTTGTGAACCGCTCCGATTATCAGGGAGTTACGGTAGGCCCGTACGCTAACAGAATAGGCGGCGCACGTTTCGATATAGACGGTACGGAATATAAGCTCACGGCAAATGAAAACGGCGTTACTTGTCTTCACTCAAACGGAGAATTTAACACCGCAGTATGGGACGCCGAAATAACAGACGATAATTCCGTTGCTTTTTTATACGCAAGTCCCGACGGTCTTAACGGTTTCCCGGGAAATACCGATGTAAGAGTTGAATTTATATTAACCGATAAAAATGAATTGAAGCTTGAATATTACGCCGTTTCCGATAAAAAAACGGTTATAAATCTTACAAATCACGCCTATTTTAACCTCGGCGGTTATGATTCGGGAACAATCCTCGAGCATGAGATATCAATAAATGCATCACATTTTACTCCCGTTGATAAATTCAGCATACCGACGGGAGAGATAAAAAGCGTGGAAGGCACCGTGTTCGATTTACGCAAACCCGTAAAAATAGGGGAGAATATAGACGATTCATGCGAGCAAATGAGTTTTACCGGAGGCTACGACCACAACTTCTGCATCGACGGCTATGATATGACGCTTAAAAAAGCGGCCGATGTCAAAGATCCCGCAACGGGCAGAAGACTAAAGGTATATACCACGCTTCCGGGTATACAGTTTTACGCAGGAAATTTCCTTAAAGGAGCTAAAGGGAAGTCTTCAAAACCGATAAATAAGCGCTCGGGCTTTTGTCTTGAAACCCAGTTTTATCCCGATACGCCGAATAAACCCGATTTTCCGCAGTGTACCTTTGAAGCGGGAGAGGTTTTTACCTGCGAAACGGTTTACAAGTTTCTATGTGATTAAAAAGAACCTTTGCATAATGACAAACGTCTGGCGACACGCAAAATCAAATTTTTAACTTTCTTTTATATTATAAATTTCTATTGCAAAATTATTTTAAATGTTATATAATCAAATCATATAGATATAGGAGGTAAAAACCTTATGAAAACTGTTTTCAGGCGGGTTCTCTGCTGTTTAATGAGCGTGATATTGATTTTCGGCTCCTGCATCGCCGCTTTTGCCGCCGATGAATCAAATCCGACCCCCGTTGTTGTTGTTAACGATATTGACGCAAACCCAATCCGTAATGTGAACGACGGCTCGGTTGTCTTTGATTTCAGCGACTATCAGTTCGATTTGTTGTTTACTACAGGTTTTTCTGAGAATTTTGCCGAGCTTTTCTCTCCCGAGATTCTCGGAAGCATTGCAAACGGCGAGATTCAGACACTTGACTTGATTATGATGCTCGTTGATTATCTCGGCTTTGGCGGAGACGTTAATACAATAGTCAACAAGGTTCTTGAATTGGTTACCACAATCATGGGCAATATAGATTCAGAAGAGCTTGATTTGAAAGCGATTATCGAAGCGATTGATATTCAGCAGTACATAAACGATTTAAAGGCTCAAATCAAAGAAAATATCGAAAGCATAATGATGCTTAAAATGAATGACGACGGTACTCCCGCAAATCCGGAAACGGGCGCTGTTATCTATCCCGAATCGCTTGAGTATTATTATGATGAGGACGGCGATTTCGCGTACGCGCTGGCGGGCGATATAGGCGAATCCGCCGCGGAAGAGGTCGGATATGAAAATACATTCGTTTTCAGTTACGACTGGCGCGTGGATCCTATCGCGACCGCTGAAAAGCTCGGTGAGTTTATTGACGGCGTAAAGGAATCTACCGGCGCCGATAAGGTTTCGATAATCTCCGAGGGCTACGGAAGTCTTATTGCCACCACATATCTTGCCGATACGGACAAGGCTTCCGCCGATATAAAGAATTTTGTTACGGTATCTTCCGAATTTATGGGAACCTCCGTTATAGGCGATTATTTCAAAGGCGATCTTGTCAATGAATTTACAAACCTCAACAGCTTTACGGGCGCGTATATCCGTTATATTAACGACGTATCCAACAATCCCATAACGGCGTTTTCAACATGGCTTGTAAATTATATTCTCAACAGAAACGGCGAAACACATTCTTTCTGTCTTAAAATTGAGCAGCTTATTTCCTCTGTAAACTATATTTTCACATCTACGGGAATAACTGCGGAAATAGCGAAAATGCCCGGTATATGGGCGCTTGTTCCTGCATACGATTTCGACGAAGCGGCCGCGAATATTTACGGCGATGATGAAACGTCCCCCGTTTATGAACTGGCGTCTTCATTTAAGGATTATCAATACGATTATGAATCTATTCTTATTGACGCCAAGGACGCCGGCGTAAATGTAAGCGTTGTTGCTTCGTGGGATTTGCAGATAATTCCGATAGGCAACAATCACAGCGTACAGAGCGACGGCATAGTAGATACCGAATACGCAAGCTTCGGAGCGACTTGTATTTCTCTTAACTCGGTTGCCGAGGGAATGAAAGCGACGCAGATTAATTTTGACGGCCACAATCATCTGTCATCAACGTTTGATATGCTTACTCCTGATTATAAATATGCAGGAATACCTCACTATATAGACGCTTCGACCTGCGCCCTCCCGGAAAATACATGGTTTATTAAAAATATGAAGCACGGTTCGTTCAACTGGGAAAGCAACTCGATGGAATTTCTTATGTGGCTCCTGACCGCTGACAGCGAAAAAACGGTATGGCAAGACGTAGCCTATAAGCAGTTCATGACGTACAACAGGTATATTAATCCCGGTATCCTTTCTTCCGACGGATACGTTTCTTCGGGTGACAGCAGTCAGCAAGGCGGTATGCTTCTCGGCGATATAAATCTTGACGGTCTTGTAACCGCGCTTGACGCTTCGCTTGCATTGAGAATTGAAGAAGGAAATTACTATGTTGCCGATGATTCGGTCGCGTTCAAAAACGGTGACGTTGTAAAGAACGGTATAATTAACGACGCGGATTCAAGAAAAATACTTCTTATGTCCGCCGGACTGATTGACTATATGCTCAGCGGCGTTAAATTCGATTACGATACCGAACAGGGTGAGCTTGAAAAAGCGTCGTATTCCATTGAATTAAGACCGTCTTTCAATCCCATTCACAATCAGCTTGAGCTTGAGCTTGTTCTTCTTGATGCGAAAGACAGCTACTGTGGCAATTTCATTATAAAATATGATAATGATTTGTTCACTTATGCATCCGTTGATGAATATAAGCACGACGACGGAAATGTTGTGGCGGGAGCGCCCGTTGATTCCGAAAATACACTTTCGTGCGCATTTTCTTTCCCGGAAGGCATTGATGCTTCGGAATGTGATTCTCAGGGCGATTTGCCGCTTGCGAAATTCTATCTTGACGTTACGAAAACAAAAAAAATAGACCTCACTTCAATTACTGCC
The DNA here is from genome assembly GCA_947631945.1 of uncultured Clostridia bacterium. Lineage (GTDB taxonomy): Bacteria > Bacillota > Clostridia > Oscillospirales > Acutalibacteraceae > UBA1081. Next base: position 69,905 of record CANRNI010000003.1, read on the forward strand.
GGCGCGGCATACTTCTATGAGGTTGATGATACTCAGGTATTTATAGAGCCCGTAAGCATATCTCTCAATGAAGATTTCTTCTTTATGTTAGGCGACGCGGATAATAACAGAAACATAAGCGCTAACGACGCGAGACTTATACTAAGAATCGCGGCAAAGATTGAAACAGTAACCGATGAAGCAATGTTCAGAAGGTGCGATGTTGACGGAGACGGCGTGATAACCGCCAAAGACGCAAGACTTGTTTTAAGAGCGTCGGCAAAGCTTATAAATTCATTTGATGAGGCTTTAACAGACGAAACAAATTAATTCATAAAAAAAGAACTTAATCCATTAAAAAAGGAACGGTCGCCGAATGATTCGGAGGTCGTTCCTTAAGGCAATACCGCACAATTAGCGGCTAACGCCTTTGCCGCGCATCTGTACCGATATTTTCCGTCATTTTTGCCAAAAGCTCCCCCAATACGTCAGTATTCCTTCCTCGCTTTTGGCAATCTGACGAAAAATCTTTCGGCACATCTGCACAACAATAATTATGCGGTATTGCCTTAAATTTTATTTGCAAAAAAGTGCAAAAAAATACCCGCCATGCCGTCTGCTGCCGATAATAACCTGCTCTAAAGCAGGGTGGGTGCCGCCCGACGCCATCGCGCTCCCTTCGTCCTCAATCCGTCAAGCGAATTGAGGGAGGTCTGCAATCCCGGCGTTCGGAGCAAAGCTCCCGTTTAATGTGTGTTGGGTTAATATAAGCAGCATGATTCGCACACAGCAGGAAGTTATATTATTTATCTATAAAACAATTCAATCGTCTTCAAATTCAAACATATCGGAAAGTCTGTCCTCAAACATCTGACCGATTCGCATAAACTCACTTTCGTCTTCAATGGGCTCAAGATAAATTTCATCACCGTCATAGGTTCTTAAAAGTATAATCAATTCGCCGTCCTCATCGCTTACTTCGTCGTCATAAACGGGCAGAAGAGCCACATACTCTTTATCGTCTATTTCCAAGGTATCAAGCTCTTCAAAGGTATGCTCCGCTCCGTCCTCATCAACAACGCTTACGATTATCGGCTCATACTCCTCCGAATCTATATTGCCGTTAACTATATCTTCGCTCATTGCAATTCTCCTTAATAATATATGTACTATATCTCATGAATATATTTTAACAGGAAAAGACGGTGATGTCAACAGCAGTTTTTAACTTCTATTCAAAAATTTCGGCTTGCCAAAAACATGAAAAATCGCTGTTTGCCGTAATGGAGAGAATTGAGTCTTTTTCTGAAAAATCATTTTTTCTTTCATGAGAATCGTTTATGCCCCACCAAGGTTCAAGGCATACATATGATGCTCCCGGTTTTGCCCATATTCCGAGATAAGTGCAGTCGCTGTAGTTGAATTTTATTTTTTCAGGGCGCCTGTTGCTTTCGAGAGTCACATATTTTGATTTCATGGAACCGAAAATCAGAGCATCGTTGTTAAATATATCTTTTGTAATAACTATCTTATTATTCTCATTTAATACAGGAAGCATTTTTCCTGTTCTTAAACACTCGCTGTCAATTTCTATTGTATCAAGAGTTTCATTTTTTTCAAAAACCAGATAATCGCCTATTTCGCAGTTAAAAGCCGGATGCGCTCCTATTGAAAAATACATAGTCTTATTATCATTATTTATAACGGTGTGAGTAACCTTTACCGATTTCCCGATAAGTTCAAACTTAATATGTATTTCAAACAAAAAGGGAAAAATGCTTAGCGTATCATCATCGCTTTTTTGAGCAAATGTCATTTCGGTTTCAGTCAAAGACAAAAGCTCTGCTTCTCTTTTTCTGAAAAGTCCGTGCTTGGGCATAGTATATTCTTTACCGTCAAGACGGTATTTATCGTCGAGAACTCTGCCTATAACGGGAAATAATATGGGGGATTGTCCCGACCAAACACTCGGATCTCCCTGCCATAAATATTCGTTACCGGTTGATTTTGACTTTATACTTGTAAGCTCCGCTCCAAGCGTTTTAACGCCGATTTTAAGATATTCATTTTCAATATAATATATCATATTTAGCCTTCTTTATCAGATAAACAAACAGCATAAAATGACTGTAAAAAAGTAATATTATGCGCTTGATATCAATCCTTTCTTAAAAATACAGGTAATCAGACGGAACAGTCTGCGCACGGTATTGCCTTAAATATTATAGCATAGCAAACAGAAAATAACAATAGCCGATGAGAAAAATTTCCCATCGGCCGAATATCTTTTTTCTTTATTAATTGTTAGCTTGCGCCGTTTTTTCCGACTTCTTTGAAAGCACTATATTTGTAATTATCCCGAGGATAAGAGCTGTCGCGACAGCGGTTATATTGATTTTACCAAAGGTAAGAACAAGACCGCCGATACCCGAAATAAGAATCACGGATACAGTAAAGAGGTTTTTATTTTCCTCAAGATCTACCTTCTGAACCATTTTAAGACCGCTTACGGCAATAAAACCGTAAAGAGCCATACATACGCCGCCCATTACGCAGGAGGGAATAGAATCAACAAAAGCTACAAACGGCTGAATAAACGCTATAAGCATGGCTCCTACAGCAGCCGTTATAATTGTCGCAACAGAAGCATTGCCCGTGATAGCTACACAGGCTACCGATTCGCCGTAAGTGGTATTCGGGCATCCGCCGAAAACCGCGCCGACCATAGAGCCTACGCCGTCACCGAGAAGTGTCCTGTGAAGTCCGGGATCTTCAAGCAGTTCAGTTTCTATTATTGAAGATATATTTTTATGGTCAGCAATATGTTCAGCGAAAACAACAAAAGCGACAGGTATATATGCCATCGCAAGGGAGCCTATGTATGCGCCGTCAATCTGTTTAACGCCCTTCATCGCCGTTATAAAGGTAAACTCGGGTACCGCAAAGAGTTTAATGCCGCTGAATACGCTGAAATCAATTATTTTAAGAGCGTCGTTGCCGGTTTTTATACCTATTACGGTAAACAGGGAAGCGAGCGCATAACCTGAAAGTATTCCTATGATAAAAGGAATAAGCTTAGCGGCTTTTTTGCCGTATACGGAGCAAATCATCGTTACAAAAAGCGCGACCAATCCGCAAAGAACCGCCAACAGCGTATTTGCCGACGGTACCGACGACACCTGATCCACTATTTGACCGTCAACTATAGTCTGCGTTACAACATCGACCATATATTTGCCTTTTTGAAGGTCGCCTATAGCGTTCCCAGCGAGTGAAAGACCTATAATTGCAACCGTAGGTCCGATAACCTGTTTGGGCATAAGTTTATCAATCCACTTAACGCCGGCAAATTTAACTGCAAGAGCGATTACTACGTAAACAAGTCCCGCGAAAACGGCGCCTATTATAAGACCCGCATACCCGGCCTCTATTGATACAGCGCCCGCAAACGCCGCCGCCATTGAGCCGAGAAAAGCAAACGAAGAACCGAGAAATACAGGGCTTTTCGCCTTTGTGAACAAAACATAAATAATAGTCCCTATTCCGGCGCCGAATAGTGCCGCCGTAGGCTGCATACCGTTGCCTGTAATGATAGGAACTACAAGAGTGGCCGCCATTATCGCGAGAAGCTGCTGAACGGCAAACACAATGAGCTGTCCGAATTTCGGTTTGTCTTTGACGCCATAGATAAGTTTCATAGGAATATTCCTCCGTTAAAATTATTTAAACGCAAAGCGTTCATTCTACAAAAAAATGACCCTGCAAACGCAAGATCACATAATAAACCCCAAATATTAAGGAAGCACTGATTAAATCGAACGCGCAGATTGCGTCATGAGATTTTTCGTCAGATTGACAAAAAGTGACGCAGGAATACTGACGTATTTCAAGGAGCTTTTGGCAAAAATGACGGAAAATATCGACGCAAGATGTGCGTTCAGCCGTCAGGCGTGATTTATTCAGTGTTTCCTTAAATATCCATATGCGGTATTAAATTACAAAATCCTGCCTGTATCTCCGTACATCGCTTAAAGATTTTTAATTATAGTATCACATTTTGACATAAAAGTAAAGTTTATTTTATATTTTTTCCGATTTCAACAAATTACGAAGCAATTTGTTGTGCATTATCGGTAATATAATGCACAGCGTTGCCAATGTTAAGAACAGGGTAGTCAAAACCGTAAGCGGATACTGTATCTGTCGCAGATAAAATTATTGCGTTTTTTACCTCCTCAGACGTAATATCATCATCAATTGAGAATAGGAGAGCAGCGGTAGCCGTTACAAAAGGTGCAGCCATAGAAGTGCCGCTCGAGTACTCATATGAATCCGCGCCCACAGTGCTGTAAATGTTTTCTCCCGGCGCGGCAATGTCAACAGCCTTACCGGCATTTGAAAACGAAGTATATTCGTAATTACCGCCGCATGAACCAACAATAATAATATGGTCACGGATATTTTTATCTTTTACCGCACTCAAAATAAAACTGTATTCGGCGTCACAATATTCACTTTTTGATGAAAAAACGTTAAAAAAATCAAGCTTATTTAATAGTTCTTTTTCACCGTAACCGAAAAATGTATTGCGCGTTTTATAAAGCGCATCACCGGAGTTATTGCCTGCCGCCAAACATATTATAAATTCATAATTCGAAGCGAGTTTATTTAAAAACGCGGAAAAAAATGCGTTTTCATTATCAATATATTCTCTTGTGTTTTTGCAATTCAAAGTCGCGGATATAGGTATAAAGCCGTTGTAACCCATGCTGATATTTATTGCCTTTATTTCACGTCTTGTAATCATATCAGTCAGAGATGCTATCCAGTAGGAGAGTGAGTTGTTTATTCCGTTATATGAATAAATATTAGCTCCGGGACAAACCCCCGGAGATTCGCTTTCTTTGGAAGCTGCCATTATTCCTGCAACATGAGTGCCGTGAAAACCGTATTCGGCGCTTTCGTATTTGTTCAAATCATAATATTCGGAATATTCGTTTTTATTTGCAATATTCAGATTATTATTTAAATAATTGACAGGTACGTCAATCATTCCTATGTTAACAGTAGGAAATATATCGGAGTATTTACGCGTGCTGTAAATATTTGCCATGTCATAATAATAGTTGTCAATTGTTGGCATATATTCGTTTGTGTCATTTATGGAATTTGGCGTTTCTTCAAAATAATCGGGAATCGCGGCGGTTATGTAAGAAGATTCCTCAATCTTAGAACATTTGTTTAGAAGTTCATTGTAATTCAAATCGTAAAAATAAAACTGATAGAAATCAGCATCGGCGATGTAACCGCATATCTCGGCGCCGTTGTTTTCGGCAATAAGTTTAACATCTTCATAAGACGCGCTGTCATCTGCGATAATAATTGCGGTATCATCAATATATTTAAGGCGGGAATCGGTTTCAGCTTTAACAATATCGGTATAAGTAATTTGCTTTATAAAAAAATTTTTGTTTTTTGAGGCGGAATATTTTGAATATAAATCAAAAGAAAATCCTGAAAGAGATAAATCGGGAGCGTTATAGTACGGAGGTTCAAAGAAATACAATATTGAACATGACAAAAAATATATCAGTATAATTGCGGACGGTATTAATATAAAAACAACTTTTTTTATCTTTTTCATTATAACAACTCCTGTATTTTAAGGCAACATCACACAATATTATGAGCAAAGGCGTAAGCCTGTCTTTGTTTAAGAATATCATAATAAAAAAATAATGTCAAATTTTTAGGAGAAATATTGACAATCTGAATAACAAATGCTATAATTGCACAAAATAAAACTTTTGTGCAATTTAGGGAAGTATAAACAGGAGGAAAACTGTTAAATGAACTATAAACCAGATTATGAACGGCTTCCGCAGCTTGTATGCGAATATTTGCGGTACATAGATACGATTAAAAACAGATCGGAAAAAACTGTTTTTGAATATTCTTTGAATATACGGGAATTTTTAACGTTTATTGTTAAAGATAAAAAAATTTGTGACGACGGTAATATTGATTTGCGCGTATGTGACGAGAAATTTTTTAGAAATATTACATTAGATGACGCATACAAATATTTATCATATTGCAAAAATGAGAAAAATAACAGCGCGACAACAAGATCGCGCAAGGTTGTAGCAATCAGGCAGTTTTTTAAATATCTTGCCGACAACAGGCAGATTTTGCAAAATAATCCCATGAAAGTTCTCGATTCGCCGAAAACTAAAAAAGCTCTGCCCAAGTATCTTACTCTTGAGCAAAGCATTGAATTGTTAAAATGTGTTGACGGAAAAAACCGTGAGCGTGATTACGCCATATTGACAATTTTTCTCAACTGCGGACTGCGGCTTTCGGAGCTTGTCGGTCTTAATTATAACGATATCAGTCCGGATAACAGCACAATACGTGTTTTGGGCAAAGGTAATAAAGAAAGAATAGTTTATCTTAATAATGCCTGCGTATACGCGATTGAAAATTACATGAAAGTACGTCCAAAAGACGGAGTCATTGATAAAAACGCGTTGTTTCTAAGCAACAGGCTTAAAAGAATCAGCACAAGAACCGTTCAGCATCTTGTTGAGGAGTTCCTTAATAAATCAGGCTTAGGAAATATGGGTATGTCTGTACATAAATTAAGGCATACAGCCGCAACGCTTATGTATCAATACGGCGACGCGGACGTGCTTGTACTGAAAGATATTTTAGGGCATGAAAATTTAAGCACGACCGAAATTTATACACATATAGCTGATGAGCAAAGAAAAACTGCCGTTGAAAACAATCCGCTTGCAGATATTCAAAAAGTGAATAAATAGGAGAATGCTTTCGTTAAAATGCTGTCTGCGGCCGACGCGATAAGTGTTCCCGCCAGAAGGATTACGTACTTCTTCAAATAGTCCGTAAGCATATTCGCTCCCGCCTGCTTTTTTGAAAGCATAACGGAGAGAATATCCGCCGACATAAATAAACTGCAATTGCAGGCAAGCAGCAGTAAAGAATCAGCTATAACAGCTCCCGGAAAAATTGTAAGCAAATAATAACCGATGCCGCTCATAGCGAAATTGGAAAACATATAGCCTGCAATCACACCCAGCCCAAGACCTTTAATTACTGTAACGATTACGGAAACAGGCAGTCCGACGCAGCCAAGACCAAAAATAAACGGCAAGCATAAGAACAGCAAATTTATAGTTAAAGAATTTAAAAACGTTACATATATTTTTTGATTTTCACGAGCCGAAGCAAATGTGCCAAAGATTTGTGAAAGCTCGTTTACCGTTTCGGAGCCGCCGTTTCTGAAAAGTCCGGCTCCGACTATGACCCCGGCGGCAAACAGGGCAAGGAAAATTATCATTCCCTTGACTTCCCTATCCTTTTCGCTTGATAATTCATTGTTCTTTCTAAGTCTTATAGCTTTTATTTTCATTATTTTTCACTCCGAAAAATTATTTTTTCCTTATATTTGCTCCTATTACACAGCCCAAAAATCCCAATGCCACAACTGACGGAATCATGAAATAAATATTATTTGATAAATTCGCGTTGTTAAAGCATAGCAGTATAATAAACTCCGCAAGCAAAAGCGCAATCGAAACGCTCATGCCGATAATTAGATTTTTGCTTTTATTTTTGATGCAAGCTGTTAATGAACCGACCATTGCCGACATTGCCGAGGAAGCAAGCACCATTATAAAAAAATACTTTTCGGGTATTGCTGTTTTTAAAATTACAAGCGAAAAAATTGCCGTAAACGCGATAAATGATACTATTCCGAAAATAAACCCTTTTATTATATTGGAAACAAAATCATTTTTTACTTTTGCCTTGCTTACGGTCTTTGTTTTTTGCGTAGACATAAAATAATCCCTCCGTATCTATAAAATAGATATGAAAGGATATAAATAAATATTACATTTTAAATTATATATAATTACTCGTCATCGCTTTTATCAGATTTTTTCGAGCGTTTTCCCTTGCTTTTTTCAGCTTTTTCGGCTTCCTTCGCGGCGGCCTGAGCGGCTCTTTCAGCCTGAAGTCTGTCATTTGCTGTGTTATTGGTTTGTATTGCCCAGCGCGTTATTTTCATTTTGTTTCTATCCGCGCCTGTCTCTATAACAAGAGAATCTTCTTTTACAGTAACTACCCTGCCGCAAATCCCTCCGATTGTGGTGATTTCATCTCCGATTTGAATGGCGTCACGCATTTCCTGCTCTTCTTTTTGCTTTTTCTTCTGCGGTCTAATCATTACAAAATACATAACGGCAAACAACGCGACCATAAGAAGAATTGGAGATAATGAGCTTCTTGCGGCGGTAGTTTCTGCTTCAAGTAAGTTTAACATTAAATTCATTATATTTTGTCCTCCGATTTGAACATGATATTAGAATTATAATACATTAAGGCATTAATTGCAATAGTATTTTTTCTAAAAATATGTAAATTGCGAAATTTATTTTACGCGCGTATCAAGTAAATCTACATATTTATTGTAAAAGCTTTCAAAAGCGTCGTTTTCAAGCGCGCACCTGATTTTTGACATAAGCGTATTGTAAAAATACAGATTATGCATAACCGCGAGACGCAGCGCAAGCACTTCCTTAGCCTTGAAAAGGTGACGCAGATATGCTTTTGAATGGTTTTTGCAGACAGGACAATCACATTCGCTGTCTATGGGAGTATCGTCGCGCTCGTATTTTGCGTTATTGAGATTAATTATTCCGTGCCATGTAAAAAGATGACCGTGCCGCGCGTTTCTGCTTGGCATTACACAATCGAACAAGTCTACTCCCCTTTTGACACCCTCGATTATATTTCCCGGCGTTCCCACGCCCATAAGATAACGTATTTTATTTTTAGGCATATACGGTTCAACGGAGGAAATGACTCTGTACATTACTTCTTTCGGCTCCCCTACCGCAAGTCCTCCTATCGCGTAACCGTCAAGCTCGAGAGATGCAATATCGCGCATATGACGGATTCTTAAATCGTCGAACGTGCAGCCTTGGTTAATGCCGAAAAGCATCTGCTGCTTGTTGACGGTCTCGGGTAGTGAATTAAGCCTTATCATTTCAGCTTTACAGCGTTCAAGCCAGCGCGTGGTTCTTTCGCATGATTTTTTAGCGTAATCAAACGGAGCGGGATTTTCAACGCACTCATCAAACGCCATTGCGATTGTAGAACCGAGATGCGATTGTATTCTCATGCTCTCTTCGGGTCCCATAAAAATATGACGTCCGTCTATATGAGATTGAAAATAAACGCCTTCCTCCTTAATCTTGCGTAAAGACGCGAGCGAAAAAACCTGAAAACCTCCGCTGTCTGTAAGTATGGGGCCGTTCCAGCCCGTGAAGCTGTGCAGCCCTCCCATATCGTATACAACGTCGTCGCCCGGGCGGACATGGAGATGGTAGGTGTTGCAGAGCATCACCTGACAACCGATGCTTTTTAAATCAAACGATGAAAGACCGCCCTTAATCGCCGCGCAGGTCGCAACGTTCATAAACGCCGGTGTTTTTACCGTTCCGTGAACAGTATGAAATTCCCCAAGCCTTGCCGTTCCTACGTTTTTGATAAGCTTATACATATAAAACCTCGTATTAAAAGCAGTAAAATCAATTTCTTTCCAAATCAACCGGAACTCGTATAACCTGTCCCACGGATAACCCCTGCGATACCGATATACCGTTAAGCTCGCACATTTTTTCAACGTTTTCCGGCGTAGAAGTTACGCCGTACTGTCTTAATATGGAATAATAATTGTCTCCGTAAGCGACGGTGTGGTTCCGATACGAGCCGGTATAAGCTTCGGGTGAGATAATTGTTGTCGGCTGCTGTCTGCGCGTTGTTCTTTCCTCGGTTGACGGAGGCAGAGTTGTCGGAGCCGCCGTTGTCGCCCGATTTGTCGTCACAGAACTTGTCGCGGCAACGGTCGTTTTCGGGTGTGTTGTCGATATTGTTGTAAGGTCTTCTTCGGAAGAATCCTCCTCTGTTTCCCGATTTAATTTTTCATCGGTTTGAACCATATTATTTGCGGGGGCTGTCGTTGTTTCCTTTTCTGAATTTTTAACCGCAAAAACCATAACTCCTACGCCTAAAACAGCCGCAATAATGATAATAACAACGAATAAAACTAAATTAAGTCTTTTTTTTTGTGCCGATTTTTTATCTTCAGCCGAAATTTTTGGAGTTTTTTGATTTTCTATATTATCTGTTGCCTTTTCAAATTCATCGAGGACTTCGTCAAGAGTTCTGTCGTCATAAGGCTCGGAAGAAAAACTGTTCGCTTCGCTGTCGTCGGATTGATTTGAGGAATCGTCGAAATCCGAATTTTTTTCATCTTCTGATTCTTCCTGAGGAATAAAATCGGTTTCATTTCCGCTGTTATCCTCATCGTTGTTTGTTTGGGTATCATTTAATTCGTCCGATTCTTCGTCTTTATGCATTGCGGCGGAACGCGCGTATGCCTCCGCCTCGGCGAGAGCCGCTTCCCACGGCGCGTTTTCTTTCTCCGCAAGCAACTCCTCGGCTTTCGCCTGCTTTAAAATACTTTCAAGCTGAGCCTGCTCCGCAAGAGCCGCTTCACGCTTTTCATTCTCCTTTGCGAAATCTCTCCAGCGTCCGAGTTCAAGCGTATCCTTACGGAAATTGTCGCTAAACATCAAAACCTTTTTCTTTTTGAATATAAGCATAAGGACGAGAAGCAGTATGCCAATGATAGATATTATAATTCCTGTCAGGAAACCGTTTGGAGTATACTTAAATTCCACCGTATGCTCGCCCGGCTCCATTTTAACACCCATAAGAGCGCCGCCGATTTTTACAATGCTTTCTTCGGGAACCTGCTCGCCGTCTATATACACATTCCATGCAGTATCATAAGGAATAGATGTGTAAAGCATTTTACCTTGCGCGAGATTAATTGAACCTTTAATATAACTTTCATTATTTTCGGAAACGTCAAGAATACCGTTTTTAACTATGGTGTTGTAAGCATTTATAAACTTATTACTGTCCATGCCGTAAACGTATTGGCTTACGCTGCCGCTGATGGAATCGTCTTTCAGGCTGTATGTGATATAAAGGTCTGTACCCGCTTCCACTCTGCCTACATCAAGCACATAAGGCTTGTTTTCAAGCGACTGATTATAAGTGAAGCCCTGAGCGGAAACGAGAACGGACGATACGTCTGAACAGTCGAAATAGGTATACACGTTCTGAGTGTTTTTGATTTCATATTTAAAAGTTACTTCGTTTGAGTTTTCATTTGTATTCTGTTTATAAATATTGAAAATGCCGTCCGCTATATCGCTTTCGTCTAGCGATTCAATATTGCTTGAATCGGTAAGAGTTCCGCTTATAGGCGAAAGTATATCCGCAACGCCCGCAGCGTTATAATAGAAATCATTTTGTACCGTAAACGGATTATTGTCATTGCAAATCCATGACGTATCAATATTATCATTAACGGAAAACGCTACGGGAAGCCAATAGTTATTTTCATATACCGTCATATCGTTATATGAATCAATCTTGGTGTAGAGGAAATTATTATCCATAACGGGTGAATAATTATCGGTAGGAACATAAGAGCTGTTATCCACAATATATTTAAGTGACATCATAGAGTTATAAAGTCCTGTTTGGCAATTATATGTGTAGCTGTTGATTCTGTTGCCGAAAAGACCGAGATGAATCTGTAAATTCGCAACATCCTGATAAGCCATCGATGTGAAAGTAGATACACCGGGATAATAGAACCAGCAATTATCCATACGCGTAAGAAGCGTTGCCAATTCCATGCGGTAGAAGCTGTTATCCTGCTCCCTTTCTTTTATTGAGTCTATAACAGTCTTTGTATCTTCATATGAGCTTGTGTATGACGCTTTTGTTTGAGTAACCTTGTAATTCGGCGTATCGGCTATAAGAATTTCAGCGCATACAGCGGTAACCAAAAGAATAGAAATTGATGATTTTACATATTTCGGATTCTTGATAAATACCAATACTATCGCGTATATAACGGCAAAAGCAATGCTTGTCCATACAACTCTTAAATCAACGTTCGCGGAACCGACTTTTTCAACTATAACAGCAAACGCGGCAACCGCGCACGACGATACAAGAATATCTCGCGAAGAAACGGAATCGAGTACGGTAAATACTCTGTACGCTATATAGATAAGGAAAAATGAATATGCGAATGAAAATCTGTAGGGCAAATCGTTCGGGTAATGGAAGCCGTGCCAGATAAAATTAAGAATATTTATATTAAAGCTGAGGAAGAAAAACGCGGAAACCACCGTAGTTGCGATTTTTTCTCTTACCGTAAATTTTTTGGAGAACATAAAGATAGGAACAAGAACAAGAGTAAGTATGCCGCAGTAAATATTGGGATAAACCGTGTCGCCGCTGCTTCTTATTGTGGGCTCAACTCCCGCGAGGTGATTCGCTAAGAAGTCAAAAACCGAAAAATATGTTTCAAATGAAGACGGGAAGTTTGAATTTGTGGCTGATGACGTTTGAAGAATAAAATATACGGGAAGAAGGGAAAAGGCAGCAATCATCGCGGCAAGAACAGAGGACGCGGCAAAGCTTACGCCCTTTGTAATGAACGCGGAATTGAAAATTCCCGCTCCGACAGAGCGTTTATATTTTGCTTTAAGAATAATATCGCTGTGAAGCGATTCACCGAGTGATTTTTTTGAAAAATAAAAATATAAGAAGAATATAACCGAAAGGACACATACCATATACGCCATATAATAGTTTGTTACCATTACAAACGCAAGAGAAAGAATATATGTTACGCACTTGCCGTTTTCGATTATATACCATATTCCGAGCATTACTATCGGGAACATAACCATGGCGTCGAGCCACATTATATTCCAGTAATACGCGATAAAATAGCCGCAGAAAGCGTAAAACAGACCGAATGCGGCGGTTGAAATATCGGATTTTTTAGAAACTTTTCCGAGGAAATATGTGAAAGTAAAAGCGGACGCCGCTGCTTTTACAAGAACCATAGCCGCTATGGCTTCGGGAACGTTTATGTGACCGAAAATAAGAATAAAAAGCATGGACGGGCTTGAAAGATAGTTAAAATAGTTGCCTAAAAAACAGCTTCCCAAACCCGACGTAAAAGAATAAAGAAGCGAGTCTCCGCCAAAAATTCTTTCATACAGCTCGGCGAAAAGAGGCGCGTACTGATGATAAAGATCCATTCTCAAAATGATATTTTCGCCTATGGGAAAGAATTTCCACGCGATATAGGCAAAAAGCATTATGACGGCGGCAATGACCGCCGAGGCGACAGCGTATATATTACGGCTGAAAAAGCCCTTTTTCTTTTTAACTGTTTTTTTACTGCTCAAAATTTTTCCGTCCCTTCAAATCTTTTTTCGTATACTTATAAATGATACCATAGTTTTCTGCTTTATTCAAGTAAGACGCATATTTTTTATTAAGTTTTTTCATTTTTTTACAGACGCGAACAAGCGCATAAAAAACAGAGTTAAGGCAACACCGCACAATTAACGGCTACCGCCTTTGCCGCGCATATGCACCGAGATTTCCCGTCATTTTTGCCAAAAGTTCCTTGAAATACGTCAGTATTCCTGCGTCACTTTTGTCAATCTGACGAAAAATCTCATGGCACATCTGCACGACAATAATTATGCGGTGTTGCCTTAAGTGTTTATTTTTTTGACCACGCTGATTTTGACAGTACGAAAATCATCGGATAAATCTCAAGTCTTCCGAAAAGCATCGCTACCGAAAGAACTATTTTTGAAACTGCGGAGTAATCCGCATAACTGCCTGTAGGACCTACGACGCCGAAACCCGGACCGACGTTATTAAAACAAGCGGCGGCCGCCGAGAGGTTTGTCTCTATATCAAACGGCTCAAAGCTGAGTATAAGAAAAACGGCGCAGAAGCTGACAGCATAAATACCGAGATACGTTCTTACGCTGTTGAGAACCGTTTCATCGACTTTTTTGCCCTCAAATCTGACGGCGGCGACCGAGCGGGGATGAAGCATATGCTTAACTTCCCTGCGTATCATTTTGAGCAACAGGACTACTCTTGAAAGCTTAAATCCGCCCGCCGTGGAACCGGCGCAGGCTCCCGTAAACATGAGCAAAAGAAGTATCGCTTTTGAAAGCTCGGGCCAAAGGTTAAAATCGGCTGTGGCATATCCGGTTGTGGTAATAATTGACGATACCTGAAACGCCGCCGCCCTGACAGATTCTGAAAATGAACGGTACATCGGATAAATATTTATCGTAACAGCGATAACCGATATTAAAGCCAAGCATATATAGCACCATAATTCCTCGCTTTTATAAACGGTCTTGAATTTTCTTATAAGCAGCAGATAATAAAGATTGAAATTAACGCCGAAAAGAAACATGAATATTGTGATTATCCACTGCAAATGAGGACTGTAACCGGCTATGCTGTCCGATTTTATCCCAAAGCCGCCCGTACCGGCTGTTCCGAAGGTGTGAACGATGCTGTCAAACAGCGGCATTCCGCCGATAAGGAGCATGATTATTTCCGCCGCTGTCATTACTATATAAATAAGATAAAGTATTTTTGCGGTATCACGCGCCTTAGGCACAAGCTTGCCGATAATAGGTCCGGGCATTTCCGCCCTTAAAATATGAATTGAGCGGTCAGTGACGGAAGGGACTATCGCCATAATGAAAACAAGCACTCCCATGCCGCCGATCCAATGGGTAAAGCTTCTCCAAAAAAGAATACCCCTGCTCATTGATTCAATATCTGTAAGAATTGACGCTCCGGTAGTTGTAAAACCGCTTACAGTCTCGAAAAACGCGTCTACATATGATGGAATTTCTCCGCTTATAACAAACGGGAACGCGCCTACGGCCGAAAGAGCAATCCACGCGAGCGCCACGGTAACAAAGCCTTCTTTTGCGTAGATTACATGGTTTTCGGTGCGGCTCATAACAGACATCGGTATTCCGACAAGAAGAGCGATGCCTATAGTTATAAGAAATGCCCAAAAACAGCGTTCATTATATATAACCGACACAATAAGCGGCAATATCAACATTACAGCCGTCGCTTCAAGCATATGTGACAACATATAAAAAACCATTCTTCGGTTCATATCAATCGCCGCTCCTTTATTTTATAATATCGGATAAATCCTGAAGCCGTTGATCCCTCGCTATCACTATAACTTTATCGCCGTGCATTATAACGTCGTCTCCGCCGGGGATTATTGTTTTTCTTCCCCTTATTATTCCGGCTATGAGTATATTTGATTTAAGCTGCAGGTCTTTAAGCGGTATATCTGTAATTTTAGAGCCCTGATGAACGTTGAACTCAAGCGCTTCCGCTCTGCCGTCCATAATTTTATAAAGAGTTTCGACATTGCTGCCCATAGAGTTTTCAAGCGCCCGGGCATAGCTTACGATTATATCTGAGGTGATATTTTTAGGAGAAACTATTGAATCAAGTCTGAGACGCTCCGCCATAAGCGCCAACTCGTCCCTGTTGACCTTGGATATAACCTTTGGCACGCTGTTAGCCGCGGCATAGATTGAAATTAAAATATTCTCCTCGTCCATTCCCGTGAGGGCCACGAAAGCGTCAAGAGAGCGCAAGCCTTCCTCCAGCAAAAGCTCCTGCTGCGCGCCGTCTCCGTGAATTATCATAGCCTGCGGCAGATTTTCGCAAAGAGCATTACAGCGCTCTAAGTCTCTTTCAATAATTTTTACCGACGCTCCCGAGCTTATAAGCATTTTAGAGAGATAATACGAGGTTTTGCTTCCGCCCAAAATCATTACGTTTTTAGACTGCTTTCTTAATATTCCCAATGATTTCATCAGCTTTTGAATTTCCGTGTGACCGGCCGTCATACCGATTTTGTCGCCGCTTTGAAGAACAAAATTACCATCGGGAATATAGACGTTTTCGCCGCGCTGGACAACGCATATAAGAACCTTTGTATTATATTTGCTTTTAAGCTCGCTGAGCTTTACTCCGTCAAGCGCCGAGCCTTCTTTTAGCCGCATTTCAATCATTTCAAGATTACGCCTTGAAAAGCTTTCGATCTTAACAGCTGACGGAAGCTTCAAAACGTTAAACAACTCTCTTGCGGCGAGAAGCTCGGGATTTATCGACATGGATAAATCAAGCTGCTGACGCATAAATCCGAGACTTCTGTCGTTATATTCGGGATTTCGTATTCGGGCAATGGTATGCCCGGCTCCCATTTTTTTCGCAATAAAACAGCTTAACATATTGAGCTCGTCCGAACCTGTAACGGCGAGGAACAGTTCCGCTTTGTCAACTCCTGCTTCCTCAAGCGTTTCACAGTCGGCACAGTTGCCGCATATTGCCATTACGTCGTAAATATTCGTAATTTCTTCAATAACGCTGCTGTCGGCATCAAGAGCGATTACATCATGACCTTCGGAGGTCAAACTGTTCAAAACGTTTGAACCGATTTTTCCGCAGCCCGCAATTATGATTCTCATAATTTTCTCCGATTTTCTCTTTGATTAATAAACAGATAAAGTAAAAATGATTCAGCTATGAGTGTAGCACTTTTTTCCCTAATTTTCAAGCATATTTTGCTAATTCGTGTTTCAATAAATAATTTGTATATAAAATGCCTAACGGCTGCGAAATTATCCACAGCCGTTTTAATATTATTTCATTTTTATTTGTGAGCTTTCCGTTACCCACGGCGTAATTACGCCGGTCATTAAAGATTTCTGCACGTCTATTATCCGCTGATTTGACGAGCCTCTGTACGCGAGACTTATATCTTTAAGCTCCTCAATAAATTCGCCGTCAACAAGCACGTCAATAAGGCTCAGTATTTCGTCCGTAGCTTCGCATCTTGCGCGGCTTTTTCCGAGAAGCTCTTTATCAAAAAGATATCCGGTGTAGCACCAAACATTTTTTCCGGGAAACAATTCCTTTACTTTTTTCAGCAAAGGAAGCAGCGTGCGCTGATTTTCGGGTTCGAACGGTTCTCCGCCCAACAGAGAAAGTCCGTTTATAAACGAATGATTTAAAGCGAGTAAAATTTCCTCTTCGGTATCGGCGGTATATGATTTGCCGTAATTAAAATCCCATGTTTCAGCGTTGAAGCAGCCTTTACAGTGATGTGTACAGCCCGACACAAAAAGCGAAACTCTGACGCCCTCTCCGTTAGCGATATCAAACTTTTTTATTTCTCCGTAATTCATACTATTGTTTACTGTTTTCACATCTTAATATTGTGAACCGACAAAGCTCACATATATCACAGATGCAGTACTCTTTCCTGAATTTCCTGCGTTCTGCCCTGATTCCAGAATTGCGAGCCTATATAACCGCAGGTACGTCTTGCGACATTCATCTTGCTTTGGTCTCTGTTGCCGCATTTCGGACACTCCCAAACGAGCTTTCCTTCTTCATCTTCCACTATTTTAATTTCGCCGTCATACCCACATTCCTGACAGTAGTCGCTCTTTGTATTAAGCTCCGCGTACATGATATGGTCGTAAATAAACTGCATTACCTCTAAAACCGCCGGAATATTATCCTGCATATTGGGAACCTCTACATAGGATATTGCGCCTCCGGGCGACAATGCCTGGAACTGAGCCTCAAACTCAAGCTTTGAAAACGCGTCTATGGGTTCCGTAACATGGACATGATATGAGTTGGTAATATAATTCTTATCGGTAACGCCTTCGATTATACCGAAACGCTTTTGCAGACATTTGGCAAATTTATACGTTGTGCTTTCAAGCGGAGTTCCGTATAAAGAATAGTCGATATTCTCAGCGGCTTTCCACTTCGCTGTGTACTCGTTGAGCTTACGCATGATGGCAAGTCCCATTTCCTTGCCTTCAGGCTCGGTCATTTTTTTATTTGTCAGCGCGTAAACAGTTTCCCAAAGTCCCGCATATCCGAGCGAAATCGTAGAGTAACCTCCGTAAAGGAGATTGTCTATTGTTTCACCCTTTTTCAGTCTCGCAAGAGCGCCGTTCTGCCAGAGAATCGGAGCCGCGTCGGAGACAGTTCCTTTAAGTCTCTCATGACGGCATCTTAAAGCTCTGTGGCAAAGCTCCATGCGCTCATCGAATATTTTCCAAAATTCATCAATATTTCTGTTTGCCGACAGCGCTATATCTATAAGATTTACCGTAACGACACCCTGATTGAATCGTCCGTAATATTTTGGATTTCCGTTTTCATCGACATAAGGGGTAAGGAAAGAACGGCAGCCCATACAGGTATAACAATGACCTTCTCCGTTTTTATCAATTTTGTTTTTGAGCATAATTTTTTCCGAAATATAATCGGGAACCATTCTTTTTGCCGTACATTTAGCGGCAAGCTGTGTCAGATACCAATATTTGCTGTCTTCGGTAACGTTATCTTCTTCAAGCACATAGATAAGCTTAGGGAACGCGGGAGTTATCCACTCTCCTACCTCGTTCTTTACGCCCTGATATCTCTGTTTAAGAGTCTCTTCTATAATCATCGCAAGATCCGCTTTTTCTCTTTCGTTTCTCGCTTCTCCAAGATACATAAATACCGTTACGAACGGAGCCTGACCGTTTGTAGTCAAAAGAGTTACTACCTGATACTGGATAGTCTGAACGCCCTTTGAAATTTCGGAACGAAGTCTTTCTTCTATAATGCTGTCAAGCTTTTCATCGGGGATATTTACGCCAAATTCGTCAATTTCATGTAAAACGGTTTTTCGTATTTTTTCTCTTGATGTCTGAACAAACGGAGCTAAATGAGCAAGGCTTATGCTCTGTCCGCCGTATTGATTGCTCGCGACCTGAGCAATAATCTGCGTGGCGATATTGCAGGCTGTGGAAAAGCTGTGGGGCTTTTCGATAAGAGTTCCGCTTATAACCGTTCCGTTCTGAAGCATATCCTCAAGATTTACAAGATCGCAGTTATGCATATGCTGAGCGAAATAATCCGCGTCGTGGAAATGTATTATTCCCTGCTCGTGAGCGTCAACTATATCGGGAGGCAGCAGGATTCTCTTGGTTATATCTTTGCTGACTTCACCAGCCATATAATCTCTCTGAACGCTGTTTACTGTGGGGTTTTTGTTTGAATTTTCCTGCTTTACTTCCTCGTTGTTACATTCAATAAGCGTAAGTATCTGGTTATCGGTAGTATTGGCCTTTCTCGCAAGAGACCTCATATAACGGTATCTTACATAAGCTTTTGCGATTTCAAACGCGCCTTTTGACATTATCTGGTCTTCAACCATATCCTGAATTTCTTCTACCGATACGGCGCGTCCCATTTTGTTGCATTTATACTCAACATAATCTGCGATGTCATATATTTGTTCTTGCGTCAGCTCTCTTTTTTCGGAAGCGCAGTTAGCCTTCGTAACGGCGGCTGTGATTTTATTGATGTCAAAAATTTCCTCGGAGCCGTTTCTCTTTATTATTCTCATATAATTTTACCTCCTATCGGCCTTTCATTTATCAAACCGATAACTCTTTATTATTATTTTATAATATTACTTTTTGTCAATATTACCTTTTGTCGGCGTATTTCGACACCTTTATCTGCCGACAAGGACTATTATACATAAAAATATTTCAAATATGTGTTGCAATTGCAACAAATTTGAAATATAATACAATATATTGTGATTGCTAACAAAATAGGACACATTATATGGAGGTCGAAAAATGATAAATTATTCAAACAATTCATTATTGTCACAGTCGGAAAAGGCCGATATACGCGATTATATAAGCTATGAAAGAAAAATATACAACAAAGGTGAAATAATTATGCAGTCCGAAAAGAAAGAGGACAATATTGCGATACTTGAAAGCGGAATCGCCTGTCTTATACGGATAGAAGCAGACGGACACAGAAATATTATTGATTATTATGAGCCGGGAGATATGTTCGGCATGGTTTTCTGTCATATGTTTAATAATGACGTTATGTATATTGCTGCAAGAAATACCTGCATAGTAAGCCTTGCCGATTATAAAAAGCTTTCGGCGTCCGGTGAAACATACTCGCGATTTGTTACCGATATGGTTACGGAAAAACTGAGAAAGGCACAAATGCACATTAACATTCTTAGCAAGAGGTCCATCAGAGCTAAAATTTTAACGTATTTTGAATATATGCGTTATATAAAAGGCTCGGATAAATTCAGTCTGCCGCTGACGCTTTCTGATTTGGCCGATTATATTTCCGCGGACAGAAGCGCCATGTCAAGGGAAATAAATAAACTTAATAAAGAAGGAATTATTAAGTCCTCCGGCAATATAATAACCTTGAAAAAAAACGAATACGGCGAATAACCGCATTCGCTTTTTATAAAACGTGCCGATTTGTTTTTTATGTGCAGGAGCAGTTCATTCGCTCTGTAATATGTCTGAATACGTCGGCTATGGTTTGCTGAGCAAGAATCCCCAAAGAATTGGTTTCGTGGTAATGGCTTATGCCGAATCTGTCATTGCCGTTGCTTAAATACGGCTGAGTGCGGTTAAGGATAAAATCGTTTGGCGGCACTACATATCCCGTCATATCGTTTGAAACTCCGAAAACGAGCAAATTGTCATCTTTTGCAATGCTTACCAACGGCTCGGGATTTATATCGGGAGAATCCCCCGTGGAGGAATCTTGAGCGGATAAATATCCGCCGTAAACAGTCTCGGGGAAGTTTTCACCCGGGAGCAAAAGGATTTTCTGTTTGCCAAGTTCAATATATGTCATTTCCGTTTTTAACGCAAGCCCCAGTTCTCCTTTATCAAAAGGATAACGTTTTGAGCTCATTATTTTTAAAGAAGCGAGGAACGCGAGCACAGAATTATCAACGGGTATATAAAACGGCTGACGCAGAACGGTAAATTCGCATTCAAGCTTTTCGTCATCAGATATGCTCAGCGCTGCTTTACCGAGACATTCTCCCTGTAGCTTTGTTCTTTCGGTTTTATCCTCGCAAAAATTACCGGGATCGACCGCGCCTATCGCTCCTACGCCGAATAAAATATTTACGTCTTTTTCTCTTTTTATCGTCTTCCTAAGGTAATACGGATAATCGGCGCTTATCTGTCTGTTAGCTCCGCCCAAAGTGTTGGGATGCGCCGCGTAATTCAAAAACCATGTTTCGGCTCCTCCGTCGTCGGGTACAAATCTTATGCGCGTAAGTACGTCATGCAGTACCTCGGGAGGTCTTTTCTTCATCTGCGCTTCCGGGACATGCGCCGAACCTATGTATATATCTCCGTCTTTTCTGTTGTAATAGGCGGCTTTGCATATTTCGGATATTGCGAATAACAGCTTATCCATATATGCGTTATTCTTTCCGGTTTTAGGGAGCTTGCCCCAATATCCAACAGTATCGAATCCCGCGTGATTATGTGTACAGCATATGTTTATGCTCTTGCAGTTGCTTTTTTTTGAAAAATCCGAAAGACTGTCACGGATTTTATCAACTTCCGAATTTGTAATGCCTATACAATCGGCGCTCACCATTATAAAACCGCCGTTATCGCCGCAGCCTATCCACACTGCGCTTACTGTTATAGGGTCGTGAATCCCCTCCGCTTTATGCCCGGGACCGTGTCCCGCGACCCAATGAACCGTTGTACCGAAATCATCGGGCATAACATCTCTCGAAGCAAAACCGACTTTATACTTATCGCCTTTTACATTTTTTATTATATGGTCGGTGATTGGCGGTGTCGTTCTTTTTCTTTTTAATTTTTTAGCGTTGTGTTTTGAAACCGTTCTCAAAGCGGACGCCGCGAAATCTGCAATCGGCATTATTATTCCTCCCAAAAACATTGATATCATATAAATGAGGTCAAATGTCTGTTATATAATTGTATTTATTATAATATAGTAGAAACAATTCTTCAATACTTTTTTTATAAATACTTTTTTATAATTATTTTAAGACATTGTTTATTAGTACAAGCCAGGCATTCGTTTTTCGGCAAATTTTTGGCTTGATTTTTGTTGTTTTGCTATTTAAAACATAAGAAAAATATGTTATTATACTGTAGGTGATACGTTTATGATACTGAAAAACGGAAATATTTTTATTGACGGAAAATTTGTGCGTTCCGATTTAAAAATAACTGACGGAAAAATCGCGGAATTTTGCTCCGGCGAAGGCGACGCGTTGGATTGTGACGGAAAATATATAATCCCCGGACTTGTGGATATCCATACACATGGCTGTATAGGTTATGATTTCTCTTTCGCGTCTTCAAATGAGATAAATAAAATGCGGAAACACTATTTAAAAAACGGCATAACCGCAATAGTTCCCACAACCGTAGCGCTGTCCGACGATGATATTATCAACGCTGTTGACAGTATAAAGCGCGCGGCGAATAATGACCATGCAGGAGCGGAAATTATCGGCGTTAATTTGGAAGGACCGTATCTTTCGCCTAAAAAATGCGGGGCGCACGATAAAAACCTTCTGAAAGCTCCCGATTTGGAATTTATTGAAAAGCTCGGCGATTTTATAAAAATCGTCAATGTTGCCCCCGAATATGATAACGCTGTTGAATTTATTAAAAATTTTAAAGGGAAAACGTCTATTGCTCATACCGACTGCGACTATGATACCGCATTGAACGCAATAAGAACAGGAGCCGACCATATTACTCACATTTTTAACGCCATGAATGGTTTGCACCACAGAAAACCGGGAGTTGTGGGCGCTTTTTTTGATTCTGACGCTGTGGCGGAAATAATATGCGACGGTATTCATATTTCTCCCGCTGTTTTAAGAATGATGTTTTCTCTAAAGCCCGAAAAACTCGCCGTAATATCCGATTCTATGTCTGCCGCAGGACTGAGCGACGGGAATTATAAGCTCGGCAATCTGAGCGTTATTGTAAATCATTCAGTCGCAACACTTCCCGACGGAACAATTGCCGGTTCAACAATGAATATTTATGAAATGATGAGAAAGCTCATTTCAATAGGGATAGAGCCGGAAAAAGCCGTTTATTCCGTCTCTGCGGTTCCCGCCGATTCAATTGGGATTGGGGATAAACACGGTCATATTAAAATAAACCGAAACGCTGACATCATTATTGCAAATAAGGATTTTTCCATTGACAGAATATTTTTCCGTGGAAATCAAATATAAATACTTGACACGGCGCAGGAAAAGAAATATAATTTATATAAAGTACATATAAATTTATCAGCTATCAGCGGAGGCGAAATTGTATGCTGTTACAGTTTTTGGCAAATGTTATAAATATTATTAATTTTATTCTCAGACTGGTTGTAAAAATAGGTGAAAAAACAACCGCCGCGGAATGAGACTTATTCAATTACACATACTTATATTTCGGCTATGATAAAATTATGGGTGTAAGCCTGTTTTCGGCTTACACCCTTTTTTTATATCATACTATTTATCGTGGATTTCGCTGTGAAGCGTCTGAAGCGATTTTACCTCGCTGCTGCCGTGAGCTTTTACATAGCTTATTCCGTTTGCGGTAGCCTTTGCGGCGGCTATCGTAGTCATATAAGGGATTTTCGCTTTTATGGCCGCTTTGCGCAGATAGCTGTCGTCATGAACGCTGTTTTTGCCTATCGGCGAATTAAGAATAAGGTCAATCTGCTCGTTTGTAATAAGGTCAATGATATTGGGACGTCCCTCATGCAGCTTATTAACCTTTTCGGCTTTGATTCCGAAAGAGGTAAGAATATCGTATGTGCCTTCGGTCGCGGCTATCTTAAAGCCGCACTCGGCAAACTGCTTGGCAACGTCCGCGACTTCGTCCTTGTCCTTTTTATTTACGGATATAAGAACGGTACCCTCAAGCGGAAGCTTTGACTGAGTTGCTTCCTGCGCCTTATAAAACGCTTCTCCGAACGAAGGTGAAAGACCGAGAACCTCGCCTGTGGAGCGCATTTCCGGACCGAGGATAGGGTCTACCTCACGGAACATATTAAACGGGAAAACCGCTTCCTTTACGCCGTAATATGGAATGACCTGCTCCTTAAGAGACGGAACGGGAGAGGGATTTCCCGTAAGCTCCGCTGTAACGATTTCCGTTGCGAGAGGCACCATGCGTATATTGCATACCTTAGATACGAGCGGAACGGTTCTTGAAGCTCTTGGATTTGCCTCAAGCACGAAAACCTTTCCGTTTTCAATGGCATACTGCATATTCATAAGACCCTTGACGTGCATTTCTTCGGCGATTTTGCGTGTATACTCCTTTATCGTCGCTACGTTTTCATCCGATATATGAACCGACGGGATAATACACGCCGAGTCGCCCGAATGAACGCCAGCAAGCTCTATATGCTCCATAACGGCAGGCACAAAAGCGTGGGTTCCGTCGCTTATGGCGTCGGCCTCACATTCCATAGCGTGATTTAAGAATCTGTCTATAAGTATGGGGCGGTCGGGTGTAACGCCTATGGCTGCGTTCATGTACTCTGTCATGCTTTCATCGTCGTAGACTACCTCCATACCGCGTCCGCCGAGAACATATGACGGACGAACCATAACGGGATAGCCTATTCCGGCGGCTATCGCGAGAGCTTCTTCAACGGTAGTAGCCATTCCCGATTCGGGCATCGGAATTTCAAGTTTTTCCATCATCGCGCGGAAACGGTCGCGGTTCTCGGCAAGGTCGATAACAGAAGGCGACGTGCCGAGAATTTTAACTCCGTTTTTCTCAAGGTCGGCGGCGAGATTCAAGGGGGTCTGTCCGCCGAACTGAGCTATCACTCCGAGAGGCTTTTCTTTTTTGTATATGCTCAAAACGTCCTCAAGCGTAAGAGGTTCAAAATACAGCTTGTCCGAAGTATCGTAGTCTGTCGAAACTGTTTCCGGATTGCAATTGACAATTATCGTTTCAAAGCCAAGTTTTTTAAGCGCGAGCGAAGCATGGACGCAGCAATAGTCAAATTCTATTCCCTGTCCTATCCTGTTGGGTCCCCCGCCGAGTATCATAATTTTCGGCTTACCGTTTTTAACGGGATTTTTATCGGGCGCGTTATAGGTCGAGAAATAATAAGCGCTGTCCTGAGTGCCGCTTACGTGAACGCCTTCCCATGTTTCCTCAATGCCAAGCTCGATTCGGCGCGAACGTATATCGTCCTCGGGAATTTCGAGAAGACGGCTTAAATATTTATCCGAAAAACCGTCCTTTTTAGCGGACATAAGCAGTCCGTCCGATATCATGGAGCCTTTTGATTTAAGGATTTCTTCTTCCTCGTCCACAAGCTCCTTCATCTGCTCTATAAACCAGAGCTTTACATATGTTATTTCATGAATTTCACGGGGCGTAGCGCCCTTTCGAAGCGCCTCGTACATAATAAAATGGCGTTCGCTCGAGGGTGTTATAAGCAGTCTTAAAAGCTGCTCCTTTGTCATTGAATCGAAATTCTTCGCGTGACCAAGACCGTATCTGCCTGTTTCAAGAGAGCGTATAGCTTTTTGAAACGCTTCCTTGTACGTTTTGCCGATGCTCATGACCTCGCCGACAGCTCTCATCTGCGTACCGAGCTTGTCCTCTATGCCCTTGAATTTCTCAAAAGCCCATCTCGCGAATTTAATCACAACGTAATCGCCGTCGGGAACGTATTTATCGAGCGTGCCGTATTTACCGCAGGGAATATCCTTTAATGTAAGCCCTGAAGCGAGCATTGCCGATACAAGCGCAATCGGGAAACCTGTCGCCTTTGAAGCGAGAGCCGACGAACGAGATGTTCTTGGATTTATTTCAATAACGATGATTCGTCCCGTTTTGGGGTCGTGAGCGAACTGTACGTTTGTGCCGCCTATGACCTGAACAGATTCAACTATGCGGTACGCCTGCTCCTGCAAGCGTCTCTGAGTTTCCTCCGATACAGTCAGCATAGGAGCCGCGCAGAAGGAATCGCCGGTATGAACTCCCATGGGGTCAATGTTTTCAATAAAACAGACTGTAATCATATTGTTGTCTGCGTCGCGGACAACTTCAAGCTCCAATTCTTCCCAGCCGAGAACCGATTCCTCTACAAGCACCTGACCGACAAGGCTTGCCTGCAAACCTCTTGCGCAGACTGTTTTCAGCTCCTCGCGGTTATAGACAAGTCCGCCTCCCGCGCCGCCCATGGTGTAGGCCGGACGAAGTACCACGGGATATCCGAGATTATCGGCTATATTGAGAGCTTCTTCGACGCTGTAGGCTACCTCGCTGCGCGCCATTTCAATTCCGAGAGCGTTCATAGCGTTTTTAAATTCGATTCTGTCCTCGCCGCGCTCTATTGCATCGACCTGAACGCCTATTACCTTGACGTTGTATTTATCCAATATTCCCGCCTTGTTAAGCTCGGCGCAGAGGTTAAGACCGGACTGACCGCCGAGATTCGGCAGAAGCGCGTCGGGACGCTCTTTTTCGATTATCTTTTCGAGCCTTTCCACATTAAGAGGCTCTATATATGTAACGTCCGCGATTTCGGGGTCCGTCATAATGGTGGCGGGGTTGGAATTTACCAGTACTATTTTATATCCGAGCTTCCTGAGCGCCTTGCACGCCTGAGTACCCGAATAGTCAAATTCGCACGCCTGACCGATTATAATAGGTCCCGAGCCTATTATAAGGACTTTATGAATATCTGTTCTCTTTGGCATTTTCTTTATATCCTCCCAATATAGTTTCCTGATTATTTTTATGCGCGCAGACGGCTTTGCGCAGTCCTTTTCTCTTTATTATACAGAAGAACGAAAGAAATCGCAAGCCCTAAATGAATAAATAGACAAAATTTACACATTTTGTTTTTATACGCATATCGGCAAAAAGAAACGGAGCTGCAAAAAAAAACAGTACCAAAAAATCACCGAGGCTCATCGAAAGTGTGAATCTCGGTGTGTTTTTTAAATTTTGAAATCGCTGAATAAATCATGTCCTACGTACTGAACGCACATTTTGCCCTGATATTTTCCGTCATTTTCGCCAAAAACTTCTTGAAATACATCAGTATTCCCATGTCGTTTTTGGCTCTTCTAACGAAAAATCCGACGCTGCAATCTGCACGTTCGATTTAATTAGTGCTTCCATAAATAAATATATCACAAGATGGACTGCATCTCCACTCTATCGTGAATTTACAGTCCAATTTTTTGGGACGTTTTTTTACAGTCCCCTATTTTGCTATGCATAGCGGGGAAATGGAGTTACACTAAATAGAGCTTATTTACGGCGTCTCGACAACATACGGGCGGCAGCAAACAACTCACCTGCGGAGTACAGAAGCGCACCAACGAGAAAATGCATATGTTTCACCTCCAATAAAACAGTAGTGATATGGCCATGGTCTTATTATACATCCTAAAAATTAAGATGTCAAGACATTTTTTTCTTAAATATTAGGAATATTATCAAATATTATTTCCTGTGTATTACAATAAAACTATACATACTTGATTTCTTCTTTTTGACAGGGAGTGTCACGAATATGGTATCGCCGTTTATAAAGTACGATTTAGGATTTATTTTGAAAAGCGCCAGAGAAGACAAGGAACTATCACAAAAAAAGGTTATGGAGCTGACAGGAATAAACAACAAAACGCTCTCGGGTTATGAAAATAACATTGCAGAGCCCGATTTCAATACTCTGATGATTCTTTTTAAGCTGTACAACGTTTCTGTAGACAGCCTGATTTTCGGTGAAAAACAAAAGGATGAAGCCGCGAATGAGCAGTACAGAATGTTCCGCGAGCTTCCTGCAAAGGTAAAAGAGGATTTGGCGGTGCAAATCAAAGCCCTGCACAATAAATACTGCGGCAAATGCCTGTAAAATTTCTATAATTCTATAACGATAACTTGTTTTTTCATCATATATATGTTAGAATACACGCGGTGATAATGATGAATGAGGGAAAAGCGGTTTATATAACATTTAACAATGAAAAAACAGAAATCGGAAACAGCAAATTTTTCGGCGCTCCCGATTTGCCCGAAAGCTTTGAATGGCCTGTTGACGAAGATGGGTATGATATGGACTTTATCTGCCAGATAAACTGCGCCGAGGTTTGCAGGTTTAATCCTTTTATACCCGAAAACGGTATGCTGTACTTCTTCGGCTGTATTGCGAATCCTCTCGGGGAAAAAGACGCGCCCGAAATCAAGCCGGGATTTCAAAGCATGGGCAATTTCCGAGTAAAATATACGCCTACTGACGAAAGCGAGCTTCAAAGCGGAGAAATTGTTGATGAAAACGGCGACCCGTTTGGTTTTGACGAATTGAAAATATCCTTCTCGCACGATGAAAATGTCTGCACAGAAGCGTTTCACCGAATTTTAGGGGCGTTTCCCGACGGCTTCGGAAATGAGGAGGAGTTAAAGGATTACGTCCTCTTATTCTGTCTTGATTCCTTTTCGGGAGACGATTTCACGCTCGAATTTGAGGACAGCGGATATCTGTATTTTCTGATAAAAAAAGACGAGCTTCTGAAAAAAGATTTTTCAGACGTTATTTGCTATTTGGCGGTGTAAAATCAATAATGGAAAAAGTAAAATTCAACAACGGCAAGCTGACGGTTTTGCAGATAAGCGACGCGCAGGATATGCATTGGGTGCGAAAAACAATGCTCATAATGATTGAAAATGCCTGCGAAAGAGTAAAGCCCGACCTTATTGTATTTACGGGCGACAACGTTCTGGGCAATCATCTGTGTGATTACAGATTTACAGACAGAAAGAAAAACCTTACCGAAAACGAAGAATATGAAATTCTGAAAAAAGCGCTAAAGCATATTATAGATATTCCCGAAAGGAGAAATATCCCGTTCTCCGCGATTTTCGGCAATCATGACGACTGGAATTCCGTTACAAAGGAAAAACACGCCGATATTTTCAGACAAAGCTCAATGAACAGAGGTCTTGAAAACAGGAACGGGCTGTGCGGTACATACTGTCTGCCGATTTACTCTTCGGACGGAGAAAACAGGGTTATGAATTTCTGGATGCTCGACACGGCGGGATACGATAAAAAACGTGACGCCTGCTATGAGAAAATCACGGAAGAACAGGTTGACTGGTTCAAAAAAGAATCGGATAAGCTCAAAAACGAAAACGGCGGCAAGCCCTATCCATCGCTTGTATTTATGCATATTCCGTTTAAGCAGATAACGGAGCTTTATGAAGAATGCGACAAAAATAATTCACAGCTTGAAGCGGAAGGACGTTATTACAGGCTGAAACCATGTTCCTCGGGAAAACTGGGAGAACTCTCGTCTGTTTTGACTGACGACAGCGGAATGTATAACGCGATTATTGAAGATTCCGGCGTAAAGGGCATCGTTTCGGGACATGACCACAGAAACTGTTTTACAGGCGAATACGACGGAATGAAATTTATCGCAACCCCATGCGCGTCCTTCAGATGCTACGGCAATGAAACGCGGGGAGTAAGAGTTTTTGAGATAGATGAAAAATCGCCCGAAAAATTCAAAACATACACTTTAAGTTATACTGACCTTTGCGGAAACGGCGTTATTTCAAAGCTCAGATATCTGCGCGACGCGGATGAAATGGAAAAGGTAAAGCATACCGTCATAGCGTTTTCCGCGGCAATCGCCACAGGCGTTTCAATCGTTTCGGCCGCGACCGTATTAAGGAAATACTGAATAAATCACGCCTGACGGCTGAACGCACATCTGCACAGCGACAATTGAGCGGTATTGCCTGAAGAAAAGGGGAAAAATTTATGAAAACTTTTAATATACTCGATTACGGAAAACCGAAAAACATAACAAACGCGGTAAAGGCGGCTCTCGAAGATATAAGAAATTCGGGAGAGCAGGCGATACTTATTTTTCCCGAAAATAAGTATCATTTTTTTAAAGAGGACAGTGAAACAAGGATATTTCACACCTCAAATACCGACAGCAGACGTTTTCCCGAAAAGAAAATCGCTTTTCTTATTGAAGATATTGAAAATCTGACGGTTGACGGCTGCGGCTCCGAATTTATCGTACACGGCGATATGATGTTTTTGGCGGCTATAAGGTGTAAAAATATAACGTTTAAAAACTTTTCATGGGATTATCCGTCTCCGACAACAGTGGAGATGAAAACGGTAAAGATAGGCAGGAATTACGCCGATTTCGTTATGCCTCCCGAGCAGGAATGGGAAATAAAAGGGAAAGACATTATCTGGTATGAGAAAAGCCCAAAAACGGGCGAAATATATTGGTCGCGGAAAAATCTTGAAAGAACATGGGGCGTGTGCCGTTTAGACCTTAACAAAAATACCCTCGTAAGAGCCGGACTTCCTGATTCTCCTTTTACCGCGAACAGACTTTCCGTTGAAAAGCTTGACGAGAGAAAAGTCAGGATAAAATATCTCGGATTTGTCCCGAAATCCGTCGGTGAGGGCATTGTTTTTGTCATATGCCCCAATAAGGACAGAAGCACGGCCGGAGCTTTCTTTTGGGAAAGCTCCGATATAAGAGCGGAAAATATCAGGCCGCTTTATCTTCACGGTTTTTCGTGGCTCGTTCAGATGTGCAAAAACGTAAGCTTTAAAAATTGCAGATTTGTTCCGAAAAAAGAAAAAGAGCGGTATATAACAAGCTTCGCGGATTCTGTCCATGTCGCGGGAGCGTCGGGATATATCCATATTGTAAACTGTGATTTCAGCCACAGCCTTGACGACCCAATAAATATTCACGGCTCGTTCATGCGTGTTGAAAAGCTTATAGATTCCCATACCGCAAAGCTTATTTATTGCCATCATCAGCAGGGAGGATTCAAGCAATTCCATAAGGGAGACAAGGTCGCGTTTTACGACAGGAAAACACTCATCGGTGTTGAAGATGAACGCCTTTTTACAGTTGAATCCGTAGCGGAACCGACGGAAAGCGAAAGCTGCTTTGAGGAATCGGCGGTTACATTCATTGAGGAGTTGCCCAAATATTTGGAAGAAAAAATCGGGAATGAGGGCAGATACGTCGCGGAAAATGTTACCTATTCGCCCGACGTTACAATAAGAAATTGCAGATTTTCGCATGTTCCGACAAGAGGAATACTCTGCACCGCGAGAGGCAAGGTACTTATTGAGAATAACGAGTTTTACGGCATGACCATGGCGTCGATATATATTTCCAATGACAGCGACCTGTGGTATGAATCGGGTCCTGTGCGCGATATGACAATAAGGAAAAATACTTTTTACGTTCTGAAACCGCCTATAAATGATTTTGGAAACAAGGGCGGAATTTTTATAGACCCTATCACAAAGGGCGGAAAGCTGCCCGACGAGCCTATACATAAAAATATAACTATTGATTCAAACACATTTTATATGGAGCATGATAACGCCGTATATGCGAGAAGCGTTGAAAACCTCACGGTAATAAATAACGTCATTAAGGTATTCGATACGGAAAACGCCGAGAAGGATTTGCAGCCGTTCCGATTTGAAAAATGCAGAAGCGTTAAGCTTGACGGCAATACGGTATCGTCGTTTTCACCAAATAATACTGAGACACGAAGCTTTTCTTAGACTTTTAAATGAATTTTGTTAAAAAAAATAATAAGTCTTGACTATTTGATTTTATAAAACTATAATGCCCGTAAGCATCATTGATTTGATAAATTGTTCTTAAGGAAACACTTAATAAAGAACGGTTTATACATCAAATTACTAAAAAATCCGCATATCGGTTTGTGCAGACATACCGTAAAGAGAAATCGGGTGATTTTATGAGTTTTATGTCAAATATTCCGCTTCCCGACGGCATACTCGAAAAGGCAAAAAATATTCTCGGCGAGGACAACACGCTGTTCGCCGTAGTCGGAGATATCAAAATGGACGGCTCCTACGGCAAATCGGCTCTTGTTTTCGGCAGGGACAAGGTCGCGGCGTTTGATGACGCGCATGAAAACGGTTATACTTCGGTTGATTATGAGGACATAGAAAGGGCTAAGGTCAAAAGGCTTTACGGCAACGCGCTTTTCAGAGTAAAGCTCAAAGACAGCGGTAAAGACCGCTTGAACCCCGACGGAGGGAACAAAAACGATAACGGCGGCAAATGGGTAAACCTTATCCGCTTTTCCTACGCTGCCGCCGATATGGCGGATGCGGCGGCTGTTTTTGCGGAAACGTGCAGGGACGAGGGATATTCCGACAATCTTCTTGAAGCTGTGCGCTCAACTTATATGAAAATGAGGAGCTTTTGCCCAAAATGCGGAAGAAAACTCCCCTCGCCCGATTCGCCCTGCTTTAACTGCGCCGGCAAGGGTAAAATGTTTTCAAAGCTCGCGAAATACGTTCTGCCGGAAAAATATAATTTGATATTCTGTATAATCCTTTCGGCCGTAACTACCGGACTTTCTCTCATGCCCACTTACATAACAAAGATAATGGTAGACGACGTGCTTCCGAATAAAGATACAGAAAAGCTCGGCAAAATAATTATTTTTCTTATTCTGCTGTATATCGTTCAGTATCTTCTTACGGGCGTAAGACAGTACCGTTTAAGGTGCGCGAGCGACGGCATTATAACGGGTCTTAAAAAGGATATTTTCGCTAAAGCACAGTATCTCCCTATGAGGTTTTATGATAAATCATCAACGGGCTCGGTAATAAACAGAGTAAATTCCGACACTCAAACGGTAAAGGAATTTGTTATGAGAATTTCTCAGGAAGCAATCGTGCAGTTCTTTACCATGGTGGGAATTGTGATAATAATGTTCGGCATAGACTGGCAGCTCGCCCTTCTGGCGCTCTGTCCGATTCCTCTTGTCGTATTTATTTCAAGGCGTTTCAGAAAAATGGTATCGCCCAAATACAGGCGACTCTGGAGAAGAAGCTCCGCGATTTCAACAATGCTCGCGGATTCGATTCCCGGAATAAGAGTTATAAAAGCTTTCTCAAATGAAAAAAGAGTTATAAATAAATTTGAACGCTACTGCGACGAATGGCGAAAAGAGGATCAGCATACGGGAATGTACGCCGCGATTTTTCCTACTCTTATAACGTTTTTCGTTTCATGCGGCTCTCTGCTTATCTGGGCTGTAGGCGGCAGATGGTCGGTAAACGGTGATTACGGCGTAACCGCCGGTATTCTTGTTTCATTTATCTCTTACGCCGCGACGTTTTATAATCCCGTCAACTTTTTCGCGAATTTAAGCGATTCCTACGCCAACGCCATAGCGTCTGCGGAAAAAATACTTGATATAATAGACGCTGAACCTGAACATAATTTCGGCGCTTATAAAAACGACGAGCCTCTTCAGGGAAAAATCGAATTTAAAAACGTCAACTTCTCCTTCGACCGCTCCAAAAAGGTTCTCAGCAATATAAATCTGACTATTGAACCGGGAGATATCGTCGGCATAGTAGGCACTACAGGCTCTGGCAAATCAACACTTATAAACCTTATTATGCGCTATTACGACGATTACGACGGGGAAATCCTTATAGACGGAAAAAACATAAAAGATATAGACATGGGCTATTACCGCTCGCAGATAGGCTTTGTTCAGCAGGAACCGCTTATGTTCCGCGACAGTGTTTTCAATAATATCGCTTACGGCTGCGGCGACGTTCACGTCGAGCAAGTCATGCACGCGGCGCAGATTGCCAATGCTCACACATTCATATCAAAAATGCCCGACGCTTACGACACAATGCTCGGTGAAAGAGGCGTTGGTCTTTCCGGCGGTGAAAAACAGAGAGTTTCAATCGCAAGAGCCGTTCTTAAAAATCCTGGAATACTTATTTTTGACGAAGCCACGGCGGCAGTCGATTCGGAAACGGAATTTCTTATACAGGGCGCAATAGAAAAGCTGATAAGAGGCAGAACGACAATAATGATAGCCCACAGGCTTTCCACATTGAGAAAGGCCAATAAAATCGTCGTGGTAGACAAAGGAGAGATAATCGAGTGCGGCGCTCCCGACGAGCTTCTTAAACGTAAAGGCAAATATTATAAACTCGTACAAATCCAATCCATGAGCGAACAGCTCCTCAAGGAAAAACAGAGCGAGAATTTTGAATAGGAGGGATAATCTGTGATATTAAGATATATAGACGGTCCCGAAGCGCGCTTTACGTTAAAGGATAAAATTTTTGTGGATATGGAATTTTATCATACGGGCGAAGTATTTAAGGATATGGAGCTTAGGCGTATGTTCCCCGTCAGCGGCAAAAATAAATACATCGCCGTGATTGACGGCGACGGCAACGAACAGGCGATGATAAGAGATATATCGAATTTAGACGAGAAATCGCGCAAGGCCGTAAACGACTGTCTTGAAGAATACTATATGATGCCGAGAATCCTGAAATTTACAGAAATGACGGATAAATTCGGCATATGGATGTGGACGGCTATTACAGACAAAGGCGAGGTAAAATTTGAAATAAGGAACCATATTACAGCCGTAAAGCCGCTTTTCGATAACAGAGTTCTTATTAAGGATGCCAATGACAACAGATATGAAATACCCGATTACACAAAGCTTGACAAGCACAGCTTAAAGCTTATAACGCCGAATCTTTAAAAGGGAGAAGATAATATGAAGCTAATTATAGCTATTGTTAATAACGATGACAGCATGGCCGTTTCGGCCGCGCTTACAAGACATGATTTCTTTGTAACCAAGCTTTCCACGACAGGCGGCTTCCTTATGATAGGCAACACAACGTACCTTATAGGCGCTCAGGACGATAAGGTGCAAAAGGTCAAGGATATTGTTGCCAAGTATTCGCGGAAAAGACAGCACACGGTCACTACTATGGATTCATTCGGCTACGGCTTCAGAGAGGGAGAAGTCGAAAAGGAAGTAACCGTAGGCGGCGCAACTGTGTTTGTGCTCAATGTGGACAGTATGGAAAAATTCTGATTTTTGACGATAGGAATAATTGCCGAAAATATCGAGCAAATCAAAATCAATACAATGAATAAAGAAAGTACAGGCGTTTTCGTCAAACCGAAAGAGCTTTCGGATTTGTAAACCTCCAAAGCACTTTGACAATCGTCCGAATCGTTACTCAAATATAATCAGACCTGCCGCGTTTTCTTATCGCTTTGTTTAGAGTGATAAAAAAATGCGGCTTATATTGTTTTGGGCGAATAATTTGCGGATAATTATTAAAATTATTTTTTACAAGCCGTTTTCGGAATAGCCGAACTGTTTTTATAATAATATTAAATGTATGATTATTTTACAAATACAGGGAGAGACAGCAGATGAAAAAAATTTCGGCTATTATTTTAAGCGTTATTATGATTTTCGGTCTTGCCGCCTGCGGCGGCGCGGGGTCGGCCGACGGCGGTTCAAAAACTCTTGTGGTTTATTTTTCATGGTCGGGCAATACGGAAACAGCGGCGAATTACATAAATAATGAGGTCGGCGGTAATTTATACAAAATCGAGCCCCAAAAGGCTTACCCCTCCGATTATGAAGAATGCAGAAACAGGGCAAAGGAAGAGAAAGAAAACGGTGAACGTCCAAAAATAAAAAAACCGCTCGATTCCATAGATAAATACGATACGGTCATTATATGCTACCCTATATGGTGGGAAACAGCTCCCATGATTATAGGCACGTTCCTTGAAAGCTATGATTTAAACGGCGTCGATATTTACCCTTATTCGCAGTCGTCGTCAATGGACGAAAAGCAATTCGCCGCGTCTGTGGAATACATACGCTCCTGCGCTTCCGGCGCGGACGTACACGACGGTCTTTTCGCGAAACCGAACGATACCCACACGATAGAAACATATCTGACGGACAACGGACTTATCCGAACACAGTAATAATTTCTTTAAGGCAATACCGCATAATTATTGTCGTGCAGATGCGCCAAAAGATTTTTCGTCAGATTGCCAAATGTGAAGAAGGAATACTGACGTATTTCAATGAGCTTTTGTCATTCTGACGAAAAATCTCATGACGCAATCTGCACATTCGATTTAATCAGAGCTTCCTTAACCGCTCGCCGTATTTGCTTGCATACTCGATGATTTCAATACCGTCTTTCAATAATACCGTCCTCCACGTTAACGTGCGTTTACTGTATTTTTTGCAGAATTTCGGCTATAATGTAATTTGATACCAAAAAGCCTTTTTTTGTAAGCGAAATATTAGCGCCCGAAACCGTCATAAGCCCCTGTTTTTCAAAATCGCGGGCTTTTTTTATTATGCTTTCGGGAATTTTCTCTCCGAAAAGTTTTTTGTATTCGCTGTCGGAAATTCCATGTGTCAGGCGCAATCCGAGCATTATATATTCGTCCCTGCCGCCGCCGTAATCATCGAACACAGCCTTTTTTCCGTTTATAAAATCATTGGTATTTCTAGGAAAATAAAATCTTTTGCCGTTTATAAAGGAGTGAGCGGACGGTCCAAGTCCCAAATATTCTTCGCATTTCCAATATTTGAGATTGTGTCTGCTCTCGAATCCGTTTTTTGCGAAATTTGAAATTTCATATTGATAAAAGCCGTTCGCCTCAAGCTTTTCGGCAGTTTTTAAATACATTTCGCATACTTCGTCCTCGTCCGGCAGGTTCAGTTTATCGCGTCTTTTAAAAAATACGGTGTTTTCTTCAATCGTGAGCATATACGCGCTGATATGCTTAATTCCGGCATTAATGCAAAAATTAAGCGATTTTTCGAGCGTTTCCGTGTTTTGATTCGGCACACCGAGCATTAAATCGAGCGATATATTACATATACCGCTCTTTTTCGCGCTTTCAACAGCCGCTTTCACCGTATTTTTATCGGCTGTCCTGCCGAGCGCACGCCGTTCGCCGTCAACAGCCGACTGCATTCCGAGCGAAATCCTGTTAACACCGTATTTTGCGATATCCTCAAAAAATTTATCATTGACAGCAGAGGGATTGCATTCTACAGTAATTTCCGCATTTTCGGAAATTTTGTAATTTTCCCTCGCCGCGCGGAGGATTTTTCCTATTTTTTCTGAACCGATAACGGACGGTGTGCCGCCGCCGAAATAAACCGTATCGAACGACAAATCGGCATTTTCGGTAAATTCATTTGTGCGACGATTTGTTACGATTTCATCAATAATCGCCAAACAATAATTATCCGCCGCGTTTTTATTATATATCGCGGAATAAAAGTCGCAATAAGGACATTTAGAGCGGCAGAACGGAATATGAATATATAATCCTTTCATTGTTTTTACTGCTCGTCAAGTTTAAGGATAGCCATAAAAGCTTCCTGCGGAACCTCGACCGTACCGAACGAGCGCATTCTCTTTTTGCCCTCTTTCTGTTTTTCGAGCAGCTTTTTCTTTCTTGTAATATCTCCGCCGTAGCATTTTGCGAGAACGTCCTTGCGCAAGGCCTTAACCGTTTCTCTTGCTATAATCTTGCCGCCTATGGCAATCTGGACAGGAATTTCAAACATCTGACGCGGTATGTTATCCTTTAGCTTTTCAGCGATTTTACGCGCCCTGTTATACGCCTTGTCGGAATGTATTATAAACGACAGCGCGTCCACGGCCGAGCCGTTCAGCAGCACGTCGAGCTTCACAAGGTCGGAACGCTCATAGCCTTTAAGCTCATAATCGAAAGAAGCGTAACCTCTCGTTCTCGATTTCAAAGCGTCAAAGAAATCGTAAATTATCTCGTTGAGCGGCAGGTCATATGCAATTTCCACACGGTCGGAGGAAATATAATTCATTCCCTTGTAAACTCCCCTGCGCTCCTGGCACAAGTCCATTATTGTGCCGACGAACTCCGGCGGCGAGAAAATATGCGCGTCCGACACAGGCTCTTCGCAGAAATCAATTTCGGCGGGGTCGGGATATTTAGTCGGGTTATCAATCTCGAGTATATCGCCGTTCCTCATATGGATTTTATAAATAACGCTCGGAACTGTGGAAACAAGGTCGAGGTCGTATTCCCTTTCAAGCCTTTCCTGTATGATTTCGAGGTGAAGCAGTCCGAGAAAGCCGCAGCGGAAACCGAAGCCGAGCGCACCCGACGTTTCGGGCTCAAACGACAGCGCCGCGTCGTTCAACTGCAATTTTTCGAGCGCTTCCTTTAAAGCCTCATAATCCGCGCCGTCCGCAGGATAAATCCCGCAGAAAACCATTGGATTTACCTTTTTATAGCCCGCCAAAGGCTCTGATGCGGGATTCTCGGCTGTAGTTACCGTATCGCCGACTCTCGCATCGCGCACCGTTTTAATGGAAGCGGTTATATATCCTACTTCGCCCGACGAAAGCTTATCCGAAGGATTAAGCGACGTCGCGGCCATTTTGCCGACCTCTACAACGGTAAACTGAGCTCCCGTCGCCATCATTCGCATTGTGTCGCCCGGCTTTATCGTACCGTCCATAATTCTGACGTAAACTATAACGCCCTTATAATTATCGTAAACGGAATCGAAAACAAGGGCGCGGAGCGGCGCATCGTCGTCGCCCTCGGGACACGGCACAAGCTTTACTATCTGCCTTAAAACGTCCTCAACGTTCTGTCCCGTTTTCGCAGAAACTCTCGGAGCGTCGGAGCTGTCAAGACCGATTATTTCCTCGATATCTTTCGCGACCGTATCAGGGTCGGCAGCGGGCAAATCTATTTTGTTTATAACGGGAACAAGTTCAAGGTCATGGTCAAGCGCAAGGTATGTATTCGCGAGCGTCTGAGCCTCGATACCCTGAGTGGCGTCAACTATAAGAACAGCGCCTTCGCAGGCCGCGAGAGAGCGCGAAACCTCATAGTTAAAATCGACATGGCCGGGAGTGTCTATTAAATTAAGCTCGTATTCCTCGCCGTCCTGAGTGTAACAGAGCGTTACGGCGTGAGCCTTTATCGTTATTCCTCTCTCGCGCTCAAGCTCCATATCGTCCAAAATCTGCTGCTGCATATCGCGCTTTGCAACGGAATCCGTAAGCTCAAGAAGCCTGTCGGCAAGAGTTGATTTGCCGTGGTCTATATGCGCTATTATTGAAAAATTTCTGATGTGTTCTTTTTTTATCTTCATTTTGTCCTCCAAAACTGTAATTCAATCAGAGTGTGAACCACTCTATCAAAGGTCATTGTCGGCAGGTTTGAAGCCCAAACCTAAAATTTCCGACGCGTCCGATATTATTATAAACGGCTGTTCGTCGAACCGCCTTACAATTTTTCTCAGCTTTGACACCTCGCTCGGACGCACTACTGACAGAAGCATATGCCTTTCCTCTCCCGTGTAGCCGCCCTGAACGGGCAGTATTGAAACCCCTCTCGGCGTTTCCTTTGTTATCGCCTTTGCGATTTCGTCTGATTTCGACGTTATTATCATCAGCATTTTGCCGCTTGACGCGCCGTAAAGCACAAAATCGATAGCCTTTCCCGACACAAGGAAAACAATTGTCGCATACAGTATACTTTCGATGTTTTTGTAAACGACGCCCGCAAGGAGAGCTACGCACATATCGCACAGCATCATTAGCCTTCCCATTGACAAATGCGGATATTTTTTTCTTAAAAGCCTGCTTAAAATATCGGTTCCGCCGCTTGTGGAGCCTCTTGTAAAGATAATACCAAGGCCGATTCCCATAATCGCGCCGCCGAAAAGTGCGGCGAGGAGTTTATCGCCGCTGTACGTCGGCAGAAAAAGCGCGCCGACGTCGATAAAAACAGACGACAAAAAGGTTGAAAACAGAGTTTTGACTATAAACTGCCGGCCGAGAACTATAAACGCGACGATGAAAAGCGGAACGTTGAGAGCGAACATCGAAACGCCAATCGGAAAATTCCAAATATGATTTATAAGAATAGCAAGACCCGTAACGCCGCCCGACGATATATCGTTTGGAGCGACAAAACAGTTGACCGCCGCCGCATATATAAAGCTGCCAGCGGTACAGATAACAATATCAAGAAAAATTTCCTTCGCGCTCTCTTTTCTTATTTTTGCCATAAAAAACCTTCCATTTGTCAAAGAATAGAGATTATTAAGCTGTTATCGCCGCAGACTAACCTAAAAGGCTTACGATAATTTCCGATTATTCTACGATTGCCGAAAACAGTTCTTTCAGTCTTTCCGTTTTTCCGTTTATGTAGAGCCAGCCGAAAAGCGTTTCAAGAGCCGTTGCGGCATGGTATTCGCTTTTTGATTTGTTCTTCGGAGTGTGAGCGGTATGCGCATTTCTGCCGCGAATAAAAATATTCTTTTCGTCATTCGTCAGACACGGCAAAAGCCGTTTCGCCGCGTCCGCCTGGTAAGTCGCATTGACCATCTCAATGCTTCTCTCATGCAGCTTATCGGCTTTACACATACACAAAACCGTCAGATATTCGCGCACCATTATCCCGTAAACGCCGTCGCCGAGAAACGCGAGAGCCGATACCGTCATGCCTTCGGACGAGCTTTCGGTGCTTTTAAGCTTGTCGAAATTAAAATCAAGGGACATACTCAAACTCCAAATCGTAAATATTCACCGTATCGCCCTCACGGATACCCCTGCGGCGCAGTTCGTCTAAAATGCCGCTTGTATCCAGTACCTTCTGGAAATACTGCAATGATTCATAATCGTCCATATCGGTTTTATTTAGTATTTTAAGCAGCCACTCCGCCTCGATATAGTATGTGTCGTCGATGACCGACACCTTGAAGCCCGTCGATTTTTTCTTTTCGAGCATTTCTATCGGAATAGGTTCGGATTCGTATTGCTTTATAGGCGGCAGCGCCGCAAGCATAGCAGCGGCGGCGTTTATAAGCTCCTTAGTACCCTCCGAAATAGGAGCGCAGATTTCAAAATAACGCAAACCTTTTGACTCGATATAGCTCTTAAATTTTTCGCGCTGCTCGTCCGTCGCCATATCAATTTTATTTCCCGCAACTATCTGCGGACACTTGGCAAGATCCCCGTTAAATACAACAAGCTCTTTATTTATCGTTTCAAAATCGTCTATAGGGTCGCGTCCTTCGCTTCCGGCAACGTCCACAACGTGGATAAGCATACGGCACCTTTCAACATGGCGCAGAAATTCATGCCCCAGTCCCGCGCCCTCGCCCGCGCCTTCAATAAGTCCGGGGATATCCGCCATAACAAAGCTGCTCTCAGGTCCCATTCTTACTACTCCCAATACGGGCGTGATAGTTGTAAAATGGTAATCGGCGATAATCGGCTTCGCTTCGCTGACAACTGATACAAGCGTCGATTTGCCGACGTTCGGAAAACCGATAAGCCCTACGTCCGCAAGGAGCTTTAATTCAAGGCTTACCTCCCATTCCTCTCCCGGAACTCCGTCTTTGGCAAATCTCGGAGTTTGACGGGTCGGAGTCGCGAAATGAGTGTTGCCCCATCCGCCCTTTCCGCCTTTCGCTGCGATAAAAGGTTCGTCCGACGACATATCCGCTATTATAACGCCGCTTTCGACTTCTCTGATTATAGTACCTTTCGGTACTTTTATTATCAAATCCCGCCCTTTTTTACCGTTTTTGCGAGAACCTTGACCGTTCTGACCGTTTTCGGCTGTGTACTTGCGTTTATAGCGGAAGTCCGCTAAAGTTGAAAGATTTGTATCGACCTGAAAAACGATATCGCCGCCCTTTCCGCCGTCGCCGCCGTCGGGACCGCCCGAAGCGATATATTTTTCACGGTGAAAAGCCACAGCGCCGTTTCCGCCATTGCCGGCTTTTATTTTAATTTTAGCTTTATCGACAAACATTTTTCAATGTACAATTGACAATGTACAATTAATAATTATCTATTTACAACTTTACAATTCGCTGATTACATATTCGGCTGTACAAGCGGTTGTTTTCCGATAATTATCATTAATTGTCAATTGCTCCCTGTATCTCCTTTCGCTGCAATTCAATCTTATTACACAATTAATCATTATAAATTATAACATATATTTTACGAATTATAAATATATGTGGAAAAAATTCTTTTAAAAATTTCGCCGCGAATATGAAAGTAAAAATCATACTGCGCGGTGAATTATTATTTTAGGGTTTTCTTCTGTATTTTATAACTATCCAAACAAGGAGCAATATGAAAACCGCCGCGGCAATGACAGCCGCTAATATAACCTTATTAACGTTCTTTTGATTTTTATCATCATTTGAAGATATCATGCTGTAATCCTCCGCCGTAGACCTCTTTACGCTCCCTTCGGTAAGAGGAATCTTAAGAGTAGCTCTGTCGAGCGAAACCGCCGACGAATCGGGATCCATCTG
Organism: uncultured Clostridia bacterium; assembly: GCA_947631945.1. GTDB lineage: Bacteria > Bacillota > Clostridia > Oscillospirales > Acutalibacteraceae > UBA1081. The sequence continues at coordinate 112,066 of CANRNI010000003.1, forward strand.
ACAACTGTCCGCCGTTGCTATAAATGCCGTGCTGTCGGCGTTTTCATCTTTTACCTTAAAAGTAAAGACGGCAATAGCCGCGCTGCCGTCGCTGTCGCAGTCCTCTTCCCTTACGTGCTCCAAATCTACAAACTGTATTGAAATAAGACCGTCATTATCGTTTATTTCCATCATGACGTCCTGCATTTTCGCTTTTTCATAATCAGTCATTTCAAGCGACGCGTTATTGTATTTAAGCCTGAAATCCGCGCTTTCGGTTCCCGCGAAATCAAGCAGACGATATTCTACTGTTATTGTTTTTTTGCTGTCGTTATAATCCGCCGTCAGCATAAACTTTGGCGTACTCCAAGCCGACGCTGTAATCATCGAAAACGCCGTAATCATAACGGTTATGCTTAAAACCAATGATAATAATTTTTTCATTTTTAATATCCTTTCAGATAAAATAAAATTGAGTATCCCAAGCGGGGATATAAGGATTGTGCCTTATGTAAACCTTGTAATCGGGTCTTATCTTCTTTACCTTGAGCGCAAGAGCGAAAATATCCTCCGAACGGTGATAGCACGAAACGAGCATTTTCGGCTTATAATTCTTAATCGTTTCAGCGGTTCCGTCAATAGCTTTTGATTCAAAGCCCTCAACGTCAAATTTAATATACGTGACGCGTTTACCGTTTAAAATATTATCTACGGTATCGCTTTCCGCTCTTTGATTGGCTTTTCCCAAAATACTTCTGCCGCCGTTTTTCGGTAAATGCTCATAATCCGTTTTATCGGATACGCAGATATTGAAAAGCTCGGTATTTTTAAGCTCCGACATATTCTCACACAGCTTCTTGAAATTTCTGCCGTTAGGCTCGACCGCGTAAATTTTTTCGTATCCGCCCGTATGATTCAGAAATTCGCGTACGGTATCGCCGTCATACGCTCCGAGATCCATATAAATTTCGTTATTCCCGAGCCTTAAAACGTTTTTATAAGCTTCGTCCCTTTCGGTTTGACAAGCAAGAAGCAAATCAACGTTTCCCGTAAGCTTAAACTTAACCGTGTTATCAAAAACCTTTTTTGACAATTCATCGCAAAGCATATCCCTGACTTCGTTTATTTCATCAATATGCTTTTCGTAAAACGCTCTGTTAAAAATTTCATCTCCGTAAACAGGCACGTCTGCGGAATACAGCTCCCGCTCCTTTGAAATCATAAGTATATTATCAATAACGTCTTTTCTTGACGAACCGAAAGCGGTGAGAACCAAAAAATCACCGAATTTTTCTTTTGCCTGCGAATAGCTTATAACGGGAAATCCCCGAAATTCGCGTTTGCGCACAAAACTGTCGCTTGCGAAAACGCCCGACACTTTTACGGAAAGTCTTTGAAGCTCGTCAAGAATCTTATCGGCTCCGTTTCCCGTTCCGTAGAGCAAAATCGGTTTTTCGGTCTCCGACGCTCTTTCCCAAACGTTTTTCATCATTCGAGAATATTGGACGTGATATACTCGATTCCCCACTTCGCGAGCCGTTCGCCGGCGTCGGGGTCGTCGCAGGTCCAGCAGTTGACTTTGATTCCGGCGTTATGAAGCTCTTTAATGTTTTCTTCGTTAAGCGCTTTATAGCATATATCGAGGTCAAGATTATTCGTTTTAAGAATATCAATCAGCGAATCGCTGTAATCGTCAACAAGAAACTGAGCCGCCTGTTCGGGATACTTTTTTCTCAGTATAACGAGATTTTCAAGGCAGAACGAAATAAAAATAACGTTTTCAAGGTAATTAAGACTTTCAATTATACCTGTCATCTCATAAATCTCATTTTCCTCAAACGCGTTCTTAAATTCGAGAACAGCCGTTTTTGAATATTTTTTGCAGATTTTTATATATTCCTCAAGCGTAGGTATTCTTAAATCCGTGCGTCCCTTTCTGCCGTCCGTATCCGTAAGCAGAAGATTTCTGAGACAATCAAACGTCGTCTTTTCGACCTCCATATTATCCGTAGCGACCCTGCCCGTCATATCGTCGTGAATAACCACATATTTACCGTCGAGCGTTTTATGTACGTCTGTTTCAATGCCGTAATAGCTTCTGTTGCCTGCGGCTGTAAACGCGGCGTTTGTGTTTTCCTTTTCGATTCCGCTCAGGCCTCTGTGCGCTATTACAAGAGTATTTTTTTTATCGAATTTTATTGTATCCATAGGTATATTCCTCCCAATGGGAAAAGTATACCACTAAATATTTGAAACTTCAATATTAAATTAATAAATATGTTGCAAAATAAATTGAGGTATGATAATATTGAACCATGAATTAAAAAAGGATGATTTTATGGAAATCGCACAGCAGCTTTATAAGGATTTTACGGAAGAACAAAAAGAAAAACTTCATCGGATACAGGATATCGAGCTTAAGCTTTTAAGAGAGCTTGACAGGATATGCGATAAATATAATCTGCATTATTCGCTTGCGGGCGGAACGCTTTTGGGCGCAATACGCCACAAGGATTTTATCCCATGGGACGACGATATAGATATCGACCTTAAAAGGGACGATTTTAATAAGCTTATAAAGGTTCTCCCTTTTGAGCTCGGAGACGAATTTGAATTTTTGAATTACGATTCCTACGGAGATTATTTCTGCGATTTTATTCCGAGAATTTTTTATAAAAACAGCAAAGCCGTAAACTCATTCAGTACGGACGGCGGCAAAAATAATTTTGCCAACGACGAGAGAATGAACAGGATTTTTATAGAGTTATACTGTCTGCATGATACCGATTCCAAGGTTATAAAGAAACAGCTTTTTAAAGTAAAAGCGATTTACGGTCTTGCGATGGCTCACAGATTTATTCCGACGGATAATTCAAAATATTCTCTTTTCCAAAAATTTCAGGTCGGAGTTCTTTCCGCCGCAGGAAAGCATATACCGCTTAAAAAAATTTACGAAATGTACGAAAAATGCGTAAATGAGGTTCCGACAGGTACGGGCGACAAATATTTTAAGCCAAGCGCTCCCCTGCCCGTTATCTCAAGGAACGTCTTTCCAAAATACTTTTTTGATAAATATACAAAAGCTCCTTTAAGAAACGACGAAGCGCAGATTCCCTCCGAGTATATAAAAGTCCTTGAATATCTTTACGGCAATTGGCAGGATTTACCCAAGGATAGCGACAGGCACCCGGGGCATTTCGAGCTTTTAAAAACTGAAATTTGGTAATATAAGGAAAGGAGCATACTTAATGAACGCAAAGAATATTATAATAATAATGTCCGGCGGAGTCGGCAACAGATTCGGGGCGAATATACCTAAACAGTATTGCATACTTAACGGCAGACCCGTTATAGATTATGTTATTGACGCGGCGAAAGGCTCAAAGACTGCGGATAAAACAGTTGTCGTTATGGACCCGTCCTGTATGGAGCTTTCCGAGGAGCTTAAAAATTCCGGCTTTGATTTTGCGCTCAACGGCAAGGAACGTCCCGATTCGCTTAAAAGCGCGTTTGACCATATTACAAAAAACTATCCCGAATGTGAGGGCGTTATAATTCTTGACGCGGTCGCGCCGTTTGTAACTTCCGAGCTTATAGACGATTATCTCACTAAGCTCAATGATTACGACGCAGTAATAACCTGTCAGAAAATAACGGGAGCGTTGGGAAATTACGATTTTGACCCGCTCGACAGAGAAAAATATTACATGACGCAGTCTCCCGAGGCGTTCCGCTTTAAAACGCTTCTGCCTCATTTCAAAACAGATTTCCCGAGCCAGGAATTGGCGTGGCAGCTTCCGAGAGAGACTAAAAAATATCTTAACTTTGATTTCAAGGATAATCTTAAACTCACATATGATTTCCAGCTTAGATATGCGGAATATCTTATGGAATATCTTGACGGCAAAAAATAATTCCGAAACTCTGTATGAAAAAGGAGCGATACCGTGTGCAAAGGCTTATACTTTTACAGCGTCTTGCGCGGTTTAGGTATCGCGTGGCGGTTTAAATGGATAAAAACAAGAAAAAGCTTTTTAATATAGCGTCTGATTTGGTTTTCAGCACGGCCGGGCTTATGCTTATGAACGGTATGCTGCAGCTTCTTATAAATCCGACGCTCAATAAGTGGATAGGTGAGGACGCTTTCGGCGATTATCAGTCGATATTCGCCGTCGTATCAATAATGGGCACGTCTTTCGGCGTAGCAGCCAACTATTCGAGAATGGTGCGTTCGCGTGAAAAAAAGGATACCAACGGAGATTACAATATTTTTATTGTGTTCGTCTCATTCCTGTGCGTCGCGGCGGCGGCGGGAACGCTTTTGATTTATAAATCGTTCAGTCTTATACATTTTATACTTCTGACGATTCTTATGGTAGCAACAGTTCTGAGATATTACGGCGATGTCAATTACAGAATAAAGCTGAATTACAAGGGCTTCTTTATATATTATGCCGTAATAACCGCCGGATATTGTTTCGGTCTGTTGATTTTCAAATACATATCCGAGCAATGGATGCTTACGTTTATAACAGGCGAAGCCGCGGCTGTAATATTCGTTCTTTTCCACGGAAATATTTTCAGAGGCAAAAAATTACTGTCTCCGTCTCCCGATTTTAAAGGAACGGTGAAATCCGTCGGTATTCTTTCGGTAACAAATCTTATTTCTGCGGCGGCCCAGCAATCGGATAAAATCATATTAAAGCTTGCGATGAACGGCGAAGCCGTTACGACTTTTTATGTTTCAACGCTGTTGGGCAAGGTCGTTTCTCTGCTTACTACTCCTCTGAATGGCGTTATGATAGGATATCTCACGAAGTACGAAGGCAAATTCACAAAGAAAATGTTCGCCGTTTTTATTTTTGCCCTCTTGGGACTGGGACTTATTGCTCTTGCGGGATGCTTTATTGCCTCGGAAATATTTGTAAAAATATTTTATCCCGATGTTTTCGACCGTGCTCAGCCGTATTTTCTGCTCGCGAATGCCGGGCAGGTGTTTTATTTCATTTCAAACTGTCTGATGACGGTTATTTTAAGAATCGCGAGCGAAAAATATCAGATGTATATAAATATCGTGTATATATTTATTTATGCCTTCACGGTAATTCCTCTGACTTTAAGCTACGGCATATGGGGCATAACGATAGCTCTTTTAATAACCAATGTTTTGAAGTTTATAATCACAACGGTTATAGGATTTGTAAAAATTGATGAATAAACACAAAAAATGAGCATTCCGTGTAATACGGCGCTCATTTTTTCATTTTATAGCTTGCCTTGATGAAGAGTTATTTTTTCGCCGGACAATACACAAAATCCGCATACTGTATTGTGCAGACACTCCTTAATATATCGCGTTTACTGCTTTTTCAATCCGAGACGCTACCTCGTCTACGGTTCCGTCGGCGTTTATTACGCATATATTCTCACTGTCTTTTAAAGAATTTATCACATTATAAAAACGCTTTCTTATACTCTTAAGATATTCCAAATTTTCATATATTTCTATTTCATCGGCATTTCTGTTCGCTTTTATCCGCTCCATGCTTTTTTCGGGAGTTAAATCAAGAAATATGCATAAATCAGGTTTTCTTATATCCTCACAGCCGAGGTTAAGACTTTTCAGCCAATCAATTCCAACGTCTACTCCCTGATAGGCAAGTGTTGAGTAATAATACCTGTCGCATATAACCGTATCGCCGCTTTGCAGATGCATATTTATGCCGTCCGTGGCGCTTACGTTATGCTCTATCCTGTCAGCGGTAAAAAGCAAAGCAAGCTGGCTTTTTGTAATTTTTTTTCTGCCCGAAAGCACTTCGCGGCACATTTTTCCAAATTCGCTCTCGGTTGGCTCGGCATGATTTATTACCTTCACGCCTCTTGACAAAAGCTTTTCGGTCAATATCTCAGTCTGCGTAGACTTCCCCGCTCCGTCAAGCCCCTCTATAACTATAAATTTACCCATATTCGCCGACACCGGCATATATATCACCGTTCTTTAATCATTTTATCAATTTAAAGCAAAAACCGCACAAACAACGATTACGCCAAAATTAAGTTTTTACAAAACCATGAAATGCGTCGTTTTTGAGCAGTCTGACGAAAAATCCGTCGGCGCGTCCGCGCGACATTAATTATGCGGTATTACCTTATATAATTCTTCGCTCAAAGTATACATTTCACGCATGGACAGCGTTTCCGCTCTGACGTTTAAATCAAGTCCCGCTTCGGTAAGAGCCTTATCAACCGTTTCCTTAGGCACCGCAAAAAATGACGATATACAGTTTCTCGCAGTTTTTCTCCGCTGTGAGAAAGACGCTTTTACAACTTTAAAAAAGAAATTTTCGTCTGTCGGCGTAAATTCTTTTTTCTCCCTTATTGTAAGCTTTATTACCTCGCTGTCAACCTTGGGAGGGGGCATGAACGACGTTCGGGGAACAAAGAACAGCTCCTCCGCGTTTGAATAATAATTCACCGCCACCGAAACCGCCCCCGCGTTTCTTGTACCGACACGGGCGCACAGTCTTTCGCCTGCTTCTTTCTGAACCATTACGGTTATCGCCTTAAAAGGCAAACGGCTTTCAAGAAGCAGCATTATTATCGGAGACGTTATATAATACGGAAGATTGGCGCAGACATGTACGTCGCGGCAGTCGGAAAAATTCTCGTCAATAAGACGCTTGATATCGGTTTTCATAATATCGGCGTTTAAGACTGTGATATTGTCAAAATCGGACAAAGTGTCTTTCAGAACAGGCATAAGTCTCGTGTCAAGCTCAAGAGCTACCGTTTTTTTTGCTTTAAGGGCAATTTCCCGAGTAAGAACTCCTATTCCCGGACCTATTTCAATAACTCCCGATTCGCCGTCGATTCCCGACTGTCTGACTATTTCGGGACAAACCTCGGGATTCGTTATAAAATTCTGTCCGAGAGATTTTGAAAACGAAAATCCGTTTTTCGCGGCAATTTTTTTTATTACGGAAATATCGGTTAAATTATACATTATTATTCCTTAAATTGCATATTTTTTCACAAATTATTGTTGTTTGTTAATCTAAAATCTTAAATTGTTTTAAATTCCGAGCTTTTGCTGTCTTATGTCCCTGCCGTCAAACGTCAGGATTTTATATTCTCCTATAATCCGTGAAGCTATTCGGCGCGAATACTTTGAAACAAGCTCGTTCATATTAAGATTTGTGCTTATAACAGTAGGCTTTGAAGCAAGAAGCCTTGTATTTATAACATTGTTAAGAACCGCGACTGTAAAATTGGTCGTAAACTCAGCTCCGAGATCGTCAAGAATCAGCAAATCGCACTCGAGCAGCATTTTTTCAGTAGTGCCGTCGGGAAAATCGCTTCTGCCGAAATGCTCTTTTTCAACGTCTCCGAAAAGATTCTGAACAGAGCCGTAAACAACTCCGAAGCCTTTTTTTATTGTTTCTCCCGCTATGGCAAGCGAAAGATGAGTTTTTCCCAGGCCTGTTTCGCCCCACATTATAACGCTGTCGGAATTAAGGTCAAAGCTGTCGGCATAGTTTTTGCAGAAAAAGAAATTACGGCTCATCAAGTCATAAACGCCCTCGTCATATTTATAAAAATCGAGGCTGAATTCATCAAAGGAGGAAAGCTTTAAAGGCGATTTTTCACAGAGCTGTTCATATGAAAGCTGTTTTAAAAGCTCCAAATGGCATTTGCAAAGTCTGCCGTCCTTAAAACCCGTATCGGAGCAGATTTTGCAGGTATAATCCGGCTCAAGATAATCCTCGGGATAATTCGATTCAAGCAAAAGAGAATTTATCTGTCTTTGGGCGGCAAGATTTTCGTCACGAAGCTTTTCAATATATTCGGCGGTTTTTTCTCCCATACCTATGACCTTGACAAGTCCGAAGGCTGATTTTCTCATTTTATCCTCAAGCCGAATAAGCTCGGGGTGCGCCTTTACAAAGGAATCATGGCGCAGCGAGGCTGCCTCCTCGGCATTACGCCTTCTCTGCTCTATTCTTTCACTTGCAAGACGCAGCAGTCTTTCGGTATACGCCATAAAATCACCGTACCTTTCTACTGACCTTTTTTTGTTTTTGTAGGATCCAATTCGCGGCTGCGCTTAAGAGCTAACTCCACGTCGAACGACGGAGGCGCGTAAGAGCCGTTTTCACCGCTGTTCTTTTTATTTTGATTGGTTTGATTCTTTTTGACCGATTTTACGGAGCTTTTTTTTGTACCCTCGGCAAACTCACGCTCCGAACGCTCGATATCTTCTATGGTTTTAAGACCGCATTCGTGCCATGAGCTGAGTATTCCGTTCATGTAGTGAAAGCTTATCGAGCCTTTCTTTTCAACGGTTTTTTCATACGCATAACAAATTATATCGGTTGAAAAGCCGTAATCGTCCGCCCATTTTTCAAGATATTCCGATTGCTTTACCGTGGCCCTCGGATTTTCCACTCCTGTAAGCCTTTTAAAATCGCCCCAAATTTTATCCGCGTTTTCCATTCTCTGAATTTTTGCTGCGGCGCGGTCGAACGTGTTTATCTCCTGACGGGACCAATACTCCCCTATTCTCATTATGTACGCAAGAGAACCCTGTTTTCCGATTGTTTTGGCATAATTGCACAGCATTATTATAACCTCGGCAGGCAAAGAGTAATGGTCGTGAAGAATAAGCAGAGAAGCCTGCGCGTCATAGCCGAGAGTTCGTCCGAAAGTCTCCTGCGCTTCCTCGAACATAGAGCGGATTTCGTCCGATTCTTCTATTCTTCTCGCGATATCGTCTATAGAAGGCTTAACCGCAATCGGCTTTGCCGCATTCTTCGTTATATTTTTCTTGTCCTCATTCTTTCCGTCCTCAATATTCCCGTCCTCGTATATTTTACGCTCCGATACATTATCGGGGATAAATTTCTCTTTTGTCGGAATTTTTGTTTCGGCAGACGCTTTTGACGCGTTTTCCGCTGCATCTGCATTAATATCGTTTTCGGGCGCGGACGTTTCGCCGCCGACTTTTTCAATAAGACCGGCTTCTATCCAATAAAGCATCGCGTCGTCGATTTCATCATACGGGATTCCAGTATCCGCCGAAATACGCTTTGCTTCGGCTTTTGACGCCGGATTTCTGTAAAGCCACAAAAGCACCTTCAACTGGGCTTTCCCTGCCAAACGAAGATGCTTGTCCGCAATTTGCGTCGGCAGAGCGAATACCGACGCGTATGATTCGGGTTTTATTTTATACATATCAACCGCCATGCGGTACTAAAACTGCGCGAAAGTTTTAAACACACAAAACGCCGCGTTCCGTACCGCTCCTTTTCAGAATTTTAAATAGAAGTAACGACAAATTATGTTATTTGCGCCCCGAGGAACCGAATCCTCCGCTTCCCCTTTCTGTATCGTCAAGCTCGTCCGTTTCTTCCGTTTCCATGAGGCTTATAGGCATTATAACAAGCTGCGCTATTCTTTCTTTCGGCTCTATAGTGTAAGGCTTTTCAAACTGATTGACAAGCCCAACAATTATTTCTCCTCGGTAGTCGCTGTCAACGACGCCAACGCAGTTAGCCGGAGCAAGCCCATGTTTTACGGAAAGTCCGCTTCTCGCGAATATAAAGGCGCCGTATTCGGGCGACGGAAGGGCTATGGCGATTCCCGTGGAGAATTTAAAACATTCATGGGGCATTACAGTAACGGGCTCGTCTATGCACGCGTATAAGTCCATGCCCGCGCTGCCGGGCGTAGCGCGCTTCGGGATAACCGCGTTTTCGTTAAGCTTTTTTATCTTCAATACAGCCATCAAACGCTCTCGCCTTTCTTCATTTTATTTATTTCACGCCTGAGCATATCTCTTTCCGATTTTGCCTGAGCGGCGTCGGCAAGATATTCTTTCAGACGTATCTTCATGTCGTTCGATTCGTCCGTAAGCTTTTTTACCGAGTCGGCGTATTCAAGCAGAGCTATAACCGTAGCTTGGGTCGGAGAAATATAACTCCCCGAATCCATAACGGAGCTTATTTTTGAATCTATCTCATTCGCAAGAGAAACGACGTAATCCGTATCATTATCGGTGACGATATTATAAGGCACGCCGGCTATCCTGATTTTTATCTTTTTCATATCAATCATTCCACACATCATTCCACATAAAATTTTATATGTTATATTTATATGTTATATATTATACATTTTTTTGCTCAAAACTTCAATATATAAAATGATAAAAAATCCCATGCGCCAAAATTTTTCAGCAAAAATAACTTTATTGAAAAAATGTATTGACATAAATACAAAATATGCTATAATAAAACAAAAAAGATTTTCTGGAGGTTATTTTATGAAAAAATCTTTAGCTAAGATAATTTCAGTGCTTCTTGTCGCTATGCTTGCGTTTTCTGCGACGGTTTGTTTTGCAGCGGCGGAAACAACTGCGGACGCTGAAACTTCCTCGATTAATCCGACCGTTTCGGAACCGAAGGAAGCGAGAGATATTTATCTTGTACTCGACATTTCGGGCAGCATGAGCGGAGAGCCTATCAACAGTCTTAAAGACGCTGCAAAGCAGTTCTGCGGCACAATGCTTAACGATACAAAGGCCGAAAACAGAATCGCTATCGTTACTTACGGCACGGACGTAGATACTTATTCTTTCTCAACCGATTATGCTCAGCTTGCCAATACTATAGACGGCTTCAAGGCAAAGGGCAGTACAGCTATGTACGACGCTCTTATGGCTGTAAAGGAAATCAACGAAAAATACGGCAACAGCGCGGCGACAAAACACGTTGTAGTAATGGCTGACGGACTTCCCAATGTAGGCGCGGTTCTTTCAAGCGGTAAATATACAAATAAAGACAGCTCTATGTATTACAAATACGGCAACGCCGTTTATTCAACAGCCGCAGGTATGTGGCCCGATTACCGTATCTACTCCATAGGATTCTTCCACAGTCTCAGCGGAAGTCAGCTTAAATACGGAAAAACTCTTATGAAAGATATCCAGAACGCTCTTTATCTTGAGGTCTTTGACGCAGATAAGCTTAAAGACGCATTTGACGGCGTTATTGATAAAATAACGGATAAAAACACAGAAGACAACAGCGGCGACGACAATAATAACACTACGGCGGCTCCGAGTACCACCACAGCCGCTCCCACAACGGCAAAGCCCGCTGATAATAACGATAAGAAGATACCGCAGACAAGCGGCGCCGTAATGGGATTCGCAGCGGCAGCTGTAGTAATGGCGGCAGGTATCGTAATCGTTTCCGCTAAAAAGCGCGAGGACTGATTGATTTATTAAGCGGTTAAGCGCCCTCGAAATAAAAAAGTATATTTTAACTCCCGACGGTAAACCGTCGGGAGATTTTATGTTCAAAATGCACACTATCAAGCGGGAAAAAAATCAAAATACGGAAGAGCCGATAACTGTTCTGTCAATCTGACGAAAAATCCCATGACGCAATCTGCACATTCGATTTAATCAGTGCTTCCTAAAGAATATTTTTTATTTCGGAGAAAGAAGTTATAACATAGTCAATATTTCTCTTTGCTCCTACCCTGTTGCCGTTTCTGTTAAGCCAGCAGGTTTTTATTCCGTAATCTATTCCGCCCTTTATATCCGCCGTTATTGAATTACCGATAAGAAGCACTTCGCTTTTTTCGGGATTATTGAGTTGACTGAAACAGACGTCAAAAAACTTTTCGCTCGGCTTTGTATAGCCTGTGCTTTCCGACGTAAAAACTTGTGAAATATACTCCAGCATACCGGCTTTTTCAAGTCTTTTCAACTGCTGTTCATGCGGCGCGTTGCTTGCGGCGCACAGCGTATATTTTCGGCTTAAATACTTTAGCGCGTCAAGAGCTCCGGGAACCTCTGAATGGCTTTCAATCAAGTATTTTATAAACGTATTCTCAAACTCGGCTCCGTCGGCATTAATTCCGAGCTCGTCAAATATTGTCTGCCATCTTATCCTCAGCAATTCTTCTCTTGTAAGCTGTCCAATCTCAATTTTTCGCCACAGCGCGTTGTTTATCCTTTTAAAAGCTCCGAATACGGCTTTTTTATATGGGATACCCCATTCCACGAATCCACGCTTAATCGAATCACTTGCGCAAAGGTCAAAATCGAGAAGAGTATCATCAATATCTATTAATATCGTCGTAATCATAAAAAATCTAATCCTTTGTTTTTTTTCATTGTATCATAAATAAAATAAAATGGCAATCGTATGTTGGATTGACAAATGAAAATAATAGTATTATTATATATGTAACTCATGAACGGAGGAAAAATATGCTTGATTATATTCGGGTCGTAAGCGCGGTTCCTGATATAGCTGTCGCCGACCCTTGTTTCAATACAAAAAAAATAGCTGAAAAAATGTCCGAAGCAGCCGAAAAAAACGCCGATATAGTCGTTTTTCCCGAGCTTTGCGTGACAGGCTACACTTGCGGGGACCTTTTTTTTCAAAACAGTCTTTTAAAAAGCTCTGACCAATGCCTTGCCGAAATAGTAAACGAAAGCAGAAGATATGATTTCGCTCTCGCAGTAGGCGCTCCGTTGGAAATATGCGGGCAACTCTATAACTGCGCTTTTGTTATTACAAACGGAGTAATAAACGGAATCGTTCCCAAAACCTTTATTCCCAACTATAACGAATACTACGAACGCCGATGGTTTTCTTCGGCGTCCGAATTAAAAACGACTAAAATAAGGTTTTCACAAATTTGTGATACGGAAGAATCAGGCGAAAGCGACTATGATATACCTGTCGGCGGGAATTTAATTTTCACATATAAGAATTTTGTAAAATTCGGCATAGAGATATGCGAGGATTTATGGACTCCCCTTCCTCCAAGTACTTTTCTCACTCTTAACGGCGCGGAACTTATATTAAATTTATCGGCAAGCAATGAAACTATCGCGAAACGTGCTTACAGGCGCTCTCTTATATGCGGAAAATCGGCGAGCTGTCTCTGCGCATACGTTTATACATCGGCGGGAAAATGCGAATCGACGCAGGATTTGATTTTTTCGGGACACAGTCTCGCCGCCGAAAACGGAATTCTTGTGAATGAAAACAAAAAGACCGTAGACACAAATTATATTCTAACTTTCGATATTGATATGGGAAAAATTAAATCGGACAGAAAAAAATATAAAACGTTCCGAGACAGCGCGTCTGTTTACGGAAATATGCAAAAAACTGACGAAATTATAATTAATTCAAAAAACAACACGATTCATGCGGACGGAAAATTCGCATATGCGGATAAAACTCCCTTTGTTCCGTCAAGTGAGAAAGACAGACTGGAAAGATGCATGAGTATTTTTGAAATGCAGGCGACAGGTCTTGAAAAAAGAATTAAGGTTACGGGCGGCAAAACAGTTATCGGAGTATCGGGAGGACTTGACTCAACTCTCGCGCTGCTTGTAACTGCATACGCCATGAAGTCTCTCGGCAGACCTCTGACGGACGTCATAGCGGTAACTCTTCCATGCTTTGGAACTACCAACAGAACTTACAGCAACGCTTTAAAGCTTATGACTCTCCTCGGCGTTACATCAAGAGAAGTCAATATACGCGAAGCGTGTGCGCTGCATTGCCGCGATATAGGCCATGATATTGAAAAGCTTGACGTAACATTTGAAAACGTCCAGGCAAGGGAACGGACGCAAATTCTTATGGATATCGCGTGCGAAGAAGGCGGATTTGTAGTTGGTACTGGAGATTTAAGCGAACTCGCGCTCGGCTGGTGTACCTACAACGCCGACCATATGAGTATGTATGGTGTAAATTCGAGCATACCCAAAACTCTTATAAAGTGGATGATTTCATGTATCGCAAAAGAGGGCGTTTTTGAAAACTGCGCGGACGTGCTTTATGATATTACAGACACTCCGATAAGCCCCGAGCTTCTTCCTCCTGATGAAAACGGCAATATTACGCAGGAAACCGAAAATCTTGTGGGACCTTATATTCTTAATGATTTTTTCCTTTACTATGTTCTTAGATACGGTTTTTCACCTAAAAAGATATACTGCCTTGCGCTTAACGCCTTTAAAGATGATTTTGACTCCGAAACTATAATGAAATGGCTCAAGACGTTTTATAAAAGATTCTTCTCACAGCAGTTCAAAAGAAGCTGTCTGCCGGACGGCGTAAAAATCGGCAGCGTATGTCTTTCGCCGAGAGGCGATTGGAGAATGCCGAGCGACGCGTCATGTTCGGTATGGCTTAAAGAGCTTGATAATATAAATAATATTTAGGGCGATATTGCACAATCTTTGCCACGCAGACGCACAGTCGGATTTTGTTGAATTTTTGGCAAAAAAAGATGAAAAATCCGCAAAAAGAAAAGCAAATGAACCCGCCAAAGGCGGTACAACTAAGGGATTTATGATCTCTGGAAAATTCGGCATAGTCGTGAAATGCGGCTATGCCGTTTTTTCTTGCCCTTTTGGGGGCAGGTTGAACTCTCCGATGCAGTTCCATACGATGCGGATGCGCTGGACTTTGTAGCCTGCTACGCGCTCGGTCTGGTAGACATAGACCTTCTCCAC
>CANRNI010000004.1 GCA_947631945.1 uncultured Clostridia bacterium
CTGCGTCATTTTTGTCAATCTGACGAAAAATCTCTTGGCACATCTGCACGACAATAATTATGCGGTATTGCCTTAATAAACCTGTCTGTTTCGACAGCCTGTAACAATTGTCAATTGTACATTGTCAATTGTCAATTATAAAATTGTTGTGGAGTTGATATATTAAATGAAAAGGAAAAAACTGCTTACAGCCGCAATATGCGTTTCAATAGTAAGCGCTCTTATAATAACGGCGGCGGCGGTAACGAGATATAAATTCACGTCGTCGTCAGGTTCTGTCGTATCAAAAATAGTAAACAGAGTAAATTTGGAAGTATCCGATACCGAGTTTGTGTTTAAAAATATAAAAGACGAAGGCGAATTAACCTGCACCACGAAGATTTCAATAGAAAAAACGGAGCCTGATTTTTACGGACAGCTTAACAGCATAACAATAAACGGTCAAAGCTTTGGTTCCGTAATATACGTTGCGGGGAAAAACAACGGGAACGCACTTCTTCCCGAAAACGTCCCTCTTACAAGCGGCACTCCGCTCGAATGGGAGCTTTCTTTTACCGTTCCGTACCGAGAAGGAAAAACCGATTACGAATTGAGTCTTGATTTTAATTATACGACCGGCGTTAAAGCGAACGCCTCACAGACCTATATTACAAAAATACCGATAACAATAAAGACCGAATAATATGTGTTCCTGTTTATAAAATTAATGCCTATTCTTAACAGAAAAGCACTTCGCAGGTAAAATTTGACCGATTAGTTATTGCTTTGGTCTTAAAAATATGTTATCATGTTAAAAATATTACAAAGTTTAAAGAAAGGACCTTTTTTATGAAATTACTTATGGTTACCGAGTTTAAGCAGATAATTTCAATATTGATGTCATTTTTGATGTTCCTGCTTAACATTTTCGGCATGAACGTTAAAATTCCAAACACTGTTAAGGATTACAATGAAAGAACGGCGGATTATTCGCTTGACATAGACGCCGCAAACGAAATTCACGACATAAGCGATTTACTTATGGGAATTTTCTTTGAGGACATAAATTTCGCGGCGGACGGCGGTTTGTATGCGGAAAAGATAGTGAATCGCTCGTTTGAGTTTACCGAGCTCGCGGCCGGAGACCAACTTTACGGCTGGAAAACGGTAGGAAACGCTAAACCCGAGGTCAGAGTTAACGATACCTTAAACTGTCTTAATGAAAACAACACAAATTACCTTGTTCTTTCCAATGGCGGAAACGAGCAGGCGGGTATTGAAAACGTCGGCTTCCTTGACGGAATAGCGGTCGAAAAAGGCGAAAAATATAATTTCTCGTTATACGCGAAGGCTCTTAACGGTTATACGGGCCCTGTAACCGTCCGAATAAATACTCCGAAAAAAGTAGCGGCAGAAGCTAAAATCGACTCTTTGACCGATTCATGGCAAAAATATACGTTGTCTTTTAAATCTTCCGTTACCGCAAATTCGGGAGTAACCTTGCAGGTTCTTATCGGAAACGGCTCGGCGGCATTTGATATGATATCGCTATTCCCAGACGATACATATAAAGGCAGAGAAAACGGACTGAGAAAGGATATCGCGACGCTGCTTGAGGAGCTTGAGCCAAAGTTCCTCCGTTTCCCGGGCGGATGCGTTACAGAGGGTTATAATAAAGAAACAGCCTATAGCTGGAAGGATTCCGTGGGCGTCGGACGCGACGGACAGCCGCTTGAATTTGAGGGAAAATACGGCGATGTAGCCGCGAGAAAACAGGGTATAAACATCTGGACGGATATAAATGCGAAAGAAGATCCGTGGCCGAGCTTTATGTCATACGGCTTGGGATTCTATGAGTATTTCCTGTTTGCCGAGGATATCGGCGCCGTAGGCGTTCCCGTTCTTAACTGCGGACTTTACTGTCAGGCAAGAGGCGGAGCCGCCGTGGATATTGATTCAGATTTGTTTAAATCGTATGTTCGGGATATGCTCGACCTTGTCGAATTTTGCCGCGGAGACGCGTCTACCACTTGGGGCAAGGTAAGGGCAAGCCTCGGGCATGAGGAGCCTTTCAAGCTTAAATATATCTGCATAGGCAACGAAAATGAGGGCGGAGATTATTTTGTCAGATATTCCGCGTTCCTCAAAGCGTTTAATGAGGCAAAAGCCGCGAATCCCGAATTATATAAGGACCTTGAGTTGATATATTCATCGGGCATGGACGACGGCACTTCTGGCGCGAATTATCTCGCTTCCTACGAATACGCAAAACAGCAGCTCGGCGACAGCGATAATGCGGCTGATTTCGCGGGCGCTACAGACCATCATTATTACAATGACCCCGAATGGTTCCTTGAAAATGCCGATTACTATGACGAGGATAATTACAGGAGAGACGTCGATTCAATGACCGATACTCCTTACGGCGGAGCTATCAACGTGTTCCTCGGCGAATACGCTTCATGGTCAAACAATCTTTACTCCGCTCTTTCCGAGGCGGCTTATATGACGGGACTTGAGAGAAACGGCGATATAGTCCGTATGGCTACATATGCTCCGCTCCTCGGCAACGAGACGGCAAGACACTGGGCGCCCGACCTTATTTGGTTTAGCAACAACACCTGTACCGCTTCGATAAGCTATTATACTCAAAAGCTGTTTTCAACAAATACCGGTTCAAAGCTCCTTGCTTCAAATCTTGAGGGAGCGAAGCTCGGCGATTTAAGCGGCAGAGTAGGCGTAGGAACATGGAATACTTCCGCTGTATTTGATAATGTGAAAATCGTTGACAATGCTTCGGAAAAAGTCATAGGAAACGACGATTTCTCGGAAAATCAGAAAAAATTCAATAAAAATTGGGATCTTGTTTCCGACGGGGAATGGGTAGTTTCCGACGGTAAGCTTTACCAAAAGTCAACCGAAATGGAGTACAGTCAGGTCGGTTCCGTGGCGTATTTCGGAGATAAAGACCTGTCAAATTACACGTTTACGGTTGATGCCGCAAAGCTTGACGGTACCGAAGGCTTTATAATCCCGTTCGCCGTTCAGGATAAGAATACAAACTACTTTTGGAACATCGGCGGTTGGGACAATACCGTTTCGTGTCTGCAACGTATGAACGGCGGCGTAAAATCGGGTCAGCTTGCCGATACCGCAAAGCCTTTTACAGTTGAAACAGGCAGGACGTATTCATTAAAGGTCGAAATAAACGGCACTCACATCAAGTGTTATATCGACGGTGAGCTTTATGTCGATTATGAATCGACAACGCCGGCCGATTCCGAGGCGTATCAGGTAGTAAGTACGGACGAAAGCGGCGATATTATTGTAAAGCTCGTCAATGTGACAGGCTCCGCCCGCACCTTTGCCGTTAATATTGAAGGCGCGGAGAACATCGGCAAAACCGCGAGGGTTTATCAGGTATCGGGCGACAGTCTTACAAACGATAACATTCTCGGAGAAAAAGAGGATTGCACAATGAAAGAATTTCCCGTATACGGCGTATCGAACAGCTTTAACTACGTTGTTCCGCAGTATTCGGCTACCGTTATAAGACTTTCAAGAGGATAAGCTTTGAAGAGCTTCATTAACAGTAAAAATACGCCGGCGTCCCTTTAAAGGACTGCCGGCGCGTTTTGTTTTGCGAATCGCACATTATCTATTGCGTTAAGCCGACAGGCGTGATTTATTTAGGGCAATACCGCATAATTATTGTCGTGCAGATGTACCGTGAGATTTTTCGTCAGATTGACAAAAGTGACGCAGGAATACTGACGTATTTCAAGGAGCTTTTGGCAAAAATGACGGAAAATCTCGGTGCAGATGCGCGGCAAAGGCGGTAGCCGCTAATTGTGCGGCATTGCCTTAGTGTTGCCTTAAAGTTTCCTGTCCTATTCTTCTTAGATTCGTTTTCACTTTGATATTAAATTTGATTTCGGGCAGTATATCCTCCCAGTTTTCTTCTGTTTCCTTGTAAGCTTTCGGAAAGCTCTGCATAAATCTTTTGCCGAAGCGGAAAATGTCTGATTTATGATATTTAAGCTGACGGTAAAGGAGATTTTGCACGCCGTTCGCGATAAATTTTCCCGCAGCCGCTTCAACCTTTTCCACATCGTCCGCTTTAAAGCTGCCGAAATCTCCTGCGTCGTATTCCACCATATCAACATTGCATTTTATTGTGATATCAAATTCGGGTATTCCGTTTTCATAGTAGGTCTTTATTTTTGATGACGATTTAATAATGTCAAGTCCTACTGTCATATCGTCGTTCACAACGCTGAAATTTCCCTTTTTCGCGTCGTCCGTCAGCATAAGAAAAAACATTGTTTCGTCGGCAGACAGATGATTTTTCTCTCCGTTCTTTGTGTATATATAAGTTCCCGTAACCTTGACCGTCGAGGATTTGCCGTTCTCCTCTTTTGTTACCTCTAAAAGCGGCATTGTAAAATCCGTTGTTTTTTCAAGATAAAGATTTATAACGTTATAAAGCTCTGTATCGACGGATATTGAATTTTTATAGCTTTCCGATATTGATTCCTCTATAATTTTCGCGGGAATTTCGCTGCTGTTCTCATTTATATTTAAAATATCGCTTGCTTTTCCTGTAGACGCGGCGACGTAAACGTCGGCTCTGGCGGTGTATTCCCTCGCGAAAAAATCGAGGGATTTTATTATCTCGTCGCCCTTTATCGAGTTGCCTATAACGATAATAAGATTTTGGCTGTAAAGAGTTTTTTTGCCCGTTACGTCGCATAAATCGCCCAGCGCCTCGGCAAGCGTTTTTCCCTTTACCGTATAATTGACCACGGGATTTGACGCAGCGTTATCTTTTCCGCCTTTTTGCGAGGTCGCAAAAGCCTGAACCGTTACCTCATAATCCTTGCTTTTTTCGTCAAAATCAACTCCCACTCCCTCTATTATGAGCCTGTTCTTGATTTCCGTTTCTCCCGACGTGCAGGAGGAAAAAAGTATCAGAAATAAAAGCGCCAGCGGAATAATTTTAAGCTTTTTCATTACCGTTCCTCCCGTTTTTTACTTTTTCCGCAATGATAACTGCGGACGGTATAACGCAGGCCGAAAACAGGTAGAGAATGATAGTTGTCGCAGAGGTTATTACATTGGAAAAATCCAGCATGCTCCCCGATATAATCGTGGTTCCCGTAAAAATCACAGCCGCGGAAATGAAATGGTACAGGAGCTTGTTTTCTTTTCCGAACAGCTCGGAAAAAAGGCAGTTGCATATAAAAAACGTAAGCGATAGCTTTATTACGGCGCAGAGCATCCAAACGCAGGATATAAGCGCGTCGAGCCTTTCTATAAATTCAAATTCCGCAATCAGGGCGAGCGTGTACATTCCGAAAAGCTGGGTTTTGTTGTATTCGCCCAGAACGCCCTCGAGCATGATATTGGTAATAAGAATCGTAGCCGTAATTATCAAAGTCCATATCGGCAGACCGCGTTTTTTATTTCCCCTTACAAACGGCAAAAGTATGCTTATAGCGAGTATCTCCACGGTTCTTGAGCAGGAATATACGCCTATGCCGAATATCTGCGAAAAGTCATCGGACGTCATGGGAGTAAAATTCAGAGTATTGAAATCGGGTATAAGCGAAATATATACAAACGCGAAAACGCTGAGAACGGGAATAAGGAATACTATGCTTGAACGTCCTATCGCTTCTATTCCTTTGACAGCCGTATATACCGCGACCGCGAGAAGCGCCAGAAGGACGAGCGCCATATTTGTTTCCGGAAACATTACGGAGCTTGTAAATATCTCAAACCTGCCCGACGTTATTATTGCATAAATATAAAAATCAATGAGAAAAATCACACAAAGGGCTTTTGAGAAAATTTTTGATACGCAGGAAGCCCGCGTTATTATCGACGATTCCGAATCTTTTTTTATAAGGAAAAATGTGGGCAGTGACGTAATAAGCAGTAGCACGCCCATAAACAGCGTCTCGTAAACGGTTTCCTCGCTCGAAAGGCGAGTGCGTATATTTGAAATGTATGCCACGAGTGAAAAAACTCTGCCTAAGAACAATGCCGTGTAAAACTGAAACGGGGTAATTTTAGCTCTTGTTTGCATCGCTGTCGCTTCCTCTCAGATTCTGAACTTTCATAAAACGCTTGCCGACCGTTTTCCAGCCCGCGAAGAACAGGCTGTCCCTGTTGGCGTATCTGTCGAACGGCGAAAGGGGAGAGGTGAACGGAACGCCGAAAGAGTTTACGGAGCAGAGATTTATAACAATCAGTCCGAAGCCGAGCATTATTCCGTAAAGCCCGGATATGCCGCCGAGTATAATAAACAGCAGGCGCAGAACCGACGACGGCTGGTGCAGAGGGGTTATAACGGCCGAACAGATAGCGGTAATCGCGACTACTATAAGCATGGGAGCGCTGATAAGTCCAGCTGTTACGGCGGCGTCGCCTATGACTAAAGCGCCCACAATGCTGACCGCGTGTCCCATTGAAGCCGGCATACGAAGCCCCGCTTCTCTTACTATTTCATATATAAAATGAATTATAAGCGATTCCACAAAAAGCGGAAACGGCGTTTCCTGAATTGATATGGATATTTCAAATATAATGTTTGCCGGAAATATCTCCTGATGGAAGGTGCCTACGGCGACGTATATTCCCGGCAGGAAAACGGCGGCGAGAAAGCATACCATTTTTATTGTTCTCGTGACAAGCGTGTAAAAGGGTCTTGAAAGATAATCGTCGAGCGAATGGAAATTTTCTATGAAAAGATACGGCACAATTAAAGCGTAGGGCGTGCCGTCCACTATTATTCCCACTCTGCCCTCCGAAAGCTTCGCCGCGAAAACGTCGGGACGCTCCGTAATGCCTACCGATGTGAAAAACGAAAGTCCCTTCGCTTCCAAAAACGGTCTGACTGCTCCGGCGCCCGGGATTATATCTATTTTCATTTCTTTAAGTCTTGATTTTACGCCGTTTACCGTTACCGGGTCCGCTCTCTTTGCGTGATAGCATATGCACAGCGATGTTTTGCTTGTTTCTCCCGCCGTTATTGTTTCAAAGCGTACATACGGGCTTTTAAGTCTCCTGCGCACCATCGTCACGTTGTCTTTGTACATTTCAACAAAGCCTTCGTGAGAGCCGAATTCCTGCATTTCGGATTGCGGCTGTTCAATTGAACGCTTGGGATATCCCTGAACGCTAAGAGCCAGACATCTGTTGACTCCGTCCACAAACATAAGTATGCAGCCCGATATGAGGTACTGCACTGCGTCGGGCATCGTTATTGCCTCTTTTGTATCACATTCGGAAGTCCTGTATTCGGAGATGTGGTCATAAATCATTTTCGGCTCGGTCGTACCGAATTTCATATCAAGCACGGGAGCTATTACGGCGTTTGATACAAGTAAATTGTCGTACATTCCGTCGAGAGTAATAAACGCGATTTTTATTCCGTTCGCCTGAGTTTCCTTTATAACAAGGTCGAAGCTCTCCCCGAACATTTCCCTTATTGTTATTATATTTTCGCTCAGAGCGGGAAAAATCCCCTCGGGGATTTTATCATCGGTATCTGTTTTTATCGGCTGCGTAAGCCCGATTTTTGATTTTTTCCATTTTTGAAACATATTTTTAAACATATCCGCTATCCGTACCTTAGATTAAATCAAAAGCAATATCGCGCAAAGATTGTGCGCAAAGGCGTAAGCCGTCTTTGTGCGGCGTTGTTAATGTTATTGCCATATTTATCGGAAATATACAGTTTGAATATATATCGGAAAAACGCAGATACTTTTATCGGTGATATTTATGCTTTCAGTTGCCGTAAGAACGGTGATAATGTATTTTTTTATGATTGTTATAATGAGGCTCATGGGTAAGCGTCAGATAGGACAATTGCAGCCGGGAGAGCTTGTTATAACAATAATGATATCGGAAATAGCGGCTATACCCATTGATAAAACAGATGAACCGCTGATAGAACCGTTAACTGCGATAGTTATACTTGCGGGGCTTGAAATTATTATTTCGCTCATATCGCTTAAAAGCATACGTATCCGTCAGCTTTTGCAGGGCAACTCGCTTGTGGTTATAAGAAACGGCAAGGTGGACGAAAAGCAGATGAGACGCATGAGGTATACTATGGACGATTTGCTGGAGGCTTTGAGGCAGAACGACGTTTTCAATATAGACGAGGTACAGTACGCCATAACGGAAACGGACGGCTCTCTGAGCGTGCTTTTAAAGCCCGAATACAGGCCGCTTACAATAGGAGACACGGATAAAAAACCGAGCAAGGATTCCATGCCGTTTATAATAATATCGGACGGAAGAATAATAAAATCGTCTTTTTCCGACTGCGGCATGACGCAGAAAAAGCTTGATAATATTTTAAAGAAAAAGAAGCTTCGGGCAAAGGATATCCTCCTTATGACCTGCGACGAGAACGGCAATATAAATATTGTT
The DNA here is from genome assembly GCA_947631945.1 of uncultured Clostridia bacterium. Classification (GTDB taxonomy): domain Bacteria; phylum Bacillota; class Clostridia; order Oscillospirales; family Acutalibacteraceae; genus UBA1081. The sequence continues at coordinate 8,428 of CANRNI010000004.1, forward strand.
CGGCAGTCCGAAAAATAAAAAAATTGAACCGCACAATGATTGTGCAGTCCAGCGTGTTGAAGAACTTATTGCAAATAGTATAAAAGTTTCGGTCAAGCCTTTACAAAGGCTTGCAGGGGTCACGGGGACAGCGTCACCGTGTCGCGCTCCGCAGAGCGCGAAATCTCTTTTTTCGTGGGGAACTCATGTGTTGGGGTTCCCCATAGTTTTCATTGACAAAAAACTACTTTTTCGACAGTCAGAACTAATTATAAATTTGATTCTGTTTCATGTCGTCTGACGGAATTTTCTGTCAAGACTTCTGTACTGTATCGCTTCGGAAATATGTTTTACGTCTATAAGCTCCGTACCGTCAAGGTCCGCTATCGTTCTCGCCACGCGCAGGATTTTATCATAGGCTCTTGCCGAAAGTCCGAGCCTGTCAAATGAAAGCCTTAGTATATTTGACGCGCCGTCCGTCATAACGCAGTATTTTTTCGTCATGTCCGCCGTCATTCGCGAGTTTGATTTTATATTTGTTCCCTCAAAGCGTTTTTGCTGTATGCGTCTTGCCGTGTTCACTCTCGCCTTTATGACAGACGACGGCTCGCCCTCGGACGTGTCGGAAAGCTCCTCAAACTGCACCTGAGGAACCTCTATATGTATATCTATACGGTCAAGAAGCGGGCCGGACACCTTTGAAAGATATCTCGCGGGAACATTCGCGGGACAGGTGCATTTTTTCGTAGGATGCCCGAAATATCCGCACGGACACGGATTCATCGCGCATACGAGCATGACCGAGCACGGATATGTAAGAGTTCCGGCAACGCGTGAAATTGATACCGTTCCGTCCTCTATCGGCTGCCGCAGGGATTCCATAGCGCTCCTTGTAAATTCGGGAAGCTCGTCGAGAAAAAGAACGCCGTTGTGGGCGAGCGATATTTCTCCGGGTTTCGGTATTGTGCCTCCGCCCGAAAGTCCAGCCGCCGAAACCGAATGATGGGGAGAGCGAAACGGTCTTTTCCTTATGAGCGGAACTCCCTTGGAAAGCTGTCCCGCTACGGAATATATTTTTGTTGTTTCGAGCGATTCTTCAAATGTCATATCGGGCAAAATAGAAGGTATTCTTTTCGCGAGCATACTTTTCCCCGAACCCGGCGGACCTATCATAAGAATATTATGACCTCCTGCCGCTGCGATTTCAAGCGCCCTTTTTGCCTGATACTGCCCCTTTACATCGGAAAAATCGGTTTCGCCAAATTCTTCTTCCTTATAATCAAATCCTTTGAAAACCGTCGGCATGATACTTTTACCGCCGCCGAGATGAGCCGTAAGCTGTTTTACATCGCTGACGGCATAAATTTCTATACCGTCTACTACCGACGCTTCGGCTTCATTATCCTTTGGGATATAGATTCTTTTTATGCCTTTATTTCTGGCTTCTATTATCATTGGCAGCGCACCGTTTATATGATGGATTTCACCCGAGAGGGAAAGCTCACCGATGAACGCGCTTTCGGACAAATCGCATCGGAGCTGCCGTGACGCTTTCAAAAGCGCTATAAGTATAGGAAGATCATATATCGGACCTTCCTTTTTAATATCCGCCGGAGCCAAATTTATTGTTATGTGCGTATGGGGAAACTCAAAACCGCTGTTTTTCATCGAGGCGCGCACCCGCTCTCTGGATTCCGACACCGCCGTATCGGGCAGGCCAACTATGTCAAATTTCGATTTGCCCATTGATATATCGGCCTCGATATCCACCATGAATGAATTCATTCCGAAAATTCCCATGCTTGTTACATTTGAAAACATAAGCAATCACAGCCCGTCTTTGAACATTTGTTTACAAAACAATTTTACTACATATCGTTTTGATTGTCAACCGAAAATCATAAACAAAAACAATAAAAAATGTTTGCAATCGCCGTAAAAATGTTTATAATATAAAATGTAATATTTTTCATAAAAGGACTGAGGGAAATGGCAGAATATAACTTAATGTACGAATACTGGCTCAAAAACGCGAAAAAAGATCCCGACTTAACGGAAGAATTACAGTCTATAAAAGGTAAGGACGATGAGATACTCGACAGATTTTATAAAAATCTGGAGTTCGGAACTGGAGGCCTCAGAGGCGTAATAGGCGCCGGTACAAACAGAATGAACGTTTATACCGTCGCTCAGGCTACTCAAGGTCTTGCTGACTATATTAACGGGGAATTTTCGGAGCCGAGCGTGGCCATAGCTTACGATTCAAGAATAAAATCAAAGCTTTTCGCCGAAACCGCTGCCGGCGTTCTTGCCGCGAACGGAATAAAGGTATATATATATCCAGAGCTTATGCCGACTCCTATGCTTTCATACGCCGTAATAAGACTTCACTGCGCGTCGGGCATAGTTATAACGGCAAGCCATAATCCGTCGAAATACAACGGCTATAAATGCTACGATTCAAAGGGCTATCAGATGACAGACGAGGCCGCGAAAAGAACGTTTGATTATATAAGCAAGGTAGATATTTTCAGCGGCGTTAAAATCATGGATTTTGAGGACGCGCTCGCGGAGGACAAAATTGATTTTATCGAGGACTGGCTTATTGACGATTTTTATAAGGACGTGCTTACAAGACAGGTCGAAAAGGGAGTATGCAGGAAAGCCGATTTAAAGGTAATATATTCTCCCCTTAACGGAACGGGCAATAAACCCGTAAAAACAATATTAAAGAAAATTGGCGTAAAGGATTTAAAGGTCGTTCTTTCTCAGGAAAAGCCGGACGGCAATTTCCCGACCTGTCCTTTCCCGAATCCCGAAATAAAGCAGGTATTTGAGGAAGGAATGAAAATCGCGGAAACATTCCCCGCCGATATACTTTTAGCGACAGACCCCGACTGCGACCGTGTGGGCATAGCCGTCCGCCATAACGGCGAATACAAGCTTATGACGGGCAACGAAGTCGGCTGTATGCTTACCGAATATATTCTTTCAAGAAAAAAGGCTCACGGCGATTTATGTGAAAACCCCGTGGTAGTTAAGACGATTGTAACCACCGAGCTTATAAGAGCCGTCGCGGCGGAATACAACTGCGAAGTACACGATTTGCTCACGGGCTTTAAATATATAGGCGAGCTTGTTGAGCAGCTTAAAGATAAAGGAGAGGAAAACCGCTTTGAAATAGGTCTTGAGGAGAGTTACGGTTATCTTACGGGAACTCACGTAAGAGAAAAGGACGCGGTCAACGCTTCAATGATGATAATTGAAATGGCGGCTTACTATAAAACGCAGGGCAAAACTCTCGTGGACGTTATGGATTCTCTTTACGAAAGATACGGAATGTATCTTAATTCGCTTCTCAATTTCGGCTTTGAGGGCGCGAACGGCATGAAAAAAATGGCCGATATGATGTCCTCTTTAAGAAATAACCCTCCCAAATCAATAGGCGGTATGGACGTTGTAAAAATCGCCGATTACCTTGAAAGCAAGTCCGCAGACCTTGTTACGGGAAAAACACAGGATATAACCCTGCCCAAATCGAACGTGCTTTCATATTCGCTTCCCGATGATAACAAGGTTATCATAAGACCCTCGGGAACAGAGCCGAAAATCAAAATTTATATCACAGCTCATTCCGATACGAGAGAAAACGCCGAAAAGCTTACGGACGTAATCGCGGACAGCATTAAAAATATAATGGGAATCGAAAAATAATTGACAATTGACAATGTATAATTGACAAGTAAAAGTATAAATTTTGTATTTCCGATAATTATCAATTATCAATTATGCTTTGTTATTTTTGTAAAAGGGTGAAAATCAATGAGAGATAAATACGAAACCCCGTTTAACTCGCGTTACGCGAGCAAGGAGATGCAATATATTTTTTCTCCCGATTTTAAATTCAGAAGTTGGAGAAAACTCTGGATTTGTCTTGCGGAGAGCGAAAAAGAGCTGGGACTTCCCATTACCGACGAGCAGATAGAGGAACTTAAAGCTCACGCGGACGATATTAATTACTCCGTTGCGGAGGAGGAGGAAAAGCGGCGCAGGCACGACGTTATGTCGCACGTTTACGCTTACGGCGTGCAATGCCCTAAGGCGAAGGGCATAATTCATCTCGGCGCGACCTCATGCTATGTCGGAGACAATACCGATATAATCACAATGACCGAGGCTCTTAAAATCGTCGCTGAAAAAATCGCGAATATATTATCCGTTCTTTCAGCTTTCGCGATTAAATATAAATCCCTGCCGTGTCTTGCGTTCACTCATTATCAGCCCGCGCAGCCCACGACCGTGGGCAAACGCGCAACTCTCTGGATGATGGACTTGCTGCTCGACTTGAAAGCGGTTGAAAATTTAATTGACAATATGCTGCTTTTAGGCTCAAAGGGAACGACGGGAACTCAGGCGAGCTTTGTGGAGCTGTTTGACGGAGACGCGGAAAAAATAAAATCACTTGACAGAAAAATAGCCGAAAAAATGGGCTATAAGGGCGTTCTGCCCGTATCGGGACAGACTTATACGCGGAAAATAGATTTTCAGGTTTTGTCCGTTCTTTCGGGAATCGCTCAGTCGGCGACGAAATTTTCAAACGATATAAGGCTTTTACAGCATATGAAGGAAATTGAGGAGCCGTTTGAAAAAGACCAGATAGGCTCGTCGGCGATGGCGTACAAGCGCAACCCGATGAGAAGCGAGAGAATAGCGGGGCTTGCAAGGTACGTTATAGCGAACGCACAGAATCCCGCGATAACGGCGGCGGCGCAGTGGTTCGAGAGAACTCTCGACGATTCCGCGAACAGAAGAATAAGCATTGCCGAGGGCTTCCTTGCGACGGACGGCGTTTTAAATCTTTATCTTAACGTTGCGGACGGACTTGTGGTATATGAAAAGATGATAGAGCAAAGACTTATGAACGAGCTACCGTTTATGGCTACCGAAAATATAATGATGGACGCCGTAAAATACAGAGGCGGAGACCGTCAGGCGCTTCACGAAAGAATCCGCGTTCATTCGATGGATGCCGGAAAACAGGTAAAGAACGGCGGCAGAAACGACCTTGTTGACAGAATCGCGGCGGACGAAGCGTTCGGTATGACAAAGGACGAAATCACGGCGATTTTAAAGCCCGAAAATTTTGTAGGTCTTGCTCCCGTTCAGGTGGACGACTTTATAAACAATGAAATAAATCCCGCGCTTAAAAAATATGCGGATAAACTCGGACTTAAAGCGGAAATAAACGTCTAAATAATTGACAATGTACAATTGACAATTATTGTATAATCGGTTTATCAGACGGGAATTCATGAAGCACTGATTAAATCGAACGTGCAGATGCACGTTAAAGGCGGCAGACGCTAATTGTGCGGTGTTGCCTTAAATTCAAAAAAGATTGTGAGGAGTGATGAAAAATGGGCAGAGGCGGCGGTTCGGGCGGCGGCTTTTCGGGAGGTTCCTCTGTTGGAGGACACTCGGGCGGAGGATTTGGCGGCGGACATAACTCGGGCGGATTCTCGGGCGGCGGCAGAGGCGGCGGAAATTTTTCCGGAGGCGGCTTCGGCGGCAATAATCATAACAATTACAATAACCGTAATAATTATAATCCGTATAATAATTATCGCCGTACCCGTCCCGTGATTTTTTACGGCGGCGGAAGATACGGCAGAGGCGGTTACGGCGGCGGCATGACGGGCTGCGGTACGACCGTTATCATTCTTATTATATTGATAGCCGTCGCGGTCATAATTTCAAGCGTCGGCGGCGGTATGACGCACCAAGAAAACGGAGTTCCGTCTAACATGACGCAGCGTACGCCGCTTTCGGGCGAAGTTAACGTTACCGACTGGTACGGTGATGAAATAGGCTGGGTAAGCAGTCCCAATGTCCTGACGGACGGGCTTGAGGATTTTTATCACGAAACGGGTGTGCAGCCGTACGTGCTGCTTGTAAAATACAATTCGGATTTGTGGAATACCGACGGCACTCTTAATCCTGACAAAGCGACGGAATATCTTGAAAAAGTATACGCCGATAAGTTTACCGACGAAGCGCATTTTATCTTTGCGTATTACCAATGTAAAAACGATTCAAGAGACGAGATGAACGGTGAATTTCGTTACCTCAGCGGTCATTCGGCGGATACGATAATGGATAAGGAAGCCGTTGATATACTATGGGGATTCTTTGAAATCAATTACGACGATTTGTCGCTTTCGATGGAGGAAATGATTTCAAAAACATTCTCGCAAACGGGCGAAAGAATTATGAGCGCGCCCACAAACGGCTGGGATTTTGCGAAAACGGCAATAATAGTGGTTTCGGTTGTCGCCGTCGTTGTAATAATTTTCTTTATTATTAAAAATATCAATAAGCGCAAAAAGGAAAAAGCCGAGGAAACACAGAAAATTCTGAATACGCCGCTTGATACGTTCGGTGACGATACTTCGGATTTGGAAGATAAATACAAATAAAAAAAGGAGAATAAATTATGGGAATTTTGAAAAGATTTAAGGATATTATGTCCGCAAACGTCAATTCATTGCTTGACAAATGTGAAAATCCAGCCAAAATGGTGGATGAATATCTGCGCCAACTCGCGGACCAGCTTGCCGAGGTCAAGAAAGAAACCGCAGGGATAATGGCGGAGGAAAAGAGAACAAAAAGGCTCGTCGATGAGAACAACGAGCAGATAGCCAAATATGATTCTCTTGCCAGAAAGGCGCTGACGGCGGGCAACGAGGACGACGCGAAGGTGTTCATCGCGAAAAAACAGTCGTTTGAAGCAAGAAACGCCGATCTTGAGGAGGCGTATAATGCGGCAAAGGCAAATTCGGAAAAAATGCGCCGGATGCATGATAAACTGACAAACGACGTAGCGGAGCTTCAGAGCAAAAGAGCGCAGATAAAAGCAAAAACCGCCGTCGCAAAAACTCAGCAGAAAATTAACGATATAACGGGCAACGCCGATAAAGTGAACGACGTGATGTCAGCGTTTGAGCGCATGGAGCAGAAAGCCGACAGTATGCTTGACAAAGCGGACGCCGAAGCCGAGCTTAACAGGGGAGCTAAGGACGAAGCTGAGGAGCTTGCGAAAAAATACGGTTCTGCGGAAGACAGCGGCGTTGATGACGCGCTTGAAAAAATGAAAAAAGAAATGGGATTGAGCTGATTCCGGGCTTTTCAATAACCGCCGATGTGAGATTTGCGGCGGTTATTTCTTTTTGTCACAAAAAAACTTTTCGGGCGGCTTTTTTTTGTTATGCTAAAAAGTCAATAAACGAGTTGCTTGGGAGAAGCAAAAAATTTGTTAAAAATTTTAAATCCGTATTGACAATCTGTCTTTAAGTAAATATAATAAAATATGTATCAGTGTAAATATCCTTTTTGTTGAAATTGGATTACGAAAAGGAAGAGCGCCTTTAGAAAATATAAATTTTCTGCGTTTCGGGGTCGGAATCGGGTCAGAGGTTCAGCGGAACGTGTGAAAAACGATTTTCGCGCAGGCGTTCGGTACGGTTAAAATTTTAAATATTTAAAAGCTTTGAGTAAAGGCAACACCGCACAATTAACGGCTGTCGCCTTTGTCGCGCATATGCACCGAGATTTCCCGTCATTTTTGCCAAAAGCTCCTCGAAATACGTCAGTATTCCCGCGTCACTTTTGTCAATCTGACGAAAAATCTCTTGGCACATCTGCACGACAATAATTATACGGTATTGCCTAAAAAGCAAATTTCTGTTCAAGGAGGAAATTTTATGTCGACTCATATCAAAGCGAAGAAAAAATTTGTTCAAGTTGTCATCGCGCTTGTAGTCATATGTATGACTGCGGCGGGCGGCGGCTATTTATTGGGCGATTTGTTTGTAAATGACGCTCAGGCGGCGTATACAGCCAGCGTTGGTACTGCATCCGAGTGGACGGCTGCGGTAAATAACCTTACCAGCGGTGATATTATCATTAACCTCAGAAGCGATTTGAACGCGGGCGGTAAACTCACCGCGATAAACAATAACAGGCATGTCACCGTCAATATGAACGGCCATACCATATATTGGGACAGGCAAGACCACGAAACGGGTTCAACGATAATGTCGACCTCGTACACTTCTGGCGACTATGCGGACGGCAAATACTGGGGTCTTATAACGGTAAACTCAGGTTCTTTAACGCTTGCCGGCAAAGGCGAGGTTCGTCTGAAACAGATAACCACAGGTATGAAAGATAATTCAGGTCGAGGCGATTATGTTCAGCGTCTTGCCGCTATCGTAAATAAAGGTACTGTCAATATAGGCAGTCAGGTAACGGTTTCGGGCTATTGCTCGAACGTTGACCAGGGCAACAACTATAAGGATTCGTTTATATATTGTATGGGTATATATAACGACGGCGGTACGGTCAATACATCCGGTACGATAAATTCGGGTTCTATGGTCGCAGGTTATTCGGGCGGTACAAACTCTTTCCATTATGCGATATGCTACGGTATTTATGGCGGAACTGTCAATGCCGACGGCGGCGCGATAAATGTAGACGCTTATTCGGGCGGCTATGGTTCTTCAATGACCTGTAAAGAAAGTAACCATATGATAGAAGTTGCGGTAGGTATTTATTCAAATTCCGCCAAGGTATTGGGCAATACAAATATCAGCTGTGATACTATTACTTGGCAAGATAAAGATGGACATGATAACTGGAGCAGCGGCGGCTATAATATTATGGTCAGCACCGGCGTTATGTATACTAAAGGCACCAACAATTATCCCGTTTTGGGTCCCGGTGTCAATATAACTTCGACGTATAATATGCATAATAACGAACGTATTATGCCTCCCGGTTCTACAAATGACGCGCAGGCATATACAAATCTCCATTGTGAGGACAACGGACCTTATAACTACGGCAGATACGCGCAGGCTGTAACGGGCGTAGAGTTCAACGAGCATACAAACGGTATGGATACTTCCGAGCATGTTATGGATAATAATAAGCGCGGTTTCTTCGGCAATCTCACATATGTAAGTAACGACGGCGGTTATAAGTACGGCTTCGACGGCTGGGAATCATATTACAGAACGGAAGAATCATACGAAAAGTATAAATCAAGTACAGACAAGAACGCATATCTTGTTGATGCTTCAAGCTGCAATCAGGAGGCCACGGCTCGTAAACAGGTCGGAACGCAGACCTCGTATTTCCGGAACGGTACTCCCGGCGATCAGGGCGGCGGTCAGTTTGTTACCGTTTACCGTTTCTATAATGATTCCGTAAACGCAAACAACCTTTACGACGTTAAGTTCGATATGGATTCGGATATACTCAGCAACAGAGCATATATGAACGTTGGCGGAGCAACCAATTATCGCGGTTATATCTCCGACAACAGTTCGCTTGTAAGCCGTGGCGGCGGCGGAGCTATCAGAAACGGTAACTATTATCAATATCACAATACGACCGTTGAAAAGCCCAAGACAACGGCATACGCCGTGAGAAACAAAAGCGTCGGAACGGCTGATTTTAAACTTACGGATTGGAACGCCGTAGGCTCTGAGCTTTCGGGTTCGGGTACGTCTCTCGGCTCGTCCGACCAGACGATGGTCATTTATGTTAACTATATAAAGAAGTCCCCGACCGTTCCGAGAGCCGTGGCCGCAAACAAGGACGGTTTCATAGATAAAAATTCAACGTCGAAAGCATTTACCGTTGAATATACGGGAGCTGCGCTCGTTCCGGATACGGACTTCAAACTGGAAATTTTTGATATGGGATCGGATTTGACCGAATCCTCAAATAACCCCGACGATGATACGCAGGTTACGGATCAGTACAACGTCACAGGCGGCGGTGCGGGTATATCCGTATCTTACAGATATACGTCCAATTATAATGAAGCGCAGCCCAACTGGAGCGACGGTCTCCCCAAAGATGCGGGTCAGTATAAGATTGAGATAACGCTTGCCGCAGATACGACTTATTCGGCAACGTGTAAAAACAGACTCGACGCGAAAGAGCTTATCGACTGTACCATAACAAAGGCAAATGTCGAAGTTGAAACGGATAAACAGACAGTACGTCAGACATACGGCTCGACGCTCGCGGAAATGATTACACTCGCCGATTACAAGGTAAACGGCAAGAACGGAGAAAAGCCCTCCGGTACTTGGACGTTCCAAAACAACGATTCCAACGCGTATCTTGACGCTAACCCCTCATCGGGCTACTCGATAAACCTTAAATGGACTCCCGCTCCCGGTTCGGCAAGCGCAAAGAATTACGCCGACACCGATTATACAGTAACGCTCTACATCGACAAGAGAAACGTTACCGTTAACGCGGGTCATTCATCAATAGGTTACGGTCAATTGCCGAGCGAGGTCGACTGGCAGTATGATTATGAGAATCTTGCCGACTGCGATATTGAAAAATCAAAAGAATGGGATAAGAACTCCAAGACGCAGATTCAAGTACAAGGCGCATGGACTGATTATTCCGAAACGACCGAAAAGGGAACATATCCTGCGCAGATAGCAGAATTCGGCGGCGAGAGTGATCAGAACAACACGTTCACGAAGAATACTGCGAACGGTCAGCTCATCGTTGACAAACGCCCGATTATCTACACAGCCGTTGCCGAGAGCAGAGCGTATATCCCTGGTAACAGCACGGTCAGCGTAACTCTTACTTATAAGAGCGGCGCGACGGCGGAAGATCAAATGAAGGTCGTTCAGCAGTTCACGGTCGAAGGTACGATGACGTCGCCCGATGCAGGCGCGAATAAGGTCGTTGCCATTGATATGACCAAACTCACCGACGCTCAAACTGGTCTTGATATGAACAACTACACGGCAAGTCTTGACGAACGTTGCCTTGTATTGATAACAAAAGCCGATCCCACGGGCATTGACTGCACGGCTCAGACCCCGATAACATATGATTCAACAAAGACATTGAACGATTACCCGCTTACAACTGCGGGCGACGGCGCGGTCGCGGGTTCGTGGAGCTGGCAGAACGCGGAAATCGTTCCGACTTGCGACGTAAGCGAGTACACGGCTGTTTTCACTCCGACCGACGGCAGAAACTACAATAACGCAACAAAGAAAGTCGCGATTGAAGTTCAACAGAAAGAAGTTAAGATCAGCGTTTCCGAACTTACAATCCAATACGGCGACACTATCCCGAATATCCTCGGAAGCATAAATTACGACGGCTGGACAGGTTCGGACAATATAAATAACATCGCGACCGAAGGTAACCTTACAACTCAGGTCGTAAACGCGGGCGGCTCAAACTACAACAGAGGTATGCCGGCGGGCGATTACACCATTAGACTTATATCCACTTACACGGCGGTCAACTACAAATTCACCACCGAAAACGGTACTCTTCACGTCAACAAACGACCGCTCACACTTACGGTCAGGGATAAGACTATAACATATTATGACAACCGTCCGGATTACACGACCGACGATATTATTGCCGAGGGCTTCTATACGACCTCGCAAAACCTCAACGTTCTTAGCGGCGCGCCCAATTTCACAATTGGGTATCATGTCGGCGACGGCGCGGGCGATTATCAAGTAACGCTTGATGGGTACACATCAAACAATTACGAAATAACATTTAACCCCGGTACAATACACGTTCAAAAGGCTACTCTTACGGTCAAGCCCAACGCGCTTACCGTCGGTTACGGTTCGCAAGCTCCCAAATATATGCCTGCCGAGGACGGCACAAAGCAGTACACAATCATAGGCTTCAAGGGTCAGGATAACGAATCAAATTCCGAGATTACGGGCGAACCGATATTCGTCGTTCGTAACTACATCAGCGGTTCTAAGATTGGTACTTACCCGGTATCTGTCGATACTTCCGAAATGAGCGCGAAGAACTACGTGTTCGAGGGTGATGAGAGCGTATTGCTCACGATTGTAAAGGCAACGCCTGACATTGCAACACCGCCGAGCGCGACCATCGTCCATTCGCAGCGTTACTCCGAGGCGATATTCACGGATGACTATGTTGTCAATAACCCGAACAACGACGCGCTTCCCTGCGACGGTATATTCACGCTCAAAGATTCGGACACTATCGCTCAGTATAACGAAGGTTCGGTAATTCAGGTAACGGCTGTATTCACTCCGACGGGTGAAGATTCGGGCAACTATGACACGGTCGAATGTCAAGTATGGCTTGAGATTACCGAGAAACAAATTACAGGTAAACCTGTTATCCAGGGTTCGCCGATGGTAAGTCAGCAGCTCACCGCACATGTAAGCAGTACGATGGATCCGAGCAGTGAAACGTATTACGACTTCCAGTGGCTCGCCGACGGCGAGGTGATTCCCGGCGCGGAAAGCTCCGTTCTCGATATAATTGATTCCTATAAGGATAAAAAGATTTCTATCAGAGTAACGGCTAAATCAGGTACGGGTTATACGGGAATGTCCGAATCCGAACAGACAGCCGGAGTTATCGAGTATCTCACACCTGCAACTCAGGAAGTTCTCGAATTTACGATACCCGACAATTGCACATACGATTCAAACGAACATCGCGCAACAGTCACCTTGAAAGATGAATATATCGGCAAGGTCGGCGACATTCAGATAAGATACAACGGTTCTTCATCTGCTCCCGTTGATGCGGGTACTTATACCGTTTCGGTAGCCATCGGCGTACCCAATCTCGAAGACGGCATAACAGAAGGTAAATACGGTCCCGTTTCTGGTCTTGTACTCGGTTCGTTCACAATCAGCCCGAGAGACTTGACTGTAAACATCGTACCCAAGGATAAAGTATACGACGGCAGAAGAGCCGCCGAAGCAGACGTCAATTTTGATAATCTTCTCGCATACGATCTTGATAATGTTCAGATTGCGGACGGTTATCTGATAAGATTCGATACTCCCGATGTAGGCGTTGACAAAGAAGTTACCGCAACAGGACTTTACCTGACAGGTTCAAGAGCGTTCAACTATACGCTTAAGGTCAATGCCGGCACAGCCGACGTATCCGTAAGAGAACTCAGAGCGACGGCTACAGGTATAACAAAGGAATACGACGGTTCCGTATATGTTGATATCGACTTCTCGAATGTCAACAACTACGCCGATGTCGATAACTCTACAACAGTTTATTTTATCAATGGACACGGTCAGGCTGAAAACGCGAACGCAGGTTCACACAGAGTATTGAACGACCAGATAGCTCCGATTGAGTTTGAACTCGCGGGTTCGTCCGCAAGTAACTACGTTGGCGTTATCGATAACGCGGACAGCGTTATGGTTACTATCCTCGCCGCAACTCCTTCTCTGACGATCCCCGAAATCGACGCGGGAACATATAATTCGGCAAGACCTCTAAAGTCGCTCGACCTCACGCCGTTCAGCATCGACGATCCGGCAACAGGCTTGAAGGGTCACTGGCACTTCAAAGAAGAAGACACAATCCCGACTGTTTCCGTTACGAGATACGCAGCAACGTTCCATTCAAATAACAGCAACTATTCAAATGTTGATTCCGAGATCATCGTTCACGTTTCACCAGCTACGGTAACAATCAAGGCGGACGATATGACTATTCCTTACGGCAGCGCAATCCCGACATTCACCGCAACAATCACGGGGCTTACTGGTGAGGACAGAATTGAGGATATTTCGGGTATCGGCTACTCGTTCGAGCATACTTATTTCCCCGGCTCGGATATTGGTGATTATGATATTAACGTCAATTGCTCGTTCGATGACAATAACTATGATTTCGTTACCGAAAAAGGTATACTCAAAGTTACGCCCGCTTCGCTCGTCGTAACGGCAAAGGCTGAGAATAAGGATTACGACGGAAATGCGGATATTAAAGTCGATTTCGAGATAACGTCCGGACTTCATATGAACGACGATGTAACGCTTACCGCAACATCAACGATAGGTACGGCGGCAACTCCTAACGCGGGTGTTACCACGGTCACATACGAAGAACCCTCGATAATGGGAGTAAAGAGCGGCAACTATGTTCTTGTCGTTACACCTGCTTCGGGTGTTCTTGAAGTTGAGATTTATAAAATCAAAGCCGAAAACGTTCAATTCCCGACAGAAGGAACGGTTGAATTCGGATATGACCTCACTCACGCAACGTTTGAGTTCCCCGGCAGCGGCGACGGTACATTCGAATATGAGAATGCTAAAAACACTGTTCCCGGCGAAATAGGCGTATACTCAAATTACTATGTAGTATTCACTCCCACGGATTCAAGAAACTATGAATCTCAGAGACAGCTTGTTACTCTTACAGTTGTCAAGTGCAAGCTTGATTACGTTGTAGGTATTGCCGGAACAGCGCAGGAGGGCGAAGTTCTCACTGTTGCGATTACGGGTATGCCGGTTCGCGCGAATGAATACATTAAGTATCAGTGGTACAGAATTGACGAACACGGTGAATATGAATTAATTGAAGATGCTGTTGAAACGTCTTATACTGTACTTGCAAGCGATGTCGGTTATACTATCTATGTTGTTACTTACTTCGACGATACCGCTCCTTATGAATATGCGGATACTGCTGCGGTAGATACTATTGATAATGAAATTATCGGTATTATCGGTAGTACGATTGACGCTATTCAAGCAATAAAGCTTACCTTCTGGCAGAGACTTCTTAATTGGATTTACAGAATTATCGCCGCTATCACAGGTATCAGGATAGGCGTTACTAAGTAAGCGCTAACTGCTATTTACCCGACGGAAGAAATTCCGTCGGGCAATTTTTACAACAAAATCCAAACATTTGTATTAAATATGCAAACAAATGTATTGACAATAAAGAGAACATTTGTTATAATTATTTAAACGTTTGTTTGGAGTTGATATTATGCGCACTATTTTACATTCAGATTTGAATAATTGTTATGCGAGTATAGAATCAATATCACATCCCGAATACAGAAAAATACCTTTTGCGGTGGGCGGTGATGAGGAGCTTCGCCATGGGATAATTTTAGCGAAAAATGAGTGCGCGAAAAAATATGGTATAAAAACGGGAGAACCTTTGCTCACGGCAAGGCAAAAATGCCCGGATTTAAAAGTAGTTAAACCGAATTTTGAACTTTATGACAAATATTGTACGGCAGTAAGAGAATTATACGGCGAGTATACAGATATGGTGGAGCCGTTTGGAATTGATGAAAGCTGGCTCGACACGACGGGAAGCGTATCTCTTTTCGGTGAAGGCAAAAAAATTGCCGAAGAAATTCGGGCGAGAGTAAAAAAAGAATTTGATTTAACTGTATCCGTAGGAGTATCGTATAACAAGGTCTTTGCCAAACTCGGCAGCGACTATAAAAAACCAGATGCGGTAACAGTTATAACGCCTGAAAATTACAGAGAAATTGTCTGGGAACTGCCTGTTGAAGATTTATTATATGTGGGAAAATCAACAAAAAATAAGTTAAACGGATGCGGGATTCGGTCTATAGGCGAGCTTGCGAGGACGTCGGAAACATTTTTATACTCTAAACTCGGTAAACACGGGAAAATGCTCCACATATATGCCAATGGGCTTGATACCTCACCTGTAACACGCGTAAGCGAAGCGGACATTGTTAAAAGTATAGGCAACAGCACTACCGCGCTGCGTGATATGCAAAATCTTGCAGACGTAAATATTGTTTTCCATTATCTTGCGGAGCAGGTTTGCAGAAGGCTGAGAAGTCATTCGCTTAAATGCAATGCGGTTCAGATATATGCGCGAAGAAAAGATTTGACAAGCTTTGAACGACAGACCCGCCTTAAAAATCCGACGGATATATCGGGCGTTGTATGCGAGGCGGCAATCAATCTTATGAGATTAAATTACAGCTTTGAGCAGCCGCTTCGCGCCGTTGGAATAAGAACGAGCGTCCTTGTAGATTCAAACGCCCCCGTTCAGTTATCATTTTTTGAGGATGCGGAGCATACGGAAAAAATGCGCAGCATTGATATGTTAAAAGATAAAATAAATGCAAAATACGGAAAACGCTCAATATACCGCGCCGTGTTAATGTCAGATAAAACGCTTTTGCCCGAGTATAACAAAGAAATATATTCCGCCTGCTTTAACAGCCATTAAAGCAGTACCGAATAAGAGCGTCGGCGCCTTTTACACATATATACACCGATATTTCACATCGTATTTTTCAAAAATTTTTGCTAATGCACAAAGTATTAACTATGGTTTTTGATTTACCTGACGAAAAATTCTATTTTGCTTACGTATGACAAACTTCATTAAAAATTTTCCTCTATGCATTGTATTTCCTTTAAAATTCTGCTAATATATATGTGATAAAGCACTTGGAGGAAAATTATGATAACATATAATGAAAAACTGCGCGTATTTAAGCTTGACACTAAAAATTCAAGCTATGTCATAGGCGTTTTTGAACAGAATTATTTATTGAATCTTTATTACGGCGCAAAAATTCCCGACGCAAATTTATGGAAAAACGCCATGCGTATAAAGAGCGCGTCGTTCAGTCCTTCAAATCCGCATTTTCCGCATGAAAATTATTCGGTTGACGTTCTGCCTATGGAATATCCCTGCAACGGAAGCGGCGATTTCAGAATTTCTGCTCTTGCGATAAAAAATTCCGACGGCAATACGGTTACGGATATACGTTATATAAGTCACAAGATTTATAAAGGTAAGCCGTCGCTTGCTCCGCTGCCATATATATATCTGAACAATTATGACGAGGCCGATACCCTTGAAATTCTCACTGAGGATAAGGTTACGGGAGTAAAAGTAACGTTGTTTTACACAGTATTTAATGAGATTGACGCTATAACAAAAAGTGTCAACGTAAAATGCGGTGAAAATGCCGTCGATATCGAAAGAATTTTCAGTTCATGTATTGATTTTCCGGCAATGGATTTCGATTTTATCACTCTTTACGGCAGACACGCAAAAGAGAGGTGCCGCGAGCAGAGAAAGCTTGCGCATGGCATACAGGGTATTGCGAGCAAAAGGGGAGTGTCGGGGCACAGTCAGAATCCGTTTGCGGCGCTTGTAAGACATGACGGAACCGAGGAACATGGAGATGCTTACGGCATTAATCTTATTTACAGCGGCAATTTTGAGATTTCAGCGGAATGTGATTATTCCGGCACAACGCGTCTTATAGCAGGAATAAATCCGACCGATTTCGGCTGGCGTCTTGAAAGTGGCGAAAGTTTTCAGTCGCCCGAAGCGGTTCTTGTGTATACCGATAAAGGAATAGGTGAAATGAGCCGCATTTTTCATAGGCTTTATACACATAATCTTATAAGAGGAAAATATAAATATGAAAAACGTCCTCTGCTGATAAACAGTTGGGAAGCGGCTTATTTTAACTTTGATACCGATAAGCTTGTTTCCTTTGCGAAGGAAGCAAAATCGCTTGGAATTGATATGCTCGTTATGGACGACGGCTGGTTTGGCAAAAGAAATGACGATACAAACTCTCTCGGAGACTGGTTTGTAAATGAAGAAAAGCTTAAAGGCGGTATAGGTGAGCTTGTTGAAAGAGTAAACTCAATCGGTATGAAATTCGGCATCTGGTATGAACCTGAGATGATTTCTCCCGATTCGGAGCTGTTCAGAGCCCACCCTGACTGGCTTGTACACGTTCCGAACAGAGAACCGTCGATTGCAAGAAATCAGTATGTGCTTGACGTTTCAAGAGCCGATGTACGAGATAATATCTTTAATCAGATGTACGACGTTATTTCAAAACACAATATTGAGTATGTAAAATGGGATTTTAACCGCAATATTTCCGAAGCCGGTTCTGCATTGCTGCCAAAAGAGAGGTCAAAAGAGTTTTTTCACAGATTTATATTGGGAACATACGACCTTATGGACAGATTAACAAAGGCGTTTCCCGATATTCTGTTTGAAAACTGCTCGGGCGGCGGCGGAAGATTCGACGCAGGTATGCTTTGCTATTCTCCGCAAATTTGGACGAGCGACAATACCGACCCAATAGAGCGGCTTTCAATTCAGTTTGGAACATCGATGTGTTATCCGGCTTCGACTATGGGCGCGCACGTTTCCGCTTGCGGAAGAACCGGCTTTGGTACAAGAGGAAACGTAGCTCTTTGGGGGACGTTCGGCTATGAGCTTGACCCGACAAAACTTACGGAAGATGAAAAAATTGCGGTCAGAGAGCAGATTTCGGAATATCACAAGTACTATGATTTAATTCATTACGGCGGCTTATACAGACTTATTGACCCTTATTTTGACAGCTTCAGGTGTGCGTGGGGCTTTGTTTCTTCTGATAAGTCCGAAGCGCTTTTCACAGCGGTAATTATGCGCAGAATTGAAAGCGGACTGTTTATTCTGAAGCTTGCGGGGCTTGATAAGGACAAATTTTATAAAAATGAATCCGACGGTGAGATATATTCGGGTGCTCTGCTTATGAATTCGGGAGTGAATCTCACAAATATAATAAGAAACGACGGCGACAGCGTTAAGCTTCATTTCACCGCCGTATAAAAGTATGGAAGAAATAATTACCGAAAAAAAGAATAGGAAACAGCGTATTCAAATTATAGACGCGCTGAGAGGACTTGCCGTAATACTTATGGTTCTGCATCATTTTATGTACGATTTGGTTGAGTTTCTCGGCGCGCCTGAATGGCTTTTTACAAATCCCGTTTTCGATACGCTGCATTATATCTTTTCGGGCGTTTTTATATCGCTCTGCGGCGTATCGTCAAATTTTTCAAGAAGCAACCTGAAACGCGGATTTATAACGTTCGTCATTGCCGAGGTTATAACGCTGGTTACAGTTATAATGGATATGCCGATAATTTTCGGCGTTCTTCATCTACTGTCGGTATGTATGCTTTTTTATGGCGTAACGCATAAATTCTGGGAGAAAGTCCCGAAACGGATAATGCCGATTTTTTGCATGGCTGCTGTAATCGTTTCTGTTTATTGCGTAAAAAATATAAAGACGGATTCTCACATTCTTTGGATTTTCGGTTGGACTTATGACGGCTTTGTAAGCTTCGATTATTTCCCTCTTTTTCCTTGGATTTTTATTTTCCTCCTCGGAACATGGATTGGATATTATATAAAGGAGAATAAATTTCCCGAATGGTTTTACAGCGCAAAAATACCGATACTGCCTAAAATCGGCGGTTATTCGCTATGGATATACGTTGCTCATCAGCCGATTCTTTATGGAATCACAATGCTGATACGAATTTTAGTTTAAAATATAAATCGAATAATTGAGATAGCCCGCAAACGTTACCCATATTATGTATGGTAATAAAAGATATGCCGCGGGCTTTGATATTTTTCTGAAAAAGTAGATTGTGGCGGCAATTAAAGCCCACAAAGCGACCAGCCAAATGAATGCAAACAGATAATTACGCATATTAAAGAATATCAGCGGCCATATGAAGTTAAAAGCAAGCTGAATTGCGTAAACCGTCAATGCGGAACGGTTCTCTTTCTTGGAAACAAGTATAATGTATGACGCGACGCCCATAAGAATGTAGAGTATAGTCCAGACCACGGGAAAAAGCCATGGGGGAGGCGAAAGAGACGGTTGATTTAATTCTTTAAATGTCTCCATGCTGTCACGCGTAAGAAAGGCGGAAAGTCCTCCGACAGCAAGCGGAACTGCAATGCAAAACAATAGTTTTTTCCAATATATTTTCAAAATTATTCACCTCATAAACAATTTATGCGTATACGCTCAAAGCTATTCCTTTATAAGCTTTTCACTTGGGGCGTGTCTATACAAGTTTGGTAACGCTTTTTTGCTAAATTTACGCCGTACTGTCTTGTGTAGACGCGCCCTATTTAATGAGGCAACTGAAACAATAAAAAAGCGGTAGCTAAAAGCTACCGCCGAAATTACATCTTTAAATAAAAGCCGTTTAATAACTTACGATTACAAATCGGTTTTTATCAAGCTTCCTTTTTCTTGCTGAGTACTATGAATGCGCCCGCCGCTATTGCGCAAATCGCAAAAGAGCAAACCATACCATTATCGCTGCTGCCCGTCTGAGGAATGCTTGAATTGTTGTTGCCGCTGCCGCCGTTATTTGAAGGAGCCGCTGTAGTGGGAGCCGCCGTAGTGGAATTATCGGAAGGAGCTACCGTGGTGGGGTCGGAAGCCGCTGTAGTGGGATCTTCTTTATTTCCGCCGATACCTCCAAGAATACTGCCGATATCAAGACCGCCGAGAACGTCGGTAAGTCCGCCCAAATCCAATCCGTCAAAAAGACCTGTTATAGAATCAAGGTTAATACCTTCAAAAAGACTTGTGATAGAACTTAAATCCATACTTCCGAGAGCGCCTGTTATAGCACTAAGGTCAACGCCCTGCAACATATCGGTAATGGTAGACGGGTCAAAATCAGCAAACGCGGCCGAAATTTCTCCGGACTTTGTTTCCGCAGCGAACGATGTTACAGAAAGCGAGAAAGCAAGTACAACAGCTACAAGAACAGCTAATACTTTTTTCATAAAAAACAATCCTTTCATAAAAGAAATACAAGTATGATAAAAATAATCTTTCATTACTACGCTAATAATACTCCGAATTCATCATTTTGTCAATTGTTAAAACAAATTTTATAAATTTTCGGCAAAACCACAAAAAACCTGCATGGCGTTTTATATAATTTGCATACACATTGCATAAAATCGGTAATCGGAGTAACGATATAATGAATATAATAGTATTTTAACTCATTTATGTAAAAATGTCAATAATTTTTTTAAGGCAATACCGCATAATTATTGTCGTGCAGATGTGCGGCAAAGGCGGTAGCCGTTAATTGTGCGGTATTGCCTTAATTATTTCATCACCGGCGGTCTATACTATTTACAACAGAAAAATTAATGAGAGAGGCAATTCAATATGGAACAATACGATAAAAACGGCAAAAAGCAGGGCGGACATTTTCCTCTTGATCAGAGAAAAATATGGAACTGTACGGACGGAAACAAAATTGTAAGCGATGTTCTCGGCAGTTATTCGGGAACGGATGAGGAGGACGAGGAGCCTGTTCAGGACGCCGACGATTTATAGGCGGCGCCTCACAAGTGCCGTCTTGCGCCTTTGCTTACAATAATTGTGCGGCATTGCCTGTAATTTTAAAGTCTTTGCCGAAGCTCTTGAATTTTTCCGTGAATACATTATAATTATTATGGCAATACCGCATAATTATTGTCGTGCAGATATGCCGAAAGATTTTTCGTCAGATTGACAAAAGTGACGCAGGAATACTGACGTATTTCAAGGAGCTTTTGGCAAAAATGACGGGAAATCGCGGTGCAGATACGCGGCAAAGGCGGTAGCCGTTAATTGTGCGGTGTTGCCTTATATTAAGCGTATTAAGGAGCAAAAATTCATGGATATAAAAAAAATTACAGAGTATCTTACCGAGGGCGAGGGTGTTTCGGGAAATGAAATGTCGCTTGCAGCGGCGGCAAAGCTTCTCGGCGAATACGCGGAGGTAAAAACCGACGCTCTCGGAAACGTTATCGGAACATTCGGCGGTGGCGGCACTCATATAATGCTCGACGCGCATATTGACAGAATTGGGCTTATTGTAACGGCTATTGACGATTCGGGATTTTTAAGAATTGATAAATGCGGCGGTTGTGATACTCGCGTATTGTGCGCCGCCGATGTTACAATATGGGGAAAAGAACCTCTTTACGGAGTTATAACAAGCACTCCTCCCCATCTTGCTCATTCTGATGATGAATCAAAAGCGCCGGGATTCGACAATATTTTCGTCGATACCGGTCTGCCCGCCGATGAAGTAAAAAAAATCGTTTCGGTCGGAGACAGAATTACGGTCGATGCGCCTGTAAAATCCCTCGCCGGCAATAAGATAACAGGCTCCGCGCTCGACGACAGACTTGGTGCGGCGGCTCTTATAAGAGTTTTAGATATTTTAAAGGACGAGCCGCCGAAAGTAGAAATTTCGGTTCTTTTCTCCGTACAGGAGGAAACAACCGAAGCCGGCGCGAAAACGGGAGCTTTCGGGATTTATCCCGACGAGGCCATCGCGGTGGACGTAAGCTTCGCGTCCGCGCCGTCCGTAAGCGAAACCGAAAGCGGAAAATTCGGGAAAGGCGGCATGATATGCATTTCTCCGTCGCTTTCGTCCGATATGTCGGAAGAGCTTATCAGAACGGCTTCCGAAAACGGAATCCGTTTTCAAACGGAAATTTGTCCGTCTTTGACCGGGACAAACGCCGACGTTATCACGGTTGCGGGAGCGGGGATAAAAACGGGTCTTGTATCTATCCCAATAAGAAATATGCATACCCAGGCGGAAATTGCCGACCTTGACGACGTTGAATCTACAGCGCAGATTATAGCCGCCTATATCAAAGCAAAAGGAGAACGGGACAATGTTAATGTTTGATATGATTAAGGAATTAAGTCTGCTTTCGGGGCCTTCGGGCAGGGAGGCTGATATAAGAGATTATATAATTTCAAAAATAGACGGTCATTGTGAATACAAAACGGACGCTCTCGGCAATATAATCGCGTATAAAAAGGGAAAAAAAGCCGCCGCGAGTAAGGTTATGCTTGACGCTCACATGGACGAGGTGGGCATTATAGCGACATACATAACGGACGACGGTATGTTAAAATTCGGCTGCGTCGGAGGAATAGACACTAAAGTTATACTCGGCAGGCGTTTCGTTTTTGAAAATGGGGCTGTAGGCATTGCGGGAGTAAAACCGATACACTTGCTCAAGGGCGATGAAAAGACAAAAATTCCCGATTTGGACAGCCTTTATATAGATATCGGGGCTTCGTCTAAAAAAGAAGCCGAAAGCATGGTTAAAATCGGTGAAACAGGAGTTTTTCTCTCCGATTACGTTGAGTTCGGCGATAACAAAATAAAATGCAAGGCTCTCGATGACAGGGTAGGCTGCGCGGTTCTTATTGATATGATTCTTTCCGACCTCGAATATGACGCTTACTTCTCTTTCTCCGTTCAGGAGGAAATCGGAGCGAGGGGCGCTATGACGGCCGCTTTCGGCATATCTCCCGATTATGCTATAGTTCTTGAAACGACCACAGCCGCTGATATTATCGACGTTCCCGAGTATAAAAGGGTATGCGCGCTCGGTTCGGGCGCGGCGGTATCGTTTATGGATAAATCCACACTTTACAGCAAGGAGCTTTTTGATACGGCTTTCAGAATCGCAGGCGAGAAAGGCATAAAAATTCAGCCAAAAACTCTCGTGGCGGGAGGAAACAACGCGGGGACTATTCATAAATCGGGCAGAGGCGTGAAAACGATAACCGTAAACACTCCCTGCCGATACCTTCATTCACCCTCATGCGTATGCGATAAAAGAGATATAGAGAGCGTAAGGAGGCTTTCGGAAGCTCTCCTTTCGGAATTTGCAAAATGATAAGGCTGCTGACCGAAAACAAAATAAAAGATTTTCTGAAATTGTGCGAAAATGATTTGACGGGAGCCGTAATCACAACGCGTCTTAACGCTTACGGGCTTTACTCGAACGGCGTAACGTTCTGGTATGAGGAGAATGAAAACGGGCTGATGACTGCGGCCTGCGGTATGCTCGATGGCGTTTTTTCGGTTTGTAAAACAGAGAACGCCGACGATGAGGAATTAAGGCTTTTCGCTGAAACGGTCGTGGCGGCAGAGCTTTCGGGAGACGAATATAAAAACCGTTTTATACTGAAATTTATAAAGACGGACAATAACAAAAAAACGGTGGACAAGACTGCTGCGGAGAGCGTAACGGGCGAAAATCTTAAGGATATTTTTCCCGTGATTTTTGAGAGCGACGGCAACAGGAGCCTGTATTTTGAAAAATGGTATGCCGATGCGTCGCATAAAATACGGCACGGATTTATTCACGGCAAGTGCATCTGTTTTGATGGCAAATGTGTTTCGGCGGCGCTTACAAGCGGTGAAACGGATATTTTAGCGGTGATATCCTCCGTCGCAACTCTTGAGAATTACAGGAATCGCGGTTTTGGTGCGGACGTTGTGACGGCTCTGGCAGAATCGCTTGACAAGCTTAATAAAAAGGTTTATCTTATGACGGACGATGAAAAAACAATGAAATGGTATTTAAAAATTGGTTTTAGGGCAATACCGCACAATTATTGTCGTGCAGATGTGCCATGAGATTTTTCGTCAGATTGACAAAAGTGACGCAGGAATACTGACGTATGGGGGAGCTTTTGGCAAAAATGACGGAAAATATCGGTACAGATGCGCGGCAAAGGCGGTAGCCGCTAATTCTGCGGTATTGCCTTAGCTTGGTGTAAAGCAGAAAAAGTATGGATAAAAAAATTAAAAAACGCGTTTCGTTTGAACAAATCACAGAGTATGAGCAATTGAGCGTTTGTCTTGAAATCATACAAAAAAGCTTTTGGACGGTTGCAGTCGATTTCGGAATCACTCGGGAAAACTGTCCCTCGCACACGGCGTTTATAACGCTCGGCAAACTGAAAAGTCAGTTTGATGAAAACAGGCTGATGTTTATTATGAGATATGACGAAAAGCCTGTGGGCTATTTTTCGCTTTGTAAATCGGGAGAAAGCGATACGGTTTTTGAACTTAATAATCTTTCGGTCCTGCCCGAATGCCGACACATGGGCTTCGGCGGAATGATGATAGACAAAGCGAAGAAAACTGTAAAAAATCTCGGAGGCGAGAAAATAAATATCGGCATTATCGAAGAAAATGAAATGCTCAAAAATTGGTATAAGAAAAAGGGGTTTGTACATATGGGAACAAAAAAATTTCCGCATCTGCCGTTTACAACGGGATTTATGACCAGCGATATTGCGGCGGAGGGAAAAACTGTTACGGCGCGCGAGCATTACGATATGCTGATTGACGAAAACAGCGACCCCGTTTACGACCCGGAGCCGCTTAAAGAACATATGAATAAATGGGACGGTCAAAGCTTTATTGATGAACTGCGTCTGACTAAAAATGAAAACGTTCTCGAAATCGGAATCGGTACGGGAAGAATAGCGGTAAGAACTGCTCCGATGTGCAAAAAGCTTACAGGTATAGATATTTCGTCAAAAACCGCAAAAAGGGCTGAAGAAAATCTTAAAGAATTTTCTAATACGGCCGTTATCCTCGGCGATTTCATGACTTATGAATTTAATGAAAAATTCGACGTGATATATTCGTCCCTGACTTTTATGCATATTGAGGATAAGCAGTCCGCCGTAAATAAAATCGCGGTTCTTCTTGCACCCGGAGGGCGATTTGTTTTGTCTGTGGATAAAAATCAATCCGAATTTATTGATATGGGAGAAAGGAAAATAAAAATTTATCCCGATAATCCTTCGGATATCTTAAAATACGCGTCGAACGCCGGACTTAATGCGGAAAAACATTTTGAGACGGATTTCGCTCATATATTCGTTTTTAGCAATTAGGAGATATGCATACAAGATATGCGGTAAAGGCGGCAGCCGTTCACTGTGCGGCGCCGCGCTAAATCATAGCTTACTTAAGGAAACACTGAATAAATCACGCCCTACGGACTGAACGCACATCTTGCCACGATATTTACCGTTATTTTTGCTAAAAAATCCTTGAAATATGTCAGTATTTCTGCGTCCGCGTCGTCGCAAACTGCATATCGTTCGTTTTCGCCTAACGGCGAAAAGTTCACTCGCTCCGTTGCTCCTCCTATCCCCGAAAAGCTGTTAGGCTTTTCGGGGGTTTCCTATAGCTTTCTGACGAAAAACCTCATGGAGCAATCGGCACATTCGATTTAATTAATGTTTCCTTAATTGTGATTTACTGTCAAGGATTGTTATAAATTCAAAAGTTGTTTCTTTTTTGCGTCAAACTCTTCCTGAGTTATAATCTCTTCATCAAGAAGTTCCTTATATTTTCGAATTTCGTCTGGCACGGATATTGATATTTCCGGTCTCTCTTCAAATATTGTATCATCCTCTCTTGGCTTTTTTTTGAACTTCAGAAAATCAAATTTTCCTTTTTCCTTTTTTCCGGGTTGCATCTCGTCGGCTTGCAATTCTTTCTCGGTATTATCTGAAATCTCTTCTGATTCCTCCATTTGCTCCGAATGATTTTCAGGAACATATGTACCATTTAAAATACCGATAAATTTTTCCGATTTTGCCCATTCCTCACATTCAAGTGTCCGAACAGACATAAAAGGATGTTCCTTATATCTTAATGCAAAAAACTCTAATGTTTTATCCCATTTTGAATTGGACACCATGTCACGATATTCTTTTGCTTGTTCTATAAAATTTTCTTTATACGCCACAGCAGGGATATCCTTATCAAATCCGGCCAAACGCATACAAACCTCTGACATTTTATCTGAATTACCGTCACATAAAACAGCGGCACGATCAGCTGACAGTTCACTGCATCTCATCCAGTAGAAAAAAGCAATTTCGAGGGGAATTGACGCTATTCCGCCAAGTCCAAATGGGATTAAATCAGTTAAAGCTGTGCTTGCTCCGCTCAGTAAGATACTCCCCATTGTGCTGTAAAGCACATGGTGGCATGCAATATGTCCGCACTCGTGGGCAAGTACAGTCGGAATCAATTCCTCAGGTAGAGTTTCAAACAATCCTGAGGTTATTACAATAAATGGCTTTGTGTCCCCCGATGTATAAGAGTTGGGCTGGACATTCAACTCCAAATACAGTTCGGGAATATCAATTCCCAGTTTTTCACAAATAGGAGGCAACATATTATAATACTTTGGCATTTGCTTTTCACTAATTTTTACACAGCTTGACATATTGGAAATACGATATTGCCGTTCACTCCATATTTTCATAAATGCCTTTATAAATTGATGAAATCCGGGTATTGTTTTTAATCCTTTCATCGCGATTTTGTCGGAATCATGCGTATAATATCTTGCATCGAATGACATATATTGTTCTCCTTTCGTTTTCAAATTACTGCCATATATGGTTTTGGCATTTCCATCCGCCGCGTTTTATTTTATTTGTTTTCTTTTGCTTTGAGCGAAGCGTTTATAAGTCCCTTGAAAAGAGGGTGCGCTCTGTTAGGACGGCTTTTAAATTCGGGGTGGAACTGCACGCCGACAAAGAAATCGTTTTCGGGAATCTCCACGGTTTCCACTATATGCTCGTCCGGCGATGTGCCGCTTATAAAAAGTCCGTTTTCGGAAAGAATCTCACGGAAATTATTGTTAAATTCGTATCTGTGACGGTGACGCTCATGTATAAGAGTTTCCTCGTAAAGCTTATGCATCATCGTTCCGGCTTTTATCTTGCACGGATAACTGCCGAGCCTTAAAGTACCGCCCTTGGGTATTTCGTTATTCTGGTCCGGCATAAAGTCAATGACGTTATTTTTTGTGATTTCGTCAAATTCGCCCGAATTTGCGTCTTTAAGTCCGCACACGTTCCTCGCGAACTCGATAACCGCTATCTGCATTCCAAGACAAATCCCGAGATAAGGCACGTTATTTTCTCTCGCGTATTTGCAGGCGAGTATCTTGCCCTCGGTTCCTCTGTTGCCGAAGCCTCCGGGAATAAGTATCCCGTCAACCTTTGAAAGAATCTCTATGTAGTTTTCCGCCGTTATGCATTCGGAGTCTATCCACTCTATTTCAACGCTTGAATCGGCTTCATAGCCCGCATGTCTCAGTGCCTCGGCTACAGACAGATAAGCGTCGTGCAGTTGGACATATTTGCCGACAAGACCTATCGTGCAGGTCTTTGAGCGGTTATGTATCCTGTCTATCATCGCTTTCCATTCGGTAAGATCGGGTTCGGGAACGTTCAGATTAAGCTCGCGGCAGACTATATCCGAAAGATGGCTCTCCTCAAGCATTAAAGGAGCTTCATAAAGCACAGGCACCGTCTGATTCGGAATAACGCAGTCCTTTTTGATATTGCAGAAAAGAGAAATTTTATTAAAAATACTGTCCGGCATAGGAACGTCGCAGCGCAGTACGATAATATTCGGGAAAATGCCCATGCCCTGCAATTCCTTAACCGAATGTTGAGTTGGTTTTGACTTATGCTCGTCCGAACCGCTGATATACGGTACAAGCGTTACATGAATAAAAAGACTGTTGCCGGCACCTTGTTCAAGTCCCACCTGACGTATAGCCTCAAGGAACGGCTGGCTTTCTATATCGCCGACAGTACCGCCTATTTCGGTAATCACGATATCTGCGTCCGACTTTTTGCCGACGTTATATATAAACGATTTGATTTCGTTTGTAATATGCGGAATGACCTGAACGGTCTGTCCGAGATATTCCCCGTTTCTTTCCTTATTTAATACGTTCCAGTAAACTTTGCCCGTTGTGAGATTTGAATATTTATTAAGGTCCTCGTCTATAAATCTCTCGTAGTGACCGAGGTCGAGATCCGTTTCCGCTCCGTCCTCGGTAACGTACACTTCGCCGTGCTGATACGGGCTCATGGTCCCGGGGTCTACATTTATGTACGGGTCGAGCTTCTGCGCCGCAACTTTAAGTCCTCTTGCCTTCAGAAGTCTGCCGAGTGAGGCCGCTGTTATTCCCTTGCCCAGCCCCGATACAACTCCTCCCGTAACGAAAATATACTTTGGCATAAGAGTTCTCCTTTCACACATCAAAAAACATACAAATAAAATTATACCGTAACGGCAAAAGGAAATCAAGGGAAAAAGAAAATAAAATACCGGAAAGTTGACACAATTCTTAAAATTGTGATATAATCGAAAAAATTCAGTTTTCCTAAGGAGAAAAATCAATGACGGATTTTTCGTTTTTGCCTGTAAAAATCAATAAAAGCGAACCTTTGTTGAAAGGCTGGTCAAGCGATAAAAAATACCGCCTTTCTTCCGTCGGCGGAGAAAATTACCTTTTGCGTATTTCGGACGGAGAGCTTTTTGATAAAAAGAAAAAACAGTTTGAACTGCTTAAAAAGATTGAAAAGCTCGGAATCAACGCGTCGAAGCCCGTATGCTTCGGGACGCTTTCCGACGGGAGCGTTTATACGCTTCTGACTTGGCTAGACGGCTATGACGCGGAGCAGGTTCTTTCCGATATGGAGCCTGAAAGCGCGTATTCTCTCGGAGTTGACGCCGGACGGACTATGAAAAAGCTTCACGGCGTTGATATTGTTACGGACAGATTTTCATGGTGGGAGCATTACAAGGCAAAAATTGAAAGAAAAATCCGTAATTTCAGGGAAAATGCCGTCAAGCTTCCGAAAAAGGAGCTTGTAATTGAATTTGTTCTTGATAATATGAAATTTGCCGAGGACCGTCCTGTGCTTTTTCAGCATGGGGATTATCACTGCGGAAATATGATTGTTAACAGCAAGAGAAACAAAATAGGCATAATTGATTTTGATAAAAACGGAATCGCCGACCCGTACGACGAATTTAAATGCTTCTGCTGGAACGTATACGCGAATCCCGATTTTGAAAACGGAATAATAAACGGTTATTTTGACGGAAATATACCTAAGGACTTCTGGAATATTTTGTCGCTTTATGCCGCCGAGTCTCTGCTCGGTCATATAACGTGGGCAATGCGTTTCGGCGAAAAAGAAATCGAAACGGCAAAAAAAGTCTATAACGATATGCTCATATGGTTTGATGATTTCAATACGATAATACCGAAATGGTACGCAGATTCGCCGCGCAACAAATCATAGCGCGGTATTTTTATAAAAAATATTGATGTTTTTCCGTATTTATGTTTACATATATTCGGGGTGATTATTGTGACAAAAATATCTAAGACAATAAAGAAGCTCAGAATCGCAAACGGTCTTACACAGAACGCGCTTGCGGAAAAACTGTTTGTTACAAGGCAGACCGTTTCAAGCTGGGAAACGGGACGTACTCAGCCGGATATCGAAACTCTTACAAAGCTCGCCGAAGTTTTCGGAGCGACGGCTGAAGAGATTATTTACGGAGAAATTAAAAATCCCGACCCAAAAGCGGAAAAGGAAAAATCGAGAAAATTTATCACTGTTATATTCGCCGTGATTGCGTCGCTGCTTGTCGGTTCGGGCTTTTTAATTATCTTCATAACAGGCTGGGAAGAATTCCCTGTACCGCTTAAAACAATATTCGCGTTCGTTCCGATATTGTTGGGACAGTCTGCGGCGTTATATACTTACATAAAAAAGCGCGAAAGCGTCGCATGGCGCGAAGGAGCGTCCGTGCTGCTTTGTGCGGGAATAGCCGGAACTGTTGCAATGGTGGACAGTATTTACGATTTAAGTCCCGGCTTTGGAGATTGTATGCTTATAGACGCGCTGCTTATTCTTCCGATAATTTACATTTTTGACGCCGCCGTTCCTTTGATATTTTATTATGTATCGTCAATTTATTTTGGAATTGAAATTATGGAAAATTTCCGATTTGAGTTTGATTTTTTTACGGCGTACATTGTCACAACAATTCTTTTGATGCTCGGTTTCGGGTATGTTTTTATGAACAGAGAAAAAAAGAATGACGCGCGTCATATATATACTGTATGGATTTCGGCCGCCGCCGCGACAGTCACGACCGTTTTATTCATGCTGTTTTCTGATTTGAGCGTTGTTGTAACGGTTGGAATAATCACGGTTTTCTTTATAGGTATGTATGTTTTCGATAAAAACGTATGCAAATACTATCCTTTTGAGATAATGGGAACTCTCGGCATTGCGGGAGCTTCTGTCGCCGAGGTATTCATAAGCAATCCGGAAAACTACTCATCAGATTATAATTACGGTAAAACGGAATTTTTATACATGCTCATTCCCATACTCTTTACTGTCAGCGTAATAATATTTGTTATTGCAAGACGCGGATTTTTTAAGGGAGATTTCCCGAAAACATTGGTTGTAGTCTGCGCGTTTTTATGTTCTTTTACAGAAATAATTTCGTATTTCACGAATTCAATGGGAAAAGAGTATGTGTTTGTTATATTGTTTGCCTTGACTTTTGCTCAGGCAATCGCTCTTATTGTAAAGGGCGCGCTGTTGTTTAAATTTGTTACCCTTAATATAGGACTTTTGCTTATCGCGGTGCTTACCGCTTATATCCTGATAGGTTTGAATATCGAGGCTTTGTATATGGGCGCATTGTTCATACTGCTCGGAGTTGTTTTATTCATTGTAAATTTCTTTATTTCGAGAAAAGCAAAGAAAATAAGGGAGGCGGACAGAAATGCTTAAAATATTTGAAAAACACGGATTTAAAATGCTTGTTGTCGTTATTGCTGTTCAATTGCTTGTTCCCGTCGGCATGATAATCGGTGTTTCTGTTGTGAACGCGCGGATACTGACATACGGTAAGGAGTATTATTTCAAAATAGATTCTTTATTTTTAAGCGACGGAAGTTTATCTTTTTCACTTACGGAGGAAAATAAACTTTACAACGGATACGGCGGTTACACGGAAATTCATACGGACGCCAACGGCTTCGCCGTAACGGAGGAAAATAAACTTTACAACGGATACGGCGTTTACACGGAAATTCATACGGACGCCGACGGCTTCGCCGTAATTGAAAAGACAAATAAAAAACCCGACGGTCAATCATATATAAAGCCACACAGGTATCATTTGCTGGATTCTTACGAATACCGCGCAGATTTTGGTAGCGTTGATTTACCGAAATGTGTGTATATGGATAAAAGGGACGGTATATTGCCGTACAAAAACATTGATGAAGTTAATTACGGTTACGCGTATTTATATTATCACGACGCATATGCCGAAATATATGTTTATAATGGGGAAGCAAGGCTAAAAGCTGTGTATATAGACGGTTCGCCGTTGGAGAAGTATTTTGAAAATATTTTTTTTAAAGAAACACCGAGCAATTAACGGCTACTGCGTATCCGCAAAACAAAATCCAATAGGTATTGCCCGAATTATCTTGTAAAACCAAAACCGTTCTGATATAATTGATATAATCTCTTATTTAATCAAGGCTAATATTTAATCACGGCTAACGCCTTGACGCACAACTTGTTCCCATAGTTCCCATATATATCAGATTAAATCGGAGATTCCCTAAAACAAAGGAGATAATACTATGAAGCTTTCGCTTATTCCGTTTCCCGAAAAAATCGAATATCTGAAAGGTTTTACAAACGCCGGCGCAAAGACAGAAATAATATCCGACCGGTCTGTTGATAAAGAGGGCTTTATCATTGATATAAACGGAGGAGTAACAATAAGAGCGTCGTCGGATGCGGGAATTTTTTACGCTCAAAAGGCGCTCGGTCAGATAAAATTTCAATGCGGACAGAATTTGCAGAACGTACATATAGAGGATTCTCCGAGATACCGTTACAGGGCGTTTATGATAGATTCCTGCCGTCATTTCGTATCGGTTAAGGAAATTAAAAAGATGATTGAATACTGCGCTTTGCTCAGGTTCAGCGTTTTTCACTGGCATTTATCGGACGACCAGGGCTGGCGTCCCGAACTGGAAGAAATGCCCGAGCTTGTTGAAATCGGCTCTGTAAGATATGAAAATCATTTCGGAAGAGAACAAAATGAAAAAATTCATGCGGGCTTTTACACAAAAGCTCAAATGAAAGATATCATAAATTTCGCTCATGAACGTCATATGACGGTAGTCCCCCAAATAGATATGCCCGGACACTCCTCCGCTTTGCTCAAGGCGGTACCGAGTCTTGTCTGCGGAGACAAAAAGGTGGAAATCAAGACAAGTCCGGGAATATTCAAGGATATAATTTGCGCCGGAAATGAGAAAAACTATGAAACTCTGTTTCGTATTCTCGACGGCATATGCGAAATTTTTACCGATGAGTATGTACATATCGGCGGCGACGAGGTCCCCAAAAATCAATGGACGGAATGTCCCAATTGTCAGGAAAGAATCAAGAACGAGGGACTTAAAAACGAGGAAGAATTGCAGGGGTATTTTATTAACAGGATTGCCGGATATCTCGCTTCAAAGGGTAAAAAAGCCATAACGTGGAACGAGAGCCTTAAAAGCGGAATACTCGACGAAAATATAACGGTCCAGATGTGGATGGATCCAAAGAAGCTTTGCAATAAGAGTCCGAACAGAATGATAGCGAGTGATTTTTACCATTATTACGTCGATTATCCGTATGCGATGACGCCGCTTAAAAAGGTCTATAATTACGAACCGATTATAAACGGAAACGTTATCGGTATCGACACTCCTGTTTGGACCGAATATATTTATGATTTCGGCAGAATGGAATATATGTGTTTCCCGAGATTCATAGCGGCGGCTCAGACCGCGTGGAGCAAAAACAAACCTGCGTATTCTCAGTTTAAAAATGAGCTTAAAGAGCTTATGCCTTATTTCGGAATTAAAAACGCGGCAAAGCCCGATGAGTGGGACCCTCCGGCATATTCAAGAATTTTCGGGATAATAAAACATTTCGGAGCTGTCTCTCCGAATAAAATCGTCAGAAATATATTTAAGGCAACACCGCATAATTATTGTCGTGCAGATGTGCCATGAGATTTTTCGTCAGGTTGACAAAAGTGACGCAGGAATACTGACGTATTTCAAGGAGCTTTTGGCAAAAATGACGGAAAATATCGGTACAGATGCGCGACAAAGGCGGCAGCCGTTAATTGTGCGGTATTGCCTTAAGGAAGTGTGATTACGGCAAAAGTTATATTGGTGTGCGGAAAAATTTGCAGCGGAAAAAGCACATATGCCCAAAAACTCCGCAAAACCGAAAAGGCGGTTATCCTGTCTGTAGATGAAATCACGCTTGCTCTGTTTGAGCCTTTTCTCGGAGAAAGACACGAAGAGATTACGGCAAAAGCGCAGAAGTATTTTTTTGAAAAATCCTTAGAGATAATTGAAACGGGCATAAGCGTTATACTGGATTGGGGCTTTTGGACTGCGGAGAGCCGCCGTTTTGCGGCTGAATATTACAAAGCGCGGTCAGTTGAGTATGAATTTCACTATATTGACGTGAGCGGCAAAATGTGGAAAAACAATATAGATAAGCGTAACAGCGACATTTTGTGCGGAAAAACAATCGCTTACTACATTGACGACGGTCTTGAGAAAAAATGTCAGGCGGTATTCGAGCCTCCCGACAAAAAAGAAACAGACGTTTGGATTGAAATAGGCTGATTGTGCAAAATATGACAGTCGACCGATTTTTAAGTCCGCTGTTTTGTGCATTTATACAAAATTTTTAAAATTTAGTTTTTTTGAAAAAAACTGTTGCAATCGTGATTTTAATATAGTATAATATCCAAGCATGTGGAAAAGACGGAATAGTTATGCCGTTTTTTTGGTATGCGCCATGCGTTGATGCGGGATGTGGCTGCACCATGATGCAGGGAACTCTCGCGGAGTATGTCCGATTTTAAACCGGGCGAAGTATGCCGGCAAGGGGTTATTTTGCGTTTTTTCCCTGTTTCCGCCTAAAGTGTCGGAGACATTTGAGAGGAAAAACGGATATATCCGCTTCGGCAGGCGATATTAAGCAGACCCGGAAAATTGGTTTTCCGGTTTTTAAAACGGGAAATCACAAAACACCCGGGCTCGTTGATAAAAAATATCGCAAAGCCCGCCAAATTACACAGGAGGCGTGAATATGGCAGTCAAAGAAAAAATCAGAATCAGACTTAAAGGCTACGACCACAATCTCGTCGATAAAGCGGCTGAGAGAATCGTAGAAACGGCAAAGCGCACAGGCGCTCAGGTATCGGGTCCCGTACCGCTTCCCACGGAGAAGGAAGTTGTTACTATTCTCCGCGCGGTTCATATGTACAAGGATTCCCGCGAGCAGTTTGAGCAGCGCACGCACAAAAGGCTTATTGATATCTTAAGACCCTCAAACAAGACGGTCGAGGCTCTTACGGGACTTGAGCTTCCCGCCGGCGTGGATATCGAAATCAAGCTTTAATTATCGGATATATATACATTTATATATACCGCAGGTCATGTTGACTTGTGTCAACCAATAATCTGACAGGAGGAAAAACACAATGCAAAAAGGTATTATCGGCAAGAAAATCGGTATGACCCAGATTTTCGACGATAAGGGAAACGTAGTTCCCGTAACGGTTGTCGAAGCAGGTCCCTGCCCGGTAGTCCAGAAAAAGACCGTTGAAGTTGACGGTTACGCCGCGGTTCAGCTCGGCTTCGCTGTTCAAAAGCAGCAGAGAGTTACAAAGCCCCTCAAGGGCCATTTCGCAAAAGCTGACGTAGCGCCCCAGAAGATTCTCAAGGAATTCAAATTTGCCGATACGGCGGCTTACGAGGTAGGCTCCGTTGTTAAGGCGGACGCTTTCGCGGCAGGCGATAAGGTGGACGTTATCGGCACAAGCAAAGGTAAAGGCACGGCGGGCGCGATTAAGAGATGGAATTTCTCAAGACTTAAGGAATCTCACGGTACCGGTCCCGTAGCAAGACACGCAGGTTCGCTCGGCGCGTGTTCCGACCCTTCAAGAGTTTACAAGGGAAAGAAGCTCGCGGGTCATCTCGGCTCCGAGAGAGTTACCGTTCAGAATCTTGACATCGTCAAGGTGGACGCGGAAAACAACCTCATCGCCGTCAAGGGCGCAATACCCGGTCCCAAGGGCGGCTACGTTGTAATCGCGGACGCGAAGAAGAAAGCATAAGGAGGATTAAGAGATGCCCAGTATTAAAGTAGTTAATAAGGCCGGCGAGCAGGTTGAAGATATAACTCTCAGCGACTCAATCTTCTCCATAGAGCCCAACACCTCCGCTATGCATATCGCTGTTGTAAATTATCTTGCGAATCAGCGTCAGGGCACGCAGTCAACGCTCACAAGGTCGGAAGTAAGCGGCGGTGGCAAAAAGCCCTGGAGACAGAAGGATACGGGCAGAGCCCGTCAGGGTTCTACAAGAGCTCCCCAGTGGTATCACGGCGGCATAGCTCTCGGTCCCAAGCCCAGAAGCTACAGCTTTACAATCAATAAGAAGGTAAGAAGACTTGCCATGAAGTCCGCTTTTTCCTCAAAGCTTGCGGCTGACGAAATTATCGTTCTCGATACTTTCGCTCTCGACGCGATAAAGACCAAGGAAGTAGCCAAGACTCTTTCCGCTATAGACGCGGGCAGGAAAACTCTTATCGTTCTTCCCGAAAAAGACGACGTTATTTATAAGAGCGCGAGAAATATCGCGGGCGTTAAGGTTTCGCTCGTAAATACTCTGAATGTTTACGATATGCTTAATTGCTCAAAGATAGTTCTCCTCAAGGACGCCGTCGCTAAAATCGAGGAGGTATATGCATAATGAAAATCGCTCAGGATATTATCGTCCGTCCTATCATTACCGAAGAGAGTATGGCGGAGGTTCCCGAAAAGAAATATACCTTTGAGGTAGCTAAAAGCGCCACTAAGATAGACATCGCGAAGGCTGTTGAAAAGCTTTTTGAAGTAAAGGTTTCAAAGGTCAACACCATGAACGTAAAAGGTCATAAACGCACCTACGGACGTTTCACGGGCTATAAGGCCGATTGGAAAAAGGCCATAGTTACCCTTACGGAAGATTCAAAGCCAATCGAGTTCTTCGACGGAATGTATTGATTAAGGGGCGTATTAAACCGTAAAGCCGCAAAAACGGCAAAAAGGTTGAATTGCACCGAAACAGCAAAAATCGCATAATTTCAGGCGGTGACGTATGGATTGCCGACCGCTAAGCCGTCTGAATATATAAATCCGTCCGGTTTTTCGGACAAGAAAGGCGAGTGACTAAGAAAAATGGCTATTAAAGTCTATAATCCGACAACTAACGGCAGAAGAAATATGTCGGTTACAGATTATTCCGGACTTTCAAAGTGCGGCCCCGAAAGAAGCCTTCTTGAGCCTCTCAAGAAACATTCGGGACGCAACAGCTACGGAAGAATCACCGTTCGCCATAAGGGCGGCGGAAACCGTCAGAAATACCGCGTTATCGACTTCAAGAGAGATAAATTCGGCGTTTCTGCGGAAGTTAAAACTATTGAATACGATCCCAACCGTTCGGCGAATATCGCTCTCGTTCAGTACGAGGACGGAGTTAAGGCTTATATCCTTGCTCCCGAAGGTCTTAAGACAGGCGACACAATCGTTGCGGGTCCCGAAGCGGATATCAAGGTAGGCAACGCGCTTCCTCTTTCCAATATTCCCACGGGTACTTTCGTTCACAACGTCGAGCTTTATCCCGGCAGAGGCGGTCAGATGGCGAGAGCGGCAGGAAACGCGGCTCAGCTTATGGCTAAAGAGAACGGCTACGCTCTTTTAAGACTTCCCTCGGGCGAACTGCGCAACGTTCCCGCGATTTGCATGGCGACTATCGGCACCGTAGGCAACGCGGACCATGAAAACGTTAAAATAGGCAAGGCCGGTCGTACGCGTCATATGGGCGTCCGTCCGACAGTCAGAGGTTCTGTAATGAACCCCAACGACCACCCGCACGGCGGCGGCGAAGGCAAATCACCCATCGGCCGTCCCGGTCCCGTAACCCCATGGGGCAAGCCCGCTCTCGGCTACAAGACACGCAAGAAGTTCAAGCGTTCCGATAAACTTATCGTAAGACGCTGCAACGACAAATAATCGGGAAAGGAGCTATTAAGTAATGGGTAGAAGTATTAAAAAAGGACCTTTTGTGCAACCCAAGCTGCTTGAGAGAGTCCAAAAAATGAACGAAGCCGGAGAAAAAATAGTCCTTAAAACATGGAGCAGAAGCTCTACGATTTTCCCGGATTTTGTCGGTCATACGTTTGCCGTTCACGACGGCAGAAAGCACGTTCCCGTTTATGTTACCGAAGATATGGTAGGTCATAAGCTCGGCGAATTTGCCCCGACAAGAACATTCAGAGGCCATGCAGGTTCAAAGACCTCCAACAATGGTAAATAAAGTCAAAGGAGTGTAATAAATGGAAGCAACAGCAAAAGCGACTTTTGTGCGCGTAGCGCCCCGTAAGGTCCAGATAGTTCTCGACCTTATAAGAAACAAGCCCGCTGACGAAGCTATGGCAATCCTGAAGTACACGCCCAAGGCTGCGTGTGAACCTTTAGCAAAGCTTCTTAAATCAGCAATGGCAAACGCCGAAAACAATTTCGATATGGACGTCTCAAGACTTTACGTCGCAGAATGCGCCGTATGTCAGGGACCGACGCTTAAAAGAATAAGACCGAGATCGAAGGGTCGTGCGTACAGAATCAACAAGAAAACATCGCACATCACCCTTGTTCTTAAAGAGTCTGAAGAATAATCGGGGAGGAGGACAATTAAATGGGACAGAAAATTAATCCTACCGGTTTAAGAATCGGAGTTATCAAGGATTGGGAATCCCGCTGGTATGCGGATAAGAAGGACTTCGGTTCTAATCTTGTAGACGACTACAATCTCCGTGAGTATCTTCTTAAGGTTCTCGCACCCGCAGGCGTACCCAAGGTCGAGATAGAGAGAGACCCCAAGAGGGTTCGTATAAACATTCACTGCGCAAAGCCCGGCATGGTTATAGGCAGAGGCGGCGCGGAAATTGAAAAGCTTAAAGCAAAATGCAAAGAGATGCTCGGCGGCGACAAAGATGTTTTCATCAACATCGTTGAGATAAAGCAGCCCGATGTAAACGCCCAGCTCGTAGCGGAGAATATAGCGGGTCAGCTTGAAAGACGCGTATCTTTCCGACGCGCTCTCAAACAGGCTATCGGCAGGACGATGAAGCTCGGCGCGAGAGGAATCAAAACTCAGGTAAGCGGCAGACTCGGCGGCGCTGAAATCGCCCGTTCCGAAACGTATCACGAGGGTACGATTCCCCTTCAGACAATCCGTGCCGACATCGACTACGGCTTTGCGGAAGCTAAGACGACCTACGGCCGTATAGGCGTAAAGGTATGGATATACAGAGGCGAGGTTCTTCATGATACCCGCAAGGTCAACAACAGGAAGGAGAGGGCTTAATAATGTTACTGCCAAAGCGTGTTAAATACCGCAGAGTACAGAGAGGCCGCCTTAAAGGCAAGGCTATGCGCGGCAATAAGGTTAACTACGGCGATTACGGTCTTGTAGCTCTTGAGCCCGCATGGATAACCTCCAATCAGATAGAAGCCGCCCGTATCGCTATGACGAGATACACAAAAAGAGGCGGTCAGGTCTGGATAAAAATATTCCCCGATAAGCCAATCACCGAGAAGCCTGCCGAGACACGAATGGGTTCAGGTAAAGGTTCTCCGGAATATTGGGTAGCAGTTGTAAAGCCCGGCAGAGTTATGTTTGAGGTTGCCGGCGTTGACGAGGCGATTGCCCGTGAAGCTATGCGTCTCGCAGCTAACAAACTTCCCATCAAGTGTAAGTTTGTATCTAAGGAAGAACAGGGTGGTGAGCAGTAATGAAAGCCAGTGAAATAAGAAAAATGTCCGCCCAGGAGTTGGATGCTAAGCTTCTTGAGCTGAAGGACGAGCTTTTTAAGCTGCGCTTCCAGCAGGCCATCAACCAGCTCGAAAACCCCACACGCATCAGTGCCGTTAAAAAGGATATCGCGAGAATCCTCACTGTTCAGCGCGACGCTGAGCTCCACGGCACAGACGCTTGATAAAAGGGAGGATATCGGTTATGGACAGAAAT
Organism: uncultured Clostridia bacterium; assembly: GCA_947631945.1. Taxonomy (GTDB): domain Bacteria; phylum Bacillota; class Clostridia; order Oscillospirales; family Acutalibacteraceae; genus UBA1081. Next base: position 48,001 of record CANRNI010000004.1, read on the forward strand.
TTAAGAAAAACCCGCGTCGGACTTGTTACCAGCGACAAGATGGATAAGACAGTAGTCGTTTCGGTTAAAGACCGTGTAAGACATCCGCTTTACAAGAAGATTGTCAACCGCACCATTAAGCTTAAAGCTCACGATGAAAATAACGAATGCGGAATAGGCGACCGCGTTAAGGTGATGGAAACACGTCCCCTTTCAAAGGATAAGAGATGGCGCGTCGTAGAAATCATAGAGAAAGCCAAATAAGGAGGACTACCCATGGTACAGCAGCAAACACTTCTCAAGGTTGCTGACAATACGGGCGCAAAAGAGCTTATGTGTATCCGTGTTCTCGGCGGCACCGGCAGAAGATACGCCAATATAGGCGATGTTATAGTGGCTTCTGTTAAAAAAGCTACGCCCGGCGGCGTTGTTAAAAAAGGCGATGTGGTTAAGGCGGTAGTTGTCCGTTCAGCCAAAGGCGTTCGCCGTGACGACGGCACATATATCCGTTTCGACGAAAACGCAGCCGTTATTATAAAAGAGGACAAAAACCCGAGGGGTACGCGTATCTTCGGACCTGTTGCGAGAGAACTCAGAGATCACGATTATTCAAAAATCCTGAGTCTTGCGCCTGAGGTTCTGTAATCGGGAGGTAAGATAATGAGTAAAGTTCATGTTAAGACAGGCGATAAAGTCGTTGTTATCAACGGCAAGGACCGCGGCAAGCAGGGCAAGGTCATGCAGGTCAGTCCCTCCGAAGGCAAGGTCATCGTTGAAGGCGTAAATATCGTTTCAAAACACGTTAAGCCCCGTAAAATGGGCGAGGCAGGCGGCATCATCAAGGCGGAGAGCGCCCTCTACGCCGAGAAGGTTCAGCTTATATGCCCCAAGTGCGGCAGACCCACAAGAGTAGGTCACATGATAGACAATAAGGGCAAAAAAGTCCGCGTCTGCAAAAAATGCGACGCTAAATTTGAGTAATAAGGAGGAGCAAGGATAATGGCAAGACTTAAAGAAATGTACAAATCGGAAGTTGCTCCGGCTCTTATGAAAAAGTTCAGTTACAAGAGCGTTATGCAGATTCCCAAGATTGATAAAATCGTTATCAACGTGGGAGTAGGCGAAGCAAGAGAAAATCCGAAGGCTATCGATGCTGTAGTTCACGATATAGGACTTATTACCGGTCAGAAGCCCGTAGTTTGCAACGCGAAGAAATCGGTCGCCAACTTCAAGCTTCGTGAAGGTATGCCCAACGGCGTTAAGGTTACTCTCAGAGGCGAGAAAATGTATGAATTTCTTGACAGATTCTTCAATCTCGCGCTTCCCAGAGTTCGTGACTTCAGAGGCATCAATCCCAATTCATTCGACGGCAGAGGAAATTATTCCATGGGCGTAAGAGAACAGCTCATCTTCCCGGAGATTGAATATGATAAAGTAGACAAGGTTCGCGGTATGGATATCTGCATCGTAACAACCGCGGCTACCGACGAAGAAGCCCGTGAGCTTTTATCTCTTATGGGCGCTCCGTTCGCGAGATAAGGGAGGGGTTAAGAATGGCAAAAACATCACAGAAGGTAAGAGCGGCAGCTCCGGCCAAGTATTCGACAAGGCAGCACAACAGATGTAAAATTTGCGGCAGACCCCATGCGTATCTGCGTAAATACGGTGTGTGCCGTATATGCTTCAGAGAACTGGCTCACGCTGGTCAGATCCCCGGAGTAAAGAAAGCAAGCTGGTAAGGAGGACAACGCAATGCAGATTACCGATTCAGTTGCTGATATGCTTACAAGAATCAGAAACGCTGTTTCCGCCAAGCATGACACAGTAACAGTACCCGCGTCGAACGTGAAAAAGGCTATCGCCAAGATTCTCGTTGACGAAGGTTATGTAAAGAGTTATAAGGTAATTGAGGACAACAAGCAGGGCATAATTGAAATTGCTCTCAAGTACGGTCCCAATAAAACGCCCACAATCATGGGTATACGCAGAGTTTCCAAGCCCGGTCTGCGTATTTATACAGACGTTGAGAATATGCCCAAGGTTATAAGAGGTCTCGGTATCGCTATAATCTCAACAAATAAGGGCATCATGACTGATAAGGACGCGCGTAAGGCCAACGTAGGCGGCGAAGTCCTCGCATATGTATGGTAAGGAGGTACGTTGAGGGATGTCTCGTATAGGCAGAAAGCCCATTACAGTTCCGGCAGGCGTTGACGTTGTTATCGACGGCAGCACCGTTACCGCAAAAGGTCCCAAGGGTACACTTACCGGAACTTTTAACAGCAATATCACAATCGCGAAGGACGGCGACGTTATCAACGTTACGCGTCCCAACGACGAAAAGGAAAACAGAGCTCTTCACGGTCTTACACGCACTCTCGTAGCGAATATGGTAGAGGGCGTTCACACAGGCTACAGCAAGACTCTTGAAATCGTAGGTATCGGATACCGCGCGGCTATGCAGGGCAAGGACTTAGTCCTTACGGTAGGTTATTCGCATACCGTTACCATGGCTCCTCCCGAGGGAATCACGATAGCGGTTCCGGCTCCCAACCAGGTGGTCGTTTCGGGACCCGATAAGCAGAAGGTCGGTCAGTTCGCGTCCGAAATAAGAGGCGTTCGTCCTCCCGAACCCTATAAGGGCAAGGGCATAAGATACGCCGGCGAATACGTAAGACGCAAAGAAGGCAAAGCCGGTAAGGGCGGCAAATAATAAAGGAGTGAATATTAAATGGTAAACAGACCTGATACAAAGCAGGCACGAATTCAGCGTCATAAAAGAGTTCGCGGCAAGGTTTACGGCACGGCGGAATGTCCGCGTCTTAATGTATTCCGCTCCCTTAAAAACATTTACGCTCAGCTTATAGATGACGATAAGGGTGTAACTCTTGTTTCCGCTTCAACGGTTGAAAAGGAATTTACCGAGTACGGCGGCAACGCTGAAGCCGCTAAGGCAGTCGGCAAAAAAATCGCAGAACGCGCGGTAGAAAAAGGCATTAAAGAATGTGTATTCGACCGCGGCGGATATATCTATCACGGCCGTGTGGCAAGCTTGGCCGAAGGCGCCCGTGAAGGCGGACTTGATTTCTAACGAAAGGGAGGAAATACTTTTGGCTAAGTTTGAAACACATGAAAGAGAAGAGCTTCAGGAAAGAGTCGTAGCTATAAACCGCGTATCAAAGACGGTTAAGGGCGGTCGTATAATGAAGTTTTCCGCTCTCGTAGTAGTCGGAGATCAGAACGGTACGATAGGCTTCGGTCTTGGTAAATCCGGCGAAGTACCCGATGCTATCCGCAAGGGTATCGAGGACGCCAAGAAGAATCTCATGACGATTCCCCTTAAAGGCACAACGATTTCTCACGAGGTTATCGGTAAGTTCGGCGCAGGCGTAGTTCTCCTGAAACCCGCCGCTCCCGGTACCGGAGTTATCGCCGGCGGTCCTGTCCGTGCGGTAATTGAAACCGTAGGCATTAAGGATATCCGTACGAAGGCTCTTCGTTCAAATAACCCCTGCAACGTAGTAAGAGCGACCGTCAACGGTCTTGCTCAGCTTCGTTCAGCCGAAACAGTCGCGGCGACAAGGGGCAAAACAGTTAAAGAAATTATAGGTTAAGGAGTGGACGGTATGGCAGATGTAAAAGTAAAGCTTGTCAAAAGCCTTATAGGCAGCAAGAAAGATCAGATTGCTACCGTTTATGCACTCGGTCTTCGCAAAATCGGCGACGAGGCTGTTCAGCCGAACAATCCTCAGACTCTCGGTAAGATTAAGAAGGTTTCGCATCTTATCGAAGTAACCGAAGCTTAAGAAAGGGGTCAGACTAATGAAATTACATGAGTTAGCGCCTGCGGCAGGTTCAAACAGACCTTCTAAGCGTATCGGCCGCGGTCCTGCGTCAGGTCAGGGCAAAACAGCCGGTAAGGGTCACAAAGGTCAGAAAGCGCGTGCCGGTTCAGGTCCCCGTCCGGGATTTGAGGGCGGTCAGATGCCCCTTCAGAGACGCGTACCCAAAAGAGGCTTCAACAATATCTTCGCAAAAGAGATAGCTATTGTCAACGTTTCCGCCATAGAGGAAAAATTTGCCGACGGCGCTGTCGTTGACGTTGAGGCTCTTAAAAACGCAGGTCTTATAAAAGACGAACTTGACGGTGTTAAAGTTTTGGGCAACGGTGATATCACCAAGAAACTTACAATTAAAGCTAACGCTTTTTCTGCGGGCGCAAAAGCCAAAATCGAGGCTGCCGGCGGCAAGGCTGAAATTCTTTAATAGCACCGCATGATCTTATTCGGTTCATCCGATAATAGAAGGAGCGTGTGTAAAAAATGATTCAGACAATCAAAAATGCCTGGAGGATTCCCGAAATCAGGAAGAAAATACTGTTTACGGCGTTGATTATTTTCATATTCAGACTTGGCGCGGCTATCCCCGTTCCTTTCCTGAATATCGGAGCTGACGGTTTGCTCGGCAATACGGGAACAACGTCGGCAACGTTTTTCGATTATATCAACATGATTTCAGGTAACGCATTCAACTACGGTACGATTTTCGCAATGTCTATCACGCCGTACATTAACGCATCAATTATCATTCAGCTTCTTACCGTCGCTATTCCTCCCCTTGAGAGACTTTCCAAGGAAGGCGAGGAAGGACGTAAGAAAATAGCTGCGATAACAAGATATACGGCTGTAGGTCTCGGCGTTCTTCAGGCTGTGGCGTACTATGTATTCCTTCGCAGTCAGAATGCGCTGTCAACTACTGATTCAACCGGAGATAAAGTATTACAGGCTCTCACAATAATATTCGTTCTGACAGCCGGCACCGCGCTTACCATGTGGCTCGGCGAACAGATTAACGACAAGGGTATCGGCAACGGTATTTCAATACTCCTTTTTGCCGGTATCGTTTCAAGAATCCCGACTTACGTGGGTCAGCTTTATCAGTATATTTATTTCGGCGGAATTTATTATGCGCTTGTTCCGATTGCTGTTGTATGCCTTGTTCTGCTCGTTATCTTCATCGTATGGATGGATAATGCGGAACGCAGGATCCCCGTTCAGTATACAAAGCGCGTGGTCGGACGCAAGATGTACGGCGGTCAAAGCTCTCATATTCCGATAAAGGTCAATATGTCGGGTGTTCTTCCCATCATCTTCGCGAGCTCAATCCTCTCGCTCCCCGCGACTATTGAGATGTTTGTAAATCCCGAGGAAGGTAAATTCTGGGACAAATTCTTTAATGTGTTTACGGCCGAGCATTGGGCATACTCGATTATTTATTTCGTACTCATCATATTCTTTGCATATTTTTACTCTTCAATTCAGTATAATCCTATTGAAATGGCCAATAACCTTGCCAAGAACAGCGGTACCATTCCCGGTATCCGCAGCGGCAGACCCACTTCGGATTATATTGCGAAGGTTATTTCAAAGATAGTTCTTCTCGGAGCTCTTCTTATCAGCGTTGTCGCACTCTTCCCGATTCTTTATTCGCAGATTACAAAGCTTATCTGTACTGCGGTCGGTCAGGTGGGAACAAATGGCGAAACAGGCGTTTCGATATCGCTCGGCGGTACGTCGGTAATCATTCTTGTAGGTGTTGCGCTTGAAACCGTACAGCAGCTCGAAAGCCAGATGATGATGCGTCATTACAAGGGATTCCTTGATTAACGGAGGGCGTACAGTGAATATTATTTTTCTCGGCGCCCCCGGAGCGGGCAAGGGAACCCAGGCGGAAAAAGTCAGCGCGAAGCTTGGAATCCCGACGATTTCAACAGGAAATATTATCCGTGAAGCCATAAAAGGCGGCACCGCTATGGGTCTTAAAGCCCGCGAGTATACGGAGGCCGGAAAGCTTGTTCCCGATGAAATCGTTATAGGTATAATCAAGGAAAGACTGTCGGCCGACGATTGCAAAAACGGCTTTATCCTTGACGGTTTTCCGCGTACTATTCCTCAGGCGGAGGCTCTCGATGCAATGGGTATAGTTATAGATAAGGTAATCGACCTCGAAGTACCCGATGAAGCCATCGCGAAGAGAATGTCCGGCAGGAGAGTATGCGCAAAATGCGGAGCTTCATATCATCTTGAGTATAAAAAGCCGTCGGCAGAGGGAATTTGCGACGCGTGCGGAGCTGAGCTTGTTCAGCGTAAGGACGACGCTCCCGAGACGGTACTCGAGAGACTTAAGGTTTATCACAGCGAAACCGAGCCGCTTAAGGAATATTACAGCGGCACGGGCAAGCTAAAGATAGTGGAAGGTCAGGAGAATGTTGAGGATACGACTGCCCTTACCTTCAAGGCGCTGGAGGACTAATCATGGTAGTGCTTAAAACGCGCAGGGAAATAGAGCTTATGCGTGAAGCGGGAAGAATTTCCGCTATGGCACTTAAAGCGGCAGGAGAAGCAGTCCGTCCCGGTGTGTCAACCTTTGAGATTGACGCGGCCGCCCGAAAGTATATAAAAAGTCAGGGCGCGGAGCCGAATTTTCTGGGACTGTACGGCTTTCCGGCTGCGGCGTGTATTTCCGTAAACAACGAGGTGATACACGGTATTCCGAGCAAAAAACGCATTTTAAAAGAGGGAGATATAGTAAGCATCGACCTCGGAGCCAGGAAAAACGGATATAACGGCGATAATGCTGCCACTTTCGCCGTCGGAAAAATTTCCGATGAGGCGCAGCGGCTGATAGACACGACGAGAGAGTCGCTTTACGAAGGGCTCAAACAGGCTGTCGCAGGCAACAGAATCGGCGATATCGGTCACGCGGTTCAAGCGTATTGCGAGGAAAGAGGCTTCGGCGTGGTTCGTGAATATGTCGGACACGGCGTAGGCAAAGAACTTCATGAGGATCCTTCGGTTCCGAACTTCGGAACTCCCGGCAGAGGAGTCCGATTGCTGCCGGGTATGACAATTGCTGTCGAGCCCATGATTACTCAGGGAACGTGGGCTGTGAATCAGCTTTCCGACGGCTGGACGGTAGTAACAAAAGACGGAAAGCTTGCGGCGCATTTTGAACATACCGTAGCCATCACCAAAGACGGCGAATGTATGATTCTGACGCTGCCCGAATGAGGTTTAGCGTGAAAAATTTGAAGAAAGAAACGATACCGGACACAAAAGACTTGAATTTTCACCGTATTTTGTGTGATATCCGTATCGCGTGGCGATTTGTATGGAAATTGAAATCGGGCGTGTCGTAATATCAATGTCGGGAAGGGACAAGGGATATTTTCTTGTCGTTTCGGATATGGCGGAGGGATACGTTTTCGTCTGCGACGGAAAAGAACGTCCTCTCGAAAGACCGAAAAAAAAGAACCCGAAGCATTTAAAGGCTACGCATTATGTCCTTTCCGAAGCGCAGACAGCAACAAATCGTTCTTTAAAAAGGGCGCTGGGAGAAATTTCGGCATCCGAAAAAGGGAGGTAAAACAGTATGTCAAAACAGGATATGATAGAGGTCGAGGGCAAAGTTGTAGAGGCTCTTCCTAACGCAACCTTCAAGGTCGAGCTTGAAAACGGACGCCAGATAACGGCCACTATATCCGGCAAGCTTAGAATGAACTACATCAGGATACTTCCCGGTGATAAGGTAACTATTGATATGTCGCCGTACGATCTTACAAAAGGTCGTATAACGTGGCGATCCAAATAGGTAATTTTTTAGGAGGTAAAACAATGAAAGTCAGACCTTCTGTAAAGAAAATTTGCGAGAAGTGCAAAATCATTAAACGCAAGGGAAAAGTAATGGTTATATGTGAAAATCCCAAGCACAAGCAGCGTCAGGGCTGACGTCCTGATAATACCGTAATGGAGGTGCAACTGACAAATGGCGCGTATATCCGGTGTTGATCTTCCCAGAGAGAAGAGAATTGAAATCGGTCTTACCTATATATACGGTATCGGCCGTAAAACCGCAAGCGACATTATTAAGGCAACAGGTATAAATCCTGACACAAGAGTCAAGGATTTAACTGAGGACGACGTTTCAAAGCTTCGTGAGTACATCGACCACAACGTTAAGGTTGAGGGCGATCTCAGAAGAGAGACGGCGTTCGACATCAAGAGGCTCGTTGAAATAGGATGCTACCGCGGCGTCCGTCACAGAAAAGGTCTCCCCGTAAGGGGACAGCGTTCCAAGACAAACGCCCGCACACGCAAAGGTCCTAAGAAAACCATAGCCAATAAGAAGAAATAATCAGGAGGGAACAGTATGGCTACAAAAGCAACCGCTAAAAAAGGCGCCGCGCGTAAACGCCGTGAGCGCAAAAATATTGAACGCGGCGCGGCTCATATCCAGTCCACTTTCAACAACACCATCGTTACCATTACCGATACGCAGGGTAATGCCGTATCATGGGCGAGCGCGGGCGAAATGGGCTTCAGAGGTTCAAGAAAGTCAACGCCCTTCGCAGCGCAGACTGCGGCGGAGACCGCGGCTAAGACGGCAATCGACCACGGCATGAAAACCGTAGAGGTTTATGTCAAGGGTCCCGGACAGGGAAGAGAAGCCGCAATCAGAGCGCTTCAGACGGCAGGTCTTGAAGTAAGCATGATTAAAGACGTTACTCCTATCCCTCACAACGGCTGCCGTCCGCCTAAGAGAAGGCGTGTATAACCTAAAAACTGGAGGTGTTTTAACACATGGCAAGATATACCGGCGCGGTATGCAAGTTATGCCGCAGAGAGGGCAAGAAGCTCTTTTTAAAGGGTGAGAGATGCACAAGCCCGAAATGCTCGATTGACCGCCGCAGCTATGCTCCCGGTCAGCACGGTCAGGGACGCAAAAAGCTTACGGAGTACGGTCTTCAGCTTCGCGCTAAGCAGACAGCAAGACGTTTCTACGGATTAAACGAAAGTCAGTTCCATAAATATTACGTTATGGCTGTTCGTCAGGCGGGCGTTACCGGTGACAATTTACTTCGTATCTGCGAAAGCCGTCTTGACAATATCGTTTATTTGCTCGGCTGGGCGTCCTCACGTCCCGAAGCGAGACAGCTTGTCACTCACGGTCATTACCTTGTAAACGGTAAGAGAGTAGATATCCCCTCATACCTTTGCAAAGCCGGCGATACGCTGGCAATCAGCAAGTCAAGCCTTGATTCGGAAAAGTTCAAAGCTATTCTTGAAAAAACAGGTACGATCCCCGCATGGCTTGAAACAGGCGATAATTATACCGCAAAAGTTATTGCTCTTCCGACGCGCGACCAGATTGAAGTCCCGGTTGAAGAACATCTTATCGTCGAGTTCTATTCACGTTAACGGTTTGACCACAACCTGTATTTTTAGCAGCGAGGCTGCAATTATTAAGGAGGGTTTTGAATGATAGGTATTGAGAAGCCCGGAATTGATGCCGTTGATTTAACTCAGGACGGTACCTACGGCAAATTTGTTGTTGAACCTCTTGAAAGAGGCTACGGTACTACTCTCGGCAACAGTCTCCGCCGAATTCTTTTATCATCACTTCCCGGATATGCTATCACTTCTGTCAGCATTGACGGTGTTCTTCATGAGTTCTCGACTATTGAAGGCGTAAAAGAAGATGTTACTGAAATCGTTCTGAATTTAAAAAACGTAATTCTGAAAATTCATGGCTCAGGACCCAAAACAATGTATATTGACTGCAGCGGTGAATGTGAAATCACCGCCGACGATATACAGGCGGATTCCGAAGTTGAGATTCTCAACCCGGAACTGCATATAGCAACGCTTAACGCTGACGCGCACGTCCGCATGGAGCTTACGGCGGACTGCGGCAGAGGTTATATTTCGGCAGAAAAGAATAAGAAGCTGATGGATCCCGTTATAGGAGTTATCGCGATAGATTCTATTTATACACCTGTCGTAAAAGTAAACTATACAGTCGATAATGCTCGTGTCGGTGACGTAACCGATTACGATAAGCTTTCGCTTGAAGTTTGGACCAACGGTACAATCGCGGCAAGAGACGCGGTTTCCTTGGCAGCCAAGATTCTCAACGAGCATCTCAACCTCTTTATAGATTTGTCCGACGAAGCGGGCAACACGGAGGTCATGATTGAAAAGGGCGAAGATAACAAGGCTCAGATTTTAGAGATGACTGTTGAGGAACTTGACCTTTCGGTTCGCTCGTTTAACTGCTTAAAGAGAGCGAACATTCATAAGGTAGAGGATTTAATTTCCAAATCCGAAGAGGAAATGATGAGAGTGAGAAATCTCGGACGCAAATCTCTTGACGAGGTTATCGCAAAGCTAAGCTCTCTCGGACTTTCCCTTCGCAGAGAGGACGAGTAAATCCAACATTATACCACTAACGGTAAAGGAGTGAATTTTATGCCCGGAACCAGAAAACTCGGCAGAGCTACGGATTCCCGTAAGGCTATGCTCAGAGCAATGGTAACATACCTTTTGGAAAACGGCAGAATCGAGACCACCGTTACAAGGGCTAAAGACGTTCGTTCTATGACGGAAAAAATGATTACTCTTGCAAAAGAGAACAATCTTCATAATTACAGACAGGCAATGTCCTATGTTACAAAAGAAGATGTTGTTAAAAAATTGTTTGACGAAATCGCGCCTAAGTATAAAGAGGTCGGAGGCGGTTATTGCCGCATAATCAAGACAGGACCCCGCAGGGGTGATGCCGCTGAAATGTGCATTATCGAGCTTGTCTGATTGCAGGGGAATTTGTCAACACCCTGAATATTATCGGGAGATGCTTTAAAAGCGTCTCCCGCTTTTTTATTTGGACATTTTTGAGGTTTTCGGATATCCATTGTATACGCCTTTGTGTTTTTTTGCTATTTCCGCCATAGTGTCTTAAATCCTTGAAATACACAAAGTAAGCCTGCGGATTTTGCCATGTCCGACGAAAATTTTTCTCAAAAAACCTCATATTGACTTGGCAGATAAAAAAATCGGATAATCTTTGGATTTGGTATTGTAATTTTTATTTTTTTATGCTATACTCACTATGTGTGTTACCAACACGCGTTACTTTGTTGTACCGTTTTTGTATAATTAATAGATATTTTTCGTAAAATTGTATGTTTTTTATATTATTTATATGTGTTTCATACATAAATTTGTGAAAAACGATTCATTGATGCGGTTATAGGTACTGAAAGATTTATTGCAGTCATATATAGAGGAAAGGATGGTCTTCTGTTATGAAAGATGAGTTTTTAAACGGCGCTCAAGCTGTTTTAAGGGCGCATAGACGCGAAATGATAAAACGCAGAGTTATAAGTATGCTTATGGCGGTTGTTATAGTTTTTACCGCGATTATCGCGATTCGTCCGTCCGACGCTCTTGTAATCGCCACGAGCGGAGTTACTCCGGGCGTTAAACGCACAGCCGACGGCAGCACTATGGACACTTATGTAGATCAGCTTATAAACGACACCGACGGTTCGCGGCAGGCGGGCAGAGTTTGGAGCGACAAGAGCGTATTCGCGTACGGCGAGAGCACGGAAACGACGGTCGGCAACACTAAGCGCGTATTTACGAAAGACACTTTGAAGCTCGACGAAAGTCTGGACGGCGTTGGCGGCGAAATCAAGATAAACGACGATTTCCTTCACGTATACAGCGCGTTAGGAAGCAGCGAAACAATCAATGAGCAAGCGGAATCCCCTGCTGACGTTGTATTCCTTATAGATATGTCGGGTTCGATGGCTTACGACATCAAACATGGCGACTCGACCGAAACTTATCATCATGAAAATCTCAGAGAGCGTATGAATGATTCGCGAATTCAGGCAGTGCTTGACGCGATAAACTCAAATATAGATAAATTGATGAACCTCAACCCAACGAATCAGGTCGCAGTTGTCGCTTACGGCGCGACAGCCTTCACTCTTATGCCCTTGGGACATTATACAAAAGAGGGCGGAAAAGATTATCTTGTGGTTGATGATTTTGAGGATTATAACAACCACCCTTACGGTTATGTCAGAGGTTCGTATCCGAACGGAAATATTGATAACGTTATTTCAGGCGCAGGATATACGGTAACCGCTCACGGTTACAAAACAGACAAGGGCGAAGGCGCAAAAGTGTTGGTAGACAATAAGGTCAGAAACACATATGTTGCAGACGAAACAGTATCCGATAATAACATACACCAAATAGGCTTTAACACCGATATGCAGGCGGGAATTTATGTTGGTTTTGAAGAATTATACAAAAATTTTGTTGATAAAGATGACGTTTCATATTCGTATGTGTCAAAACTTGATCAGCAAAAGTACACTATCCCCCGCATACCGGCTGTTTTCGTTATGACTGACGGCGGTTCTAACTTTGCGCTAAAGGGGAAGAACGCAAGTATCAGCGGAGACGAATGGCACAATCTTGACGTTCCCGATACGATTAATAGTTATTCCGACGACAGTGTCAAAAAATACAGAAGTGAGTTATCAGAAGACAATGGCGCAGCCGTAATTCTTGATATTCTTATGACCGCTTCATACATGAAATCAAAGGTATTTAACAAGTATGAAAGTCTGATAAATTCCAATGAAAAAATAAGAAACGATAACAAACAGAATCTTCGTCTTTTGGTCAGCACTATCAGCGTCGATCCTCCCGATTCCGCATATCAAGTTCCGCGTATTTATGCCACGATGGATCCGAAAAGATACTTTAACTCCGAGCCTCCCGAGCTTCCCGAAGGAAGAGAATGGAAAAAAAGGAGCGACGTAATAGATGCGTACAATCTTTGGAATAAGTGGTGCGCTCAATCCGACGGCGGAAAGATCGACGTATCGGTAACCGATAATGACAAACATACAACCTTTTCATTCCCGATTAACAGGCTGAAAGCCGGCGGAGAGTTCGACGTTACAAACGAAGACGTTGAAAAGAATATATTTTATAACGATTATTTCTATGAAGCTATCGGTAACAATATCGGTAAAGTATTCGATCAGTTGGTCGGAGATTTGAATAATACTTTGTTCACACCGGTAAGCGGAATAAATGCGTCCGGCGCGAGTAACTCCATTACGTATATGGACCCGATAGGAACGTATCTTGAAGTCAAGGACGTATTAAACGTGTCTCTCTTCGGCGAACTCTACAATATCAGACGCGTGGCGATCTACGATTACAGTTTCAACGTTAAGCATTTGAATGAAAAGGGATCGTTTGATAACGGCTGGTATCGCAAAACCGCCGTGGATGAAGAAGGTAACGAAACTTGGGAAGCGGTCAATGACGGCAGCGGCAGTTGGGAAAATGGCGATATTTATTACGTCAACGGCGATACCGCGAGGGAATTTGTACCGACGCTTGAGATCACCGAAGACAATGACAGTATTACCCCGCAGCAGCAAAATACCGTTTACACATTCTTCAGATTCGACGACGCCGACGCAAATACCGATAAAATGAATCCGTGTTACAGCGATACGACGTTCAAGCTGAGCGATATAAGAATATGGGTCGAAGATACCGGCAACTATGAAAATAAGGACGACAATATGTCTGTCGAAAAGGGCTACGATCAGGCATTTTACGTTGATATTCCGCAAAGTGCTCTCCCGATTCAGACTGTAACGATTGACGTTGATAAAAACCTTAATATCAAATACACGGATAATATGGACATTCATACGCAGTCCTCGCCGTTAAGAGTTTATTATACCGTAGGCGTTAAGAACGAGATACTGACCGAGGACGGCGCAAATGTTGACTTATCCGCTGTCCGTCAAGAGTATATCACGGAGCATAAAGCCGAAGATAATTCCGTTTATTTCTATTCCAATTACTACAGCGAAACGATGTATGAGGGTTACGCAACTCAAGCGGCTCGCACGCGCGGCGACGCTGTTGTATCGTTCTCGCCGTCGTCCAATAACCGTTACTACATATTTCAGAAAAATCTGCCGATTTACGCGCATGCGTATCTTGTAGGCGACGGCGGTGCGATTACAAAGGTTGACGAGAACAACGGCTACGGACACGGCGTTGAAAATTGGACGGAAGGCGCGTCATGGAACGGCGGGGAATACGGCGGTGAATTTGCAAATGAGCAAGCAGTTAAAGACGCGTTCAACAAAAGTACGGTGTCGAAAGGTCAGATAGTATTCTTGACGGAAGACTCGCTCGACAATGTTGACGTTGAACACGGGAAATCATTTTCAAGCAATGATTATTTCTTCTTCGCTATCGAATACTTTGTCCCCACATCGGACGGAAACGGCAGAAAGGTCCAACGCGTTATATCCCGCCTCGGTTCGGAATTCGGTTCGGGATTCCATGCGGAGGGGATAACGAACGGCTCGTGCATTTGCTGGGCGGACAAGAGCGGTAAGTATGAAAATACCTACGACTATATTCCCGCGGCGGAAAACGCGACGCGCGGCAGAGATCAGATAACGGCGGAGCAAGCCGACGGTAAGTGGCAGATTTCAACTAAGGTCGGCGGCGTTCGAGTCGGCGATTTGGCACAGCGTGTTATTCAGAAAATCAACACATACTATGTTGATGATAAATCGACAAAAGCCAATGTAACCGAAACGGCGAACAACGCGTATCTTCCGACTATCGGCGTAACTTCAACGATTGAAAACGTCGTTATTAACAACTATCTGGGAAATAACGGCAAGCTTACAGTCAACGACACCATGTTTATGGTTACGAAAGAGGTTGAAGATAACCCGGAAATTGACGCTCCCGCTCTTGACGGCTTCAACTTTGACGTTACTGTTGACGGTTACACCGGCGATATGGGCGTTATTAAGCTTAAAAAGCATAACGGACATTGGGATTATCTTATTGACAAGGTCGAAGTCCTGTATGACAATCAGGGCTGGATATTAGCTCCCGACGGCACGATAGCCCACCCGAACGAAATCGCATATAAGCTCAAAGATTTTAAAGAGGGTGAAGACGTGGCGGGCTCCGTTGTCGCCGATTACGAAACGACGGTTGACGGCGCACAGAGCTTCAGCTTGACGGGCGTAGTTCCGTACGCGTGGAACGATAAAACGAACGCACCCGAGGAAAATCCGAAGGAAGGCGGAGCCGAGACAGTATTAGAGGTATGGCGCACCGTTGAAAACGAATCGTATCTCGGCGGCAGCACGAACAGTCTGGCGGAGCTATATCAGACGCAGTCCTCATGGCAGACCGAAACGCTTTATTTCGGCTACGGCGAGGAACCCTTGAACCCTTATCCCGAAAACTGGCCTTATAAAGACAGGAGCGGAAAAAATATTCCCGGTACAAAGAGCGTCGCGAGAGTAACTCTTAAAGACGGCGAGGGAATACTGATAAACGGTCTTGATTCGGGTACTGATTACACCGTGAAAGAGGTTATATCGGAGCTTCAGCACGATAAGGGCTACGGCTTTGGCAGCGTGGAGCACGTTCAGCAGGACAGCACCGTAAAATATGACAAAAACGGCGATAGAGACGTATTACAGCAGAGCGGCAGCGGAACAGTCTCGAACACGTTCACAAAAGACGACGCGTCAAGAAATTATACGGTAACGGGAAATACGGGACAGAATCCCGAAGCGGCTCATTATGTAAACGAATATCAGCCGGTTGAGCTTAATGTTTATAAAAAGCTCGATAAAGAACCCGATGCGGAGCTGACGGAAGAGGACTACGCCGAAAAGGTCTTTGATTTTACGATAAATCTTACGATGCCCGACGAATACGACGGCACAACGACGCCGCTTACAGGCGATTACTGGTTCGAGGTATTTACCGATACGACCGCTCCCGACGGAACGGAAACGAGCGAATCGCAGGGTAAAAAAGAAGTTACCCTTGTGGACGGCGCGGCGGAGTTTTCGCTTAAAGGAAACGAACACCTTACCATTTACGGCTTGCCCGTCGGCACAAAGTATACCTATACGGTTTCCGAGGCGGATAAAGAGGGCTGGACGCCACAGATATTTGTTGACGGAATCGAACACGACGTTGACAGCTATACAGGTTCGCTTGTCAATGACGGCAGTCAGCTTTCGGGCGATGATATTGTGTTCAATAACATAAAAAAAGCGCCTGTTCCCGAGCCAATCTCATTCAGCGCAAAAAAGGTTGTAGAAAATAAGGGCAATATACCTTATGAAATGGTAGGCGGCGAGTTTTCGTTCGTTATACTTCCGTATGAAAGCAATCCCGCCGATGACCCGATAGGCGAGAGAACGGTGGTTACAAACGACGCGAGAGGAAATATCCCGCTGTTTGAGAATCTTGAGTTTTTAACAAAGGACGGCGTTTACAGATACACCGTTGAAGAGCTGTATACGGATATTATCCCCGGTATGACCTACTGCGAGTATTCATATACGGTAACCGTTACGGTCAAGATAGCCTTGAGTGACGACGGACATTACGACGTTTTAAGGCCAACGATACGCGTAACGCGCGGTCATGTTACCGTAGAGGAAGCAAATTTTGTTTTTGACAATTCTTATGAAGTGAACGTTGAAGACCCGAAATTCGGCAATCTTACCGTGTCGAAAACAGTTGACGGCGTTAGCGGAACAGATACCACGCTGTTCGATTTTACCGTTAAATTTGTCGGCTCAGGCATGTCCGATACGGTAGACGCCGTATTAACTCACGGCGACGGCACCGTTGATGAAATAATGGCGCACCTTACGCTTAATGAAAGCGGAGAGTACGTTTACGATTTCAAGCTTTCGGACGCTCAGTCGATAACGTTCTTAGGACTTCCCGTCGGAGTCGCCTACAGCGTTACCGAAGCGGAATCCAGCGGCTACACGCTTAAAAGCTGTGAGGGAGCGGAAGGTAAAATAGCGGAAAAAGGAGTAGTAAGCGCAAAATTTGTCAACTTCTTTGATTTGCTGCTTCCCGAACTCGGCGGAATAGGCACAATCCCGTTTTATATAGCGGGCGGTGTCCTGTTGCTTGCGGCGGCGGTGTTCCTCACAGTAACCTTGTACAGAAAAAAATCCAAACGCGGCAGTATTAAATAAAATAATGTTTGTTTGAAAAGTAAAGGCAACACCGCACCATCTGAAGTGCGGTGTTTCCTTAAAATTATTTGACATTTTTATGCTTTCCTGTTATAATATAAAATGTATGTTTATGTGATTTTTTATATAGGAGCAGATATATGTTACAGTACGAAGAACTAAGATTAAAGCTCAAGGAATGTGAAAAACCCATAGCCGACCTTGCTGAAGCTCTCGGTCTTAAAGCCATGAAAAAGGAGATAGAGGAGCTTGAACAGCAGGCGGCGCAGGAGGATTTTTGGAACGATATAGAAAACAGCCAAAAGGTTTTACAGCGTACGTCTATGCTAAAGGGCAAGGCGGAGCAATATACAAAGCTAAAAAACGATTATGAAGATACGCTGACGCTTATAGAGCTCGCAAACGACGAAGAGGACGAATCAATGCTTTCGGAATGTACGGACGCCGCCGAAAGAGTGAAAAATACTCTTGACGCGATGACGCTTTCCACACTCCTTACGGGAGAGTATGACAGCAAAAACGCGATTCTGACTTTCCACGCCGGAGCCGGCGGAACCGAAGCTCAGGATTGGGCGCTTATGCTTTTCAGAATGTATACGAGATGGGGCGAGCGTCACGGCTTCAAGGTAACTACAGTCGATTATCTTGACGGCGAGGAAGCAGGAATAAAATCAGCCGTAATTATAATCGAGGGCGAAAATGCTTACGGTTATCTTAAAGGCGAAATGGGCGTACACAGGCTCGTAAGAATTTCACCTTTCGACGCTTCCGGCAGACGGCATACTTCTTTCGCGTCATTGGAGGTCATGCCCGAAATTGACGATACTGTTGATATAGAAATAAATCCGGCCGACATTAAAATGGACGTTTACAGGGCCAGCGGCGCCGGCGGTCAGAAGGTCAATAAGACGTCTTCGGCGGTTCGTCTTACTCATATTCCTACCGGTATAGTTGTGGCGTGTCAGGTCGAAAGAAGCCAATATCAGAACCGAGATGTTGCCATGCGTATGCTTAAATCTAAGCTTATCGAAATAAAAGAACGCGAGCATCTTGACAAAATAGAGGATATCAAGGGCGAGCAGAGGGAAATCGCTTGGGGCAGTCAGATTCGCTCTTATGTGTTTATGCCGTATACTCTCGCAAAGGACAACAGAACAGGTTTTGAAAACGGCAATATCAATAACGTTATGGACGGGGATATAGACGGATTTATAAACGCGTATCTTAAAATGCAGGCAAATGAAAGTCTTAACGGCGCGAACCATGATAATCAATAAAAAAAATAAAAAAGCCGGTGAAAAAAAGTCCGCGACAACTTACGGAAAAGTCCGAGTGAAAAAATATTCGGCTTTGATTTTGTCGGTTATCGTCGCTGTTTTATCGCTGTCCTCCTGCGCGAAACCGTTTGAAACGAACGCAGACAGCGGAAAAAGACCGGAAAACATTAAAATAGTTACTACGATTTTTCCCATTTATGACTGGGTCAGAAATATAACGGGCAGCGACGACGTGATATGCCTTAACGGGAACGGCTCGGATATGCACTCTTTTGAGCCTACTGTCGGTGATATTGCCGACTTATCGGAAGCGGATGTATTTGTTTATATCGGCGGCGAATCGGACGCATGGGTCGAAAACGCCGTAAAAGCGTCTAAAAACACCGAGCTTGTCCGAATAGCGTTAATCGACAAAATAACCGCTCTCGATGAGGAAATAATAGACGGTATGGACGCCCGTGAGGAGGAACAGGCGGTTGACGAGCATATTTGGCTTTCACTGAAAAAAGCCCGTGAATGTGTATCCCTTATCGCGGAGACGCTATCCGAAGCGGACGGCACGAACGCCGAAAAATACAAAAAAAACGCGGATAATTATAATTCAGAGCTTGAGTATCTCGACTCTCTTTACTCCGAAGCGGTATCGGACGCAAAGCGCAATGTGCTGCTTTTTGCGGACAGATTTCCTTTCCGATATCTTACCGAGGATTATAATCTTGAATATTTCGCCGCGTTTCCCGGCTGTTCGGCCGAATCCGAGGCGAGCTTTGATACGATGTCCTTTCTGATAGAAAAAGCTCGGGAGCTGTCGCTGCAATATATAATGGTTCTTGACGGCTCCGACGGAAAAATAGCCGAAACGGTAAGCGAAGAAACAGGCGCCGAAATACTTACGCTAAACTCCTGTCAGTCAATATCAAAAAATGAAATCGACGGCGGTATAACATATTATTCCATAATGGAACAAAATTTAGAAACTCTTACGGAGGCTCTTGGCTGATGGCTCTTATCACCTGCGAAAATATCGCTCTCGCGTACGAGGGCAACACTATAGTATCGGGTCTGAATTTTACCGTAAATTCGGGCGACTATCTGTGTATCGTCGGTGAAAACGGCTCGGGTAAAACTACTCTTATGAAGGCTCTTTTGGGATTAAAAAGTCCTTCGGAGGGTAGAATTATATTCGGTGAGGGGCTTAACAAAAAGAGTATAGGATATCTTCCCCAGCAAACGGCCGTTCAGCGCGATTTCCCCGCGTCGGTAAGGGAAATCGTTATGTCGGGCTGTACGGACAGGCTTTTCTACGGAAAAAAGGAAAGGCTTACAGCCGACGAAAATATGGAAAAGCTCGGCATAAGCGATTTGGCGAAAAAATGCTATCGGGAATTATCCGGAGGACAGCAGCAGAGAGTTTTGCTCGCGAGGGCGCTCTGCGCGGCAAAAAAGCTTATTATACTTGACGAGCCTGTTTCGGGACTTGACCCTGCGATAACAAAGGAGCTTTATTCGGTAATAGAAAACCTTAATAAAAAAGATAAGCTTACGGTAATAATGGTTTCTCACGATATAAAGCAGGCGGTAACTTACGCCTCCCATATTCTTCATATAGGCGAAAAACCGCTGTTTTTCGGGAAAACCGACGATTATCTTGTATCGGACGCCTGCGGACTGTTTTCTGATAGGGGTGAGTAAAATTGGGTTTGATTGAAAGTATAAAATACTTTATGTCGTTTGATTTTGTAAAATACGCTCTTATTACGTCCGTTCTCGTGTCGCTCTGCGCGGCTCTTTTGGGTGTAAGCCTTGTGCTTAAAAGGTATTCGATGATAGGCGACGGTCTGTCGCACGTCGCGTTCGGGGCTATTGCGATTGCGGCGGTACTTAAAATCACTCCCATGTATTTTGCTCTGCCCGTGACCGCTCTGGCGGCTGTTGTACTTCTGAGAACGGGAAAAAACTCAAAAATAAAGGGCGACGCTTCAATCGCGGTAATATCCGTGGTCGCTCTCGCTTTTGGGTATATGCTGCTCAATATTTTTTCAACTAACGCGAACATCAGCGGCGACGTATGCACCACGCTTTTCGGCTCTACCTCAATTCTCACGCTGTCAAAAAGCGACGTATATCTGTGTTTGGGGCTTGCGGCGGTAGTTATAGCCGTATACATAATTTTCTATAATAAAATATTTTCCGTGACGTTCGACGAGGATTTTGCTTCGGCCTCCGGAACCGATACTTCTCTTTACAACCTTGCGCTTGCGGTCATTACGGCGGTGGTAATCGTAATCGCGATGAACCTTGTCGGTGCGCTACTTATATCGGCTCTTATAATTCTGCCGTCGCTTTCCGCGATGAGGATTTTTAAAAATTTCAAAAGCGTTACCGTGTGTTCCGCAGTTATAGCTGTTATCTGCTCCGTTATCGGAATACTCGGCTCGATTATGTTCGATACTCCTGTGGGCGCGACGATAGTTACGGCAAACGCCGTTGTTTTCGCTCTGCTTTCTTTAAGGAAACACTGAATAAATCACGCCTGACGGCTGAACGCACATCTTGCCCCGATATTTTCCGTCATTTTTGCCAAAAGTTCCTTGAAATACGCCAGTATTCCTGCGTCCTCGTCGTCGCAAACTGCGCATCGTTCGTTTTCGCCTAACGGCGGAAAGTTCACTCGCTCCGTTGCTCCTCCTTTCCCGAAAAGCCTAATGGCCTTTCGGGATCCCCTATGGAAATCTGACGAAAAATCTCATGGAGCAATATGCACGTTCGATTTAATCAGTGTTTCCTTAACAGGCGCGGTAAGAGCGCGGTGAGACGGTTTTAATATAAAATTAAATTTAATTGATATTTTTCTTGTTCCTGTCAACAATACTTATAGAGAATGGGGAATTGGCAATACGCAATTGACAATGTACAATTGACAATTAAGGAAGCACGGTTTCGGAAGCTTTTTTATGATTTCCGATTTCTCATTCCCGATTTAAAAAAAGCCAAGGAGCAAGAAATATGTCTGACAATATGTATTCCTCGGAGTCTCAAAGTTTTACGGCTCCATCGCCGTTTTCATCGGAACAGCCTCAGGGTTCGCCCGATAATGAACAGAACGGCAGTAATGATAATTCCGCCGACGGAAGCGTAACAATAAACAAAAACGGTCATTATATACATTGTTTAACTGTGATAGGGCAAATCGAAGGGCATTATCTTCTGCCCTCGGGTACTAAGGCGACAAAATATGAACACGTTATACCGCAGCTTGTGGCTATAGAGGAGAGCCGCGACATAGAGGGGCTTATAGTTATACTCAACACGGTCGGCGGAGATATAGAGGCGGGGCTTGCGATTGCAGAGCTTATAGCGGGAATGAAAAAACCCGTAGTATCGCTTGTACTCGGAGGAGGACACTCCATAGGTGTTCCCCTTGCCGTTTCGGCGGACCGTTCGTTTATAGCGCCGTCGGCTACTATGACGATACACCCGGTAAGAATGACGGGACTTGTCCTCGGAGTTCCGCAGACTTTAAGCTATTTTCAAAATATGCAGGAGCGCATAGTGCGCTTTGTGTGCAAAAATTCAAAAATAGAACCCGATAGATTCAGAGAGCTTATGCACGCCACGGGCGGAGAGCTTGTAACCGATATCGGAACGGTATTGAACGGCGACAGCGCTGTTCGGGAGGGGCTTATAGATTCGATAGGAACGTTAAGCGACGCTCTCGACTGCCTTTACGGTCTGATTTCGGAAAGGACAAATTCAAAAGAAGGAGCTCAAAATGGCTGAAGATAAAAGCAGGAGACAATCTTCAAATACTTTAAATAATCCAAATAAGAAAAAAACGGACGCGCGTCGAAATTCCGGCGGCGGAAACAAAAAAAAGCCCTCCAAGGCGCAGCTTGAACAACTGCGCATGGAGGAGGAGATCCGCCGCGCCGAGTACATAAAAAAACGCAATCAATCGGCGGCTCTGATTATTTTCGCGTTATCGCTCATATTTTTAAGCATAGTAGTAATTCCGGCTTCGTCGGGGACTGTCTGGCATACCATGAGAGGCTTTATTTTCGGTCTTTTCGGGTATTCGGGCTTTATTCTGCCTTTCGTAATGGCTTATACGGCATTCCTTATGACTATGGAAAAATTAGAGCAGTCCGTATGGAAAAAAATCGCGCAGGGGCTTTTGCTTGTGTTTTTTATCAGCGCGATGATGTACGTTATAGGCTATGAGGGCGCGTTATCCTTTAAATCCGATATTTTCAGGGAATATTATTCATACCTTCGCGAAAACAAAATAGGCTGCGGCTTCTTCGGCGCGGTCATAGGCGAGGCTCTAATGCTTATTGGGTCTTCCAAAGCCCCCGCGATAGCGATACTCGCGGTGCTTATATTTGTATCATTTATGTTCCTGACGGGCTTTACTCTTATAAGGATATTCAATGAGCTTAAAAAACCGGCGAAAAAAGTAAGCGAGAAAATTGACAGAACGAGAGCCGAAAGAAACGCCTCGGAATCTGATGGGGACTCCGGAAAAGCGGAAAACACCTCTGTGAAACGCAAAAAGCGCGGACATCTTTATGTATACACGGAGGACGACCTCCTTTCAGAGGATAATGTGGAAAACGGTTTTGATGAAAGCTCCGAACAACAAGCCGTAACGAAAAGCCGAAAAAAAGAAGCAAAAACTCAGGATATCGTTATCTCCGAACCCAAGGAGGAGGAAATCGAGGTTATACCGATATCCGATAAAGACAATAAACAGGGAAAAGACGCCGAAGAAACCGATAAAGGTGAATCCGCAAAGGATATATTCGCTATGGCGGTTGAAAGGCAGGCCGCCGAGGAAGCTAAGAAGCTTACCAAAGAGGAGCTTGAAAACGCACAGGCTAACGTTGCGTCGGAAATAGAGAAAATTCAGGAGGAAGCCGATGAAAACAATTATATGCTTCCGCCGCTCGACTGTTTGCGACAGCCCGTCCGCAGTTCCCTTACAGCGTCACAGGCCGATTTGAGAGCAACGGCGGACAAGCTTATAGACGCTCTGCACAGCTTTAACGTAGAAGCCAAGGTGGTAGACGTTATTCCCGGTCCGTCCGTCACGAGGTACGAGTTGTCGCCAGCGCCGGGAGTTAAAATAAGCAAATTTACGGGACTTGCCGACGACCTTGCTCTTCATCTCGCGGCTCCTGCGGGCGTGAGAATCGAAGCTCCCATTCCAAATAAATCGGCAATAGGAATAGAAGTGCCGAACAGAGGCAGAACAACGGTCACTATGCGTGAAATAGTGGACAGCGACATATACAGAAACGCCGCCTCAAAAAGCAGGCTAGCGGTAGCCCTCGGAAAAGATATCGCGGGCAACGTGGTCTGCGCCGATCTCGCAAAAATGCCGCATTTGCTTATTGCCGGCACAACGGGTTCGGGCAAATCGGTATGCCTTAACGCAATGATAGTAAGTCTTTTGTATAACGCGAAGCCGAGCGAAGTAAAGCTTGTGCTTATCGACCCAAAACAGGTTGAGTTTTCGGTATATAACGGAATACCTCACCTGCTTGTTCCCGTCGTTTCGGACGCGAGAAAGGCCGCCGGTGCTCTCGGCTGGGCTGTTACCGAAATGCTCAGCCGATATAAAACGCTTAACGACAACGGCGTAAGAGATATAGGAGCATACAATAAGCTCTGCGAAACCGATGAAAGCTTGCAGAAAATGTCGCAGATAGTTATAGTTATAGACGAGCTGTCCGACCTTATGTCGGTAGCTCCGTCCGAAGTCGAGGGTTCCATAACGCGCCTTGCGCAGATGGCGAGAGCGGCGGGAATGCATCTTGTCGTCGCGACTCAAAGACCGTCTGTAGACGTTATAACGGGTCTTATCAAGGCAAATATTCCCAGCCGTGTCGCGCTCTCCGTTTCGTCTCAGGTTGACTCAAGGACTATACTTGACGCTTCGGGCGCTGAAAAGCTGCTGGGTCTCGGAGATATGCTGTTCTGTCCCGTGGGTATGTCAAAACCACAGAGAGTGCAGGGCTGTTATCTTTCAGACGCTGAAATAGAAAAAGTTGTGGATTTTGTAAAAACTCAGGAAACAACGTCGTATAACGACGATATTCAGCAGGAAATCGAAAAACAGGCTCTTTCGGCCGCTCCCAAAAAGGGCGGCGGCAGGGAGCTTGACGGTTCGTCCGCTGTTTCCGACGCGGATAACGAAATAATAATGAAAGCCGCCGAGCTTGTTATAAACACTCCCGATAAAGCGTCTATTTCCTCCCTGCAAAGGCATCTGAGCCTTGGTTTCGCTAAAGCGGGAAGAATTATGGACGCGCTCGAGGAAAGAGGCGTTGTAGGACCTCACGCCGGCAGCAAACCGAGAAAGGTCCTTCTTACAAAGGCTCAATGGTATGAAATGAACGCGATGTCGCCCGATGTTGCAGGTTCGGCAAGCGCAGATGATTTTTCGGATTCGGATACAATTGACAATTGACAATTGACAATTATTAAAATTTGCGGTGTGGCGGTTGGATATTTAACTGATTAAATCAAGCGTGCGTCAGCACAGCAATAATTTTGTCTAATGAGGAAACGAATTTACAATGAAAGACTTTTTGCCAGTCAATATGGACGATATGAAAAAAAGAGGCTGGAGCGAGGCGGATTTTGTCTATGTGAGCGGCGACGCTTATGTTGACCACCCGAGCTTCGGTCCCGCGATAATTACGCGCGTTTTGGAAAACGCCGGGTACAAGGTCGCGTTTCTCGCTCAGCCCGATTGGAGAAGCGATAAGGATTTTCTTTGTTTCGGCAGACCGCGTCTTGGTTTTTTCGTGTCCTCGGGCAATATAGATTCAATGGTTGCGCATTATACCGTCGCGAAAAAGAGAAGAAACTCCGACGCTTATTCTCCGGGCGGAAAAATCGGAAAGCGTCCCGACAGAGCCGTAAACGTCTACTGCAAAAAAATCCGTGAGATTTACGGCGATATACCTATCATTATCGGCGGTCTTGAAGCGTCGTTAAGACGTTTCGCCCACTATGACTATTGGGACGACAGGATTCATCCGTCTATACTGATTTCTTCGTCCGCCGATTTGATATCATACGGAATGGGCGAAAAACAAACCGTTGAAATCGCGGACAGGCTCGCAAACGGAGAAAACATACGCGATATGCGCGATATAAAGGGAACCTGCTATCTCTGCGACGTCCGTGAAACTCCCTACGGAGGAGCGGAATGTCCGTCGTATGAAAACGTTGTCGCGAGCAAGCGCGAATACGCGGTATCCGTCAGAATACAGCAGGACGAGCAGGATTTTTTCAGAGGAAAAAAGGTAAAACAGAAGCACGGCAGCCTTATGCTTGTCCAGAACGAGCCTATGGAGCCGCTCACTACAGAGGAGCTT
This sequence comes from uncultured Clostridia bacterium, assembly GCA_947631945.1. Classification (GTDB taxonomy): domain Bacteria; phylum Bacillota; class Clostridia; order Oscillospirales; family Acutalibacteraceae; genus UBA1081. The sequence goes on from CANRNI010000004.1 coordinate 73,581, forward strand.
GACGGAATTTACGCTCTGCCGTTTGCGAGAACATATCACCCGATGTACGAAAAGGACGGAGGAATCCCCGGCATAAAAGAGGTTGAGTTTTCGATAACTCATGTCAGGGGCTGTTTCGGAGCGTGCAATTTCTGTTCGCTCGCGTTTCATCAGGGCAGATATATCACGTCGAGAAGCAAGGAGTCTATAATAAAAGAGGCGGAGCTTTTAACGTCTTTACCGAATTTCAAGGGTTATATTCACGATATAGGCGGACCTACGGCAAATTTTCGGTTCCCGTCCTGTAAGGGACAGGAGCAGAGGGGGCTGTGCAAGGGTAAAAAGTGCCTTGCTCCCAAGCCCTGTCCAAACCTCATAGCGGACGAGAGCGAATATCTCGATATTTTAAGAACGGTAAGAAATCTTCCGAACGTCAAAAAAGTTTTCGTGCGTTCGGGAATAAGATTTGATTATATGCTCGAGGATAAAAGCGAGGAATTTTTCAGGGAGCTTGTAAAGTACCATGTAAGCGGTCAGCTTAAAGTCGCGCCCGAACACTGTTCCGCCGCAGTGCTCGATAAAATGGGCAAACCGCATATAGAGGCGTACATAAAATTCGTTAAAAAATATTTTGAACTGAGCAAACAGGCGGGCAAGGAACAGTATGTTGTGCCTTATCTCATGTCGTCGCACCCGGGCAGTACGTTAAGCGACGCGGTAGAGCTTGCTTTATTCATAAAACAGCAGAAGCTGCGCCCCGAGCAGGTTCAGGATTTTTACCCTACTCCCGGAACGATTTCAACGGCGATGTTTTATACAGAGCTTGACCCGTATACGCTTGAAAAAGTATACGTCGCGAAAAATCCCCATGAGAAAGCCATGCAGAGAGCCTTAATGCGATACTTTGACCCTGCCGTCGGAGAGCTTGTGGAGGAGGCTCTGATAAAGGCTCACAGAACCGATTTAATAGGCACTTCACCGAAATGTCTTATAAGAGGAAATCCAAAATTTAGGAATAATAACAATGCGAAAAGTCCGAGAAGTAAAAATAAAAAAAATTCATCGGTAAGAGGCAAGGGGCATGAAAAGAAGAAAAAAAAGTAATAATAAAAAATTTGCAATACCGGTTGCAATTTTGTCATTTTTTCTTATAATAATACTTATAGCGTCGGATAAAGCCGGACTGTTTGACAAAGCTCTCTACAGCGCGACCGGCGGAGAAATTCATGCTGACAGCGTTAAGGAAAGCTTTGCTGACGATGGCATTATTCTTACGGCGCATTTTATAGACGTAGGTCAGGGCGATTGTTCGCTTTTTATCTCGGGAGACGAAGCAATGCTTATAGACGGCGGAGAAGCCGAGTATTCGCCGTCGGTGATTGCCGCTCTTAATGAATATGGGGTAGATGAGCTTGATTACGTTGTCGCAACACACGCTCATTCCGACCATATAGGCGGTCTGGCTGATATTATAACCAACATAAGGACGGATAATATAATTATCTCCGAACCGTCCGACAAGAGCGCGGAGACGTCGGTTTATGAAAAATTTCTTGACGCGGCCGAATCAAGCTCCGCTAATATAACGCTTGCAAAAACCGGTTATACGTTTACTTTGGGAGAAGCTCAATGCGAGATACTCGCTCCGTTTGAGGTTTCCCAAACGGAGGAAAACAATAATTCGATAGTCATGTACATAAGCGCCGGAGAAAATTCATTCCTTATGACAGGCGACGCAGAAAAGACTGTCGAAAACGATATTGTCGCGTCTTATCCGAATCTGAAAGCGGATATACTGAAAGTCGGTCACCACGGCAGTAAAACGTCGTCAAGCGAAAGCTTTATTTCTCTTATCCGGCCCGAGGTCGGAATTATCTCGGTAGGCAAAGACAATATGTATAAGCATCCGTCCGACGAGACAATAGACAGATTCGACGGATACGGCATAGAGTATTACAGAACCGACGTATGCGGAACAGTAACCGTTGACTGCACCTATGATAATTATACGGTATCGACCGAGAGGTGACGCGATGTTTTATTCTCTTGACAGAATCGAAGACGGAGCTATCGCGGTTTTGATTTCCGACGGCGGAAAAAAGACTGACGTTCCGTGTTCCGCCGTATTTCCGCATTTTAGCGCGGGCGACGTATTCAGATTCGAGGATAACGCTTATATTTTTGATGAAAAAGAAACAAAAACGCGAAGGCAAAGAATTTCGGAAAAGAAAAACCGATTATTTGAAAAAATTAAAAGCAATCAGCTTTAAACGAGGGGACTAAAATATTATGAAATGCTATATTTGTTCAAATGAAATACCCGAAGGAAAAAAGTGCTGTCCGTACTGCGGACGGGTTATAACGTCCGCAGATAAAAAACGATACGAACAGCAAAATGCAGACCGTGAAAATACGAGAGTTGTATCGGAAAGAGTATATAAGCCCGCGGGAACAAGGAACCCGAACGCCGCACAGCAAAAAACGATACACATTCCCGATATATTCAGCAGCGACCCCAATATGCCGGAATATACCGACCCTCATTCCTATGACCGCGCTACAGCCGATATCCTTGAGTATGACAGACAGTTTGTAAAAGGCGAATACGATGAAAGCGCGGAAAGACGTTACCGTGAACAGCCCCGTATGCAAACGCCGCAGCCCGAGCAAGCATACAGACGAGCCGGCTATGAGAGAGTGGAATTAGACGGCGAATACGATGATTATGACGGAGATTACTATGATGAGGACGAGGAGTATGAACAGCCCGAGATAAGTTCTCCGTACGAAAAAAGCGAACGGGGAACGGTAATCCGCGACAAAAAACAATCCAAGCCGCGTCTTAAATTAAACGTCAAGATGCTTATAGTTTGTCTCGGGATTATTTTCGGAATAGTTATTATAGTCGTATGCGGTTATCAGTTAGGGGAGCAGTTCGGTTTGTTCGGTTCAAAGGAGCCTTCATCGGCTACGTCAAACAACGAACCCGATTCGTCAAAAACTCCCGAAACGACTACAGACGGCTCAAAGCCGGCAGTATCGGGAAAAACAGGCAAATATACCGTTAAAACCGATACAAATCATATCTTTGTGTATAAATCCGCGACCGATCCGCGTATAATCGCAACGATTCCCAATGAGGAAGTAATAGAAATAACCGAGGTTTCCTCCGAAATGGGAAAAACGACTTACAACAACTACACGGGTTGGGTCAAGCTCAGCGACCTTGAATACACACCCGATGCGAACGGCGGTTCGGAGGATAATACGGGAAATAATCAGGACGGCGGCTCGAATAGCGGCGACGCTCCCGCAAGCGTAACATATCAAACGGGAACATACACCGTAACGCTCGGTGACGACGGTCCCGACCTTAACATAAGAAGCACAGCTTCGTCATACGGAGTCCTTGTATCCACCGTTCCTGACGGAACCGAGCTGACGGTAGATGAAATTGACGGAAGCTGGGGACACATTACCTACAACGGCTTTGAGGGCTGGGTATTTATGGAGTATCTCAAGTAATACGGGCAATACAAGAAAAAAATAATATTGATAAAAAACGTCCGGCAGGCTTAAGGCAATACCGCATAATTATTGTCGTGCAGATGTGCCATGAGATTTTTCGTCAGATTGCCAAAAGTGACGCAGGAATACTGGCGTATTTCAAGGAGCTTTTGGCAAAAATGACGGAAAATATCGGTACAGATGTGCGGCAAAGGCGGCAGCCGCTAATTGTGCGGTATTGCCTTAAAAAGCTTGCCGGATTTTATGCTTAGGGCAATTCGGGCTTGTGTCGATACGCCCTGACAGTTATATTTTTACAAAGCGGCAAATATAATAGACTATCATGAATTTACAGGTGGTCCGATGAAAAAATTTGCTGCTGCGTTTGTTTTTCCGCTGATTCTTCTTTTGCTATCCTCATGTTCGGCAGAGGGGCGTCCCGATTGTGCCGTTCTTTCGGACAGACTGTCAAAAATCGACGAAAGATACGCGTTTGACTATTTTGATATGTTCCTGTACGACGATACGTATAACGTTTATTTTGATTTGTGCGGAAAAGACGACGTTCTTTTGTCTGTAAATACAGATTCGTCGGGAAATATTGATAATTTAACCGTGACCGCTAATATTGAAAGCTTTGCTTCGGATAACGAAAGAAACGAATATATGAAATTTGCCTGCGCGGTAACAGACAGCTTTGCGCGGCTCTCCGAAAAAGAGAAAAAAGAATTAGATGAAAATCTTAGCTATAAAAAGCCCGAGCTTTACTTTACGGATTTATACGAGACTTATTCCGCGCTGAGATACAATTTTATATTTTCTTCAAACTCGGAGTTTATCTGCCTTTACTGCGAATACTATGAGGTCATGGAATTGACGGTTGACAATTGACTATGTATAATTAATAATTATTTCGGCGTGTCGGCTTTTGTTCGGTAAATATTTATAGGAGGATATTTCGTTGATAGTTGAAGGCTTGGAGTGGACATTTGATACGGTGGCTTCCGCATATGAGAAGTTTCGACCCGGGTATACCGATGAACTTTATAAAGTGATATTTGATTATATTCCTCTTAATGAGTCTTGCTATGCGGCAGAGATAGGTATTGGCGGCGGTCAGGCAACATTGCCGATTTTGAAAACGGGATGTAATTTGACTGCGGTTGAATACGGTAAGCAATTCTCTGAATTGTGCGAAGAAAAGTTTCGGGAATATCGTAATTTTAATATTATAACAAATAAATTCGAGAATGTGGAATTTCCAAACGATACATTTGATTTGATTTATTCCGCGTCGGCATTTCATTGGGTGCCGGAGGATATCGGATATACAAAAGTGTTCTCTATGCTAAAAAGCGGGGGCGCGTTTGCGCGATTTGCAAACCACCCTTATCCTGCTAAAGATAATTTGCCTCTTGCGAAAGAAATAGATAGGATTTATGCCGCGCACTATTATAAATATTATAACAGAAAGCAAAAGGTGCTGACAGAATATAGCCGGGAAGATGCTTTGCAAAGAGCAAAAATTGCAGAGAAATATGGCTTTGCGGATATAAAATATGCTATATTTCATAGAACACGGACTTTTTCGGCAAATGAATACAGCGCATTACTCGGAACTTATTCCGACCACATTGCGATTGAGGAAAATATAAGAAAGGAATTTTTCTTGAAGATTGAGGAGGCAATAAATAATTATGGCGGTTCGATTACAGTATATGACACTATAGACTTGCAGCTTGCAAGAAAACCGTAAAATTTATATGCTTTATTTTATAATATCTATCTATTTGTAATTTCGATAATTCCCAATCCGATTAAATTTACTTTATCGACAAGCCGGCGGCCGAACCTGCAAGGTCCGGCCGCTTTTTTTTTGTTTAATTTTGAGTTTTTGTTGTATCCGCGTCAGTCGTCAATATCTTTATCGTATTTAACTATAGCACCTGTCACGGCGTTTATATCGTATTCGTACTCATAATATCCGAAATTAAAGCTTATTTCGTATACGACAAGTCCGTGTTCTCTCTCTAACTCACATTCATATCCGTAAATTTTGGACGCGTCAACTCCGGCATGATTGAGAGCCGCTTCTTTCGCCTTCGCTTCGCCTATATAGCCGCCGCTTGAAGAGGGAGCCGATGTTGTCGGCGCCGGAGCGGGAGCCGGTGTGCGGGTCGTCGGTTCCGTTTTGGAGGTAGTCTGAGCATTTGTGCTTCTGCGGTAATCGTCGTTTGTTTCTTTATCCGATTTTATGATTTTGCCTGTCGCGGCGTTTATATCGTATTCGTATTCATACTGATTTGTCTCAAAGCTGACTTCATATACTACAGTGCCGTTTTCTCTGTCAAGCTTACATTCATAGTCGCGAATTTGAGAAGCGGTAACGCCTGCATGATTAAGCGCGATTTCCTTGGCTTTCGCTTCGCCTATATAACTGTTACCGTTTGCGGGCTTTGCCGTTGTCTGCTCCGTACTGCCGGTATTTCCGCCGCCGTTATTGCTGTTTCCCGAGGAGGTATTGCCGTTATTGTTATTATTATTGCCAGCCTCGCCGCCGGAGTTGCTTCCGCCGTTATTCGTGCCGCTGTTGGTGTTTGTATTGCCTGTGGCGTTATTTCCGGTTCCGGCAGAGCCGATTTCAGGCTCTTTTTCCGACTTGATGATTTCGCCCGTTTCGGCGTTTATATTAAAATCGTATTCGTAGCTGTTGAAATCAAACTCAACGTCATAAATCATAATGCCGTTTTCCCAGTCAAGCTCGATTTTTAATGCGGAAACGTCCTTTTCTGCGGCACCCGCCTTTGAAAGCGCGATTTCCTTGGCTTTCGCTTCACCGATGTACGCCTTATCGCTTGCCGTGCCGGACGCCGCGACGTTATCGAGCGTAAGATTTCCCGATTCCGATATGAGATTGAGTTCGTTTACGGTAAGTCCGACAAGATCCTCAAAGCTGTAAAATGTGTTCTGTTTGGTTATCTGGTTTATAAGCTGAGCTTTACCCTGCGATATTCCGTATTTCTCCGCGAGAGCGTCCGTATTGTCATCATGCAGAATGGTTTGACCGAGAATAGCTCCGCTGAACGAATTATTGCCTATGACCTCGTTTATTTCATCTGTAAGCATTTTTAAAAGAGAATCGCATTTTGATTTATCGGAATTATCAACGGAAATAAGAATGGAATTCGCATCGTCCGTGAGATATCCGTTTCTGAGCATAGAGCCTATAATTGCGTTGACCGCCACATTAAGCGGACTGCCGTCCAAATCCATATCGCCTATAATTTTTGTGCCGTCCTCATTGAGCGGTTTAACGTCGAGAACCTTGTCCTTGCTGTTAAGCTGCATTTCCACACTCGGGTTCACGTCGAGCGAAACCTTGGTATTGATTTTGAAGTTTGATAAATACACCCCAAATACGCTGCCGAACAGCAATATAACCACTGCCGCTGCCGACACGGCGCTTAAAATTATTTTGTTTCTTTTTTTCTTTTCATTCATGTAAATCACTGTTCCTTTCTGTTCTCCGCAGTCGGAGGAAATAGAGTTAAAAATATCCGGCGCAGCATTGGAAAAGGCCTGTTCTACCTTTTTTTCAATTTTTTTATTGTTGTCAGACATACAGTCTCTCTCCTTCAATCATTTTTCTCATTTTGCCGATCGCCCTGTTGTATTTTGAAAGGACCGTTGACAGCGGTTTATTAAGAATATCCGCTATTTCCCTGTGCTTGAAGCCGGAAACGGCGTGAAGCACAACTATCTGCCGTTCGTCGTCGGAAAGCTTTGACATACAGTCGTTTAGGATTGCTTTGTCCTCCGCCGACATATTATCGTTCGATTGGAAATATGCTTCGTTATATTCGGGCGGTTCCTCGCCCGCTTTTGAATATTCACGGATTTTCATAAGACAAAGATTTTTCGTTATTGTCATTATCCACGCCATTGGCTTGCCCATTCTTTTGTAGCTCCCGGCCGCCTGCCATATCTGCAAAAAGCAGTCGTGCAGAATATCTTGCGCGTCGTCGGGATTTTTGAGCATTGAAAGAGCAAAAGAATATACGGGAACACGGGTTTTGTTATACAGCTCTGCGAGAGCGTTTTTGTCGCCGTCTGCAATATTTAAAATGTATTGCTCTGTATAATCGGTATCCGTGTCCGGACTGCCGCCGTTTGCCGGTACCATGCGAAACGTAAGCATTTATATTCCTCCTTTCATAATGTTAATGCATAAGCTTTGGATTTTATTGCACAATTTTTGAAAAAAATTTTAGTGGCGATTTCGTCTTTTTCATTATAATAGCATATATTTTTGGGATTTTCAATCCGTAAAGCCAAAGTCTTGCCCGACAATTGTAAATCCATTTGAAAACGCCGCTTTTCGGCATATTAAAATAATTTTTAACAGTTATTTAAGGTAAAAAGCAGTAAAATGTGTATGTTCTGCATTATTGTTAATTTATTAACAATCTAAAAGCGATTTTATGCAATATTTATGCAATAATTGCTAAATCAAACAGCAATTTTATTGAGTTTTTTGATTAAAAAAGTGAAAATTAAGGTGTTTTGCGTTTAAAATTTAACATAAATTTGACAAAAGATTAAAATAAATTAAATCGGGAAAAAAATCGCGGTTTTTGTATTGACATTGAAAAAATTAAATGTTAAGATATGGGTGCTAAATTAAATCTGTTGGTATCTTTGGTATCGGTAGATTCTGTTTTGATATCGTGAGTATGAGGAGGTGGTTAATCGGTGCGGAGAGACTCTTCACCCGACGCGAACGATTATCATACTGCAAAGGCGTATTTTACGCCGAGAGAAAGGACAGAGTTTTAAACTCAAAAAGGACAAAATTTTTTCAAAAGGACAAAAGGAGGTTTTTAACGTGAAAAAGAGACTGTTAAGCTGGTTGCTTGTTGTATGTATGCTTCTTACAAGTATGCCGATAGCTTTCGCCGCCGATTTTGCTACGGGCGACGGTGAGTTCGGAATTACAATCAAGGAAGTTATACCGACTTCGACAAACACATTAAAAGTAACTCTCACGCAAGAATCCGGTGCGACAAAGGAAGTTCCCGTTGTCGGAGCTACCAATGTTGAAGACACCACTGCCGATACTTATTCCGGCAAAGTTTCGGGTATCGCGAACGGCGAATACACTCTCACCGTAGAGGGCGACAATTACGCCACATATACCCAGAAAATCAACATTAAAGATAACTGCGTAAACATCATGCTTTACAATGAGATTTCCGTTAACTACGGTCGTTATGACATCGTTGACGGCCAATTTCAGCCCAAGACATACACCGACGCGGCGACGAACAGCGAAAAGACATACGTTCTTTTCGGCGTTATCGCTATAGGTGACGTTAACGGCGACGGTCAAATCACAAAGGACGACGCCGATGCGGTTACGGCTCACATAGGTGAAACCGACGAAGAGTCGATTGCGAAGTACGACCTTAACGGCGACGACAAAATTGATACTGTTGACCTTACCTACGTAACGCGTAACATTCTCAGCAATAAAATATCCAGCAATATTATGGCTACTCCCGTTACATCTGTTTCTTCGCTCGTTTTGGCTAAGAAAGCCAACGTAGCCGCCGCCGAAGGCACAAAGGCTACCGCAAAGGCTGCGAAGAAAGATGCGAGCGGTCAGGTTCAGAAGGACGAAAACGGCAACGTCGTTTACGAAGAGAAAGAAGCCGACCTTAAAGAGGTTCTTCTTGCCGCAGACGCCGAAACAGTCGTTTCTCTCGCTCCTCAGGACGCGGACGCTGAAATTTCTGCCAACTCTCCCGCAGAGCTTGACCTTGACCTCGGTACGGCGGAAGCCGCTCCCGGCGAAGCTCCCGAAGACGCTCCCGTTGTAGAAGCTATCACCATCGTTCCTCCCGTTGATTCCGCAAACAAGATTACGGAAGGTACTCTTACGGTAGAAGGCTTTGACACAGTAGAGAAAAAGGACGTTACCGTTGAAGCTCCTCTCAGCGATTCAGCCGCTCCCGCGAAGATTTCCACCATGTCTGCGAAACGCTCCGCGAAGATTATGGCTATCGGCGCAGAGCCCGCTCCCATTGCCGAACCCGCAAAGGTTGACGGTAAGACTGCTGTTGAAAGCAACGGTACAATCGTTGTTGACCTCGGCGGTAAGGTTGCCATCAAGAAAGTTTCCATCAGAGTTACGGGAACAAGCAGCGGTAAGCTCGCAGATATCGCTAAGGTTGAATTCCTTGACGATTTCGCATCTCGTATTCCCGAACCGAAGCTCAGCATACCCGAGATTATTGAAGGTTCTGTTTCCAACTCCGAAGGCGAATACAAGAGCCTTACTTTCTCCTGGACGAAGCAGGAAAACATCACGGGATACGAAGTATCCATCAACGGCCCCGGAGTTCCCAACATCACGAGAACTACCGACGACACAACATTCAAATTCCAGTCCGATAAGAACGTAGCCGTTCTTCAGACTTACGGAAAATATGAGATTAAGGTTCGTTCGTTCAGCGGCGACTGGAAGAGCGAATGGTCACAGCCCTATACTCATGAAGTAACTTGTATCTCCCGTCCCAACGCTCCCGAATATCTTAAAGCAACGCCCGGCATAGGATTTCTTAACATCTCTTGGCGCGCTCTTTACGATACAAATCAGTGGACGCTTTACTACAGAAACGTTACAAAGGGCGAACAGGAATATACCGCTACTGATAGACTCAACACAGCGTCGTACAAACTTGATAACCTTCAGGGCGGCGACGAGTACGAGTTCTATGTAGTCGGTCACAACAGAATCGGCGACAGCCCGAACTCCGCGCACGCAACAGGTATCGTTCTTACAGCTACGGGCGCACAGCTCCCGGAGTATGAGCTTATAAATACCAATAACTACGACGGCAAGGCTCTTACTCATATCAAAGAGATTGCTTTCTACAAAACAGCAACAATGACTCTTTACAAGAAAGACGCTAAAAATTCGGTTGTTGCTCTTACCGATAATCAAATCACAAAAGAAGACCTTACCGCTATTCTTACCGACCATGATCCCGAAACATACTTCACCATTAACGACTGGGACAGCGGTAACTCTTATGACGGTACGGGCGCAGACCATAACGACACGTTGAAAGCTCCCATCATCAGACTTGATGAGAAAATGACTGTCGATACGTTCTGCATCGCTCCTAAGGACGGCGCGACCGCTCATATGAACAGCGCAAAGATTGGCTATATTGATGAAAACGGTCAGAAACAGCTTGTAGGCGCAAGCCTTGTTCGTAAATACGATGACCAAGGTCGTACCTACTATGAAATAGTCGCGGCAGTACCCATCACAAGTGACGAATTCCAGATTCGTGTAAGCGGTACGCATGGTATGTCCGCTTCCGAGATTGCTGTTTACAATTACGTTTCCGCATTCAATGACGCTAAAGCTCTGTTTACGGATTCAAGACAGATAGAACTTGTTGATGACGCTGATACTGCGCAGCAGAAAGTCAATGCGATAAGAGAAACTATCAACAAGCCCGATGCAAAAGGCAATTACTACCCCAAGAAAGACGCTACCGAGATTATCCTTCAGCAGGCTGAAAGACTTATTAAGTATAGAGATCTTGATGAACCCATCAGAATCCATACAGAGATAACTCCCAAGGCTGACGGTAATATGGATTCCGCGCTTCCCGTTTCCAACAATCAGCCTCTCGGCTACGTTGCTGCGGCAGGCGAAACGGTTATCATATTTGTTGCCGATGACAAAGGTTCTGCCGACGGCACAGCGACAAACCTTTACCTCGTATCAACTCAGTATCATTCCGAAGTTAATAAGTGGAATGAGATGACAAAACTTCACATAGGCGCGAACGAAATTGTTATTCCGCCTATCACGACAGCTACAAGAGAACGCGGCGGCGCGCTCTATGCGGCATATGAAGCGGGCAGAGCCACCACCAACGACTATACTGTACGCGTACAGGGCGGTACAAAGATCCCGATGCTCGACGTCAGCTCCTACAGACTTAACTCTCCCGAAATGAAGGATAAAGCCGATAAGGACGCTCTCCGTCAGGAACTCATCGCTCAGTATATCAAAGACCTTGAAGCGTATGTAGGCACAGACGGCTCGGCAATCGAAGCTCTTCACGACAAGCTGCACCATTCCGATGAGCAAGCAGAGAACGCAAGCGTATACTATGATTATGACGCTGAAAACTGCTTCCTTAACTCCACCGAAGTTGTTATGGATTACGCCGAATTCAGCGTACCCGCAACAAAGGCTCTCGAGGGCATCAAGGCAGGCGCAACGGCTAAGCGGATTAGCAATGAAGCTCAGCTTAGCGACGCTCTTGAGGCAATGGACCAGGAGATTGAATTCTTCTATCAGTTCAAAGGTCTCTATAAGACAGACGATATGAACGACACCGACAGATATCCGTCGGGCAAACAGAACATCCGTTATATGACGATGTTCACAGGCGCGTTTATGTACGCGGCAGGCGAGCATATCGGTATCGGCTATGACAGCGTTCCCGGTATCTTCGCTACAACTCCGATTAAGACAGACGCTCAGGGCAAATACGAATCCGGCGGTTATTCCGGCTGGGGTATCGGCCACGAAATCGGTCACGTTATCAACAACAAGAATTATCAGGTAACAGAAGTTACGAACAATATGTTCGCTCAGCTCGCTCAGATATTTGACGGCGTTGACACTCGCGCGGATAAAGATACTCCGCATACTGCAAACGACAACTTCCGTTCAAAATATGACGGCGTTGGCGGCACATGGTCAAAGGTTACAGGCACAAACGCAGGTAACGTTCCCGGCTTGGGCGATTCACTCGCATTCTTCTGGCAGCTCCACCTTGCGTATGATAATGATTATCATTACGTAACTTACGAGAACCACGACGAGCAGCTCGCTCACATCTTCTATGCGCGCGTTGACTCCTACTACAGAAGCGTAGCAAGATTCAACAACAGCGAAAAGGGCAAGACTCTCACTATACCGCTCAACCTCAGCGGCGACAAGGTCAACAACTTTATGAGAGTTTGCGTTGCGGCGGCTGACAAGGATTGTCTTGATTTCTTCCGCGCTTGGGGCATGACTCCCGACGAGGAAACAGTAGCGTTCGCGGCTCAGTTTGAACCCGAAACACGTAAGATTCAGTACGTTGACGACAACAGCTTCTATTATGCAATTGAGAATAAGGAATCTGTTGCGGCAAATACAACAGTAAACGCTCAGATCAACGGCGTTGACGGTACTAAGAAACTCAACAGCAACAAGGTTGAAATCACTATCACCAACACAGCCGAAGACCAGAGCAAGATGCTCGGTTATGAAATCCATCGTGACGACAAGATTGTAGCATTCGTTCCCGTTGACGCAAGCGGCACAACCGTTTACACCGACGTCGTAGCAACCGAAAACAATAAGGCGTTCGTTTACAAAGTAGTCGGCGTTGACCATATGCTCAATGCGACGAAAGAATATGTTCTTCCCGAAGTTAAGGTTATGCATGATGGCGCAATCGACAAGACCGATTGGACGATTCTTGACACCACTCTTTACAGCGAGGACGACGTTACTCTTAAAGCCGGCGACGAAACCAAGGATCAGTACTCCTGCGAAGACGTTCGTATACCCAATTTGGGCAAGATATACGACAACGACAACGAATCCGTATACAAGGGAACATCAAACTACGAGCTGGACGGCGTTCAGAAGACAGGCGTTCCGATGTTCACTATCGACTTCGGTAAGGTCGAACAGGTAACTGCTATCAAGTTCGTTCCGTCGGAAGAAGAAGACGCACTCAAGGCGTTCCAGGTTTATGTAAGCACAGACGGCGAGAACTGGGGCGAAATGGTTAAGGAAATCAACTCCTTGCAGGATGAAGGCGTTAAAGACAACCAAGACGGCTCTTACACGGCATACTTCAATAAAGCCGGCGATAAGTATATGTACACTTACGATGCTCGTTACCTTATGGTAATCGCGAAAGACATCACGGCGACATCTATCTCCCTTGCCGAACTCGATGTACTCGGTCCCACAAACGACAATATCGAGCTTGAGCATACGGGCTATCTCGCCGAAGAGTACACCTACAACACTGCTAAGCAGTATAAGATTCCGCAGAACGCAGTTATGTTCTACGGCACATTCAAGGGCGATCCCGCATACAGCGTTGTACTTCTCAGAGATGCTAACGACAACATCATCAGCGGCGATCAGATTGTTCTCGCTCCCGTTACAGAAGACGGCGACCTTGGCGAAACAAGCGACGGCGCATGGATTTACTGGCTTGTAGACCCGTTCACCGAGGAAGTTGTTACAAAGGATAACCTCCAGCAGTTCATTCAGGATTACAAAGATAAGAGTGAAGGCAACATTGAGCTTGACTTCTCGTCCGTACAGGCGGAACTCTATCGCGTACAGAATGCAACCACAATGGAAGGTCAGAGACTTACCAGTAACACACTCCACGTTGCTCTTAACGAGAATACTCCCATTCAGCTTGCAAGCGACCCGACAGTCAGCAAGGCACAGGGCGAATACAACCAGAATCCGCCTACACTTGCAGGCACAGAACCGGTAGCGCTGGCTTCCAACAAGCTGTTCAAACTCGGCACACCTATCGCGAAGATAGCCAACGGCGTTCCGGTAGCTATGGATCTTGAAGAAGCTGAAGACGAAAACGTTGTTGTTACGGAAACACCGAGTGCGGTAAGCATCGTTGTTAACGACGAAGACGCGAACGCTGAAGAAGGCTTCGCACGCTTCAGACTTAACACAACAACTAACCCCTATGCGGTACACTTCACCGTTAAACTCGACCTCCAGGGTACAGGTAACGTAGCCAATGCAAAGATTAAGAACGTAACTTTCCCGACGGCTGATAATGACGCATCCGTATACCTTGGTTACAAGATTGCGGCTGACGGTCAGAGCGTTGACGTTTACGCGGCAACAATGTCTACCGGTATCCAGAACCCGATTGTAGGCGACGTAGCAATTGACGATGCGCCTCTCGCGGCCGATACCCACCAGGGACATCAGCACCTGTACTACTCAATCGACGGTTTCGAGAAACTCAACAGCGCATACACTCTTGATACAATGTCCGGCGAGGAATTCAGCGCGAAAGACTTCGCAGAATATGAGTGTAAGAATCATGAGTATGATGAGGTTGCAGGTTCTGCGACTTGTACAGAGCCCGGTTCGGTAGCTTACACCTGTAAGTTCTGCGGCAACGGCTATACAGAGTACAATGCCGATCCTCTCGGTCATGACTTTGAAGATTGGAAAGTAACCACAGAGCCTACCTGCACCGAAGACGGCGTTGAAGAGAGACATTGCACACGTTGTGACGAAGTAGAGAAACAGGCTGTTCCCGCAATAGGCCATACCGATAAGAATACTGACGGTAAGTGCGATAACTGCGGCGAAGATTACGAGTTTAAGTGCAGTCTTTGCGATAAATATGAACAGATGAAAGATATTCCTGTAATCGGACCGATTTTCGGTATCATTCACAGCATAGTTCATCTCTTTGCTCGCATTGGATACTATCTTGGATTAAAATAATCTCTTTTGAAAAGTTTAGTCCTAACTAAATAATTATAATCCCGAATCCCTGCTCCCGCAGAGATTCGGGATTTTCCCTTTTACGCTTGCATTTCGCTTTTCAATGAAGTAAAATATGTTAGGGCGCGTCTGCGCAAGCCCGCTATGCGCCTTTTTTGCAAAAATGACAGAAAAATATCGGGCAAGACGCGCGTTCAGTCCGTAAGACGTAATTTAATCGGTTTTCTCTTAATTTTATGCGGTATTGTTTTAAAGGAGAGTACAAATATTATGAATAATAATGAAAAAGTAACACAGGTGGCGGCGGCGCTTATTTGGCAAGACGGTAAGTTTATGATTTGTCAGCGTCCTGCCGAGAAATCGCGCGGTCTGTTGTGGGAATTTGTCGGCGGAAAGGCCGAGAAAGGCGAAACACTTGAGCAGACGCTTATACGAGAGTGCAGGGAGGAGCTTGACATTACGGTAGCTGTGGGCGACGTGTTTATGGACGTTATACACCAATATCCTGATATAACGGTTCATTTGACGGTTTTTAACGCCTCTATTGCCGAGGGTGAGCCTAAGCTTCTCGAGCACAATGACTTGAAATGGATAACGCCTTCGGAAATCCCTTGCTATAACTTCTGTCCCGCCGATAAAAATATATTAGATAAAATAATAAAAATAAATAACGGGTAAGAATTTCTCCTTACCCGTTATTGAAATTTGTTGCAAATATTATAAAAGTTTCGGTCAAGCCTTTACAAAGGCTTGCAGGGGTCACGGGGACAGCGTCACCGTGTCGCGCTCCGCAGAGCGCGAAATCTCCTTGTGTTTAATTACCGTCGTTCGCGGCAGCGTCAACTTCCTTCTGCATCGCGGCTCGGCGGCTTAAAAGCTCCGCGTACATACGCTCTTTCTTTTTGCCGTCAAGGTCATAGAAAAGCATTGGTATAATACCTAATGAGCCGGTTAAAGCCGGCAGAATGGTAAACATTGCAAACAGATTGAATTTTACCCTATCGGACTGCTCTCTGCCTGAAATGTACGCGCTCTGGTCGTACTGAATGAAGTCCTTTAGCGCGGTTCTTATAAGCGAACTGACTTTTTGCGCTATCTTCATCGCTATATCTTTCGCAACCGACGTCATAGCCTCGGTACGGTAGCCGTTCTTCCATTCGCAGTAATCCATGGATTCATTGAACATTTCCGTTTCAATAACGGAACTTGTTCCGTAGAATAACGTCCATATGATTTCCCAAAGCATCATAACGACGAGCATTATCCACTTTTTCTGATAAACTCCGCCTGCTTTTGTTTTCCAGTTCATACCGATACATCCGGCGGCAAAGACAAATACATATAAGAAATTGCTTATGTACTTACTTGAAATATACAGAAAGCGGCTTGAAAAATGCCGTCTGAGCCAAGGAACGTAGGAATAACTTATCGGACTTATCGGAACGGAGGGAATACCGGCAATAAGCTGCATTGAGGCAAAATGCAGAACGTCTATGTAATAATCCGATTTGCTTCCGCTTATGCTGAAACCCGAAAGGAATTTTGAAAGTGTCAGCAAAAGAATCGGTTTATTGTTTACAATAGATTTTACACCCTGCATTATGCTTGGTGATTTAATAGACTGCATAACGCGTTCTTTTGAGTTGAGGAAAAACCACATAGACATCGCGCTTGAAACTACGGCGGTAAAAACACCCATGCCGACAAAGGTTGTGGTATAAAGCTTATTTTTTGAAGCGAATCTGAATACACTGTTGTCAATAAGGTCAAGAATAACAGTGGTAATCTGTTCCGGCAGCTTTTCGCCAAAGGTACCCGACGCGAAGTTTGCTATCGTTATAAGCCGCGTTCGGTCTACAGGGTGCGGAGTTATAGTTGAAAGCATACCGTTCCTTGAGATGGCTTGGAAAGTGCCTACGCCTTCGCGTATGAACGACAGGGCTACATAAAAAATAAACTTGGTTAAATCCATCGACGTCCTGCCCGCGAAAATAATCGGCATAAGCCAATAGAAGCAGGTGAGTATGAATCCCGGAATGGCGAGAGCGAGAAGATATGGTCTGAATTTGCCCCATCTTGTACGCGTCTTATCAACAATCGCGCCCATGAAAATATCGTTGACAATATCCCAAATGCCGTTGATAGTCTGCTCAATCATCTGAAGAGATAAATCGACCTGAACTATATTTGTTATAAAACGGTCTTTAAACGTGTCAATGTGAAAAGACTGCGCAGCGTCCCAAAGAACAAATCCTACTGTTTCTTTTGTACCGACATACCGTCTGTTTTCATAGATATAGCCGGTGTTGAGGTCAGTCTCGGTTTGCGTCTGCGTTTGATTTTTGGTGTCAGCCAAACTAACAACCCCTATTTAGTGATTTAGAATATAAATATTTTAGCATAATTCTTAATAAATTGCAACAATTATTGTCGGGCAATTTAAAATTTTTTGTTAATAATATTTATCTTTAAGCGATTGATATTTGCAATTGTTCGGTGTATCATTATATTGTTCGCGATAAAGCCCGTGAAAAAGGAATGAGAAAAATGAAAAGAAAAATAATCATAGCAGGAGCCGGTCACGGCGGTCTTGTTTGCGGTGCGCTCCTTGCGGAGCAGGGATTTGACGTTACGGTGTATGAGAAAAACGGCAAAAAAGAAGTCGGACACGACTGGATGGACGTTTTTCCTCTTTCGTGCTTTACAGATGCGGGAATTCCGCTTCCTCCGAGGAGTAAATGCGAGCGTTCACATTCGATATGCTATACCAATCCAAATAAAACGGTTAAAATTCAGATGCCTGAAAAAAATTCGGGTTCGGTCAATTCGGTTCTCGACAGAAAATATCTTATTAATTATCTGATAAGGTTTGCCGCTAAAAAAGGCGTTAAATTCCGCTTTAATTCGCAGATAATATGCCCTATAAGCGACGGCGGCAGAGTTTTGGGATTAACTGTAAAACGAAACGGCAGACTGTATTCCGTATTCGCAGATTTGATTATAGATGCGGCAGGTATGGATTCCCCTGTAAGACGCTTGCTCCCGTCATGCATCGGAATTGAAAATGAGTTCTCCGAAAATCAGATTTTTACGGCGTACAGGGCCTTTTATGAGAAAGTGCCGGGCAAAGAACCTGAAAATAAATACACCGTACACCTGTTTCATATGCATGAGCCGGGAATTTCCTGGGTTATATCGGAAAGAAATCATTACGACGTACTTATAGGCAGATTCGGCGGAACGCTTACGCAGGAGCAAATTGATAATTCCGCGGAGGATTTAAGGGAATCATATCCCTCTATAGGAAAAAATATACTGCGCGGAGGACAGACGTCGCGTATACCGATAAGACGGACAATTCCAATGATTGTGGCGGACGGTTATGCCGCGATAGGCGACAGCGCCGCCATGACGATTCCGATTATAGGCTCGGGAATCGCAAACAGCATAAGAGCGGGGAAGTATCTTTTTGACGCGGTAATCGCGGATACCGAAGGCTTATTTACTGCCGAAACTCTTTGGCGGTACCAGTATGAATATTTTACGAAAATAGGAAATAACCTTGTTGTCGTGGATAAGCTCAGGAGCGTTTGTACAAAGCTTACCGGTGATGACGTGGATTACCTCCTTGAAAAAAATATATTGTCGGCAAACGAGCTTTCATTATCCGATAAAAGCGGTTCCGCTCTTACGGCGTCCGATATCGTGCAGAAGCTGATAAAATCACTGCCTAAGGTATCTGTTATAGCAAATCTGACAAAGACCTTTGCGAGACACGGGACTTTGAAACGCGTTCTCGCGGAAATGCCGGAGGAGTATTCTAAAGAGGAAGTAGACGAATGGACGGCAAAATACGCCGTTTTATAAGATTGATATATTGAAAAAACAGAATAAAAAGCGGCGGCTGTTTGAAACAGACGCCGTTTTATGTTATTTGTCGGACAGCTCCGATTGAGTGCGCGCAGCGTGCGAAAAACCGACCGTACACTATGCGGGTACGCTATGTTCAGCCAATAGAGCGTGATTTATTCGGTGATTCCTTAATCACCTTTTGCTGTCAGCATACCATTCCGCCGTTTACTCCGATGATTTGTCCCGTGATATACGACGCTTTGTCGGAAGCGAGAAAAGCGACGGCTTCCGCCACTTCTTCGGGACTGCCAATTCTCCCCATCGGTATTTCCTCACAGAGAGCGTCTGTATCTTCCTTTGAGAACGGGGACATCATCGCTGTGTCGATGGCTCCGGGAGATACGCAGTTTACCGTTATGCCCGACAGCGCCGTTTCTTTCGCGAGAGCCTTTGTAAGACCTATAACTCCCGCTTTCGCGGCCGAATAATGAACCTCGCATGAAGCCCCCGTCTGTCCCCACATCGAAGAAATATTTATTATTCTTCCTCTTTTTTCATGTATCATAAACGGCAGAACAGCGCGGCACGCGTTGAATACCCCCGTAAGATTAACGCCTATCATTCTTGCCCAGTCAAGGTCTGTTATATCGGTAAAAAGCTTTTGTTCCGCAATTCCCGCGCAGTTTACAAGAACGTAAGGCGTCCCGAGAACGTTCTTTACCGTTTTTATCATTTCATTTACTTCCACGGAATCGGTAACGTCGGCCTTTACGGCTACCGCTTTAAAGCCCTTAGAAGAAAGCTCCGAAACAAGAGCCTTTGCTTCTGCTTCAGAGCTGTTATAGCTTATTGCCGCCGCAAAGCCGTCAGCGCACAGACGCTTTACCGCAGCTTTGCCGATTCCGGAAGCTCCGCCGGTGACTACGGCGATTCTTCCGTTTCCATTCATATCTTTATATTCCTGCTTTTCTTTATTCCCGTTATTCGATTAGCCTACAAAGGAGGAAAGGAATGACGGAATATTCTGTTTTGTAAGTCCCTTAAGCGAAAGCTGGTCGGCAGGAATCTGAGCGCTTATCGAATCTACAACTATCTGCATTGTCATAGTTCCCTTATTGTCAAAGTTTTCAACCTGAACGAGCTTGTCGCCTACAGAATAGAGCTTGACCGAAGTGTCGGAATAAACGAAATCCGTGCAAATTCCGGGTTCGCCGTTAATAGTTACAGCTATCTGATTTACGGCAGCCTGCTCATTGCTGCTATCGCGTATGCTCTG
This sequence comes from uncultured Clostridia bacterium, assembly GCA_947631945.1. GTDB lineage: Bacteria > Bacillota > Clostridia > Oscillospirales > Acutalibacteraceae > UBA1081. Next base: position 93,791 of record CANRNI010000004.1, read on the forward strand.
AAATTCAGAAACATTCAGGTCGTCAATGCCGAGAGTCTTTACGAGCAAATCGGAAAGCTCCGTGTAAACCTTTGCCTGGGGCTGAATAGCGTACGTCTGGTCGTCAAGCACGAGAACGCCAAAGCTTAAGCCTTTAAGAGTAGCCGTCAGCTCAATATTGGTGCCGTCCGTCGCAAGCTTCACGGGCATCACTTCGCCGCCGCTGTAAATGGTGCCTTCGAGATAATAGCTGTTAGACATAAACAGCTCGGTATCCGTACCGAGATTTTTTTCGGATACTGTCTCGCCTTCCTCGATTTTTATATCGCTTTGTAAATTCATGCCTTCGCTGCCGTTCGCGTAATTCTCGGGATTGCTGTTATCAACAACAGAACCGTGAGAGGACTCGTCCTTGCAGCCCGAAAAAACAAGCGACATACAGATAACCGCCGCGATAATCGCGCATAATGCTTTTTTCATTGGAATCACCTTTTCTGTAGAACGTTAAAACTTTAATTAAATAATACACCATATCCGCATAAAAATCAATAGCGAATTATTCTCTTTATTGTAAACCGACTTAAGGCAATACCGCACAATTAACGGCTACCGCCTTTGCCGCGCATCTGTACCGATATTTTCCGTCATTTTTGCCAAAAGCTCCTTGAAATACGCCAGTATTCCTGCGTCACTTTTGTCAATCTGACGAAAAATCTCATGGCACATCTGCACGACAATAATTATGCGGTATTGCCTTAAAGATTAATTTTTTGGAAAGATTAATTTTCTTAGATTGTGAACACACTCTAATTTTCTTTATTTTCAAAACCGAGCTTGAAGCGAAGCGTCAGTTTCTTGAATTTGGGAAGCTTATACTGCGGCTTGAGCGTAGCCATAGCCGGAACATCTCCGCCTACTCCCTGCTGGCCGCCGTCTATGTTGACGGTCAGAGTATCTCTTCTGCCGAGACAGCATGAGTGGTCGGCATTGTAAAGCTCGTCGAGCGTATATGGGTGTGCGCTCGCCTCAAAGGGCTTATCAAGCGCGTCGATTCTCATAACCACGTCTTTTTTGCCGATTTCAAGCCATCTTACGTCGCAGCGGTTTGCGTTTTCCTGCGGATAAAGATAATCATGAATAAAATCCTCGCAGGAATCAAATTCATATCTGCCGATATACGCGCCCGTTTTTCTGTCGCAGTAATTTTCGTGCGGTCCCTTGCCGTAATATCTTATTCCGTCCATATCGTGCGAAAGCTCGAAAGTAAGTCCGTAACGCGGAAGGTCGTATGGCGTTATGTTTCTGCACTCGAGAGACGCGATGATTTTGCCCGAGGGGGTAATAACGTATTCAGTTAAAATCTTATCAATAAATTTCGCTGTCCATGCTACGCTGATTTTGATGCAGCCGTTATAATTTTGAGCCTTTACGGATTTTGCTTTAAGGCTCTTTGTCGCGTTTCTGAAAGCGTTAAGCCCCATCAAATCCTTTACAAAGCCTACCGGCACCTGAGGTATGCGCTCATTGTCGGTATTGGCTCTGCCGAAGTTCGGTCTTATTCCGGACGACAGACATTCTCTGCCGCCGAGCTTGTAGGAATACAGTTCTCCCGAGGCTTTTTCAACCTTTAAGGTAAAGTTTTCGCCGCTTACAATGAAGTCGCATCCGTTTTCCTCAAGCGTGATTTTTCCGTCCTCGGGTCTTGCCGAAACGTATTTATAAGAGCCTAACACAAACTGCTCTCTCGCGGCAATATGACCTTTTTTAAGATGCATTTTTGCCGAATTGAGTATCAGGTAAACGTTGAGCGTAGTCTCTCCGCCTTCGGTAAGACTGAACGGAACGGGAACTTTAGCCGTTTCAAGATACTTTGTATCGGGGAGCTTTACCTCCGCTTCGTTTATAACTCCGTCCTGATTCGCGTAGACGAACTTCAATGTAAATTCCTTTAATGAAGTGAACATAAATCTGTTAAGAATCTCAACGGTACTGCCGGAAAGCTTGAAATCCGCCTGCTGATAGCATTTTACAACCTCGTAATAATGAGGGTTGGGAGTGCGGTCGGCTCTGAAAACGCCGTTAAACGCGAAATTTCCGTCGTTTGGTTTGTCTCCGAAATCTCCGCCGTAGTTCCATTTATCCTTGCCGTCGGGAGTTTTCGTATGAATCGACTGGTCGGCAAAATCCCATATATAGCCGCCCGAAAGTCTGTCGTACTTTTTAAAGTCCTCCCAATAATCGGAAAAATTGCCCATGCTGTTGCCCATCGCATGGCTGTATTCGCACTCGATAAAAGGCTTGTCGCGGTACATTTCGGGAGTAAGACGGTAGCCCATCATGGCGTTCCATGTGGATCTCGAGTGTATATGCGGCTTGTTTTCGCCTATTTCTTTCATCTCTGTCTGAACCGTATACATCTCGCTCATAACGTCGGAAACCGCTATATGCGCGTCCGGCTCATAATGTATGGGTCTTGTATCGTCTATCTTCAACGCGGATTCTTTCATATCGGCAAACGTCTTGCCGTTGCCGCTTTCGTTGCCGAGCGACCAGAAAATTATGCAGGCGTGATTTTTAAAGGACGATACCATGTTCGTCATTCTGTATTGGCACTGGGCGCTCCAAAGCGGATTGCTTCTTGGGATAATATGCGCAAGACCGTGTGTTTCAAGGTTGTTTTCGCTCATTACGAGTATGCCGATTTCGTCGCAAAGCTCATAGAATCTTCTTGAATTCGGATAATGCGACGTTCTGATATTTGTTATGTTACTCCTTTTCAGCAGTTCCAAATCGGATTTTATTATGCTTTCGGGAACGGCGTGACCGTAGTCGGGGTGGAAATCATGGCGGTTCACTCCGCAAATTTTAAGCGGAACGCCGTTAAGGAGGATAAACGGACCTCTTTTTGTTTCCTCGTTGTACTTTTCTGTTTTTATTTCGCGGAAGCCGTATTTATGCTCCCTTACGTCAAGTATTTTATCGCCGTCGTACAAGGTAACGCGGACTGTATAAAGATACGGATTCTCATGGCTCCAAAGCTTAAAGCCCCCGACGTTTTCGGATAAACACAGCTTCTTCACAGCCGCCGCCGGCATTGCGGGTACGTCCTGTTCAAGCGTGGCGAAAATTTTCTTTTTATCTATAATTTCAACTTTGATTTTGCCTTCGCCGAGGTTGGCTCCTCTTGTTTCTACGTTAACGTCGATTTTGAACAGCGCCTTTTTGTAACCGCCGTCAAAGACGCTTCTTATGTAGTAATCCTCGATGTACGCTTTCGGCTTGAAAACGAGCGTTACGTCTCTGAAAATGCCCGAAAGCCGCCACATATCCTGGTCCTCGAGGTAACTGCCATCGCAGAACTGATGAACCGTAACGGCAAGCCTGTTTCTGCCGGCGTGAACGTATTTGGTGATATCATATTCTGTTTCGTCAAACGTATCTTGTGAATAACCTACAAATTTGCCGTTTATATAAACCTCTCCGCATGAATTTATGCCGCCGAAATGTATAAATACATTATCGTCGGTTTCGGTCAAATCAAAATCCTTTATATACAGACCGCAGGGATTCCGTGAATCGTCTATATGAGGAATTTTGACTGTTGATATGGGATAAGGATATGTAACGTTTGTATATATCGGAGTTCCGTAGCCCTTAATTTGCCACTCGCTCGGAATCTCGATATCGTCGAACAGCGCTGTATTGAAATCGGGATTCTGATAACCCTCCACCACGCTTTCGCTCGAAGTTTGGAACCTGAATTTCCATGTTCCGTTAAGGCTTACCGTCTTTTTTTCGCCGTTTTCGGGATTTATGGGAAAGCCCGCCGCCGAACGCTTTTCCGTGTTCACGCTGTAAATATTTATATCCTGCCAAATAGGTAATTTTTTCATAAGAGTATCTCCCTGATTTAAAATCTGCCGCGAATGAATATGGTATTCGGAAATATAATGAAACACCGAATCAAAAAAATAAATATATAAGGCAATACCGCACAATTAGCGGCTGCCGCCTTTGCCGCGCATCTGTACCGATATTTTCCGTCATTTTTGCCAAAAGTTCCTTAAAATACGTCAGTATTCCTGCGTCACTTTTGTCAATCTGACGAAAAATCTCTTGGCACATCTGCACGACAATAATTATGCGGTATTGCCATAAGAATTATAACAAAATAGATAAATAAAGGCAATAGTATTTTGTAATTTTTTTATAAATACTTATAAGACCCCCGAATTACAGGGGCCTTAAATTGTTTTATCAACTTGAATTTAAAATAAAATCAGGCTACGGTTTCCGCCGTTTCCGAAACAAATTCATCGTCACAGCAGGAACAGGAAACGTAATTTTCCTCGGTATTGCCGATTTTCTGTTTCTTTTCCATAAACTTGGTAACAGCAACGTATACAGCCGCCGCAGCGCCTGCGATAGCGGCAACGATTGCCAAAATCTTTAAAAACTTTTTCACGGAGAATCCATCCTTTCGTTGATAAAAATTCAACTGCGAACCGTAACGAGCGCTCAAGCGTTCGATTTGTTGAGCTTTACAGCGAGAGCAGCCTTTTTGCGGGCGGCGTTGTTCTTATGAATAAGTCCCTTTGCAGCCGCCTGATCTATTTTCTTCTCAGCCGCTTTAACAGCCTCCGCCTTATCGGCAGCGTTTGTCTCAATAGCCGTATTGGCTTTCTTTATTGCAGTTTTAAGAGCTGAATTAGCGGATTTATTACGCTGAGCCTTTGTACGATTAACGATAACACGTTTTTTAGCGGATTTGATATTAGGCATTGTCGCACCTCCTTTATATCCATACGGATTATTATAATATCATGTTCTGTAAAAAAATGCAAGACGTTTTAAAAAAATAATGGGATAAAAATTATAAAGTTTGTAAAATCCGCATAAATTCATGTTTTCCGCAAATAAATAGCGTTAGGTGATGCAATTTGGATTTCAGAACCGATCTTGCGGTTGAAAGAAACAGTATCCTCGGCGAAAACGCGGCGCCGGGAATAGAAAAATATGTACGGAATGGAGAAAACGCGAGCGTAACGGAAATAAGAGTAACAAGCGACGAGGGCGCAAAGGCCATAGGCAAGCCTAAAGGCCGTTATATTACCGTTGAAATCCCTCCGTTTTCTTCCGACGGGGAGCTTCTCGACGGAAGACTTGATTCCCTCGTAAACGAGCTTAAATCGCTGCTGCCGGAGGAAGGAGCCGTACTTGTCGCGGGGCTCGGCAACAGGAGCCTTACAGCCGACGCCTTGGGACCCGAGTGCGCCGATAAAATTTTCGCGACGCGCCATATAGGAAAAGAGCTTGCCGAGTCGCTCGGGCTGACGCAGTTAAGACCGGTAGCCGCCGTGGCTCCCGGAGTTCTCGGAAAAACGGGAATAGAGGCGGCTGAAATAATCGAGGGCGCGTCTGAAAAAATAAAGCCCTCATGCATTATAGCGATAGACGCGCTCGCCGCTATGGACTTAAAAAGGCTCGGAAACACCGTACAGCTTTCCGATACGGGGATTTCGCCCGGCTCGGGAATCGGCAACAGGCGCAGGGAAATAAGCGAGCGGACGCTCGGAGTTCCCGTAATCGCGGTCGGCGTTCCGACGGTTATAAGCGCGTATACGGTTGCGAAAAACGTACTCGGCGATACCGACGGCGGCAGGGATTTGAGAGGCGCAGAAGAATATGCGGAATTTACAGTCGCTTCGCGCGAAGCCGATTTGATAACCGAACGCGCGTCAAAGCTTATTTCGCTTGCGGTAAATACCGCTCTCCAGCCCTCGCTGACACCGCAGGAATTGCTTATGATGATGTAATTGCCGATTGATTTTATTTTCCCGTACCGATTCTTTATAATGCTCCGCCCTCATATTATTTTACGGGGGTGCATGGGTTGAAAAAGAAAATTATGGGCGCGAGAAAAAAAATCAACGTGCCGGTCTGGTTTTTCATTTTAACGGCATTATGTCTTGTCGCTTTTTCTTTCAGAATAATTCGGTCGGGCGCGGTTCCCGAAAGAATCATGCATATAAGCTATATTCTTGCAATGCCCGAGGGCGCGGTCAGTCAGGCGTCGAAATTAGGGGAAAACATCATAGGCTTTCTGCAAAGCAAAGCGGAAGATGCCGAAAAGAATAATCATGGGCGGGTAACGCAGAAATCAGGCTCCGACAACGACGAAAATAAAGAAAACCCGTTTACGGGAGATTTTTCGGATTTTACGGGAGATTTAACGGTAACTCCGGACGATATCGCGGAAAGCATGAAAAGCGTTAAGGAGCAGACAGAAAACGGGGAGTATACCGAGGACGGCGAAGTGATTGAAAAAACCTTTACGTCAAATCAGGCGACCGATTCTCTTGGAAACGTGCATCTAAGGAACGTTACCGATTCACAGAGCGTAAATCTTGAGGAAATAATCAAAAAAGGCTGCGAGCTGCCCGAATGTGATATATCGGAGCCGACTGTGTTGATTTATCACACTCATTCCACGGAATCATATATAATGACGGACAACGGGCGTTTTTCAACGTCGTATCCGTCGAGAAACGACGATAAGAGCGTAAATATGATAAGAATCGGGGACGAAATAACGAAAGTCCTTGAATATAACGGTATAGGCGTAATTCACGACAGAAGCATTTACGATACTGTTTACACGGGAGCCTATTCAAAATCGAGAGAGGGAATTGAAGCGTATCTTGAAAAATATCCAACTATCACTATAACTCTCGATATTCACCGCGACGCGGTATACTACGACGATTTGACAAGAATGAAGCCCGTTACCGAAATAGAGGGCAAAAAGGCGGCTCAAATGATGATTATCGCCGGTGCGGAGGGAGGAAGCGTCGATAGTTTTGAGTCATGGCGGACAAATTTATCGTTCGCCGTAATGCTTCAGAAAACGGCGAACGATAAATACGAAAATCTTATGAAACCTATATATTTCTGTAATAGAAAATATAATATGGATATAACTCCGTATTCGCTGCTTATAGAGATAGGAACGGACGTAAACACTCTCGATGAGGCGGCGTATTCGGGACGGCTTCTGGGCGATGTGCTGTCGGACTTTATAAAAACGTCGGTAATTGACAATTGACAATTGTACATTGTCAATTGATAAGGGGTTAAATTATATTTATGAAAACGGCAGAGGAAAACAAAATCGTCAGAATTTACAAAATGATAATAGTTTGGACGCTGTTTACGGCGCTTACCGTTTACGGTATGATATCTGCCGCCGAAAAAACGGCGTTTATAAGCGACGGAAAAGAAACCGAAACGATTGTTTTCAGTACAGAAAATCACCTATGATTTGCCGCGCTCTCCGTTCGCCAGCATATTTTCAATATATTCGGCCATTTGCTCCTTGGTGTAACCGCTGTCGCCGTAAAGCCACATTCTTACAAGAGCTATAAAACCTCCTGTCAAAAACTGGGCGAGAATATCAACGGGAACATCGCGCGTTCTTTTTCTTAAATCAAATTCGGAAATAAACGCCGAAAGCTCTTTAAAAACAATTTTATGCATAGAGTCAAAAAAGCCGTTTTCGGTTGCTTTTGCGGAGAGAGAAAGCATTGTCTTGTTATCCTCCACAAAGCGTATAACTTTTTCAATCATGTCACGGTACATTCCGCGCGGCTCGGAAAAGCTGTTGTCCGATATGCTGCTGTCATAAAGCTCGCGAAGCTTTTCCTTTGTTACATATTCCATAAAATCGTATTTATCCTTGAAATGCTTGTAGAATGTCGCGCGGTGCACAGTTGCCTTATTGCATATATCGACAACCGATATTTCGTCGAAGCTCCGCGTTTCAAGTAATGAAAACATAGCGTCGGAAAGCAGCTTGTGCGTCCTTTGTATTCTTAAATCATCTTTTTTTCTTTCCATATATAACTCATTGACCTTTCTGTTGTAAATCAATTTAAGATTAATAATAATACATAAATATACATTTGTCAATTATCTTTCGGAAATATACTTCCGGTGTATTAAATATTTATATGCCGCATGGGAAATATTGAAAAATTTTCAAAAATTTTCAATTTTTTTTAAAAAAGACTTGATTTTTTCGGAAAAATGGTTACAATATGTATTAGCACTCACGAATTGAGAGTGCTAAAAATTGCAAATTGATTTCGGGAGGAATATACAATGACACTTAAACCTTTGGGCGACAAAGTTGTGGTAAAGTTTGTCGAAGCTGAAGAAAAGACGCAGGGCGGAATAATTCTTTCGTCAGCCGCGCAGGAAAAGCCGCAGATAGCGGAAATCATCTCGGTAGGCCCGGGCGGAATTATCGACGGCAAGGAAGTAAAGATGGAAGTAAGCGTAGGCGAAAAGGTTATACTTAACAAATACGCCGGTACCGAAGTAAAGCTCGGCAAGGACGAATACACAGTTTGCCGTCAGAGCGATATTCTCGCGATAGTAGAGTAATTAAGGGAGGAAAATATAATGGCTAAACAGGTTATTTACGGCGAGGAAGCAAGAAGAGCGCTTCTCGCGGGTATAGACAAATTAAGCAACACAGTTAAAATCACGTTAGGTCCCAAGGGACGCAACGTGGTTCTCGATAAAAAATACGGCTCTCCGCTCATTACGAACGACGGCGTTACGATAGCTAAGGAAATCGAGCTTGAGGATCCGTTTGAGAACATGGGCGCTCAGCTTGTAAAAGAAGTCGCGACAAAGACTAACGACGTGGCGGGCGACGGCACAACAACGGCTACTCTGCTCGCTCAGGCTCTTGTTACCGAGGGCATGAAGAATGTTGCTGCGGGCGCGAATCCCATGGTAGTTAAAAAGGGTATACAGAAAGCTGTAGCGGCAGCGGTAGAGGCAGTCAAGGCGGCGTCAAAGCCTGTTGAGACTTCGGACGATATCGCGAGAATAGCCACTATTTCATCTGCCGACGAAACCGTAGGCAAGCTCATCGCGGAAGCTATGGATAAGGTTTCCTCCGACGGCGTTATTACTGTTGAGGAATCCAAGACGAGCGAGACGTCCTGCGACGTTGTAGAGGGTATGCAGTTTGACAGAGGATATATCTCTCCCTACATGGTAACGGATACAGACAAAATGGAAGCCGTTATAGACGACGCTTACATTCTTATTACGGATAAGAAAATTTCAAATATTCAGGAAATCCTTCCTCTTCTTGAGCAGCTTGTTCAGGCGGGCAAAAAGCTTGTAATCATCGCGGAGGATATCGAGGGCGAGGCTCTCTCAACTATTCTTGTAAATAAGCTTAGGGGAACATTCACCTGTATCGGCGTAAAGGCTCCCGGCTTCGGTGACAGAAGAAAAGAAATGCTCAAGGATATTGCAATCCTTACGGGCGGCGAAGTCATAACGGCGGATCTCGGCCTTGAGCTTAAAGATACGCAGATTACCCAGCTCGGACGCGCTAAGCAGGTAAAGATTACAAAAGAGAACACCATCATTGTTGACGGCGCGGGCGATACTGATGAAATCAAATCGAGAATCGGTCAAATCAAGTCGCAGATTGCCGAAACAACGTCTGATTTTGACCGCGAAAAGCTTCAGGAGAGGCTTGCTAAGCTCTCCGGCGGCGTAGCTGTTATCCATGTAGGCGCTGCTACAGAGGTTGAAATGAAGGAACAGAAACTCCGCATCGAGGACGCTCTCTCCGCTACAAAGGCGGCTGTTGAGGAAGGCTACGTAGCCGGCGGCGGAATCGCTCTGCTCAATGCCGTTCCCGCTGTAAAGGCTGTTATGGATAATGCCGAGGGCGATGAAAAGACAGGCGCGGCTATTGTCGTAAAAGCTCTTGAATCTCCTCTTCGTCAGATTGCGGATAACGCCGGTCTTGAAGGCTCTGTAATAATCGACGCTGTTCTCCGTTCGGGCAAAACAGGCTACGGCTATAACTTTGCTACGGAAGAATATACCGATATGACGGAAGCCGGAATCCTTGACCCGACAAAGGTTACGCGTTCCGCTCTCCAAAACGCGGCGTCGGTAGCTTCGATGGTTCTTACTACAGAATCTCTTGTAGCCGATAAACCCGACCCGCAGGCCGATGCGGCGAACGCGGCGGCTATGGCGGCGGCTCAGGGCGGCGGAATGTATTAATTAATCGGGAATGTATTAATTATCGGAATTAATGAAGTAAAAAGACAAGGCTTTTTCTATCAATAATGTCCGTTTTATGAATACACAATAAAAAACAAAAGCAGTGATTATCGTTTTGAGAAATCGCTGCTTTTTTTCTTTGCAATCTTAATATTACGAAATTTAAGGAAAAAAGTGTATACAGACCAATTTTCTAATTTTCTTCAAAAACAATAATATCTTCAACTCTACAATGAAGAATTGAACACAAATCGTCAATTTTTTGAGTTGTGATTCCTTTCCCTTTTCGGATTCTGTCAATTGTGGCGCTGCTGATTCCACACTTATTTATAAGGACATAAGTGCTTACGTCCTTATTTTTCAGCGTATTCCAAAAGGGATCGTATTTTATCATTTATGAATCACCATTTTTAATAGTATTTTTAATTTTCCCTCTTGACAATAGTCATAATTATGACTATAATTATTTTGTATTCGGAAACTTGCGGAAATGTATTAAGGCAATACCGCATAATTATTGTCGTGCAGATGTGCCGAAAGATTTTTCGTCAGATTGACAAAAGTGACGCAGGAATACTGACGTATTTTAAGGAACTTTTGGCAAAAATGACGGGAAATCTCGGTGCAGATGCGCGGCAAAGGCGTTAGCCGCTAATTGTGCGGTATTGCCTTAACATTCTATGGAAAAGGAAAAGATATCCTATAATGATGCTATAGTGTGAACACACTCTAATTAATTATATATATCATTAAAATACGTTTTTATACGCCAAATAATAGTTATCACAGCTTTAAAAAGCTTGATTATAAAAAATAAGGCGGCGCCGCTCGGATTTTGCCGTGTGTATGAGAAGTCGGTTTTTTTTGCAATATGACGCGGAAAAATAGGAGCTTATGTACGGCAAATGCGATGCGCGGTGTTCCCATAATATTGGAGGAGAGTGTAATGCGCATATGAAAATTTGAAAGACTGTGCAGACAAATGCGGTTCTGTTTTCGGGACTTTGGCAGAAACGGATTTAGTCCGCAGTTATATTTTCGGTATTTTATGTTTAATAAGTCTCAATAAAAATTTACTTTGTAAAGGAGTTTTATATATGTTAAATAGTAAACGTCGTATATTGAATAATGCAATTGTTTGTTGTCTTTCTGTTTTTATAGTTCTTTTATCATTGTTGCCCGCATTCGCGGAATCGCCTGTTCAGTTAACTGTAGATAATGTAGTAGAGTACCCGACGGCGGAGGGTGAAATGTACTATACCCAAAAGGTCGGTGATTATATAACTCTTTCCGGTGGAAAAGTAACAGCAGACGGTACGGCAGAAGGGGAAGAGGTTGTCGGTCATTTTGAATTTATAGACCCTGATTTTAAGCCTAATATGGGACCCAAATCGTATGCAGGTATTAAGTTCGTTCCGGATAGTGATGAATACATTGGATTTGAAATTGAAAAACCTACAAGTCCACGTTTTGTTGTTAATAGATCCCCTATGGAATTTGTTGATTCTAATGCAGAAATAAAATCATCAGATATTGCAACCCCGGGAGATTATCTTCGAACTTCATCATTAACACCAGTCGATTTAAAATGTTCCCTTACAAATGACCCAATAGCAAATGCTAAATGGAATTGGTCTGTGCCTTCAACAAAAGTATATGAAAGTGGTTATTATCTTGCAAAAATAACAGCAACAGGATTCTTAAATTTAGAAGTATATGTTTATGTTAAAATTGCTGGTGATGACAGTGAAGCGCCAATTAAAGAGTTTCCTACTGTAGAGCCTATCACATATCATGAGGGATTAAAAGCCGGAGAGCTTAAACTCGTAGGCGGTAAGGGAGCAGTTGAAGGAAAATTTGAAGTAAGCGACCCCGAGCAGGAATTGATAGCTGGCAATAATACAATAAATGTTGTATTTAAACCGGACGATGGCAGTCAGTCCATCAATATATCTATAGTTGTAGATGTAGCCAAAGCTGAATCCACTTTTATTGATGAAGAAGGAAAACCCACAATCCCGGAATTACATTATTTGGTAGGAACTAATGTAAATTCCAAAATGCTTCAGGATAGAATAAACTCATATCGCGCTAACTGCGGTTCATTCGTTGTTACATTTATTAGTTGTCCGTTGTTCAACTATGATACGTCGAAAGCCGGAACATATGACGCAATCGCGATGGTTAAAATATATAATACAAATTACACAACAAATATAAAATTTAAAATTGTTATTGATGCACAAACAGTTACTCCTAAAATTTCTATATACGGAAACGATGAATTTGCCGTAACCTTTGATAGTTACACGGTACGTCCTAATGGGACGTTTACGGTAACGGTAGACGGTAAGGATATAGGCGTAAGCGGAGTGAAGTATAACGAGCGTTTCACATGGCGCCCCGAACACAGCGGTACATACACGATAAAGGTAGTTTACAACCCAATCGAAAACGATACGTACAATATTAATGAAATAGAGCAGACGTTAGAAAACATACTTACATGGAAAATAAATACGGTGAATTGTATTGCACAGCCCTGCGAATACGGCGCGACAGCCAGTGTAAGCACTACCCTCGGCGATAAGCTCGGCGGCTGGAAATTCTATGACGAGAACGGCAAGGAAATTCAGATTGAATACGACGATACGCAGTACTCGACAATTACGTTCACTATGCCCGACCATGAAATTACCGTTAAGGCGATTGACAAAACTCAGGCTAATATCCCCGGCAGTAACGATGATTCCGATTTCTTCTCAAGCTTCCTTGCGTGGCTCAGAAATCTGCTTGCGAGATTCAGAGCCTTAATGGACGCTGTGGCACAGCTTCTGCAAGTTGTAGGTTAAACGAAAACTCATCTTTGATACTCCTTTTCACCCATCCCCGGCGGTTTTACCCGCCGGGGACACGCCATTTTTTAAGGCACCGAGAATTTATCGCTTAAAAAAAGCCATAACCTCCGCTTAATCGGAAAGTTATGGCTTATGATTTTTGTTTTTTTAAGGAAGCTCCGATTTAATTTGTTGTATAAATTGTTCGGACATAA
>CANRNI010000005.1 GCA_947631945.1 uncultured Clostridia bacterium
TAGGCGCGCTCAAAAGAAAAACGGGATTTGACGGCGGTTTCGGCGGCTCGTTGAGCGTACCGAAGTCCGTACAGGACATTATTCAAATCAAGTCCGTTTTTCCGGACGGCATTTTTATGACCGGCAAGGGCTGTTTTTCAAAAACGTACCGTTTTACGGACGTTAATTACGCCGTTGCGGGCAAAGAGGAAAAGGAATCGTATCATGCTTTATGGGGTAAAATTCGGACTGAGGGATGAATATGCGATAGAGTACTTGGAACAAATACAGCGCCAATTTCTTGCATTGACCGGATTCGATCCCCAAACGGTAGTCAGGGGACGCGGACATCATAAGTCCACAGAACAAAAATTATACGACAAACTTGTCCTATACACAGAGAAATTGAAGAAGTATGCAGAACACATACAGATCTGCGGAGATAACAGAAACAGCTATTCAAAAACCGACCATGATGCTACGTTCATGAGAATGAAACGAGATCATATGGGAAATGATCAACTTGTTCCAGGGTACAACATTCAATTGGGCGTTTGTGACGAGTTTATTGCGGTTTGCGACGTGGAGCAATACGCATCGGACATGGATTGTTTCCAGCCGCTTATGGAAAGGTTTAAAGAACGATACGGTAAATATCCCAAATATCCGGTTGCCGATGCAGGATACGGTAGTTTTAATAATTACCTGTTTTGTGCGGAACACGGCATGGAAAAGTATATGAAGTTCACAATGTTTAAAAAAGAAACCGAGAGTAAAAAATATCGAGACGACCCATACCGTGCGATAAATTTTCCCATAGACGAAAACGGTCGTCCCGTTTGTCCGGGCGGGAAAGAATTTCATTTTCTAAAGAATCGACCGATCAAGTATAACCAATACGGAAGAACCGAAGAACTATGGCAGTGTGAGGACTGCTCAAGCTGTTCGCTGAAACCGGAGTGCTGTAAATGCGCAGGAAATCGAATCATCCGATTAAATGAAGAATTAAGCGGCATTCACAAGGAGGTCCTCGAAAATCTAAACAGCGTCCACGGCGCATTACTGCGGATGAATAGAAGCATTCAATCGGAGGGTGCATTTGGAACGATCAAATGGAACAGAGCCTACACAAGAGCCAAAAGAAGGGGACTTCCCGGGCTAATGCTTGAAATTTCAATGATTTCATGTGGTTTTAACTTGCATAAATACCACTTAAAGAAGATCGTAGCAAGCTCCGTTGCTTAAAAAATGAAGATCATTGGCTTAAAATCGACTGTCGAACTTCATGTGAAATCGACGGCTTGAAAACAGCATCCATTTGAAATATTTTCTCTATACTTTTTTCAATATTTTCTAAAAAATGAGAGAAAAGTTAAAGAAATGACACCGATATTCGCTTTGTTGAAAATATCGGTGTCATTTTGGGCTGTTTTTTTTACAGCGCCTTTTGTTTTTATTTATACTAATTTATATAATGTAAGAAAGCATTGATTAAATCAAAACGCGCAGACACCGCCCTATGTATCATTTATTCAAAAGGCAACAAATTTTCGTCCGTGAGCCTTAGTCTTATTATATTAAGAGGTACGATATCGGCGCCGAGATAAGAATTAAGAGCCGACATAAGATTCATCGGATTTACGTTTTTTGTATTGCCGCAGGGAAAAGTTACCGTCATAAGTATACTTTCGTCATTTTCGCTTAGCGCGTACTTTTTAATGCTCTCGGATACGTTTACCTGCTTTATCTTTTTTCTTCCGTTTACCTTTCCTGTCTTTTCACATACAAGCTCGCCAGATTTCATAGCCCCGTCAAGCTTTTCCGCAAGCCCGTTTTCATTTTCAAAATATATTTCATACTCGGCAAAAGCTATATCCGACGGCTTCATGTAAGGCTCCGAAGCCCTTGTAATCTCTATTCCCTCGGGCAGTACGCCGTTAAGCCTTGTAACGATATCGGCGTTTGAAATATCGCCCTCTATTCTTATATCGAGCGGCTCGTTAAGTCCCTCTATTCCGAGCGGCATAGGCTGCAAAAAATTAAGATACGGGTGAGGGTTAAAACCTTCGGTATACCAAAGCGGAATATCCGCCCTTCTGACAGCTCTTGTCATGCACCGCATTATATCGAGATGCGATACATATTTAACTCGTCCCTTTTTAGAGAACCATATTCTTACGCATCGCATCGCAGTTTCCTCCGTTCAGTTTTGCCGCTCCGCAGGCAGAACATTTTTCACGGCAATGAGGAGTTGTTATTCCCTCATGAGCCTTTTTATTTTCATTTTTAAGAAATTCCCTGCGTATTCCGTAATCGAGATGGTCCCATGGCAGAATTTCATTAAAGTCCCGCTTTCTCGACGTATAAAAAGCCGGGTCGATTCCGCACTCCTTAAAGGTATCCAACCAGAGGTCAAATTTGAAATGCTCGTCCCAACTGTCAAATTTGCAGCCCTTTTGCCATGCCTTTAATATGACCTCGCCGAGCTTTCTGTCGCCTCTCGCGAGTATCCCCTCCAAAAAGCTTACGCGTATATCGTGGAAATGTAGCGACACCTTTTTTGTTTTTACCGATTCCCTTAAATGCTCCTGCTTTTCCTTTAAAAGCTCCGGAGTATCCTGCGGCTCCCATTGGAACGGTGTAAACGGCTTCGGTACGAAAGAGGACGCGCTGACGCTGACATTAACGCCTTTGCCCTTCGGTTTATCGGGATTGCGGTAAAACGTATCGACGACCTGCTGAGCAAGGGCGGCTATACCCTCGATATCCTCTGTTGTTTCGGTAGGAAGTCCTATCATAAAGTACAGCTTCACAGCCGTCCAGCCGCCCGCGAACGCTTTTTCCGAGGTTTCTATAACCTCTTTTTCCGTTACGTTTTTATTTATTACGTCGCGCAGTCTCTGCGTTCCGGCTTCGGGCGCAAAAGTAAGACCGCTGCGGCGCACTTCGTTGAGCTTTTCTATAAGCTCCTCGGGAAAGTTGTCAACTCTTAACGACGGCAAAGCGATATTTATTTTGTCGTCTGTAGTCCATTCGAGAAGCTGTGAGAGCAAATCTCCAAGATGTGAATAATCGCTTGTGGAAAGTGAACAAAGTGAAATTTCATCATACCCCGACGATTCGCATATTTTTTTGCAATCGCTGTTTATGACCTCGGGAGATTTTTCGCGTATCGGTCTGTTGAGAAAACACGCCTGACAGAATCTGCACCCTCTTATGCAACCCCTGAAAATCTCCGCTACGGCTCTGTCATGCACAATGTCTATAAAGGGAACGATAAATTTATCGGGATAATGAACGTTATCAAGGTCGCTGACAAGTCTTTTTGTAATCTTTGCGGGAGCGCCGTTCTTAGGCGTTACCGATTTAATTGTTCCGTCCGAATTGTAATCGACGTCATAGAGGGACGGAACGTATATGCCCTGTATTTTAGCCGCTTTTTCAAGAAATTCCCGTTTTGTCGAGCCGTTTTTCTTACATTCCTTTAAAAGCTCAAGTACGTCGTTCATCATTTCCTCGCCTTCGCCAAGCTGGAAAAAATCAACAAAATCCGCCACAGGCTCGGGGTTACACGCACACGCGCCTCCGGCCATGATTATGGGAGTAAGCTCCGTCCTGTCCTCAGATAAGACGGGAAGTCCCGCAAGGTCGAGCATATTAACCATATTAGTGTAACTCAGCTCATACGAAAGCGAAAAGCCTATCGCGTCGAAATCTTTAATATAATCGCCGCTTTCAAGAGCAAAAAGAGGAATTTTTCTCTCACGCATAAGCTCCTCCATATCGTTATCGGGAGCAAAAACACGCTCGCACCATGAATCCTCTCTGCTGTTGATAACCGAATACAAAATTTTAACTCCGAGATTCGACATTCCTATTTCGTAAGTATCGGGAAAACAAAACGCATAGCGTATCTCCACGCTGTTTTTATCTTTAATTATCTCGTTAAGCTCACCGCCGGTATAGCGCGCCGGCTTTTGTACAAGATTCAAAATTTTTTCAACTTCTCTGTTCACTCGGACACTTCCTTGGTATTTGTCAGTTTATTATACTATTAACGCCCAAAAAAAGCAATAAACCGCCGGAAAAAAGCGATAATTTTTATAAGGCAATACCGCACAATTATTGTTGTTATCTATATTGCCTTAATCACAAAAACCACACCTTTCAAAATTATAATACTGAAAAAACGCTGAAAATCAAGTATTTGCCGCAAATCGCTCTTTTTATCAAAATAAAAAAGTCCCTTTTCCTATTGCATTTTCATTCAGTTTGCAGTAAAATTATTACAAAATAATGTTAAGGAACGGTACGGCGCTTGAAAACGCATACGTACCGAATGGTGATTAAAAAATGGAAAAATTTATCGTTGAAACCTCCGCAAGACACGTTCACGTTTCAAGAGAGGATCTTGACGTTCTTTTCGGTGAGGGATTTGAGCTTACTGTAAAAAAAGCGCTTTCCCAGCCCGGTCAGTACGTTACAAATGAAAAAGTAGCTGTAGTGGGTCCAAAAAAGGATTTCCCTGCTGTTTCAATTTTAGGTCCTGTCAGAAATGCGACTCAGGTTGAGATTTCCGCAACAGACGCGAGAACAATAGGCGTTTCCGCTCCCGTAAGAGAATCCGGCGATACGGCAGGCTCGGGTTCGTGCAAAATAGTAGGGCCTAAAGGTGAAATCGAGCTTAAAGAAGGCGTTATAGTAGCGAAAAGACATATCCATATGACTCCCGACGACGCCGAAAAATACGGAGTTACGGATAAAGAAATCGTCAATGTGAAGATTGACTCCGACGGACGTTCGCTTGTTTTCGGCGACGTGGTTGTAAGAGTAAACAAGAATTTCAGCCTCGCTATGCATATCGACACAGACGAATCCAACGCCTGCGGCGCAACAGCCGCTACAATGGGTGAAATAGTAAAATAATTTAAAACAGCAAAGTAAACGATTGTAAATTAAGTTTGATTTAAAGCAACACCGCACAAAGACCGCACTCATTTGCACACAATCTTTATGCGGTATTGCTTTAATTTGAAATACATAAAAACTTAAATCAATACTTTTTGACTTCGAGCTAGGAGTTTTTACCATGAATTTTAATCTTAGGGAAAGCGCAAAAGAACATATTTTGATTACGGCGCACCGAGGGGTCAGCGGCGGCAATATTCCGTGCAATACTCTTACCGCCTATGAAATCGCGCTTAAACAGGGAGCGGATATGCTTGAAGCAGACGTTAGCTGCAGCGCCGACGGCAAGCTCTTTTTATTTCATCCGCTCATGGAATTGCCGCATCTTGGCAAGCCCTTGCGTTTAAGCCTTCTCCCTTACTCTCTGATTCGGAAGTTGCGCTATACCAATTTTGACGGCGCTCCCACGCAGTTTCATTTGGCGGATTTCGACGATTTCCTTGAGCAATTCAAAAATCGTTGTTTTATAAACATAGATAAATTTTGGTCAAATCCTGTAAAAATATATGAAGCGGTTAAACGGCACGGCATGACGGAGCAAATCCTCGTCAAAAGCTCGCCGTCCGAAAAAGTTTTTTCTATACTGGAACAGACGGCTCCCGAGTTACCGTTTATGCCAATTGTCAGAGAGAATCATCGGTTCCATGAGGAGCTTCTAAAGCGAAAAATCAATTATGTCGGTGTGGAAGTCGTTTTTGATAATGAGACTTCCCATTTGGCAAGTGAGCAGTTTATTCAAAAAATGCACAATGACAA
The DNA here is from genome assembly GCA_947631945.1 of uncultured Clostridia bacterium. Lineage (GTDB taxonomy): Bacteria > Bacillota > Clostridia > Oscillospirales > Acutalibacteraceae > UBA1081. Next base: position 5,704 of record CANRNI010000005.1, read on the forward strand.
TATTCTTGTTTGGGTCAATTCAATCATTTACAGCTACAAAAGCCAGCTTTCCGGCGGTCACAGCGATGACAGCGCTTTTACGGTCTCGGAGGATTATGGCTGGGGATGGCTTGCCGACCGAGGATTCGATATTATACAGACCGATTGGCCGAGTATGCTGATAGATTATCTTAAACGGACAGATAGATATATAAAATAAATCTCCCTTATTATGGGAATGATATAAAAAATTTAAAAAAACTATTGCAAAAATTTTCTTGCTGTGATATTATATATAAGCGTTCGTTTGCGTTTGATAATGTCAGTTCATATCAAACGGCGGTTAATGCACGCGGCGTACATTAAAGCGGTCGGTCCTCTGGCAAGATTTCTGCGTAAGAACGGCTGAAAAATTCAGGAGGTAAATATGGACGCGTTAAAACTTATTGCTCAGGACAGTTTGAAAACCGAGATTCCCGAAATCAGCATCGGTGATACCGTAAGGGTTCACGTTAAGATTCGCGAGGGTGAAAAGGAAAGAATCCAGGTTTTTGAAGGTACTGTAATTGCCCGTAAGGGCAGCGGCGTTGCCGAGACGTTTACTGTAAGAAGACTTTCCTACGGCGTAGGCGTTGAGAGGGTTTTCCCTGTTCATTCACCTAACGTAGCCAAGGTTGAAACAGTCAGAACAGGTAAGGTTCGCAGAGCTAAACTTTATTATCTGCGCGGCAGAGTCGGTAAAGCGGCAAAGGTTAAAGAGCAGATTAAATAAGGTCATTCTTGAGCAAAAGGGGCAGGTTTTGTCCCTTTTTTGTTTGAAACATTTCGGTGCTTTTATATGCTGAACAAAAAAAACGGTTATATTTATTACGAATATCACGAAAAAACCGAAAAGGAAGAGATTTCGGAAACAGCGTGGAAATCTGTTTTTCGCTGGCTGTATGCTGTAGTCGGCGTGTTTTTTGTGTTTTCTCTTCTGTGGAGCATTGTGTTTCACATAGTTTCCGTAGACGGCTATTCGATGCAGCCTACTCTTAATGATAACGATAGTATTTTTGTATATACGTTTAATTACGCTCCGTCCGAGGGGGATATAGTTGTTATAGGCACAGATGATAAAGATATGCCCCTGCTGATAAAACGCGTTATCGCGCTTGAAAACCAGACGGTAGACGTTGATTACAAAAAGGGTGTTGTTATAGTGGACGGAAAACCGCTTGAGGAAAAGTATATATTGCCTATGACCAAACCATTAAAAAATGAAATTTCTTATCCGTATACCGTTCCCGAAAACTGCGTTTTTGTTATGGGTGATAACCGTGACGAATCGTCCGACAGCAGAGACAAAGCGTTGTCGTCTGTAGACGAAAAACGTATAATCGGTAAGGCGTTGTTCAGATTCTATCCTTTTTCGGATATGAATATTTACGAGTAGCGGATTTTTACAGTTTAAGGCAATAATGCGCAAAAACGGCAGGTGCTCTTTATACGGTATTGCTTTAAGCATATTTCAATATTTTGGATATACAATGATTGACGGTGAGAGTTGATGAAAAATTTTTATAATAAATTGTCTGAAAGCGTATACGAAATAGCGTCTGTCGTAATGACGTCGATAGTAACGATAACTATTGTTTTTACTTTTGTATTCAGGCTTGTGGGCGTTGACGGCTCCTCTATGCTTCCCACGCTTGTGCATAAGGACTGGCTCATTACCTCTACCTCTACAAGTGAATATAAATATAAGGATATTGTAATAGTTGTTCAGCCGGGAGACCTTAACGAGCCTCTTGTAAAGCGCGTTATTGCCACGGGAGGTCAATGGGTGGATGTGGATTATGAAAACGGGGTTCTTAGTGTCGGCGACACAAAGGATACTTTACAGCCGTTAACCGAGAATTATATTGCGGAGCCTGCGTCTGTGCGTCCGGCCGCTGACAGAAACGATTATCCCATACAGGTACCCGAGGGCTGTCTTTTCGTTATGGGCGATAACAGAAACAATTCAACGGACAGCCGTTCCTATCTTGTCGGTTTTATAGACGAAAGATATGTTCTTGGCAAGGCGCTGTGCAGGATATATTCAAGCGACACGGGTTTTGATATGTCAAGGTTTAAAATTTACGAATAATAAAATAAGCATGGTATGCATCTTTTTTGAAAAATTTTGTATGTTGCGGCAGTATGAGTACACACTCAAATTTCGGGACTGGTTATCAGTCCCGTTTCTTTAGGCAAATTCGGAAAGAAAGGACTGATTGATTTTATGGCTGATTCCGTAAAACAGACGGTTCAGTGGTTTCCCGGTCATATGGCGAAAACAAGACGGCTCATAAAGGAAAGTCTTAAACAGGTGGACGCCGTCACAATGATTCTCGACGCGCGTATACCCGAGAGCAGTAAAAATCCCGAAATTGATTCCCTTACTCGGGATAAGCCTAAGATAATTCTTTTTAATAAAGCGGATTTGGCCGATTCGAGGGCAACAAGGCAATGGATTGAATACTATGAAGCAAGGGGTTCTGCCGCTCTCGAGGTTGACTGCCGTTCGGGAAACGGTCTTAATAAATTCAGACCGCTTGTTCGCGACGTTTTGAAAGATAAAATAAGACAAAACGAGGAAAAAGGTATGCCCGGCAAAGCCTTGAGAATTATGGTTGTCGGCATACCGAATACAGGCAAATCGTCTTTTATAAACAGAATGGGAGCGGGAAGCAAAGCAAAGGTCGAGGACAGAGCCGGAGTTACAAAAAATAACCAATGGTTCGTAATCGGAGGCGGAATAGAAATGCTTGATACTCCCGGAGTTTTATGGCCGAAATTTGAAGACCCGGAGGTCGGCGACAAGCTTGCGTTTACGGGAGGAATAAAGGACCAAATACTTGATACGGAAACTCTGGCGGTGCGTTTTCTTGCCGTAATGAGAGACAATTATCCCGAAAAGTTGGCGGAAAGATATAAGATAACGGGTTTTGCCGATAAAGAGCCGTATGAAATCCTTGAAATGATAGGAAGAAAAAGAGGTATGCTTATAAGCGGCGGAGAAATCGACACTATGAGAGCTTCCGTCGCGGTTCTCGATGAGTACAGGGGCGGAAAACTCGGAAGAATAACTCTGGAGTGGGTAAAAAATGACATATGAATTTGAAAATAAAGCTCATAACGACGGTTACGCTTTAGTATGCGGCGTCGATGAAGCAGGCAGGGGACCGCTGGCCGGTCCTGTTTACGCGGCGGCGGTAATACTTCCGGAAGGTCTTGAAGATATAGGCATTAACGATTCAAAAAAGCTCTCCGAAAAAAAGAGGGAGGCGTTTTTTGATATCATAACGGATAAAGCCGTTTCTTACGGCGTAGGCTTCGCGACCGAAAAGGAAATTGACGAAATCAACATTTTAAACGCCGCATTTCTCGCCATGAAAAGAGCCGTAAATGCCATGAGCGTTAAGCCCGACCTTTTGCTGGTGGACGGCAACAGAAAGCCTGAAACGGGATATGAGGAGATAACGATAGTCAAAGGCGACGCTAAATCAATATCAATAGCGGCGGCGTCCATTCTTGCTAAGGTCAGCCGTGACAGATATATGACGGAGCTTGCGAAAAAATATCCCGAATACAAATTTGAACAGCACAAGGGATACCCTACAAAGCTTCATTATGAAATGATAGAAAAATACGGTATTCTGCCGGACCATAGAAAGACTTTTTTAAAGAAGATAACAGGAAATGTATGATAACGGGTTCAAGAAAAATCGGACTTATCGGTGAAATGCGCGCAGCTCAGTATCTTAGAAAAAAGGGTTATTCAATATGCTCGGCCAACTTTAAAAGCAAAACGGGCGAAATTGATATTATTGCGCTGAAAGACAATATTTTATGCTTTATAGAGGTTAAAACAAGAGAATACGGAGTTTATTTTCAGCCCTCGGAGGCGGTGGATTACCGTAAGGAGGAAAGCATAAAAAGCACAGCCGCGTATTTTATTGAAGCTTCAAAGCTGAAGATGAACGTCAGATTCGATATAATTGAAGTGATAATATGCGACGATAAATTTAAAATCAATCATATAGAAAACGCGTTTTAAGGAGAATTTATTATGCGCTTATTTGATTTACACTGCGATACAATAACGGAACTTTATAAAAATAACGGAAGCTTATGCAAAAACAGCGGTCATATTTCGCTTGAAAGAGCGGAATATCTTTCGGAATATGTACAGGATTACGCGGTTTTCATTCCCGACGAATACAGAGGACGCTCGGCTGTTGATTATTTTGACAGTGTATATGAATTTTATAAAGGGCAACTCAAAATGAATCCCGAACTTACAGAATACGCCGACCGTGAAAGCTCCAAATTTAAAGCGGTTTTATCTGTTGAAGGAGGAGCGGGAATGGGCGGTACGATAGAGGGACTTCATCATCTTGCCGACTGTGGTGTAAAGCTTATCACCCTTACTTGGAACGGTAGAAACGAGCTTGCGAGCGGTTGTTTTGACGAGGAGGATATAGGTCTTACCGATTTCGGAAAAGAAGCCGTAAAAGAGATGGAAAGACTGCATATTGCTGCCGACGTTTCGCATCTTTCAAAAAAGGGCTTTTACTGCCTTGCGGATATAGCCGAAAAACCGTTTATCGCTTCACACTCCTGCTGTGATACGGTTGATAATTTTAAGGCAAGGCACAGGAATCTGACAGACGAACAAATAAAAATTATAGCCGAACACGGCGGGATAATAGGCGTGAATTTATGGGAGAAGCTTCTCGGAAACGGAAACGACAATTCCTTTGACGCGGTAATGCGCCATATGAGCCGAATAATTGATTTGGGCGGCGAAAAATGCGTCGCTATGGGAACGGATTTCGACGGCTGTGATATAAACCCCGACCTTGCCGGAATAGAAAAACTGCGGGGACTTTATGATTATCTGTTATCTCACGGCTTCGGTGAAAAACTTCTTGACGACATATTTTTTGCCAATGCCGACAGATTTTTTAGCGCGCTTCTATTTACAAAGAAATAAAAGTTTGTTATAATTATTAAGGCAACAACGCGCAATTAACGGCGCACGCATTTGCCGCGCATATGCTACTGTCTTTTTTGTCATTCGCCGCTTTTTGCAATCCGACGAAAAATCTCGCGGCTCATCTGCGCGACAATAATTATGCGGTATTGCCTTAAAATTTTAAAGTGTGAGATGGTCATTAAAATGTTTTATACATCAACGAGAAATAAAGCTCTTAAAGTTACCTCGGCGGAGGCTGTGACAAGAGGCATTTCAGAGGACGGAGGTCTTTTTGTCCCGTGTGAAATTCCCGAAGTATCGCTTGATTTTATAGGCTCCATGACGGATATGCCATATAAGGAAAGGGCAAAAAAAATTTTGGCGCTTTATCTGACGGATTTTTCGGCTGAGGAAATTTCAGCTTTTGTTGAGGGCGCGTACGGCGGCGATAAATTTTCAAGCGGTGATATAGCTCCCGTTGTTACGCTTCATGATAATATTAATATTCTCGAGCTTTGGCACGGTCCCACCTGCGCTTTTAAGGATATGGCGCTCCAGCTTCTGCCGCATCTTCTTATAGGCTCGTCAAAAAAGACGCTGAAGGATAAGGAAATTGTTATCCTTGTCGCGACTTCGGGCGATACGGGCAAGGCAGCCTTGGAGGGCTTCCGCGACGTTGAATCGACAAAAATTCTTGTATTCTATCCCGAGGACGGGGTAAGTCCCATGCAGAAGCGCCAGATGTGTACTCAGGAGGGCGATAACGTCGGAGTATGCGCCATATACGGCAACTTTGACGACGCTCAGACAGGTGTTAAAGCTATATTTACCGATGAGGAAATTAAAAAAGTATTTGAGAAAAACAATCTCGTCTTTTCTTCCGCAAACTCCATAAACTGGGGCAGACTTGTTCCGCAAATCGTATATTATTTTTCCGCTTACTGCGATATGATGAAGCAGGGAAAAATCAAGCTCGGGGATAAAATCAATATTGTGGTTCCCACAGGCAATTTCGGTAATATTCTCGCCGCGAATTACGCTATGAAAATGGGACTTCCCGTAAACAGGCTTATTTGCGCTTCAAACGCAAATAATGTGCTTACAGATTTCATAAACACGGGCATATACGATAAAAACAGAGATTTTCATACCACGATTTCGCCGTCAATGGATATACTTATTTCGAGCAACCTCGAAAGACTTATGTTTTCGCTTTACGGCGAGGACGACGACGCGGTCAGAGAGCTTTACGACTCACTTAAAGAAAACGGCAGATTCGATGTTTCTCAAGAGGTACTCGGAAAAATAAAATCGGTATATTCGGCGGGCTGCTGCGACGACGGTGAAACAAAAAAGACAATACATGATATGTATGAAAAATATAATTATCTCTGCGACACTCATACTGCCGTTGCGGTCAAGGTTTGCGAGGATTACCGCGCGGAGACGGGCGATACGGCTCCCGTTGTTGTCGCATCGACTGCAAGCCCGTATAAGTTCTGCGCGAGCGTTCTTTCCGCTCTTACCGGTGATAAAGCGGAGGGTGATGAATTTTCAATGCTGACAAAGCTTGAAGAAATGACAGGTGTAAAAGCTCCCGAACAGCTCAGAGGTCTTAAAGAAAAGAAAGTGAGATTCAATAACGTCTGCGGAAAGGATACCGACAGCATGAGAAAAGTCGTTTTTGATATGCTTAAAATAAATTAAGGCAATACCGCATAATTATTGTAGTGCAGATGTACCATGAGATTTTTTGTCAATATGACGAAAAATCTCATGACGCAATCTGCACGTTCGATTTAATCAGTGCTTTCTTAATTCCGTGTTTTAGGTCTTAGCAGCGTACGGCGTCCTCGTTAAGCTCAAAAGTCGCGCAGACCGTTTCTCCGCATACGCAGGCGTTGCAGGTTCCAACCTCAATACAGCTTGCCATGCAGGTATCTTTACCGGCATGATGTACGCAGTTCTTTACTTCGCATTTGATTTTATTACCGTTGTCGTTCATATTCAATCACCTTGTTTATATATTAAAGAGATATCTCTTGCGATTATTATTGCTTTCCGATAAGTTTTTATACATTTTCTTAAAAAAATTATTAATTACTGAATAACTCAGCGTTTTCTTGAATTTTATCCGAGATAAAAAACGCTCTCGCTCAGCGGCGAGGGCGTAATATATTTTCTGTGATTATATTTTGCTGTTTATACCGCTCCGGCGACGGCAGGTTTGTTTTTCTGCTCGAGTTCTCTTGTCATATCGAAATCGAGAACAGGCGCGGCATTTTCGGTTATACATTCTTTTGTAATTGTTACCTTGCAGATGTTTATATCGGACGGAGCCTCATACATAATCTGCAAAAGCGCGTTTTCCATTATAGCTCTCAAGCCCCTCGCGCCGGTTTTCTTTTTAAGAGCGGATTCGGCAATTGCCTCAAGAGCGTCATCGTTAAAGCAAAGCTCTATATCATCCATAGCGAAAAGCTCCGTATACTGCTTTATTAGCGAGTTTTTAGGCTCTTTAAGGATTTTTATAAGAGATTCCTTATTGAGATTGTTAAGAGCCGAGATAACGGGAATACGCCCCACAAGCTCGGGAATAAGACCGAATTTAACAAGGTCCTGCGGAATAACCTTTGACATGATTTCGTCGTAATTGATTTCCGATTTCGATTTTACTTCGGCTTCAAAGCCGAGCACCGAGCTGCCCGTTCTTTTTTCTATAATTTTTTCAATGCCGTCAAAAGCGCCGCCGCATATAAAGAGTATATTTGTCGTATCAATTTGGATAAATTCCTGCTGCGGATGCTTTCTTCCGCCCTGGGGAGGAACGTTGGCTACAGTTCCCTCAAGTATTTTAAGCATCGCCTGCTGAACGCCCTCGCCGCTTACGTCGCGGGTAATGGACTGATTCTCCGACCTTCTTGAGATTTTATCTATTTCATCGACGTAAATAATGCCGCGTTCGGCTCTTTCTATATCGTAATCGGCGGCCTGAATAAGACGAAGCAGAATATTTTCAACGTCCTCACCGACATAACCTGCCTCCGTAAGAGTCGTCGCGTCCGCGATTGCGAACGGCACGTCGAGAATTTTTGCGAGAGTCTGCGCGAGCATGGTTTTTCCTACGCCCGTGGGCCCCAAAAGCAAGACGTTGCTTTTTTGTATATCGACATCCGATTCCTGCGCAAGGTATATCCTTTTATAGTGATTGTAAACGGCTACGGAAAGAGCGGTTTTCGCCTTATCCTGACCTATAACGTACTCGTCGAGTTTTTCTTTTATCTGAGCGGGTTTCGGAAGCTTCCTTTTCGATACCGACGGGTAACTCCTTTTTTTTGGCGCTTCGTAAAAATCATCTTCTTCGACAATAGCGCAGCAAAGCATGGTACATTCATTGCATATATACACGCTGCCCGGTCCCGCTATCATCTTGCGAACCTTATCCTGCGTTTTTCCGCAGAACGAACAGCGAATCTCTTTATCTCTTGAATCGTCATTTTTAGGCAATGAAAGCTCAACTCCTAACTTGATACAGAAAATCGGGTAAACCGAGATGATCTACCCGATTGCCGAAAAAATTTTAATTATCTGTTTTTAATAACCTTGTCAACAAGACCGTATTCAAGAGCTTCCTGAGCCGTCATATAATTATCGCGCTCGGTATCCCTGTAAATCTCCTCTATCGGTTTGCCTGTGTTTTCCGCGAGAATCCTGTTGAGATTTTCTTTTGTTCTGAGTATCTGCTTCGCGACGATTTCAATTTCCGTCGCTTGACCTTGAGCGCCGCCCAAGGGCTGATGAATCATTACAAGACTGTTGGGCAGAGCGAATCTTTTTCCCTTTGTACCCGACGAGAGCAGGAAAGCTCCCATAGATGCAGCCATGCCCATGCATATTGTGGAAACGTCGCATTTAATATACTGCATTGTATCGTAAATCGCGAAGCCTGCGGAAACCGAGCCGCCGGGACTGTTTATATAAAGACTTATATCCTTATCGGCGTCCTGTCCCTCAAGGAAAAGAAGCTGAGCCACGACAAGACTTGCGGTCGTGTCGTTCACTTCATCAGAAAGAACTATAATTCTGTCGTTGAGCAGCCTGGAAAAAATATCGTAAGCTCTTTCTCCTCTGTTAGTCTGTTCAATGACGGTAGGTACCAATGCCATAATAATAACCTCCTCTTACATTATTGATTATAGCGCTTTATTTAAAATATTATTCATTATCAATAAATTACTTATATTATTCGGAAGCCCGGCGGTTTTTTATTCTTCTGCGGGAGTTTCTTCCTCGGGAGCTTCTTCCGAAGATTTATCCGTATCGCTTTCGGTAGCTTTCTCCGGCTCTTCAGCCGCTTTTTCTTCGGTGTTTTCTTCGGTCTTTTCTTCGGTCTTTTCCGAAGGCGCAACCGCCTTTGCGTTTTTAACTATAAGGTCTACGGCCTTTTTGTTTACGATATCGCTCTTTACCGTTTTTTCCGAAACAGTATTCTTGATGTTCTCGGCTTTCATGCCGTAGGCATCGGCAATTTTATTGTACTGTTCCTCGATTTCTTCCGCTGTTGCTTCAATATTTTCAAGCGATACGATTTTCTCGAGCGCAAGCATAAGCTTAACGTCCTTTTCGGCGCGTTCCTTATAGGTATCTCTTACGCTTTCTTCGCTCATACCCATATATTTAACATAAGTCGCGAAATCAAGTCCCTGCATTTTAAGTCTGTAATCAAAATCGTTTATCATGTCGTCAATGGCTTTTTCAATCATGCACTGCGGAATTTCGCCCTTAACGGTATTGGCAACAGCGTTGAGAAGCTGTGATTCAAACTCTTTGTCGGCTTCGCTCTGTCTGTTGTCCTTTATTGATTTCTCAATATCGGCTTTAAGCTCGTCAAGAGTATCGAACTCGCTGATATCTTTAGCAAAATCATCGTCAAGCTCGGGCATTTCTTTTACCTTGATACCGTTTATTTTTATCTTGAAAACAACCGGTTTGCCGGCGAGTTCCTCCGCATGGTATTCTTCGGGGAACGTTACGTCGATATCAAATTCCTCGCCGATTGAATGACCGATTATTTTTTCCTCAAATCCGGGGATAAACTGACCGCTTCCTATTGTAAGGTCGTATTCTTCGGCCTTGCCGCCGTCAAAAGGTACGCCCTCATTAAAGCCCTCGTAATTGATGTTGACGATATCGCCGTCCCGGACCGCTCTGTCATCAATATCTACAAGTCTTGCGTTATCCTCCTGTCTTTTTTTGAGTTCGTCCTCAACGTCTTTCTCGGAAACAGAAACCGTTTCCTTTTCGGCTTCAAGACCTTTGTATTCGCCTATCTCGATTTCGGGCTTGACCGTTACCTTGCAGGAAAGCTCAACGCCGTCCTTGCCTATGGATTTGATGTCAAGGTCGAACGGATTATCAACAACGTCAAGTCCGGCTTCCTCGACAGCCGCCGTATATGCGTCGGGAAACGCGATTTCAAGAGCGTCGTCATAGAAAACGCTTTCGCCGTAATATTTTTCAATAAAAGCCTTGGAAGCTTTTCCTTTTCTGAAGCCCGGTATGCTTATGTTTTTTTTAGCCTTGTTGTAAGCCTTTAAATTAGCGTCCGCAAAAGCAGCCGCGTCGATTGAAAATTCGATTGTAACTTCGTTTGTTCCTGTTTTCTCCGATGATTTTAAACTCATGTAAATTTTCCTCCGTTCTCATACCGAATATGAGATATTTCAACTTATGTATTATAGCAAATAATTACCGCAATTTCCAGTACTTTTACGGTATTATTTTTAAAAATTTGTAAAATTTGTAATTCGTTTTCAGAATTTTTCTATCAACTTTGGACAAAATTTTAATCTGTCGCCTGAAATAAGCGAAAATTTTATTCCGTCCGATACAAAATTATCGTATCTGCCTGTTGTGTCGCCGTGTATATGACCGAAAAAACAGCGTTTTATTCCGTATTCAGTCAGCACGGAATAAATTTCTTCGCATATTTTGCCATCAAACAAAGGCGGATAATGCAGAAAAACTATCGGCTCACCGCCTGCTTCCAATCCCGCTTCTACAGACCTTATAAGCCTTTGACGCTCGCGAAGTATAACTTTTTTGTCGCTTTCGGGCGAATCGTAGAACCAGCCTCTGGTTCCGCATACAGAATATTCCCCGAGCCTGAAAGAATTATTGAAAAGTATTGATATTGTGTCAAAGCCGCTGTCTTTAAGAAAATTATTCATTTTATTCATGGTCTGCCACCAGTAATCGTGGTTGCCCTTTATAAAAATTTTTTTTCCCGTAAGCTTATTTATAAAATCGAAATCGGGATAACATTCCTCAAGCTTCATAGCCCATGAGATATCGCCGTTTATTACGACCGTATCTCTTTCGGAAACCACGGCGTTCCAGTTCTTTTTAAGACGCTCCACATGATTGTCCCAACCTCTGAAAACGTCCATAGGCTTGTCGCTGCCTATGGATAAATGCGTATCGCCTATAGCAAACAGCGACATACCGAGGCCTCCTCTTATATCTTAAGTCCTGTCCTTGCGTTAAGAATATTTCTGAAAACGGCTACCTGATTGCTCGAGATGTATTTATCCGTGTGCATACTTCCGAAATACCATTTTTTGTATTTGCATTGGACGGCGAGCTCGTCAAAAAACGCGTTAAGGGCCGATACCGAAAACTGTTCGTTTTTTTGCATCAGAAGAAATTCTCTCGTCTTTGACGGCGGCTCGTGGGTTATTATCAAATCTACGTCGTAATTTACTCTTTCAAGTCTGTTTACCGCCGCCAAAAGCTCGTCCTTTGTGGGAATTTCAAGCCTTTCGTAATCGTCGTTTTCAAAACGCAGCTCGGCTTCGGGAGATTCTCCTCCGCCCATTGTGAAAACCTTCATACCCTCTATCGTATAAATCTGTCCGCGCATCAGGTGGTAAAGATTGCCGCAGATGTTGCGGGCTTTTCCCCCGTTCCAGTCCTCCGACGGGAATTTGTTGAGTATATCAAAATTTTCATGTGTACCGTCTATAAAACAAATATTATATTTGCGTTTACCGAGATTCCGTAAAATCTTATCCTCGTTTTTTGAATCGTCCCATATGAAACCGAAATCGCCGCAGATAATTAACGTATCGTGTATTTTCATAAATTTCAGCTTGTCTGCGGAAAGACGGTTCGGGTCGCCGTGAATATCTCCGGTAATATATACCATTGTTTTTCCTCCGTAAAAATTTACATATTCTTATTTACATTTGCGCTTTTTGCTTGTATACTAATATTATAGCACTGATGTGGTGGGTGTGTCTATGAAAAAATTAATAATTTTTCTGTTATTTTCGGTTTTTGCCGTATCGTCTTTGTTATCGGTTACGGCTTCCGCCGAATATTATAATTTAAAGCTTGAGGATATGCGTTCGGAGGCGTTTTTGCTTGTAAATCTCGATACGGGAACTGTTGTGTTTTCACAAAACGCGGACGAAAGACTTAAATGCGCGTCGCTTGTAAAAACGGCGACTGCGATACTTGTAGTTGAAAACTGTGAAAATCTTGACGCGGTCGTTACCGTTTCGGAATCGGCGGTAAGCGAATTTAAGGATACGAATACCGCCTCTATTGATTTAGTCCCCGGAGAGCAGATGTCGGTAAGGAACCTGATGTACGGCATGATACTCGAAAACGCGAACGACGCGGCGAACGTTCTTGCGGAGTACATAGGCGGTTCGGTGGAGAACTTTGTAAAAATGATGAATGAGCTTGCCGCGAAGCTCGGCTGCAAGAATACAAATTTTACGAATCCACACGGTCTTGACGAAGAGGGCGAATATTCGAGCGCGTACGATATGTATCTTTTGACGAAACACGCGCTTACAAATTCCGTAATCGAGGAAATGGCCGATACCGTGGATTACGTTATACCTCAGACAAATATGTCGGAAGCGAGAGAGCTTAACACCAAAGTTGACATTATTGAAAGCGGTTCAAGATATTATTACGATTACGCGAGGGGTTTTAAGACAGGCAGTACGGACGAATCGGAGCGGTGCGCTTCGGTTATCGCGACCAAAAACGCGTATTCATACATAGGCATAGTATTAGGGTGTCCGAACGAATGTATTGACGAATGCGGTTATCCCGATAACACAGCGCTTTATGAGGCGCGGCGTATGTGCCGCTGGGCGTTCAATAATCTTAAAATGACGAACGTAGCCGATACTTCCGATATTATAACCGATATTCCCGTAGCTCTTTCCGCTCAGACCGACCATGTGCGGCTTGTTCCCGAAAAACAGATTCAAGCGCTTTTATTAAGCACCGTGGACGAATCAAGTCTTGATTACGTTTACGATTTGGACGAGGACGTTATGGCTCCGATTGAAAAGGGCGACGTACTCGGTTCCGTACAGATAAAGTATGCCGACAGCGTAGTCGCGAGCGTCAATCTTGTCGCCGGTGATTCCGTGAAACGGAGCGGGACGCTTTATATAGGATATATTCTGAAAAAAATATTTCTTTCGCCTGTCTTTCTCGTTATCCTTGCGATAGTTTTAATTGTTTTAATCGTTTATATAGGCTCAACTTATAAAAAATACAAGCGTCAGCAGAGAGAAACGAGGCGAAGGCTCAGAGAGATTAAAGAAAAAAGCCATGACGAACTCACGGCTTCATCTGCAAAACGCGCGGATTCGGAAAAACGCCGATAGTAACCGCGAAGCTATATGAAGTTATATATTGATTATTTATTTATATTTATAATAAACACAAAAATAGGGGAGAGTGATTTTAATGAATATCAACGAAGCAATGCAGGCGCGTCATTCGGTGCGTTCTTATACCGATAAACCCATTGACGCCGTTACGGTGCAAAAAATCAAGGACGAGATTGACCTGTGCAATAAAGAGGGCGGACTTCATATCAGTCTTGTAACAGACGAGCCTAAGGCGTTCGGCGGTATGATGGCTCATTACGGTAATTTCAAGGGTGTGCGCAACTATATAGCCATGGTTGGAAAAAAGAGCGCTGACCTTGATGAAAGGCTCGGATATTACGGAGAAAGAATAGTCCTGTTCGCCCAAACTCTCGGACTTAACACCTGTTGGGTCGCTCTGACTTATTCAAAGCGCAAAGCCGAAATAGAGATAAACAGAGGCGAAAAGCTCGTATGCGTTATTTCTCTCGGATACGGGGAGACGCAGGGAAAGCCTCATAATAATAAGCTGATGGAGCAGCTTTGCAAATCGGACGGTGAAAAGCCGGATTGGTTCATTAACGGAATGAAAGCCGCGATGCTCGCTCCAACCGCAGTGAATCAGCAAAAATTTATGTTTACTCTTAACGGTGGCAAGGTAAAAGCGGAAGCGCTTAAAGGCCCGTATTCTGTTCTTGACCTCGGAATAGTAAAATATCATTTTGAATTGGGCGCGGGCAGAGAAAACTTTACCTGGGCATAAAAGGGATTAAGACAATACCGCTCAATCATCGGTATTGCCTTAAAAAATATCAGCGTGTCGAAAAACTTGATGCAAAGAGTATAAAAGTTTCGGTCAAGCCTTTACAAAGGCTTGCAGGGGTCACGGGGACAGCGTCACCGTGTCGCGCTCCGCAGAGCGCGAAATCTCCTTTTTCCTTAAAAAATATTTTAAATGTTGACTTTTTTTAAATTTCGTGATATTATATTTAGGCAATTTAATATACATGAACGACACACGTTGTGCTTAGCGCGTAAATCTGATTACGGTACTTGTATTGTAAATTTGTCAGCCAATGCCAATGCACGGCGTGTGTTTTTGTGTGTAAAAAAGGAGAATTAATATGCCGAGAAATCAATTTCAGCGAATGATATTCGCGCTCTTAACAGTAATTATAACAGTTCATGCCTATGTGTTTTACAGCCTTTATGTCGTGAACGGAAGCACGCTTATGGCTGTCACGGGAGAAAACAGCGTTCTTGCCGCAATAAATGCTCAAGGCGGTATTTCTGTGTTCGGAAAAATGGTTCCCATATGGGCTGTTATTCTTATTGAGTTCGTCTGCGCGTATTTGCTTGAAGTCGTTTTGGGAAGTCCCTGTTCATTTAAACTTGCCTGTAAGGTTTTTGATTTAAGAAGCACGCATCATATGATTTTTGAAACTGCCGTGATATGCGCGACAGTCGGAATTATGTGTCCTGCCATGAGCTTTATCGCCGCATGGATGTATTATCCGTATTATGCGGGCTTCAGCATGGTTACGCTTTTAGCCGATTGGCTAAAGCTCGTTTGCTTTAATTTTCCGTTCGCGTTTTTTACACAGTTGTTTTTTATACAGCCGTTTGTGAGAACGGTTTTTAAACTCATTTTCCGAAAAGATATAATAAAACGCGAAGAAACGAAAAATATCGGTGCTGAAGTCATGACATGATATGAAGTATAAGCAGCGTTATACAATCGTTGCGTTGCTTATTAAGGCAATACCGCATAATTATTGTCGTGCAGATGTGCCATGAGATTTTTCGTCAGATGCCAAAAGCTCCTTGAGAATATGTCAGGTTCGTCCGCCGAACGGATAACGGCAATGCGTCGTGATTGTTCGGCGGAATTTTTTAATGTGAAATTTTTAATGTGAAAAATAAATTCAATCGCTGCCAACAAAATTTACATTTTTATTGACTTTTTGCTTTTAATTTTATATGATATAACATATGAGGCGGTGTTTAGATGAGTATAAGCGATTTGCTTTACGGCAGAATGAAAAATGCGCTTGATTATTTGATAGAATCAAAAAAAGTGTTGATTCCCTACAGTACGGAGCCTGTGGAATCAAACGACAGCGCAAGCTTAAATATGATTCTTTGGGGAGATCCGCAGATTTCCTGCCTATCTCCGCTAAGAAGCGCAAGGGTCTATTCGGCTTGCATGGATATCAAAAATTCACGTTCATGCTTTGACGCGCTTGTGCTGCTCGGAGATATTACGGAAAACGGGGCGGCGTGCGAATACAAATTTGCCCAAAAGCTCCTTGCTCCGATTGCCGGCAAGTTCAAAAATATTTTTGCCGTTACGGGCAATCATGATATAAGATTAAAATCTTATAAAAAACAGGTGAAAAGGTTTTCCTCCTTTCTGAACGGGATAGAAAACGGCCGTACGGGCGGAAATGAAAAATACTATTTCTCGCAGACGGTCAACGGCTATAAATTTATTTTTCTCGGCGCCGACAGATCTGCGTTTGAGGGTTCCTATTTAAGCCGTGAGCAGCTCAACTGGCTTGACAGGGAGTTAAGTTCAGTGAAAGGCAGCGGCAAGCCTGTATTCGTGTTTAATCATCAGCCGTTAAAAAACACAAACGGTCTGCCCGTTACTTTCCTCGGAAAAGGAAAGTGGAGAGGTTCCGTCGGCAATGAATCGGAAAAGCTTTCGGAAATTTTCGGAAAGTATGATAATGTAATTTACATTACAGGTCATCTTCATTACTGTACAAGCAAATATACTTATGAGGACTGCGGAAGCTTTAAGGCGATTTCCGTGCCGACCGTGGGCGTGATAAACCACGGAGATTTTTCAAAATTTACCCAAGGCTACGTTATTTCCGTTGTAGGTGACGAGGTGATAGCCCGTTCAAGAATATTCGGCGAGGGTAAATATACAGGCGAAGAAATCGACAACTCCGAATTCAGAATAAGCTTGAAAAATATTCGCAAAACTGCCGAAATGGCATAAAAAAGATTTAAAGGAGCGTTCTTATGGACGAAAAGAAAACATCGGCTTTAACAAAGCCTAAAAAATATGTCGGTAAAAAAGAGCTTTGGATGTTCTCCATAGGCGGTATGGGACAAGGCATGATATATGCAATGATGTCGAGTTATATAAGCGATTATTATGTAAATATTCTGCATTTGCCGCTTATGTTTGTACTCTTGCTTATGCTGCTCGCGAGAGTGTGGGACGCAATCAACGACCCGCTTATGGGCATGATAGTCGATCGCCATACCACTAAATGGGGAAAAATGAAACCCTATATAATCTTTGCGGCGGCTCCTATCTCCATACTTACGGTGCTTATGTATTTAAGCCCGAATCTTGGGCAGAATACGCTCATGGTCTATTCGGCTTTTGTTTACGTTCTTTGGGGTATGTGCTACACCATGGCGGACGTACCGTTCTGGAGCCTGCCCAACGTACTCACGCCGAACGCAGATGAGAGAAGCTCTATCGTTTCTTTCAGCAAAATATTTAATTCCATAGGCTCCGCGCTTCCCGAAATATTTTTTTTAGCCGCGGGATTTTTGCTTCCGCTTTTCATCAGCACGGCTAACCCCGAGGAATACAACAAAAAGCAGTATCTTATAATTGCCTGTACGATAGTGGTTATAGGAATCGCCATGTATGTAAATTCTTATTTCCATGTCAAAGAAAGAGTTGTACCCCCGATAAAAAAGAGGCAAGCGGGCGAACCGTCGCAAATAAAAAGAATATTCAAATGCAAACCTCTGGTGCTTGTTATACTTATGGGAGTTTTGTCCTCCGGAAGATATATGGTTCAGGCGGCGGCAATTCACGTCGCGAGATACGCGTTTTACATAGGACCCGATTTGACGGGTATGAGTCTTGAGGAAAAGACAAAAGCCATAGCGGCCTCGGTTTCCAGCGTAAAAACTATTTTCCAGGCCTGCGCGGTTATCGGAATGTTCGGCGCTACGCTCCTTATGCCTGTGCTGATGAAAAAATTCGATTATAAAAAGCTTCTTATAACGACCTGCCTTGCCGGTTTTGTATCGAGTATTTTTACAACTCTGCTCGGCTGGTTTACGGCAAATCTTTATATCTGCATACCGTTTATCCTTATTTCATGTATTCCTCTCGGAGTTATCAATACGATTTCTATAGCTATGATTTATGACTGCCTTGATTATATGGAATTAAAAACCGGACACAGGGACAATGCTCTCGGCTCGGCCTGTCAGGGCTTTATTAACAAGCTGGGATCGGCGCTTTCGACCTGCGGTATCGTTATCATGTATATGCTCATAGGTTTTCAGCCCGATCAGATGCTCAACTCTACAACCGTTGTTGCCGCGACGGAGCTTACGAGGGGACAGAATTTTGCTATGTTCTCGCTTGTATCAATCATTCCGGGACTGAGCCTTCTTCTCTGCGCGATTCCCATGTTCTTCTATAAGATTTCGGGCAGCTACAAAAAGAATATGCAGCTTGAGCTTGCGAAGAAGCGCGAGTCCGAGGGCTTTAAGGTGGAGGAATAATTTAAGGTTGTACTGCAAATTAGCGGCTGACGCCTTTGCCGCAAAATATTTGCGATTTCCCGTCATTATTCAAATATTCCCGAAACGGTCGGTTAACCGACGAGAATTAAAAAATGTAAATACCGTAAAAAAACTGCTGTCACGGTTTTCACCGAGACAGCGTTTTTTATGGGATATTTTTTTACCGTACAAAATTTTCCGATAAAAACTTACCTTTGCCGAGTAAAGCAAGGAGCATTATTATTCGGCGTTGATTGGATTTGTTTTGCAGATAAACATACAGCTCGTTTGCATATAATCGGGAGCGGAGGTATAAATACCGTAACCGAATTTCATCCATTCGTCCATTCTTAATACAAGCTCTTTCGCGTCGCCCGTAAGCTGCGATACATCGGCGTCATTGCCGGAGCTGCCCGAGCCGCCGGAGCCTTCGCCACTTGTAATCATAGAATCAAGTATCTTCGTGAAATCGCCCATATCTTCCGATGACATAAGCTTTGAAAGAACGCTCAGTACCTCCTGATTTTCGTTGAGATACCCCATAAGCTCATCGAGTTTATCAAGTGTTTCGGGAAGATTCTCAAGCGCGGCGGCTACCTCGGGATTTTTCAGCGCTTCCGAAAGTCCTTCCAATATAGGCATAATGCCGCTGATGCCCGTTGAGAGATTTAGCAGCGAATCAACTGCGGATTGAAGCGCCGGAACGTTTGACAAAAGATTTATAATAGAGTTCATCTGTTCCGCGTCAAGCGAGTTTACGAAGTTTGTGAGTTTTTCTATATTTTCGGGAGTTAAATATTCCGACATTGCTTTGAGAAGAGCTTCATTGCTTTCGTAAACGTTCACCGCGTCCTGCATTACGCTCATCATTTCTTTAAGCGACGCGCCGTCGGTCATAAATTTTTCAAGAACACGATTCGGGTCTATTTTATCAAGTATTTCCTGCATATCGCCTATTTCGTTAAGTATATCCTTTACGTCCTCGAGCGTTTTCGGCAGTTCGACGCTCAAACTCAGCGACGAAAGCGGAACAATGGCGTAATACATATCCGCGAGCGCAAAGTCGGTTACGTCTGCGGTTACCGTAAATGTATCCGGGAATGAAAAATCCTCAAAGCCCGATATATCAAGACTTGAAAGATTGAGGCTTTCATTAAGTCCGGGAGCGCCTGCGAGGACAACGACCTCATAGCTGCCGCCTCCTATCGCAAGACCGTTTGAAACGTCGATATCGGAAAATTTTTCATACGGCAGAACCATACCTCCTACCGCCGCCAACGGCGTATACATAGTAACCTTTTTACCGTTTATTTCGACTTCTTTCGATACGTTGTTTTTCATGGATACTTCCATCTTGAATTTGCCGCTTTTCCCCGCAAGCTCCTCGGGGCTGATCTCATTGCCGTCAAGATAATATTTTATGCTTATTTCAACAGGAAGCTCTTTATCGCTTGTACCCTCGTAATATACGTCCGAGGAACTCATCTGCCATAAAATATTGCCGCCGGACTCCGCGCCGGTCGCTTGGCCCTTTGTTACCGTGAAATCCTTGAGCGTTGTGGTATCCTTTACGTTTACGCCGCCTTTATCGGCATGGAGCCAGTCAGAAACGGTTATTTTGCCCGCTTTTCCGCTGCTGTCAAGGTTGACGTAAACGGTTTCGCTTTTCTTTACGTTTTCCGTCGTTTCGCTGTAATATTCCTCCGATACGCTTTCTGTACCGTCCGTAGACGGTTCTTCCTTCCCGACTTTGCCGGAGCATGACGACATTAACAGCATAGCCGCGGCTGAAATCAGAGCCGTAATTCTTTTTGCGGCTGATTTTGCCGCCGATTTAATATTATTCTTCATTTTCTGTTTCATCTCCGTTATCAATATTTGTACTGTAAGCAGGCTCGCTCTTTTCCCTCATCGCTTTTTCTATGCTTTCCGCGCTTTCCTTAGTGAGCGTCGCCGCTACAAGCTCTGCGGGAACAGGCTTTGCCTTCGCCGCTTTTTTTGCTGTCCGCTTGGATTTTCTGTCGGCTTTTTTTGCCGCTTTTTCATTTCTTATTCTTATGTTTTCAAGCATCGGTATTGTAAATTCAGTCGGACGCTTTACCTCGCGCCATCTGTAGGTCGTTTTGTTTATAAAACCTTCGCATACCACGAGCAGGGGAGTAAGGAACAAAATTATAACCAGAGCGCTTATTATCGAACCTCTCGCGAGCATCGCGCATATTGAACGCACAATATCTATATCGCATATCAGATAAACTCCGAATGTTGCGGCAAAGAAAACGAGTGCGCTTTGGAACACCGACCTTAAAGCGGAATCTGCGGCTGTCTGCATCGCCTGTTTCTTTTCCGTTCCTTTTTGGAGTTCCTCTCGGAACCTTGTTGTGAGAAGTATTGCGTAATCGACTGTCGCTCCAAGCTGGACACAGCTTATAACGGTAGGCGTTATAAAGCATATTTCTTCGCCGGAAATAAATGATATCGCTATATTTATCCATATCGCAAGCTCAATTGACAGCACAAGTATGAACGGGACAGATACGGATTTAAAGATAATCGCTATCAGTATGAAAATCGCGGCGATTGATATGATATTGGTTACTATAAAATCGCGGTTTGTAACTTCTATCAAATCTTTATACATCGGTCCTTCTCCCGTAAGCTTCGCATCGGTGTCGTATGTTTTGAGTATTGAGTTGAGCTTTTCGACCTGCGCATTTCCTTCGTCGGTAGCCGGAGAATACTCGGAGTTTATCATTATCATCTGTTTTCCGGCGGCCAAAAACATGGATTTTACCGAATCGGGAATTATATCTTCCGAAAACGCCGTTCCCACTATTGAATTGAAGCCCAAAACGCTCGATACTCCGTCTGTTTCTTCAAGCTTATCGAGCAGCTCCAGTTTCTTGTTATCCGGAATGGAATCGTCAGTTATCGCGAAATATGAGCTTGCCATATTAAAATCGTCTTTAAGCACGTTAAGCGCTCCAATCGAGTCTATGGTATCCGGCACCGCGTTCATCATGTTGTAATACTTTTTAACGTTTGCCTGACCCAAATATGACGGTATAAGTAAAATTACAAAAATAACGGCAAAAATAGGACGGCATTTTATTGTTGCTTTATTTATTCCGTGGAAAGACGGTACAAGGCTTTTGTGCCTTGTTTTTTCAATAAGCTTTTCACACAAAAGAATCAAAGCGGGAAGAACTATTACAACGGTAAGAATCCCCAAGAGTACGCCCTTTGCCATTACAAGTCCTATATCCATGCCCAGTTTAAGGCTCATAAAGCAAAGCGCGAGGAAACCGAATATTGTTGTAAGAGAACTGCCCGCGAGCGAGGTAAACGTACCCGTTATCGCCTTTGACATCGCGGCTTCTCTTGTCTTATACTTAGGCTTTTCCTCCGTGTATCTGTCCATGAGGAAAACCGAATAGTCCATGGTAACGCCCAATTGCAGTATCGCGGCTATTGATTGGGTAACAAACGATATCTGACCGAGCATGAAATTTGTTCCCATGTTATAAATAACGGCGATACCCAGCGCCAAAAGCAGTACGAACGGGAGAACAAAGGATTCCATGGTAAAGCTTAAGGCTAAAAGCGCGAGAGCTATCGCAACGGCTATAAATTTAGGCGATTCCTGTTCGGTAAGAGCGCTTAAATCGTGCGTCATTGCCGCCGTTCCGCTCATAAGACACTGTTTTCCGAGCAGTCCTTTTATTTGGCTTATCGTTTCAAGCGTTTCTTTTGACGCGCCGGGGGTTTTAAACTGCACTATCATAAGAGTGCTGTCGCCCTCGTCGTTGTAGACCATAGATGAAACAGAATCGGGAAGCATTGAAATCGGAATCGGGGAATCCATTACGGAGCCGAGCCACAGCACGCTTTTTACCGATTCAAGCTCCGATATATCCGTTTCGAGCTTCTCCATACTGTCCCAGGATATCCCCTGCATGACTATAATAGACATTGAAGCTTCTCCGAAATCCTCGTCAAGAATATTGATTCCTTTTACAGAGTCGAGGTCGTCGGGCAGATACGAAAGAATATCGTAGTTTACAGGTGTCAAAATAAAGCCCAGTATCGACGGAATCAAAAGTATTGCCGCGGCGGCAAGTACGGTTTTCGGATGCTTCGTTATCCATTTTGCCAATCTGTTTATCAAGGTTCTCAACTCCTTTAAGGGAATACCGCATAATTATTGTCGTGCATATGTGCCAAGAGATTTTTCGTCAGATTGACAAAAATGACGCAGGAATACTGACGTATTTCAAGGAGTTTTTGGCAAAAATGGCGGGAAATCTCGGTGCAGATGCGCGGCAAAGGCGGTAGCCGTTAATTGTGCGGTGTTGCCTTAATCATATTTTTCCTGTATTATCGTCTTTGATTATTAACCAAATATGAACAAAACGCAGTTTCGTTAAAAATTTGTTTTAAAATATTTAGCGGTAAATCATCGTTTTTTTATACAAATTGACTTTGACGGAGCATATCGTAAAAATCAGGCGGTTTTTTATTGTAGCAGATTTATAAAAAAATTTAAAAAAACTCTTGACAAAACACACAAACGTTCTTATAATGCATTACGGTAAGGGCGAACATTTGTACCAATCGTATGCGGACGCATTAATTCGGTTCTCCGCGTCCGCATACAAAAAAGAAAAATAGAGGAGAGATTAAAATGAGGTCTGTTTACTACGGTGAAATTACGGCAGCCGATAAAAAAAGCGCCTCCATGTTCAGGAAGGTTGATTATGAGTGCGCTCAGTGTCTTTATGAAGCCGGAAAAATAGCGACATATGACGTTCTTGACGCCGTTATTGAAAACGAACTCACACCGTCGGAAAGAGATGCTGTGAGAATGTATTGGTTCAAAAATATGAAAATATCTAAAATAGCGGAATTGTCCGGAACTACATATGATTATATCAGGAGGGTTTTAAAAAGAGCCGAAAAGAAAATTTATACAAGTCTTAAATATGTGGTCCTTCACGATTACATGATATGCGGAAAAACAGATGCTCCCGAGAATTTTCATTTTAAAATCATTAACTGTGTAGACGGGAGGGAGCTGATATCATGAAACAATCGCTTTATGAAATGGCAAAAGGTTATGATGACGCTATAGAACAGCTTGAACTGTCTTTGGCTAAGGCAAAAATAAAATTCAGAAAAGCCAAGCTTGAATTAAAGGAAGACGAGTGTCAAAAGCTTTTGAGACTTATTGAGATTTACCGTGAGGAGCTGCGCGATATGAAAATTGTTTCGGATACGCTCAAGCATTATTATGACCGTGATGTCGATGTCAGGAGGCCGGCTATATGATTATTAACAGGCTTATTGTGCCGGAGGGCAATTATCTTACGTTTACGTTGAACCATAAAGTGGGCGGAGAAGTATATGAACTGAAGCCCGGCGAGACGTATTATATGAAAATCGCCGCGTCAGCCGCTCCTACGCAATCACTTCTCCAGTTTATAACGTCCGATAACAGCTTCAATTTGTCTCCCGAGCTTGACGAGGGAAGATATGTATTTGAGATAGGAGTAAAGGATTCAAGGGGTTTTGACAATATAATCCTTCCCGCTCTCGATGACAGAAGGTGCGCTCTCAACGAGCTTATCGTATTGAAAAGACTGGAAGATTAAAAAAGGAATGAATAAGGGAAAATTATATGAATAAATGTCACATCGACGCGTTTATAGATACCGAAACCATAGACGCGTATACATATCCGTCAGGTCCGAGAGGCGTAGGGATAAAGTCCATCACTCAGGACGAAAATAATATAGTAATTACGTACGATGACGGCGCAAACTCCGTTCTTGAGTTTCCCTCCTGGTGGTTCGGCACAAGAGCGGATTACAACAAGTTAAGTCCGAGCGAAAGAGCAAAATACTATATTTACTTTATAGAGGAGGGTACATGATAATGTTTTTGCATAATGGAAAGGAATATTATCCCCTTGAGATAAGAAAAATCATGGGACAGAACGAAAAAATAATATATGACCGTGACAAAAGAGGAAAATCATATGTATATATCGCGGTCGAAAGTAAAAAAGAAGGGTATGAATAAATGGCAGGCTATTTTAATTTAACGCTCGATACAACCGCTCCTTCTGGAGTTACTGTAAAAATTAACGGTGATGAAGAAAAAACAAACTCCACGGCTGTCATGCTGACAATAACCTGTTCCGACGCGGACACGTCGGGATATCAAATGAAAATATGGGGAACGTCGGACGCGCAGTCGGAGGATTCCGCCGAATGGGAAACGTTTGCGAATGAGAAAAGCGCAACGCTTCCCGCAGGCGACGGCATAAAAACCGTATATGTCAAGGTTCGCGACGACGTATGGAACGAATCGGCCGCCGTTTCCGATACAATAAAGATTTATACTAACGTTCCCGTTGTAAACATCATCGGTCCGAACGTCACAAAAATATCCAATGTCAGCGGTAAAAACGTAACAACGCTTCAATTTACAGTAGGAGGCGACGTATCCGAATTTAAGGTTATGGTGGTGGAGAATATCAACGATTCGCATGATTCCGCGACAAATAAGCCCATTCCGATAGCCGGAGGCTCGAGTTTTGATTCGAGCGGGTCGGTAACCGATTTTACCCCCGACAATACGTATCTTGCCGGCACAAACGGCTGGCTGATGATAGGAGATCCGTGTAACTTAACTCTGTACGGCGCGGATATTCTGTCAGCTTCACCGGGTGACGGCGTAAAAATAATAAAAATATTTGCAAAAGACCTCGACAGCGGTAACTGGAGTTTGTAATATGCCGACAGAAATAATACGCGGGAAATAACAGCCTTAGCTGCCGAATATGAAAAAATATATCAAATTCAACTGACAGAAAAGACGACCGCGTATTGCCCGATTAAAAAACATTGGACTGAAAAAGCGGGCTTTGCGCGGTCAAAAACAAATGCGGCAATTTACGGCTTGACAAAAAATGCCGAATAATTTAATATATTGACTGCGGAGCAAAATCCGCAGTCAAGAGGTTTACTGAGAATAGGCGGTTAGTGTATTTCCTCCGAAAGGAGGTGGATACATATGATTTTAACACTTACATTTTATGTAGGAAGAAGAACAGTAACGTTCCAAATTCGTGTTAAAAGCAACAACCGCCACTCTGCAAAGTGACGGTTGTTAACAATTTTCTTTTTTAATGACCAGTCACTAACCGCTTTAAACGGTTACCTCTTGACTTTATTATATTACATTCAAAAATTTTTGTCAAGTCATGATACGAAAGTATTGTGACTTTTTATTTTATGAAAGGAGAAATTTATATGTCAAAAACAGTATTGGCAAAAGGAATAGACGTATCAAACGCAGGACAGGGTAAAATAGCGGATTGGTCAAAGGTTGCAAAAAACATTGATTTCGCAATACTCAAAATCGGGAACGGTTACCAAAGTGAAAAAAACGTCGCTGACGTTCAGTTTAATACGAATGCGAACGCCTGCGAAAAGTACGGCATACCTTACGGCGTATATCTCTACCAGTATTTTACAACAACAGACAAGGCGAGAGAAGCGGCGGAGTTTGTTATCGGCTTGCTCAAAGGCAAAAAGCCTACATATCCCGTATTCCTTGACATTGAGGAACAGAAGGTTGCGAATCTCGGTAAAGCGAAAATTTTGGAGCTTTCAAAAACGTTCTGCTATTATATTGAGAAAGCGGGTTACACCTACGGCACTTACTGCAACACAAGCTGGTACAACGCATATCTTACCGATAAATGGTACGACAACAAGGTCAAATGGCTCGCACAGTACTACGATTATGTAACCTACAAGGGAAAATACGATATCTGGCAGTACAGCAGCAAGGGCAAAGTTCCCGGTATAAACGGTAACGTCGATATGAATTTCTGTTATATGTCGTTTTTGAAAGGCGATGTTGACGGAGACGGAAAAGTAACGGCGGCAGATGCGAGAAAAATTCTCAGAATATCGGCGAGTCTTGAAAAGGCAAGTGGTCAGACAGCTGAAAACGCCGATGTTAACGGCGACGGCACAATTAATGCGGCAGACGCGAGAGAAGCGCTTCGTAAGGCGGCCGAATTAGAGTAAGGAAAGCAAATGGAACAGGAAAGTATACTGCAAAGATTGACAATAGTCGAACAAGAGGTAAAATCGGCGCGGTGCCAAATTGATGAAATGAAAAATGTGATAAACTCAATTTATGAGCTTACGTCGGAAGTTAAACATATGCGTACTGATTTAAACAAAATACAGACGGATTTAGACACTGTGAAAGACCGTCCGGCAAAACGCTATGAGCTTGTAATAACAACTTTAATAACGGCGTTTGTAAGCGGCATTATGGGGTTTGTTCTGTCGATAATTATTTAAGTAAGAAAGGGGGAGATATTATATGGATATTTTAAATTATATAACGGAAAACGCGCTTGTGCTTATTCCCGTACTGATTATAATCGGTCAGATACTTAAAAACATTCAGAAGATTCCCGACAAGTGGATACCCGTTATTCTTTTGCCACTCGGCGTCGTCGGAGCTATGGCTCTCGGCGGTTGGACGTTCGACAGCGCGATACAGGGTATACTTGTAACGGGCGCGGCGGTTTACGGGAATCAAATTGTTAAACAGTTCAAGAAAAACGAATAACGAAAAATCAGAATCATAATATTTTATCAAAAGTA
Source organism: uncultured Clostridia bacterium (assembly GCA_947631945.1). Taxonomy (GTDB): domain Bacteria; phylum Bacillota; class Clostridia; order Oscillospirales; family Acutalibacteraceae; genus UBA1081. The sequence continues at coordinate 32,613 of CANRNI010000005.1, forward strand.
TAACAAAACCAAACAGATAAAAACATATTTTCTCTCCCGATTAATTTCGGGAGGGATTTTTCAGTCATATTTATATTGATAAAAATTTATAAAAATCATATTTTTGGGCTGTTAAATCGGTTAAAACTATGCTATACTGTTTTATAATGGAAAATATATGCATTTTGAAAGGCTGATTAAAGTGAAATTACTTGTTCTCGACGGCAACAGCATACTTAACAGAGCGTTTTACGGCATAAAAATCCTTACTACCAAGGACGGCAGATTTACAAACGGCATTTACGGTTTTTTGAATATTCTTTTTTCTCTGCGCGAAAATTATAATCCCGACGCTGTCGCGATAGCGTTTGACGTTAAAGCTCCGACGTTCAGGCATAAAATGTACGACGCATATAAGGGCAACAGAAAGGGTATGCCGGAGGATCTTGCCCAACAGCTTCCCACACTTAAAGAGCTTTTAAAAGCTATGGGTTACCGTCTTATAGAGTGCGAGGGCTGGGAAGCAGACGATATACTCGGTACTCTCGCGAAAAACTGCAAACAAGGCGATACGTGTTATATCGCAACGGGCGACCGCGATTCACTTCAGCTTGTGGACGATAACGTCTGTGTTCTTCTTGCCGCTCCGCGATCGGGTAAAACTGTAACAATCGAATATGATACCGAAAAAATAAAGGAGGACAAGGGCGTAGAGCCAAAAAAGCTTATAGAGGTAAAAGCTCTTATGGGCGATGCTTCCGATAATATCCCGGGAGTGCAGGGAATAGGTGAAAAAACGGCTACCGACCTTATAAAAAAATACGGTTCAATAGATTACATCTATGAACATCTTGACGCACTTGAAATGACAAATTCCGTAAGAAGCAAGCTTGAAAACGGCAGAGATATGGCTTATTTAAGCCTAAAGCTCGGAACAATAAGCTCTGACGCTCCTATTGAAACGGATTATGGCGCTTATATCCCCGCTAAAATGGACGGGCAGGCCGCCAAATCTATTTTATCGGAGCTTGAAATGGTTAAATTCATTGAAAGGTTAGGACTTAAAAATACCGTTATAACCGATTCGAGCGTTATGGACGTAAAAACGGAGTATAAAAATATTGATATTTCGGAGCTTATATCACATGTAAAAAAAGAAAAAAAGCTTTATTTCGTTACCGATTCCGCATTTGGCAAGTCGTATGTCAATCTCGGAAATATTGTAACGGAAACCGAGTTTTCCGCCCTTACCGAAATTTTATCGGACGGGGAAATTGAAAAATACACGCATGACTGCAAATCACTTTTTTCATATGCGATGAAAAACGGTCTTGAGGTTAAAAACGTGGCTTTTGATACGCTTCTTGCCGGATATCTTTTAAACCCCAATTCGTCCGATTATTCCGTTTCAACTCTTGCGGACAGCTACAGGATATCGGTGAACGCCGATACGGATTTGCCTCTTATGCGTGATGCGTCTCTTTTTAGGGAGCTTTGCGCAAAGCTTGACGGCGCGATAAAAAATAATTCCGAAGAAAAGCTTTTGCATGAAATTGAAATACCTCTTTCCGAGGTGCTTTCCTCTATGGAAATCGAGGGCTTTAAAGTCGATTTTAAGGGAATATACGAGTACGGTCTTATGCTTGACAAAAAAATAGACGAGCTTGTAAATACGATTTTCGGATATTCAGGCGAACCCTTTAATATAAATTCTCCAAAACAGCTCGGAGAGGTGCTTTTTGATAAGCTTCGTCTGCCGGCTAAAAAAAAGACGAAACGCGGCTATTCAACAAATGCGGAGGTACTCGAGAGTTTATTTGACGAGCATCCGATAATTCCCGCGATACTTGAATACAGAACGATTCAGAAGCTCAAATCGACTTACTGCGACGGACTTCTTAAAGTCATAGGGCAGGACGGCAGGATACATTCGACGTTTCAGCAGACCGAAACGAGGACGGGGAGACTTTCGTCAACGGAGCCGAATTTGCAGAATATTCCCGTAAGACAGGATATAGGCAAAGAGCTGAGAAAATTTTTTACAAGCGGAGATGGAAAGGTGCTTATAGACGCGGACTATTCGCAGATAGAATTAAGAGTTTTGGCGGCGGTCGCTGACGACAAAAATATGATAAAAGCGTTCAATGACGGCATCGATATCCACGCTATAACCGCGTCTCAGGTGTTCAATATGCCTCTTTCCATGGTCACTCCTCTTATGAGAAGCCGCGCTAAAGCCGTTAATTTCGGTATCGTTTACGGAATAGGAGCGTTCTCGCTCAGCAAGGATATAAACGTTCCCGTATATGAAGCTAAAAAATATATAGAAAACTATTTAAATCATTATTCGGGCGTTAATAAATATATGGAGAATATAGTTTCCGAAGCGAAAGAAAAGGGGTATGTCACAACTCTGTTTAACCGCAGAAGATATCTGCCCGAGCTTAACGCGTCGAACGCCGTACAGAGAGCGTTCGGAGAGAGGGTCGCAAGAAATATGCCGATACAGGGTACGGCGGCCGATATTATAAAAATCGCTATGGTAAAGGTGTTCGCCAGACTTCGCGGTGAAAATATGAAGTCTAAGCTTATTATGCAGGTTCACGACGAGCTTATAATTGAAGCTCCCGAAGACGAGAGCGAACGCGCACTCAAAATTTTAAAAGAGGAAATGGAAAACGCTGTCAATTTAAAAGTGCGTATGTCCGTTGACGCCCATATAGGAAAAACGTGGTACGACGCGAAAGGTTGAAAATATATGAATATAGTGTTTGTTTGTACGGGAAATACTTGCAGAAGTCCTATGGCGGAAGGGATTTTTAAATCAAAGACCGCGGATTATAAAGATTATCTTAATATTTCAAGCTGCGGACTAAGCGCTTTTCCGGGAGACGCGGCAAGCCCGAACGCCGTTAAGGCTATGGCGGACAGGGAAATTGATATATCTCATCACCGCTCGCGTCCGATAAATCAATATATAATTGAAGAAGCGGATATAATAGTATGCATGACTGAATCGCATTACAGCGCTTTATATCCGACAGCAAAGGAAAAATTACTGCTGCTCGGCGGAGGAATCCCCGACCCGTTCATGGGTGATGAAAAAACTTATTCTCTCTGCGCCGATAAAATAAGCGATGCGATAGACGCTCTGCTTGATTCGGACGTGTTTTTTAAAACGGAAAATATGACACAAGGCGATATAAAGGCTGTGGCTGAAATTGAGAAAAAATGTTTTTCCGAGCCTTGGAGCGAGGAATCGTTTAAATCGCAGCTTCAAAAGGATTATTCCGTATGCTTTGTAACAAGATATCTCGGAAAGCCCGTGGGCTATGTATGCGCGGACAGCGTTATAGGCGAGGTATATATCGGCAATATCGCCGTAGATGTAAATATGCGCAGAAAACATATCGCGGACGGGCTTATGACAAAGCTTATTGATTACTGTGAAGAAAACCATTCCGAGCTGCTTACTCTTGAGGTGCGCGTATCGAATATACCGGCTCTTAATCTCTACGGAAAATACGGTTTTAAGGTCGCGGGTAAGAGAAAGAATTTTTATACAAAGCCGACCGAGGACGGTTATATAATGACTCGGGTGTTTTCACACTCTTAATGTGAAAATACTTTAATACTTTTAACAATGAAATTTGGTAATGAAATATGAAAATACTTGCAATCGAATCATCATGCGACGAAACCGCCGCCTCGGTAGTTGAAAACGGCAGAACGGTTATATCAAGCGTAATAGCTTCACAGGTGGAAGAACATAAAATTTACGGCGGAGTTGTGCCTGAAATAGCGTCGAGAAGGCACGCCGAAAATATTTCATGGGTTGTCGGCAAAGCGCTTGACGAGGCGGATTTGGATTATAGCGGCATAGACGCTGTAGGCGTAACGTATGCGCCGGGGCTTATAGGAGCCTTGCTTGTTGGCGTGAATTTCGCAAAGGGACTGGCGTTTTCGTCAAAAAAACCGCTTATACCGGTTCATCATTTGAGGTCGCATATCGCGGCGAATTATATTTGCAGTCCCGAGCTTGAGCCGCCGTTTCTCGCTCTTGTTGTATCGGGCGGACACAGCCACATTATCAATGTAAAAAGCTATACCGATTTTGAGATTATCGGAAGAACGCGCGACGACGCGGCGGGGGAGTGTCTCGATAAAGCGGCAAGAACTATGGGAATACCGTACCCGGGCGGCGCGAATCTTGATAAAATCGCAAAAAACGGCGATAATAAAGCATATAGGTTCCCTCATCCGAGAGTTGAGGGCGCACCGCTTGATTTCAGCTTTTCGGGACTGAAAACCTCCGTTATAAATATAATTCATAACGCTTCGCAAAAGGGAGAAACCATAAATATACCGAATCTCGGGGCTTCGTATATATCGGCGGTTGTTAAATGTTTAACAGAAAATCTTATGAAAGCCGCCGAAATCACAGGAAGCCGGAAAATAGTGACGGCAGGCGGCGTTTCGGCAAATTCCGTATTAAGGAACGAGCTTAAAGAGCTTTGCGCCGAAAGAGGGTATAAACTGTATATGCCAAAGCTTTCTCTTTGCGGCGATAACGCCGCTATGGTCGGTTCGCAGGCGTATTACGAATACCTCGCGGGACATACCGCTAAAGAAAATCTTAACGCTATTGCGTCTTTAGGTATTGACAAAAATTTCATTTTATGATATATTTAATTTGTTTTTGATATTTTTTTAACACGAAAATAATATTGAATAAAATATGCCGGACGGCATAAAAAATTTTGTAAATTTATCTGAAAAAGGAGAGAAAGATAAATGGAGTTAACAGCAAACAAATCCATACTTGATTGGATTAAGGAAAAAGCGGAGCTTGTAAAGCCTGAAAAAATCGTCTGGATAGACGGTTCGGAGGAACAGCTTGACGCGCTCCGCGCCGAAGCCGTTGAGACGGGTGAGATGATAAAGCTTAATGAAGAGCTTCTTCCCGGATGCTATCTTCACAGAACAAAGAAAAACGACGTGGCAAGAGTTGAGGACAGAACTCTTATATGCACTCCCACCGAAGAGGAAGCGGGCCCCACGAACCATTGGATGGAGCCTTCAAAGTGCTATGAAATGCTTTATGATATAGCGAGGGACAGCTATAAGGGCAGAACAATGTATGTTATTCCTTACTCAATGGGCCCGGTAGGTTCGCCTTTTTCAAAGATAGGTATTGAGCTTACCGATTCTATATACGTTGTCCTTAATATGGCTATTATGACGAGAGTCGGCAAAAAGGTTATGGATGCTCTCGGTGACAGCGATGATTGGGTTCGCGGTCTTCACTGCAAGTGCGACGTTGACGCGGATAAGCGTTGGATATGCCAGTTCCCGCAGGATAACACAATCATTTCGGTTAACTCTGCTTACGGTGGAAATGTTCTTCTCGGCAAAAAATGTTTTGCTCTCCGTATAGCCTCATATCAGGGCTGGAAAGAGGGCTGGCAGGCGGAGCATATGCTTATTCTCGGTCTTGAGAATCCTCAGGGCGAGGTCAAATATATCTGCGCGGCGTTTCCCTCGGCCTGCGGAAAGACCAATCTTGCCATGCTTATTCCTCCCGAGGGATATCAAAAAGCCGGCTATAAAGTTTGGTGTGTGGGCGATGATATTTCATGGATACGCAAAGGTGAGGACGGCAGACTTTACGCTATAAATCCCGAAAACGGCTTCTTCGGCGTCGCTCCCGGCACAAATATGAAATCGAATCCAAACGCGCTTCTTTCAACAAAAAAGGGTACGATTTTCACGAACGTTGCGCTTAATCTTGACAATATGACTGTATGGTGGGAAGGTCTTGACAAGAATCCTCCCGAAAACGCGCTGGATTGGCTCGGAAATCCGTGGAACGGCAAGGAATCTGAGGAAAAGGGCGCTCATCCCAATTCAAGATTTACCGCTCCTACAAAGAATTGTCCGTGTCTCAGCAGTGAATTTGAGAATCCTCAGGGTGTGCCGATTTCAGCTTTCGTATTCGGCGGCAGACGAGCGAAGCTCGCTCCGCTCGTATATCAGTCAAAGAGCTGGAACAACGGCGTTTTCGTAGGCTCTATTATGGCTTCCGAAACAACGGCGGCTGCGGCGGGAGCGGTAGGCGTTGTACGCCGTGACCCGATGGCCATGCTTCCTTTCTGCGGCTATAATATGGCTGACTATTGGCAGCATTGGATTGATATCGGCGCTGGTCTTGACCCGGATAAGGCTCCCAAGTTCTTTAATGTAAACTGGTTCCGCAAGGATGATGAAGGCAATTTCCTGTGGCCCGGCTTCGGCGATAACCTCCGTGTTCTTGAATGGATTATCAAGAGATGCGAGGGTAAGGTAGACGCCAAGGAAACGGCTATCGGCTATGTTCCTTATGCGGAGGATATTAACCTTGACGGTATTGAAGATGAAGTGAGCAGAGAGACTCTCGCGAGTATTCTGGAGGTTGATAATTCACTCTGGAAAGAAGAAACAAAGGGTATTGAGGAATTTTACTCGAAATTCGGTGACAGACTTCCCGAAACTCTTAAAGCGGAGCTTGAAACACTCAAATCAAATCTAAAGTAATAATATACGGCGGCGGGAAATTCCCGCCGCCGCAGCTTGTCGAAAAACTTGTTGCAAGATTATAAAAGTTTCGGTCAAGCCTTTACAAAGGCTTGCAGGGGTCACGGGGACAGCGTCACCGTGTCGCGCTCCGCAGAGCGCGAAATCTCCTTAACAAAACGCATAATAATGACGGCGGATTTCTCCGCCGTCAAATTCTTTTTATTTTGCGCCTGTGAAGAAATCAAGTATTTTTACAATGATTTCAATTACGCCTTGAAGTTTATCGAAGAATTGTTCAAGTCTTGACTGTACGTCAATCGTTACCGTAATCGGGTCGGAGGCGTTGCCCGCCGCGCTGTAGGTGATGACTTCAAACGTTTCTGTGCCGGAGGTCTTGCCGGTTACGAACGAGAACGTCCACGTCTTTACACCGTCCGCTTCTTCGGAAAGAACAGCCTCTTTGCCGTCTACAAGAACCTTCATAACGTCGGAGGAAGTTTTTATTGTGATTTCGGCTTCAGTGCCTCTAAGCACCTTTTCTTCTACCGCCGCCGCGTTGAGTTCATCGGGCTCGAAATATCCCTGCGACGCAACACCGAGGTCGTTAATCTTATCGACCGTTTCAACTGCTTTCTGCGCCGATTCTTCATCAACGAGGAAGCCTACGCCGCGCTCCGTTATTTTCATATCAATATTGCCGGTAGTGATTTTAACGTCGCAGAGTGAAAGCATACCTTCGCCGACGTTTGCAATTACAATGGGATTCTTCGTTACGCTGACAGTATTTTGCTTTGTTGAATCTATGCCGAAAAGGTCGTCGGCGTTAACAGCCTTTGTTGTTTCCCATTCAATCATATCCTTGGGAATATCGAAATAGAGAGTTGCCGCGCTTGAAATTGTTATCGGTTTTTCCGCTTCTTTTCCGCCTATGCCGAATACGACCATTGCGTCTTTATTATCGTTTGTGGGCGCGTGCATACTTATTTTTATTTTCGCGACGTTTTCTTTGGGATTGATGATGTTTGTCGTAAGGTTAAACGCGATAGCCTGCCCCTTGGCAAGATATACCTCGTTATTCGGACCGTAATTCAAATAATCCTCGAAACTTGCATTTCCGTCCTCGCCGTTGATAAATACCGTACCAAGCGAATATTTAGCGTCGGTTTCACCTTCAGTACCTTCAAGATTTCCGCCGTCACCGAATCCGAGGCTGCCCGCGCTGACTATAAGAGGACGTATGGAACCGTGGTATACGGAGCGTTCACCGTCTGCGGCGTAATAATTAACCGCTTCCGTGCTGTTGTCGGGTTGTATCGGGTTATAAATTCTTATAGCGTCAAGGTAGAAGCTGTACCAGCCTCTGTTTTCATGGTCAAAAATCGTGCTGTACTTCGGAGTTACCTGTACCGTATAAGTATCGTACTCAAGGTCGGATTTGGAAATAATGGGTATCTGATAAAGAGCTTCCTTACTGGCTTCATCGGGAACCCATTCGCCGTTTTTGTTAATCGTGTAGGTATAGTATGTGTCTATAAGCATTGAAGATACAAGCTCGCTGCCCTCAGGAATATTACCGTCCGCATCGGGAAGTCCTTTATAAACTTTTACTTCAATAGTGCCGGTTGTATAGCCTATAACGCTTATTACGTCAAAACCTGTTCCGGCGAAAGTGAACTGCGCGTAAGGCCAACTGCCGGGTTCGGTACCTTTACTGTAAAGTACATTGGGATTGTTTTCGGGGCCTACCTCAACATAGTGAGTTGAACCCATAGAGTAGCTGTTTTTGTAAGTCGTTGTTCCGTTTCCGTCGGGATTGGGTACTTCACGGTAATGATCTTGGTTATAAACATCAATATATCCATAGTTGCTGTCGGTTTGGAAAATACCGTTGGAATTGGCTGCTTCGGACGTTGACGCATTGTAGTTTGTAAGAGTGGGAAGCTGGTATTCCGTGTCGCCGCGTCTTAACCATTCGCCGACCTTATGCTCGAGCGCAAGGTGATTGTCGTCGGTATTATGCTGTATGGGCGTACCTGTCGATATTTTGCCGTCGTGGTAAGATATAAGCTCATCGACTGTGTGCTCTACGCCGTTGGAGGTTACCGTAACGTTAATACTGTCCTCATAATATACGCTTGTTGCGGGAAGAACAGTAACCGTGGAATAAGCATAGCTGACTTCGCCGCCCGGAGATGTGTATTTAACCGCGTAAAAAATTCTGTCGGGACTTGTCATAGCCGACGAAGGCCAATATCTGATATAATACTGTTCTCTTAAGCCGGTGACAGAATCTATATTACCGTTCTCGGTCGCTTCTTTCATAAGACGGAAAGTGCCGCCGCTTACGTCTTTTTTCTCGTTGTTTGAGCTGTCGCCTCTGCCCAGTACGGCGATTCTGTTGTCTGAATTGGGGTCTTTTATCCTGTCTAATATGGGTATAAGTTGCGGATTGTTTTTATCAATTATGAACTTAGAATTGAGCTCTGTGGAGGGTATCAATTCTTCGTTCAAAATTTTGTCCGCCTGTGTCTTATCCGCGGGAGCTTCGGCTATCGCTACGATTTCAATGTGCGCACCTCTGTTTCTGCCTATGTCGTCAAGCTCAAGCGCGGCTTCGCGGAACGGCAGACCGAAGTCCATAACAAACGTATCCTGTTTTAACGCACCATTGGTTATATGCCATACGGCGTAAAGCTTTATATCTTTGTCCGGCGCGGTTAATACTGTGCCGGGTTTATATGTGTCGTCGAGCTTTCCGCCCTCGGTCGCTGACCAGCCTACAAATTCAAATCCGGGTCTTTCCGTTGCTTTAAGCTCCTCATATGTGTGAATTCTTACGTTCGAGAGTGTGCCGTTCACACTCATAAACTGATATGAATCGTCAAGGGTTTCGTTAATGGCTTCTATATTATTTTCGTAAAAAATTCTGTAAGCCCAATATACGGCGTAATAATCCTTGTGAGGTTCGCTCGCCGATACAGTGACAGTTGCCGTTGCTTCGGCGGGTAACGTGGGTTTTGTGTCCGTGTTCCAACCTCTTGTCAGGAGGTTCCATTCTTTGCCGTTTACCGTCACTTTTTCGGGCAATCCGTCAAACGAGGCTACGCTCACTTCGCCTTGGGTATCGTTGTTGTGTATCGTTGTTTCATTCTGCGAGAATGTCTGTTCAACACCGTTTGCATCAAGATAATGATATACGGGTTTAAGTTTAAGACTGTATGATGCGTACAGCTTGTCGTTAAATGTTACGCCGTAAACAGCAGAGGTCGAACCTGAGGTTTTATCTGCTGATTTATCCCAGCCCGAAAATGTCCAGCCGTCTTTTTCCGCAAGATAATTGCTTAAATTGTTGACAGGTTCGGACGGGTTGTCTTTTGTACCTATTTTTATATTAATTGTATCGGGCGTGCCTGCGGACAATTTTCCTCCGTTTGTTGTTGCGTCAAGCGGTACCGCGAGTTCAAGATTATCAAGTGCGTTTTGAATAGGAGTAATTTTTGAGGTTATTGCATCCTGATTATACGCTGTTGAATATGCGTCAGAGTCATAATCGTTTGTTACGTTCGCCGCATCGTTAAGCGCGGTTACAAGATTATCTATGGAAGATTTTGAATAGTTTCTCTCGCCGTTATTATAGTAGTTTATATATGTAACGGCTTCGTCCATTTTTGCTCTGAGAGCGGTTGTATCAACAGTGGGGAGCGTTGTATAATATATAAATATATTATCCTTTTTTCCTGCATTCATGCTTGCGGCTGTTCCCGCGGTTGAACCTCCTTGGGAATCCATCCATTTGCCTACAAAATAATTATTAGCAGCATTTTCACTTGTTGAGCCTTTTTCCCAAGTTATGCTTACAAGCGGCGTACCTGCATGATGATCGGTTGCATAATAGGCATAAATATAATCGCCGCCGGCGCCAAGATTTAAGTCAATAACCACTTCACGAGCTTTTTCCCATTTACGCACAGGAAAAACATCAATTGATTTGTCGTTTACGGTAACCTGTTTATATGTGTCCCAATTGATTCCGGAACCATTCCAAAACATTAAACCCGTTATTGCTTCATTAGGATTATTGGTAGTACTGTATCCCATATAAATATATTGTCCCTTAGCACCATCATTTAAATCTTTGTCAATAATATTTGGCCATGGACCTTTTTCATCCCAAATATATTCTGAATAATGAATTTTGCTTTGAAACCATCCCGGATCAAATGTATCACCCTTTAGCTGTGCTTTTGGTCTATCTGAACCATCAGCTTCAGCAACAGCAATATCTTTAACAAGAGGTGTTACTCCGTCATAATAAAACTCCGCATTTACATATTCCGGCGTTGAATTATATGAAGTGTAGGTTACTTTTGTAACAGCTATCGGCGCAGTTGCCGAGTTTGCTATAGGCGCGGTCTTTTCCGCTTTAGCTTCGGGTTCCTCCGTATCTTCTTTTATTCCGTCAATAGCCTCGGCTTGTTCGGTCGGTTCGCTGTCCTCCGCATAAGCTATCAGACCGGGGATGAACATAAGACCCACCGATAAATAGCTTAAAAGCATAACGAAGGTCATTAAGATTGAAAGCGCTTTTTTTGTCATTGTTTTCATTTATAATATCATCTCCTGCTAAAACTTTTACTATTATAATATGTTATTCGAGAAAATAAGTAAACACGTTATAAGGTGAAAATCACCTTATAGCACACCTAATTTATTAAAATTTATCAAAATTTTTAAATTATTCAAATTTTTTTTATTTTCAATTTATATTTTCACCTCTTTTTTTGCCGACGGAGAATTAAAAATCTTATAATAAACGGTGAATAAAAAACAGCCACAAAGGACTGCACAACTTGTCGAAAAAGATAAATTAATATTCGATAAAGTATTTTTTAAGGCAAAAGAAATTTCGCGCTCTGCGGAGCGCGGAATGATAAACAACATAAAAATTAATCATAATATTTAAACTCGTAGCTGCTGTTCTTATGCTTTTTAATTGCATGAACGGTTTTGCTCAGCCCCTTTGCAACGCAGTATCCGGGCGATTTCGCGACCCTTACCGGAACTCCTGCGGCGCTTTCCAGAAACGCGTCTATACCGTAAAGCAATGAGCCGCCGCCCGTTAAAACTATACCGTTTTCATAAATATCGGCGCATAGCTCGGGAGATATCGACGCAAAAACATCTTTAACACCTTTAAGTATCAAATCCATATGCTCCTTTATTGCCCAGTATACCTCCGTTGAGGTTATCTCAAAATTAACCGGCGTTCCCGTTACAACGTTTCTGCCCTTGGACACAAGCGCGATTTCCTCGCTTCTCACCACCGCGCCGCCTATGGTTTTTTTTATATATTCGGCCGTTAAATAACCGACTTCCAAATCTCTCTCCCTGTGAAGATATCTTATTATATCGTTTGTAAAAGCTTCGGACGCATTTCCGATTGTCTTTGACGCGGCTATGCCGTTTAAAGAAACAACGGCTATATCGACAGTACCTCCGCCTATATCTATAACCATTGTACCGCGCGGCTTTGAAAAAGCAACGCCTGCCCCCTGCGCCGCCGCGTACGGGTGTTCCATAATACATATTTTTCCGGCTCCCGCCATGGTCAGCACGTCCAAAAAGGCTTTTCTCTCAAGACTTGTGATATTCGACGGCACTCCGGCAATTATATTCGGTTTGAGTACGGTGAACCGACACACTTTATCGACAAAGGACTTCAGCATAGAGGCGGTTGTGTCGATATCCGATATAACGCCGTCAATAAAAGGTCTTATAATTTTAATAGAGGCGGGCGCTCTGCCCGTCATGGCAAGCGCGGTTTCACCGTAAGCGAGAATTTTCCCCGTATGAGCGTCGCAGGCGATAACAGACGGACGGGAAAAAACCACGCCTTTTCCCTCTACATACGCAGTCATATTCGATGTTCCGAAATCGAAACCTATGCAAAGCCCTGACAAATTCTCACCTCTGCCGTCAAAAAATATGCTCCGTCCGCCGTCCTATTGCCCGAAAGATTCTCCGAAGAAATCAAATATTGTGGATTTTGTGAATCCCGAAAGATTGAACACGTTCGCGGGCAATTCGGGATAAAACTGTTTTACCTCTATTCTTATATCGACGTTGCCGTCCGCGTCCGCATATTCTATCTGTTTAAGTTCATTGCCTATAAAATAGAAATAAACGGACATATCATCGGTATAATATCTGTAGCAATCGGCGTGATTGCTGTTAAGCTCCGCTTCCTTGACCTCGACTCCCTTGAAATTATAGCTTGCAAGACTTAAAGATTCGGTCAGTTCCTCCATTTCGGACAAATCCACTCCGCTTATACCTAAAAGCGACGGAGAAAATTCTATGTATTTTTTCTTGTTTTCATCTAAAAAATAAATTTTTCCGCCGGTATACATACAGGTCAGCCGCATACCCTCAACGTTTACCGTAGTTTGAAAATCGGAGCCTCTTAATGCCATATCCATTTCTGTCGGTTCGTCCGAATCCGAATACATAATCGCCGAAATATAGTATGAACCCGAAATATACGCCTCTATAATTTTTGACTGCTCGGAGGAGCTGCCGCCGTTCATAGCGGGCGAGGTGGTGGGTCTTGTGCTTGATTCCGTCTCCGATGCGGCAGTGGTATTGTCCGTAAACCGCTCCGATGCACCGCCCGAGTATAGCAGTCCCGATTCTTCCGCCGCGGGAGTTTTTTTATTACCGCCGCCAACTATAAGCAGAACTCCTACCACAGCCGCGGTTATCAATATAAATACAAGCAAGGACAGCAATATTTTTTTATTTGCGCTTAAACCCGACATTATACCACCTGAAAATTTTTAGGCAACACCGCACAATTAACGGCTACCGCCTTTGCCGCGCATCTGTACCGATATTTTCCGTCATTTTTGCCAAAAGCTCCTTGAAATACGCCAGTATTCCTGCGTCACTTTTGTCAATCTGACGAAAAATATCACGGCACATCTGCACGACAATAATTATGCGGTATTGCCTTTATAATATCAGTATATTTTATTTATTCTTAATTGTCAACCAAAAAAAAGTGAAAATTTATTGAGCATACTAAAATTAATGTAGATATTGAAATACCGAGCGTGACGTGCTATAATGTTATTTCAAAAGATATTCTGCTGTCATCTGCCGGCAATAAAAAGGAGCGCACGTAATGCGGGCCAAATCAAAAATTATCAAATGCATACTTTTAGCGGTCTTACTATGCCTGCTGTTTTCTTCATGCGCAAAAAAGTCCTCCGGCGTTTTAACGGCGATACGTGAAACAGAGACGGAAAATGCGGGAAATGATTTTCATACGTTTTCGGGAGACGTTTTAAACGCTTTAAAATCCGAATTTATCGAGCTTGAAATTGACAAAAAAAATTTTTCCGTAAGCGTCAGGGATAAGTCGGGCGATTACCTGTGGAATTCCCTGCCGAAGGAAAGCAACGGCGAGGCTTACGCTTTCGCGGTGCGTCTTTGCACGCAAAACGGAATATATAATCTGAACACTCAGGATAATTCCGTATGCTTCGGAGCTGCGGACTATATTATTGAAAATAATTCTCTCACGGTAAATTACACTCTGTCCGACAACAGGGAAACAGCCCTTAAAAATTATGATGAAATTACAAAAGACGATGTTTATGTGTCGTTTTCGGCCGTGTATACGATTTCCGCACAGTCGGTGCGTCTTACAATAGACCTCGGAAACGCGGAATGTACTCCGGAGGCATTTATAGAAAGCATCGCTGTAATGCCGTACTTCGGTTCGGATTCCGAAAGCGGGAACGGAGACTATATATTTGTACCCGACGGCTGCGGAGCCGTTATGTATACAGACGTGAACGACGCGCCCACAGACAATGTCAAAATCAATGTGTACGGCTCCGACCCATATATTCCGAATGAAACGGAATGTGCGTCCGCTTCCGTTCCGGTTTACGGAGTAAAGCGCTCGGACTGCGCGTTCGCGGCGATAATAACCGATGCGGACGCTTTGGCGCAAATCAGCGCTTCGCGTCCCTACGCGTCGTCTCCGGCAACGGCGGGAGCGTCATTCAGAATTACTCCGACTTATAAAAACGATAATGATAATTCCATATATTACGGCGTTTCTTATAAAGGTAAAATCTCTGTTGTTTATAAGTTTTTATCGGGCTCTTCCGCTTCGTATACAGGTATGGCGTCCGCCGCAAGAGAGGAATTTATCACAGACGGAATAATGTCGTCCTCAAAACAGGATAATAACGGCGCTTTTCCCTTTTACCTTACGATAGACGGAGCGGACGAAAACGAAACGCCGCTTACGACAACACGTCAGGCGGAGGATATTTTAAGCGCTCTCAAAGGCAAGGGAATAAACGGCGTAACGGTTAAATACAAAGGTCTTTTAAACGGAGGCGCGGCTCAGCGCAGCTTATATAAATCGGGAGTTAACGGAAAGCTCGGCGGCTCTAAGGGGCTTGAATCGCTTTACGAATATACTCAAAGGCAGAATTACAGCCTTATGCTCGATATAGATATTTTTTCCTCGGGTAAAAACTATTCAAAAGGAAAATCTGCTTTGTCGCTGAGCGGAGCGCCCGGGTTTTTTACAATGGAAAACAGTCTCGGCTACAAAGAAAACGTAAATAACCGTCTTTTGGCAAGAATCGGCTCCGCCGCCTCGGCCGAGGGCAAAAATAAGAGCAACGCCGCAATTTACGGTTCAAGCTCTCCTTTTGAAATGAAGCTGATAAAATTGAACAGTCTGCCGGGGCTTTTTTCCTCATTTCTTGAAGGTGAATTTACCGAATATTCGGACGGTTATTCCGTAAACGACGCGGGAATGACGCTTTATTCCGACAGAAGCGTTACAAGACAGGAAGCGAAAGAAATCGTATCAAAGGAAATCAGGGCCGTACTCAATTACGGCAGTCTGTCTGTAAAACACGGAAATATGTACGCCGTATATAACGCCGAATTTGTAACCGACATGGCTTTTGATACTTATTATCCCGAAAGCGATATGTATGAGCCTGTGCCGTTTGCTCAAGCTGTTCTGCACGGTTACTCCTCATATTCGGGCGAGCCTATCGACGCGGGCGACCCGCTTTACAAATACGATATGCTTCAATATATAGAATACGGCGCGGTTCCCATGTTTGAATGGGTTTTCAATGAAAACAGCGTGTTTTGTTACAGCGGATATATTACATCGGACGGTTTTTCGGACGTGATAAACTTTTATAATGAAGCTGCCGAAATTCTGTCGGAGCTTACCGACGATACCATTACCGCTCACAGCAAAATAACCGCGGACGCGGACGGAAAAGCCGTTTCGGGAGTATATAAAACAACTTATTCGGACGGCTCGCAAATATATGTAAACTATACGGGAAGCGTTGTAAAAACGCCCGATAATATTGTAGTGGGACCTTATGATTTCGTAAAAGTAAAGTATTGACACAAATGATTGTATAAGGTCAAAACGACGTAAGACGTAAGGAGAAAAACAAAATGCCTATAAAAATAGCGAACGAACTGCCGGCGAGAGCTTTTCTTGAAAAAGAAAACGTCTTTGTAATGTCCGAGCAGAGAGCTGCTTCTCAGGATATAAGACCGCTTAAAATTCTGATTCTTAACCTCATGCCCACAAAAGTAGCTACCGAAACACAGATATTAAGACTTCTAAGCAACACTCCGCTTCAGGTCGAAGTGGAGCTTATGCAGACTGCGACCCATGAAGCGAAGCATACGCCGAAAGCTCATCTTACAAAATTTTACAAAACGTTTGACGACGTAAAAAATGAAAAGTTCGACGGTATGATAGTAACGGGAGCGCCTGTTGAGCATTTGCAGTTTGAAGAAGTCGATTACTGGAAAGAGCTGTGCGCGGTTTTCGATTGGGCGGAGACTAACGTTTACTCGACGTTTCATATATGCTGGGGCGCTCAGGCGGGAATGTACTACAGGTACGGGATAAAAAAATATCCGCTCAGGGAAAAGATGTTCGGAGTGTTCGAGCATTATCCACTCGATTTGCTCCACCCTCTTATGAGAGGGCTTGACCAGACTTATTTTGTGCCTCATTCGCGCCATACGGAAACAAGAATGGAAGATATAGCGAGGGTAAAGGATTTGCAGGTGCTGTCATATTCCGCAATCGCGGGCGTTCATCTGCTGTCGGATATGCAGTGCAGAAATTTCTATTCTACCGGTCATTCCGAATACGACGCGGATACTCTCGCAAAGGAGTATTTCAGAGATAAGGAAAAGGGTCTGCCGATAAAAAAACCGTATAATTATTTTCCCGATGACGACGAACGCAAGGCTCCTTTATTGAAGTGGCGCAGCACAGGTATTCTTTTGTTCACAAACTGGCTTAACTATTTCGTTTATCAGAGAACACCCTATGACCTTGCGAATTTGTAAACACAGCCTGTAAATCTGTAAGTATAGTACATAAAAACGCTGAAAAGAGAGGAACGGACTATGGATTTTAAGCTTGACGCGTTTCCTGTTGACGATACCGTAGGCGGAATCCGAAGCACGGAAAAGATAAGAATAATAATATGCTATGTTTTAAATGATATCGGTGCGTCAATGACAAGGGAAGCGCTGCAATCCGCTCTTTACGATAACGGAGTGGCGAATTACTTTGAAATAAGTCAGGCTATAGACGACCTTATAACGGTAGGAGCGCTGACAAGCTCGGAGCCGGGCGAAAATTCCGTTTTGAACGTTACGGAGAAGGGTGTACAGATAGCAAAGGAGCTTGAAAAGGAGCTTTCAGTATATATAAAAAACAAAGCGGTAAAGGCCGCAAAGCTTACGCTTCTTTATGAAAAGAGAGAAAGAGAAAACGACGTTTCCGTAACAAGACTTGACAATAAAAAATATCGTCTTGATATAACTATGCATTCGGGTATATCGGACGCAAAAGGCAGCGACGAACTGCTCAGAGTTTCCGTTTTTGTAACGGATTTTATGCAGGCCGAAAACATGAAGCGCGCATTTTTAAATAATCCTGTTATGCTCTATTCCAAAGTTATAGAGGGATTAACGAGCGACCCGACGTTTAAAGAATAAAAAGGCAGGCGGCGTATTTATGAAAAAAGAAAAATATGCGGTATTTCTTGATATAGACAATACGCTGTTATCGGACGGCGCAGTGCCGAAGTCCAATATCGAAGCAATAAAGCGCGTAAGAAGCATGGGAAATTACGTGTTTATAAACACAGCGCGTTCGCACGCCTGTATTCCGCTTTCAATTCTTAAAGAAGTGCCGGTAGACGGCGTTGTCGCCGGTATGGGAACCGATTTGCGGATAGGTAAAAAAAGAATACTCAGCGAGGCTATGAACATAAACGAATTAAAAATCATAACAGATTGGTTCATGGGCGACGGCCGTGAAATCGGATTTGAGGGCGAGGACGTTATGCTGTGGATAAATCCGGGAAAAGCAAGAAACGCCGAATATCTTGTTCACAGCCCCGATGATTTTAATACGGTCTATAATAAAATACGAATTTCAAAAATGTATGTAGGCGGACATTTGACCGCAGAGGAATTTGAATATTTCGGAAGAACAAACATAATGTATCAGCATAGAAGCTATGCCGAGTTCGTTCCCAAAGGCTTCGGAAAATCGCCGGGAATGAAAATAATATTAAAATATCTCGGAATCCCGAAAGAGCGCTGCATAGCGATGGGAGACAGCTCCAATGACGAGGATATGCTGAAAGACGCGGGAATTTCCGTTGCTATGGGCAACGCTGTTGACGAGATTAAAAAAATCTGTACTTACATATCATGCGACGCGAAAGACGGCGGCGTGGCTCAGGCGCTGGAAAAGTTTATAATTTGCAATGATAATGATTAGAGTGTAAACACACTATAGTATTGTCTTAAATTGTGTTTTTTAGTGTTGCTTTTTATTCGTGTTAATATTATGATTTTTCTAATAAAATATTAAGGAGCATTAATTATAATGGTAAAATATATCTTGCTTTTAATACTTATACTTATAGTTTTATCCGCCGCCGCTTTTGCGCTCTGGTGCTATCATAAAAAAAAGCAGGGAATTTGTCCGTTCTGCGTTATAAAACAGCATATGAACAAATCGCGGCTTACAATGAATGTTCCTAAGAAATATTATGACGGCGGCGACGCTTTAACGCCGCCTATGGGCTGGTCAAGCTGGAATACGTTCAGAAACCATATCGACGAAAATCTTATATTTGAAACGGCTGAGGCGCTCAAAGCTACCGGGCTTGCCGACGCGGGTTACAAATATGTCAATCTCGACGACTGCTGGCATTCCTCTTTAAGAGATGAAAACGGCAGATTGCAGGGCGATTTAATGCGCTTCCCGTCGGGCATAAAACAGCTTGTGCAAAAGGTCAATTCCCTCGGTCTTAAGGTAGGTTTGTACACTTCCAACGGCGAATATACCTGTGAGGATTTACCCGCAAGTCTTGGTTTTGAAAAGCGTGACGCCGAAACGTTTGCCGACTGGGGAATAGAATATTTTAAATATGATTTTTGCCATAATAAGACAATTCCGTCGGTCGCGCCTCTTGTCGAACGAATTGAACTGAAAACAAACAGCGGCGTTATAAACTTGACCGCCGATAAAGCGAAGCTGTCGGGACTTGCCCGCATATCGGAGGATTCAAAGCTTGAAACGGGAAAATATATAGGCTTTCTCGGTCACGGGAAGGGGAGAGCGTCATTTGAATTTAACTGCGGCGGAAACGACGAATCGTGCGCGCTTACGCTCGTAATAAAAAAATCGGGCAAGTACGATAAGTACATCGTTATCGCGCTTAACGATAATTATTATGAAATGCTTATTCCCGAAACGGACGCATGGAGCCCTTCGGGCAGGTATCAAGTTAAAGTAAGCGTAAAAAAGGGAGAGAATAAAATACAGATTTTTAATCCCGTCTGTACAAGAGCCGACAGTTCGTATATCCAGTATAAGCGAATGGGAAACGAACTGAAAAACGCCTCGAAGGATAAAAAAATAACCTATTCGATATGCGAATGGGGAGTGAACGAGCCTAAAAACTGGGCATGGAACGCCGGTAATCTCTGGCGGACGACGCGCGATATAACTACTTATTGGCCGTGGATAAACATAATTTACAATAAAACTCTCGCGCTTGCCGAATATGCCGGACCCGGTCATTGGAACGACCCCGATATGCTCGAGGTCGGCAACGGTAAGCTTACATATGAGGAAAACAAAACGCATTTTTCTCTTTGGTGCATGATGGCATCTCCTCTTATTCTCGGCAACGATATAAGACAGCTTGTCGGGGACGAAAACAAAAAGGATATTCTCGATTTACTCAAAAATCCCGATATGATTGCGATAAATCAGGACAAGCTCGGCAAACAGTGCGTCAGATACAAAAAAGCAAAAGCGTTTGATTATCTTGTCAAAAATCTTGAAAACGGAAAAATTGCCGTTTGCGTATATAATAAATCAAAAAGTTCAAAAACCGCAAAAGTCGATATGGACGGCTTAAAGCAGTTTTACGGCGGAACGGATTTCGATTTTAAAGAAGTGTGGACGGGTAAAAATTATTCGGGTAAAAGCTTTGAAATTGAATTGCCCGCTCACGGCTGTGCTGTGCTTCATAACAAGTAAATCGCAGTCTACGGAGATGTTATAATGTTATTCCTTTGTTTTAATTCACAAAAAGAACGAAGAAAATACGGCGGTTCTAAGTTTATTGAGTTGCAATTTTGCAAATTACCTGTTGAAACTGAAATAAAAGATATAGTGGCAGTAGACAATATCAATCATTGGCAGAATGAATCCCTGTATATCTGCGATGCGAATGTTTTTTACCGAGAATACAGCCGAATTTTCAACTGTGGAATTTACAATAATTTAAAAAGCGGAGTGATTGATATATATGGAATAAATTATTATGCTCCGTCATTATTAGATTCTGTTATCGAAAAACTGCACAAGGAAAAACCTTTGGATTATGAATACTTGATTAATTGGTTGAACATAGCAAAAAAATATAATGGATTTTACATTTTAGGAATATAATCAAATTATTAAGGAAGCATTGATTAAATCACTCCTACGGACTGACCGCACATCTTGCCCCGATATTTTCCGTAATTAGCCTGTCGACTTTTGGGCGTTCTCTGTATAGCAATCTGACGAAAAATCCGATGGCGCAATCTGTACGTTTGATTTAATCAGTGTTTTCTTAAGGCAATACCGCACAATTAGCGGCTACCGCCTTTGCCGCGCATCTGTACCGATATTTTCCGTCATTTTTGCCAAAAGCTCCTTGAAATACGTCAGTATTCCTGCGTCACTTTTGTCAATCTGACGAAAAATATCACGGCACATCTGCACGACAATAATTATGCGGTATTGCCTTAAATTCCGGTTTGACGCGGAGATGAACAAATAAAAATGTTAAATTTATGTTATTATATTGCATTTATTTTCTTAATATGATATATTTAAGTGTATCAAAGCATGAAAGGAAATTGTGTATGAAAAAGCTTTTGTGTGTTTTTATTTCAATTCTTCTTGTTTTCGGAACGGTAATTCCGGCTTTTGCGGAAAACGAACGGGAAACGGAAAATTATACCTATGAATATCCGTTGGTTATAGTAAGAGGGATAAATTTCAACGGTCTTTATTTGGATTACGGAACGGGAAATCAAAAAAGCTGCATTGCTTCACCCGGTTTTTCGGAGATTATGAAGCTCATAGGCGGACTAACCTTTACTTTCCTTACAAAATATACCCTTAATGTTGACGCTGTTCTGGAGTTTGTAGACGGTATGCTCGGCACAATGTCGGGCGACAAAAACGGAGATTCGCTTTATAACGTATCCGCGCCGGAGTACCCTCTCGCGGTGAGCAATTATCCCGACCTTAAAAAGGATTACGAGGGCTATAACGGAGATGAGTTGGGTCTTTTGCACGGAGTTGTCGACCGGTACGGCGCTGATAACGTGTATTATCTTTCCTATGACTGGCGGCTTGACCCGAGCGATACGGCAGATAAGCTGAACGCTATGGTAGAGCTGGCTAAAAAGGAACACAACACGGATAAGGTTGACCTTATTTGCTGCAGCATGGGCGGAATCGTGACCGACTGCTATATGTACGAATACGGTACGGACAGCCTTAATTCCGTTGTTTTCGATTCATCGACTTTCTGCGGAACATACGTCGCGACCGACCTTTTCAGAGGTAAGGTACTGATTACCGAGAATATGCTTTATAATTTCGCGGGCAATTACATTAAATCAAATTTCTTTCTTAAAGTTCTTTCTTTTCTCGGCGTTTTCAAGCTCGCGTCAAAGCTCGCCATGGGCATTGTAGATAAGTATAAAGATGAAATTTACGATAAATTCCTTATTGATACGTTCGCTACGCTTCCCGGGTTCTGGTCCATCGTTCAGCATGAGGATTACGATGAGTGTATAGACTATCTTTTCCCGACCGACGAACTAAAGGCGGAATATGCCGGACTTATCGCGAAAGCCGATAAGTTGCAGGAAATAGCGGCGGCTTCCGATGATATAATTTTGTCGCTGCCCGAAAAAGGCGTAAAGGTCGCGGTCATAGCGGCGTATAATACGCAGATGATTCCCGTTTACGAATCCGCGATATGGCAGAGCGACGGAACGCTTGAATCGCCGCTTATGCTCGGCAGAGCCGTGGTTTCCGAAACCGGCTCAACTCTCGGCGACGATTATGTAGCGGCAAATCCCGAAAAACTATCGCCTGACCGCTGCGTCGATTTATCGGGAGCGCTGTTCCCCGATTACACATGGGCTGTTAAAGATGCGGGACACGTTATCGGCACGTACGGCTCCGATTTAAGCGATATGATTTTCTGGATTCTCGCGTATGACGGTCAGCCCACGGTCAATACAAATCCGCTTTATCCGCAGTTCATTAAGTCGGACGCTAACGAAACGATTTCGTATTTTAATTGAAATTGTGTAAATTAATTGCAAAAATCCCTGCCGAAGCAATTTTCGGCGGATTTTTTGTCTTTGGAAAGGAATAAGAGAATGGAAAATTTTTGGTCGGACTATATTCAGACAACCGAAGAGCTTTATTTGAGCCGAGATTTAAGGTTTACAGATGCAAATAAAGATTTATGGCTTTCCGCAATCGGAGCGAAAAGCGGCGGTAAAATTTTAGAAATCGGCTGCGCGGGCGGCGCGTTTTGCCATAAAATTAAAAAATATATTCCCGATACTGATATTACGGGAATCGACCTTGATACGGCGCATATTGAGTTCGCAAAGAAAAAGTCAATTGAATTGGGTATTAATTGTAATTTCACGCGCGGCGATGCGCTGGATTTGCCGTTTGAAAATGAAACCTTTGATTTATGCTATTCTCATACAGTAGCGGAGCATATACCTCACAAGCCGTTTTACAAGGAACAAAAAAGAGTTCTGAAAAAAGGCGGCAGAATAACGGTTTTGTCGGTTCGTACAAGGCTCGGCTTAAAGGACGGGAATTTTCCGCAGATGTGCGGCGAAGAATTATCGCTTTTTGAAAAGGCGTGGGGCAGAGCTAAGAATTTCGACGCCGAACACGATATCGGAAAATACGAAATCGACGAACACGAATACCCGAAAGAGCTTGAAAAAGCCGGATTCGGAAATATAAGCGTAAAGATGTTTACGGTTATGGATTACGCACCAGACAGCGCCGACGTGTCCGACGAAACCGCTATGAAACAGATAAATTCAAGACGAATCGGAGTACTTTCTTCTGTGCAAAAAGCGTTAAAAATAGCGCCCGACGCTCTGTCGGACGCCGAAAAAGGAAGATTGTTGAAGCTTATAAACAATCGCTTTGACGAGCGTATAGAAAAATATAAAAACGGACAAAAGCTTTGGGATTTCAGCAGCAGTACGGTACTGGCCGTGAGCGGGATTAAGCCGTAGCATCGTAGGTAAATGAATACACTTCATGTTGCGTTTCAGTCCGCAATATCCCGTATGAAAATCCTGCAAAAAATATGCTGAAAAATATAAAAACAAGAATCAGAACTATTACCGAAATCGCAAGCACAGAATTCTTTTTAATTATAAGACATAAAATTCCGCAAATAAGCAAAAATACCGATAAAAAAATGATAGGAACAGTATTATTGCCGGTGAAAATCATGAAAATCAGAGAAAAGATAATACTCAAAGTAGACAGGGCTACAAAAATGATTCCGATAATTTTTTTTGCCGATATGTGATTTCTTTCATTATTATCCGCCGTATTAATAAAATAATTATTGTTAAACGCCGATTCATATTCCGGCCTGCCGGCGTTGTTATTTATTGCTTCGGAATTGTCCTCATTGCCATTATCTGAATCGCTTTTTACATTGTCATTTCCGACAAGCTCATCCAAGGTAATACCGAAAATTTTTGAAAGCTGAATCAGTTTATCGAGAGTCGGAACGCCGGAATCTGTTTCCCATTTTGAAACGGATTGACGCGATACGCCTGTTTTTTCGGCGAGATCTTCCTGTGAAAATCCCGCTTTTATGCGCAGAGAATAAATTTTTTCGCCTAAGGTCATAATATTTTTTCCTTTCCGAATAGGGTGCTTTAAGGCAACACCGCACAATTAGCGGCTGCCGCCTTTGCCGCGCATATGTACCGAGATTTTCCGTCATTTTTACCAAAAGTTCCTTGAAATACGGCAGTATTCCTGCATCACTTTTGGCAATCTGACGAAAAACCTCATGGCACATCTGCACGACAATAATTATGCGGTGTTGCCTTAAGAATAGCATTCCAAAGGACAAAAGTCTACCAACACGGCTTGGAAAATCCGCAACCGACGGTTGCAATCTCTCTTAATCGCTGTTAATCGCTGTTTTGAATGTTTTTTTCCTCTTTTTTCAGCCCTTTGAAAAACCATATTCCGAAAGGAACGCTTACAAGAAACGTCAGAAAGTCGGACACCGCCTGAGTAAATTCAATTCCCGTAAGTCCGATGAGTTTCGGAAGCAAAAGTATAAGCGGAATGAAAAATATTCCCTGACGGCAACAGGAGAGTATTGTCGCCCTTACCGATTTGCCGAGCGATTGCAGAGTGGTGTTTACGCATACGTTAGTCGCCATAAACGGCATGGCGTAGCACTGCGCCCTCATTGCCGCCGTTCCGATTTTTATTACCTCGGGGTCCTCGGCTCTGAAAATCATCATAATATGCGACGCGAAAATAAACAATACAACTCCGAGCGAAGTCATTATTATTGTGTCCGTCGTTACGGTAAATGCGAATGCCTTGCGGACGCGGTCGAATCTTTTCGCGCCGTAATTGTAGCCGACAACGGGCATAAATCCCTGACCTACGCCGAGGCAAACGCATAGAACGAGCATACAAACCTTTGTAACTATCGTCATCGCCGCTATCGCCGCGTCGCCGTAAGGTCTTGCGGCGGTATTAAGCATGACCGTGGCGATACTCGCAAGCCCCTGACGGCTGAGCGACGGGAAGCCCGTTATTACAATTTCAAAATATGTTTTCGGTTTAAATGAAATATTTTTCGGATTCAATGATATATTGCTTTTTCTTAGCAAAAACATTGATAAAAGCAGTATAAAGCTCACGCTTTGGCTGATAAGCGTAGCGAGAGCCGCGCCCGCCGTTTCCATTCCGAGCGTGAATATAAAAATCGGGTCGAGAACTATATTGAGTATTCCGCCAGTACAAAGTCCTATCATAGCGAAAGCGGCTTTTCCCTCCGAGCGCAGAACGTTATTCATAACGAAAGACGTACACATTATCGGAGCCGCCCAGATAATGTAATTTCCGTATGCCACGGCGTATTCCATAATAGTATCCGTCGCGCCGAGCAACGACATAAGCGGACGGGTGAAAATTTGACCGATTACCGTAATAACCGCGCCGAGAGCGAGAGCCGTATAAAAAGCGGTGGACGCATACATATCGGCGGCTTTTTTGTCCTTTTCGCCGAGCCTTCTCGATAAAAGACTGCCCGAACCCATACCGAGAGTAAATCCGACGGCCTGTATTATCGTCATAAGCGAAAATACAATACCGACCGCGCCGCTCGCGCTTGTCGATAGCTTTGAAACAAAAAACGTGTCGGCGAGGTTGTATATAGATGTAACAAGCATACTTATGGTGGTCGGCACCGCCAATTTCGCTATAAGGCGCGGAATCGGCGTTTCGGTCATTATTTTAAATTGGTGTTCGTCCTTTTTGTTTGTGTCTGTATCCATATCCGTTTTTACCTCAAAGAACAATCATATCGTCCTCGTTATTATCATCGTACAAGCCGAACGATTCGTTTTTATCACTCAGAAAAACCTTTAAATAACCGTCAAAATTCGGAGATAATTTGTATTTGTCAAAATCGGATTTATTAACCCAGAAAATACTGCCTTCCTCGGTTTTATCGAGGATTTCGCCGCTGTATTCACTCGTTTTGTAAAGTGCGACTATGTATCTCGCGTCCGAATCCCTGTGGCACCAATGTGTTATTCCGCAGAGCTTCGGATTTTTTATATCAAGTCCTGTTTCTTCTTTCGCCTCTCTTATGACGCTTTGTGTAAAGCTCTCGCCCTTTTCGACGTGTCCTCCGGGAAAAGAAACGCCCGTCCACGATTTTACCCGATTCAGAGCGAGAACCTCATGAGTTTCGGGATTTTCTATCATTATCATATTTGTAAGTTCACATTCCATAGCTTTCCTCGAATCACAGTTTTTATTATTTTCTGTTTTACCTGTTTTCCAAACAATAAATTTTTCTCAAAGCGGGACTGCGTCAAACAGCGATACAGTCCCGCATACCGTGTTTGCTCAATATTCTATAATACCCTCGAATATAAGGCTTGTATTGCCCGTAAGGGTGAGATTTCCGTCTGTGTAATTGACCGTAAGGTCGCCGCCCTTGAGCTTTACCGTTATATCCTCGTTTTTATCGCACATACCGAGCTCGCACGCCGCGGCCGCAGCCGCGCACGCTCCCGTTCCGCAGGCGTAAGTTTCTCCGTTTCCGCGCTCCCATACTCTCATGCGCATTGTCCGCCTGTTGACCACGCTTACAAATTCCGTATTGATTTTTTCCGGGAAATAATCGGCGTTTTCAAATTCGGGGCCTATCTCTTTAAGGTCAAGAGCGTCGATATGCTGGGCGAAAACAACGCAGTGAGGATTGCCCACGGAAATGCAGGTAACGTTGTATTCCTTGCCAGCTATTGTGATTGGGTAATCAATAACTTTGTCCGCAGGAATAACGGTTGGAATCTTTTCCGACCTGAACTCCGCCTTGCCCATCATGACCTTTACGGATTTTACTCTGCCGTTTTCGGTGTATAGGTGTATATTCCTAAGTCCGACGGGCGTTTCAATTACCATATGCGTTTTGTTTATAATTCCGTTATCATAAAGATATTTTCCGGCGCACCTTAAACCGTTGCCCGCTATATAGCCCTTTGAGCCGTCCTTATTGAACATTATCATTTTAGCGTCGGCAACGTCGGATTTTTCAATAAGCACAATGCCGTCCGAGCCTATTCCGTAATGCCTGTTGCAGAAGTTTATCGCAAGAACCTCGGGTGAAATAATTTTTCCGTCGAGGTTGTCGAAGAATATAAAATCGTTGCCCGCGCCCTGCATTTTGGCAAATTTCAGCTTCATCGGAGCTTTTCTCATGTTGTTGATGTCCACAAGCTCCGTATTTCCCTGATTGAATCCGCTCGCGATGATATCCGCCATAACGTTCGCCGTGTCGAGCGAAGTAAGTGTCGCTACGGAGAGCTGGAGCGCGCGCCTGTGGAGCTTTATAAAATCGTCGATAACGTCGAGCGGAGTGCCTGTGTAAACTATGTATTTGATTTTTCCGCTTTCGAGAAGGTCAAGGCTTGTGTTGGAATCATCGTAAAGCTTATTGACCTCGGTAACGTCAATATCAATGCTGCGTATAGCCTCGGCGGTGCCCTTAGTCGCGTAGATTTTAAGACCGAGGTCGCTGAATTTTTTTGCAAGCGGCACCACTTCTGTTTTATCCGCATCTTTTACGGTGATATAAACGCCCAAATCGTCGTTTTTAAATGATTTTGACGGAATTTCAAAGCCCGCCGAAACAAGCCCTTTAAAAAGAGCTTCCTCAAGAGTTTTACCTACGCCTAAAACTTCGCCCGTAGATTTCATTTCCGGACCGAGGCTTGAATTGGCGTCAAGCAGCTTTTCAAAGGAGAATACGGGAACCTTGACCGCAAAATAAGGCGGAGTTTTATACAGTTCCGTTCCGAAGCCGAGGTCTTTAAGAGCAGCGCCCGTCATGACCCTTGTCGCTATATCGACCATAGGAACGCCTGTAACCTTGCTGATATAAGGAATCGTCCTCGAAGCCCTCGGATTTACCTCGATAACGTATAATTCGTTATCGTAAATAAGATATTGTATGTTTACAAGTCCCCTTGTTCCGAGAGCCAGCGCGAGATTAGTCGAGCAGTCTATAATAGTCTGCTTCATTGTGTCGCGCAGATTGTAAGGCGGATATACTGCTATCGAGTCGCCGCTGTGAACGCCCGCGCGCTCGATATGCTGCATAATTCCGGGGATAAGAACGTCCTTGCCGTCGGAAATAACGTCTACCTCCAGTTCGGAGCCCATCATATATTTATCGACAAGCACGGGATTTTCTATTTTTCCCGAAAGAATTATTTCCATATACTGCCTTACGTCATCGTCATTGTATGCGATAGTCATATTCTGACCGCCGATAACGTAAGACGGACGGAGCAACACGGGATATCCAAGCGTATGCGCCGCGTCAATTGCCTCTTGCATGGTAATAACGCCCATACCCTTGGGACGTCTGATGTTGAATTTCTCTAAAAGCTTGTCAAACCGCTCTCTGTCCTCGGCAATATCAATGCCCTCCGCCGACGTTCCCAAAATTTTAAAGCCGTTTTCGTCAAGGAACTTTGTCAGTTTTATCGCTGTCTGACCGCCGAACGCCACGACGATGCCCTCGGGCTTTTCCGCTTTTATTACGTTTAATACGTCCTCGGGCGTTAACGGCTCAAAATAAAGCCTGTCCGCCGTATCAAAATCGGTCGAAACCGTTTCGGGATTGTTGTTGATAATTACGACTTCATAACCGAGTTTTTTCAGCGTCCATACGCAGTGTACCGACGAATAGTCAAATTCTATTCCCTGACCTATCCTTATAGGTCCCGAACCGAGAACTATAATCTTTTTGGAATCGTTGCCCTCAAGATGTGCCCTCGCTTCGCAGCAGTCGTCGTATGTCGAGTAGAAATAAGGCGTTTCAGCTTTGAACTCCGCGCCGCAGGTATCGACCATTTTAAATACCGCGTCGCGCTTATTGACGATTTTACAGCCGCTTATACGCTCTATAGCGGCGTCGGTATAGCCGTATTTTTTGCCTTGCAGGTAAAGCTCGTCTGTAAGTCCCGATTGGATTGCCTTTTCGTATTCGGCAAGATTTCTTAATTTTTCGATAAACCATTCGTCTATCTTCGTAATATCGTGTATCTGTTCTGTAGAAACGCCGCGTTTTATTGCCTCAAAAACTGTGAACATTCTTATATCGTCCACATCATGAAGCTTTTCGATTATATCAAGCTCCGGGTCGGCAAGTCTTTTCATATTGAGAGTGTCAAGCGAAATTTCAGCACCTCTTACAGCTTTCATTACGGCGGCTTCAAAATAGGGAGCTATAGCCATGACCTCGCCCGTCGCCTTCATCTGTGTGCCGAGCTTGCGTTTGGCGTTAATAAATTTATCAAACGGCCATTTCGGGAGCTTTACCACAACGTAATCGAGAGTCGGTTCAAAGCAGGCGCAGGTCTGCCCTGTAACGTCGTTCCTGATTTCATCGAGTGTGTAACCGAGCGCGATTTTAGTCGCGACTTTCGCTATCGGGTAGCCCGTCGCCTTTGAAGCGAGAGCGGACGAGCGGGAAACTCTCGGATTAACTTCGATAACGGCGTAATCGAACGTTTCAGGATTTAAAGCGAACTGGCAGTTGCAGCCGCCCTCGATTCCGAGCGAATCAATAATTTTAAGCGACGCGCCGCGAAGCATCTGATATTCTTTATCGGAAAGAGTAACGGCGGGAGCGATAACTATACTGTCGCCCGTGTGAACACCGACGGGGTCGAAATTCTCCATAGAACAGACGGCGATAACGTTTCCGGCGTGGTCGCGCATAACCTCAAATTCAATTTCTTTCCAGCCGTAAATATATTTTTCAACAAGTATCTGACCGATGGGGGAGAGCATAATTCCGTTGTTAACTATCGGCATAAGCTCCTCTTCGTCGTATGCGACGCCGCCGCCCGCTCCGCCGAGCGTGAACGCTGGGCGTATAATGACAGGGAAGCCGATTTCCTTAGCAATCTCCAGCGCTCTTTTGGGAGTTGTCGCTATATCGGACGGTATGACGGGCTGTCCGATTGATTCCATCGTTTCCTTAAAAAGCTCTCTGTCCTCGCTGCGGTCGATAGCTTCGGCGTTTGTGCCTATGAGCTTAACGCCGTGCTTTTCAAGAAAGCCGCTTTTTGCGAGCTGCATACCTATTGTAAGTCCCGTCTGCCCGCCGAGCCCCGCTAAAACGGAATCGGGCTTTTCCTTTTCGATTATGCGCATGACCGTTTCTTCCGTCAGCGGTTCAAGGTAAATTTCGTCCGCGAGCGCATTGTCTGTCATTATTGTCGCGGGATTCGAGTTGACAAGTACAACGTCAAGTCCCTCGTTTTTAAGAACACGGCAGGCCTGCGTGCCGGCGTAATCAAATTCCGCCGCCTGACCTATAACTATAGGACCGGAGCCTATGACCAATACTTTTTTAATATCCTTATTGAGCGGCATTACGCATGACCTCCCATCATATTAATAAATCTGTCGAACAGGAATTTTGTGTCAACGGGACCCGAACACGCTTCGGGGTGGAACTGCACAGTATAAGCGTTGTAATCGGGATATTCAACGCCCTCGCACGTTTCGTCGTTTGCGTTCACAAAACTGACTTTTCCGATTTTTTCATCTATCGACGAACCTATTACGGCATAGCCGTGGTTCTGGCTCGTTATGAACACTCTGCCGTCGGAAAGTCTTTTTACAGGCTGATTCGCGCCTCTGTGACCGTATTTGAGCTTTTCGGTTTTACCGCCCGCTGCGAGAGCCAATAGCTGATGTCCGAGACAAATGCCGAAAATCGGTTTTTTGCCGAGAAGTTTTTTAAGCTCCGCTATAGCTTCAACATTTTCCGCGGGATCGCCGGGACCGTTTGACAGCATTATGCCGTCAACGCCGAGAGACAAAACGTCCTCCGCTTTAGTATTGTATGGCAGAACGTGAACGGTGCAGCCCCTGTTCCTAAGTTCTCTTATTATATTCATTTTCGCGCCGTAATCGAGCAGCGCAACATTGTATTTCCCGTTGTCGGATTTATATGTTTTTCTTTCGCCCGAGCTTACCGATTTTACCGCGTCCTTAACGATGTAATCCGCCAGCGCTTTTTTATCGACTTTAGACGGGTCGGAGGTTATACAGGCGTTCATAACTCCTTCTTCGCGTATGATTTTGGTTATTTCTCTTGTATCAACGCCGCACAGCGCGACAATACCATTCTTTTTAAGAAACGCGTCGATGTCGGTTTCGGCTCTGAAATTTGAGGGCATTTCGCACCATTCCCTTACGACGTAACCCTTTACAACCGATTTTTTGCTTTCCATATCGGCCGAAATCATGCCGTAATTGCCTATAAGAGGAAAAGTGTGCATTACGATTTGACCGTAGTAGCTCGGGTCGGTAAGCGTTTCGATGTAGCCTACCATTCCTGTGGTAAATACAAGCTCGCCGAGCGTTTCTCCGTCCGCACCGAACCCGTTACCCTCAAAAATGTGACCGTCGCTTAGTACAAGGTACATTTTTTTCATTTTTATCATTCCTTTTAAATTGAAAGCTCTCTGAGTAATCACTGATTAAGGCAACACCGCACAATTAACGGCTACCGCCTTTGCCGCGCACCTGCACCGAGATTTTTCGTCGGAAGAGCCAAAAATGTGCGTTCGGCCCGTAGGACGCGATTTATTCAGTGTTTCCCTATGGCTTGTTTTTATATAAACGTAAATAATTTGACCTTTAAGAAACGTGCTCACATTAATTAATGTGAACACGTTGTGAAAAAAAAATTTAAGAAGTTTGTTTCATTAGCTTGACCATTACGGCTTTTTGAGCGTGAAGCCTGTTTTCGGCTTCTTCAAAAATTTCATTGGCATGGGCTTCAAATACGTCGGCGGTGATTTCTTCACCCCTGTGAGCAGGCAGACAATGAAGCACCATAGCGTCGGGATTTGCAACGCTCATAAGGTCGGCATTTACCTGATAGCCGGCGAAAACCTTCTTTCTTATCTCCGCTTCGCTCTCTTCACCCATTGACGCCCATACGTCGGTATATACCGCATCGGCGTTTTTAGCCGCCTCGTAAATATCGGAAGTCAAAGTAAATCTGCCCGTTTCGTTTGCCCATTTGACAATATCGGCGTCGGGCTCATATCCCTTGGGACAAGCAACGGCTACCTCCATGCCGACTTTAATTCCGCCGACAATAAGAGAATTTGCCATATTGTTCCCGTCACCGATAAACGCTAATTTTATACCTTTAAAGGTGTTTTTAAATTCGCGTATAGTCATAAGGTCTGCGAGAACCTGACAGGGATGGCAATAATCCGTAAGACCGTTGATAACGGGAACAGAGCCGTATTCGGCTAATTTTTCAACTTCCTCCTGCTCAAAGGTTCTAATCATAATTCCGTCAAGATAACGGGAAAGCACTCTGGCAGTATCCTCGATAGGTTCGCCTCTGCCGAGCTGAGTATTGGCGTTGCTTAAAAACAAAGCGGAACCGCCGAGATCGTACATTCCGACCTCGAACGATACTCTTGTTCTTGTTGAGGATTTCGCGAAAATCATTCCGAGAGTTTTACCCTCAAGATGATGATGCTTTATACCGTTCTTTTTTTCATATTTAAGCTGGTCGGCAAGGTTGAGAACAGAAAGTATTTCCTTTTCGTCAAGGTCGCCGAGCTTTAGTAAATGTTTCATTCGTCAATAACCTCCGTTATAATGTCCATAGCCTTTTCAAGCTCATCGTAAGTAATATTAAGCGGCGGCAGAAGTCTTATTTTTGTTTTCGCCGTAAGAGGCAGTACGCCCTTTTCGATACACTTTGCAACGACTTCTTTCGCGTCCTTTTCGGTTTCGATTCCGAGCATAAGTCCCATGCCCGAAACGCTTTTAACGTTTTTGCAATTTCCGAGCCTTGATTTTATATATTCGCCCTTTTTTACGACTTCCGATAAAAATTTGTCGTCAATTCTTTTTATTATACTTACGGCTCCCGCCGCGATTACCGGGTTCATTCCGAACGTCGAACCGTGACTGCCCGGAGTGAGAGTGTCCTTTAGCTTCTCTCCGAGCATACAAACGCCCATAGGAAGTCCGCCCGCGACGCCTTTGGCGGTCGTTGCAATGTCGGGCAGAATATCATAATTTTGATAAGCGTACATTTTGCCCGTTCTGCCGTTTCCCGTTTGAACCTCGTCTGTTATTACGATTATATCACGTTCCGAGCAAAATTCAAAGACTTTTTTTACAAAAATTTTGTCGAGAGGATTTACTCCGCCTTCGCCCTGAATCATTTCCATAATTACGGCGCAGACCTTGTCATTGCATACGCTCTCGAACGCGTCAAAGTCATTGGCCTCCGAATATATAAAACCCTCGGGAAATGGACCGAAAATCGTGTGGAATGAATCCTGCCCCGTCGCTTTTAGAGTTGCGAGCGTTCTGCCGTGAAAGCTTTGTTTAAGCGTGATTATAACGTTTCTGTCACTGTCGTTATACTTGTCGAGAGAATATTTTCTCGCCGCTTTTATGGCACATTCGTTTGCCTCCGCTCCCGAATTGCCGAAAAAGCATTTTTTCATACCCGATTTTTTGCATAAAAGCTCCGCGAGTTCAACGCCCGGTTCGGTATAATAAAGATTTGAGGTATGCTGGAGCTTATTTAACTGCGCCGTTACGGCTTCTATCCATTCTTTATCGCAGTAGCCGAAGCTGTTAACTCCTATGCCGCTGCCCATATCTATGTATTCCTTGCCGTTTTCGTCTTTAGCCGTCGCGCCCTTGCCGCTTACAATCGTTACGGGAAACCTCGCGTAAGTATTCGCGATAAATTTTTTGTCTTTTTCCGTTACAGTCATAATTTTACCTCATTCCAAAAACATGGTTCCTATTCCTTCGTCGGTGAGCGTTTCTATAAGAATCGAATGGGGGATTCTGCCGTCTATTATAAATACTTTCTTAACGCCGCGTCTTATGGCTTCCGTACAGCATTTTATCTTGGGAATCATTCCGCCCGATATAATTCCCCGGTGTATAAGCTCCGGAGCGTCGCTCACAAACACTCTTCTTAAAAGCGTATCAGGGTCGTTTTTATCCATAAGAAGTCCCGGAATATCGGACATATTTATAAGGCTTTCGGCTTTGAGCGCACCGGCGAGATACGCCGCGACGGTATCGGCGTTTATATTGTAGGTATTGTTTTTATCGTCATAACCGATTGTCGATATGACGGGTATATAGTCTTTTTCCAAAAGGTCGGTTACAAGCTCTGTGTTTATATCCGTTATTTCACCGACAAAGCCGTGGACATCATCAAGCCGTTTGGCTTTTATCATATGGTCGTCAACGCCGCAAAGACCTACCGCCTTGCCGCCCTTGTTCAAAATTTGATTTACAAGGTTTTTATTGATTTTCCCCGCGAGAACCATCTGAACCACGTCGGCTGTTTCCTTGTCCGTTACCCTAAGACCGTCTATAAATTCCGATTTTTTACCGATTTTCGCAAGCATTTCGCTGATTTCCGGGCCGCCGCCGTGAACAAGCACGACTTTTATTCCAATAAGGGAAAGAAGAACGAGGTCGCCTATGACTGCGTCCTTAAGCTCGTCGCTTATCATGGCGTTGCCGCCGTATTTTACGACAATCGTCTTATTTCTGTACGCCTGTATATAAGGCAGAGCCTGTGTCAGAATTTCGGCTCTCCCCGCGTTTGATATATTATCCATTTTTATACTTCACCGACTTTTCATTGTTTGATTCAGGTTCTGTATTCCGCGTTTATTTTTACATATTCGTAAGTTAAGTCGCATCCTCTTGCGACAGCGGAAGCGGTTCCGCTGTGAAGCTCCACATTAACTTTAATTTCATCGCACAGTAAAATTTTTTTGGCTTTATCTTCGTCAAATTCAACCCTTGAACCGTTTTTGCAGACTTCGACAGTACCTTTTTCGGAGGA
This sequence comes from uncultured Clostridia bacterium, assembly GCA_947631945.1. GTDB lineage: Bacteria > Bacillota > Clostridia > Oscillospirales > Acutalibacteraceae > UBA1081. The sequence goes on from CANRNI010000005.1 coordinate 67,532, forward strand.
ATAACTAACATCAATCTTATTTATATCGACATCAGCTCCGCTGTAGCCTATGGCGCAGGGAACACGCCCCCAGTTAGCGTCCGCTCCAAACATCGCCGCCTTGAAAAGTGAGGAGCATATAACGGATTTTGCGACTGTTTTCGCAGTCTGCCAATCTTTTGCGCCGCTTACGAAACATTCTATAAGCTTTGTTGCTCCTTCGCCGTCCTTGGCGATAGCGCGGCATAGTTTTTCTGTAATCATTGCAAGCGCTTTTTTGAACGCTTCAAAATCTTCGTTTTCCTCATTTATAATATCGTTGCCCGCAAGACCGTTCGCCATGACCGCTACCATGTCGTTTGTGGACGTATCGCCGTCAATGCTTATCATATTAAAGCTGTTCTGAGCGTCCGAATAGAGAGCTTTGTGGAGAAGTTCCGGTGTTATAGCGGCGTCGGTCGTGATAAAGACAAGCATCGTCGCCATATTAGGGTGAATCATACCCGAACCTTTCGCGATACCGCCCATTTTGCATTCCTTGCCGCCTATATTGAAGCTGACTGCGAACTCTTTGACCTTTGTATCGGTAGTCATGATGGCTTCGGCGGCGGCGCGGCTCCCGTCCGAGCTTAATGAATTTACAAGCTCGCTCATACCGTTCTCAATTGGTGTTATATTTAGCGGCTCTCCGATAACTCCCGTAGAAGCTGGTATAACGTCCTTTTCGTCAATGCCCAGCGCTTTGGAGGTGAGAGAACACATTTTCTCGGCAATTTCTATGCCGTCCGCGTTGCAGGTGTTTGCGTTGCCGCTGTTGCAGATTACCGCCTGCGCTTTTCCGTCGGATATATTCGATTTTGTTACGTACAACGGCGCGCCTTTTACAAGATTCAATGTGTAGATTGCGGCCGCCGTTGCCTTAACGTCGCTTACTATAAGTGCGAGGTCTTTTTTTGATTTGTTTTTCCTTATTCCGCAGTGGATACCGCCCGCTTTAAAGCCTTTCGGAGCGCATACGCCGCCGTTAATATATTCCATAAATTACCGTCCTTCCAAAATTCCGATAAAACATATTATCAATTATCTAAATAAAAAAAATACAAAAAATATTAAATATTCAAAAACGCGGTTTCGTCGATTCCCATTGAAATATTCATGCATTGGACTGCCGCGCCCGACGCGCCCTTGCCGAGATTGTCAAAAATACTTGTGATAAAAATTCTGTCGTCGTTTCCCGAAATAAATATTTTCATTGAGTCCTTGCCCGACATTTCGTTAGCCGAAATAAAAGCGGTATCGCTTAACGGCAGTACGGAAATAAGCTTCGCATCGGAGTAAAATTGAGAAAACATATCATGAACTTCGCGAAGCGTCACGCCGCCTAAAAGCCTTGTGAATACGGGAACGGAGGTTGACATTCCGCTGTAATAATCGTCCGCAATCGGAGTGAAAATCGGCTCGGACTCAAGCCCCGTTATCGCTTTCATTTCCTTTAAATGCTTGTGGTTCTGCGAAAGACCGTATTGCCTCGGCGCGAATAAATCGTTTGTTTTTTCATTCTCATACTGATTTATCATCTTTTTGCCGCCGCCGCTGTAGCCTGTCAGCGAATGACATACGCAAGGGTAGTCTTTCGGCATAATTCCCGACGCGATAAGCGGATAAACTATCGAAATAAAACCACTTGCGTGACAGCCGGGAACGGCTATGCGTTTTGAATTTTTGATTTTGCTCCTGTGACTGCCGGAAAGCTCGGGAAATCCGTACGCCCATTCGGGCAGCGTCCTGTGAGCCGTGGAGGTATCTATAATGACGGTGTTTTCGTTATCGCAGAGTGAAACCGATTCTCTTGAAGCGTCGTCCGGCAGGCAAAGAAACGCGATATCGCTCATATTTATAAGCCGTCTTCGCTCGTCTTTATCCTTGCGCAAATCTTCGTCTATCGTGATAATCTCGATATCGTCTCTCTCTTTCAGACGGTCATAAAGCCTAAGCCCTGTCGTACCCTGATTGCCGTCTATAAATACCTTATGCATAAATTCCAAACCTTTAAGTATAAATTCAAGGAAACACTGATTAAATCGAACGTGCAGATTGCACCATGAGATTTTTCGTCAGATTGCCAAAAGCGACGCAGGAATACTGACGTATTTCAAGGAACTTTTGGCAAAAATGACGGAAAATATCGGGGCAAGATGTGCGTTCAGCCGTCAGGCGTGATTTATTCAGTGGTTCCTTAGATAACTTATATTTTACTCTGTTAAATTTGATTGTCAATAACAATTTGAATATTTATGCATTTTTGTTGATTTGTATTATATTGGTAAAAATTTTTTCGGATTATTGTTGAAATGCACAAATAAATTATATATAATCAAATACAAAGAGGAAATATATCTGTAAAACAACGGCATATTAATTGAGTAAAACTATTGCATAAAATTAAAAATATTCATTTATTGTGTATAATTATAATTTGTAAATTTCTGCCGATACTTTTATATTTTTATCCGTTTTCGTCATTAACGTATAGGGTCTATTATGGGCTTGTACGCGTAAGACGTCCGTTCACGTTTCCGGAGCATAAAAAGACTGTCAGAGCTTTGAACAACCAATCATTGTATACTGCAAAGAAAAAATTTAAAAAAATTCAAAAAAACACTTGATTTTTTTTGAATGGCAGTATATAATATAAAGGCATTGAAAAAGTATATATCGCGGAGTAGAGCAGTCCGGTAGCTCGTCGGGCTCATAACCCGGAGGTCATGTGGTTCAAATCCCATCTCCGCAACCATAACCGCACACCCTTTTGATACAATATAGTATCAAAAGGGTGTGTGGTTTCTTTATGCATAAGTTATTGATTAGGTGGCTTTAGGTCAGCTTTTAGCAAAAATGTCTTTTGGCGTTTATGATACGGTCATATGAGTGGAATTGTTAAAAGGAAACCTGTTCACAAAATGGCTATAAAAATAAACATTGAAAAAGAGCATGGAAAACTCCAAAATTGTACAGAATGTAAAAGGAAACACAGAATAAATCACACATGACGGCTGAACGCACATCTTGCACCGCGATTTCCCGTCATTTTTGCCAAAAGCTCCCCCAATACGCCAGTATTCCTGCGTCACTTTTGTCAATCTGACGAAAAATCTCATGACGCAATCTGCATGTTTGATTTAATCAGTGCTTCCTTAATTAATTCTGAATTTCTGTTAGCGGTTAGCCGCATTACTCATGCCAGACCATTATACCTTCCGTTGCGGAAATGTTGTATAATTTCTCATAAGGTTCATAATCTTTTATTAGATCCATAAGGCGTATTCCTGTTTCTTCGGGTTGAAAATTATTGACTGTTTCCCACATAAAGCCAACAGAATAATCATCTACGGTGGTTTTTATGTTAATATCAAATCCAACCTGCGATATTACACGGCCGTCCCGCTGCTTCATATCAGCACCGCCGCCTCTGTACACCCACTCGGTTGACACAATATCGCCTTCGATACAGTCAAGCAATTTTCGAATTTCCCCGGGCAAATCCTCGGTGTTGTCTTTAATATTTTGACACATTTGACTTTGTATGGTTTTAACGTCTTTTTCTTTTATGGCTTCCATTATAACGGGCGCCCATTTTTCGGAATTTCTTTCGGAAAACTGTTCCATTGATATTAACTCATATTCGTACTGCTGTCTTATGTACGATAAGTTCTGGTTGTTCGGAAATACCGTCGAAACAAAAGTCAGTAATGCGATTATAATTCTTACGATTATTTTTGTGAAAGCTGACATAAAAATTCTCCTTTTGTAATTATTTAAAGTTATTCTCTCAGTGTCTGTTTTATTTACTCATGCCAAGTCATTATTCCATCTGTGGCAGCAATAAGATATAATCTATTGAATGGATAATAATTTTTTGTTAAACCCATATTGCGTATTCCTGTTTCTTCGGGTTGAAAATTATTAATTTCTTCCCACATAAAGCCAATAGAATAATCATCGACTGTTGTTTTTATGTTGATCTCAAATCCAACTTGCGATATTACACGACCGTCCTGCTGTTTCATATTAGTGCCGCCGCCACTGTATCCCCATTCGATTGTCACAATATCGCCTTCGATACAGTCAAGCAATTTTCGAATTTCTCCGGGCAGATTGTCCGTATTGTCTTTGATGTTTTTACACATATAGCTTTCCAATGTTTCAACGTCGTTTTCCTCGATAGCCTTAATCAGAATCGGAACGCATCTGTCGGGATTGTTTTCGTATTGCTGACGCATTCCGATCAAATTTTTGTTGGTCGGAAACAATGTCGACAAAAATGTTAATATTGTGACTATGATTTTGACAAATATAGGGTTTGAAAACAGCATATAATCTTCTCCTTTTATTATAATTATTTCAAAGTTATAGTTTGTTTTAAAATCGGTAAATATGTCCGCCGCTGTATTCCCGCTCGAGCGACACAATATTGCCATTTATTTATATAGTATTTCTTGTGTCCGAAACGCTCCATATGAAATCTTTTACCTCATATGACCAAAGAGACATTTCCCGTATTTTTGTTTCTTCGGGTTCTTCGGTATTTATTTCTTCCCATGTACCGGAAACCGTATAACGTTGTTTATCCGTTGTAATAGAGATCTTGTAGGAATATCCCGATCTGCTTCTTCCGTTGTCATACGACATCGCACCGGTGTCCCATGACAATTCAACAATTTCGCCCTCAATGAGGTCGTAGAATTTTTGTATTTCCTCCGGTAAGTTTTCCGTGTGCGTTCTTATATCAAGACACATCATACTTTCGAGAGCCTCAACGTCGTCTTCTTCTATGGCTTCAATAATTTTCGGTGCCCAAAGGTCAAAATCATTATCCCTTTCCTGTTTCATATGAAGCGCAAATTGGGGAGAAATTGCCATTAAAATCGGCATAAACAACGATATTATCTTTACGATCACTTTAGCAATTATTTGATACATTAAAAAACACTCCATTCATAATTTTCAATAAATGTTACTTTTATGTTAACAGATAGAATTGGAATTGTCAAGAAAATTTGCAGTCAAAAACAAAAATATGAAATAGCCGTCGCATTGCAAAAGACGGTACTTGTATTTTTTCCGATACCTGATATAATATAATTATAAAGGACACAGCCTGTGTCAATATCAATGAAGCGAGGTAATCACCATGAGAAAAAAACTCAATCTTACAGAAGGAATTTATCCTATGCCCGTACTGATGGTCGCTTCCTATAACGAAGACGGAAGCGTCGACGTTATGAACGCTGCTTGGGGAACCATGCAAGAGCGCGGAACGGTGGCTTTAAACCTGACAGAATCTCATAAGACGGTACAGAACATAAAAGCCAGAGGCGCTTTTACGGTCAGCATTGCCGACGCCGCCCATGTAGCGGAGGCGGACTATTTCGGCGTTGTTTCCGGCAATAAAGAGCCGCACAAATTTGAAAAAAGCGGACTTACAGCGGAAAAGTCCGCGCTGGTAGACGCGCCTATAATTGCGGAGTTCCCGCTATGCATGGAGTGTAAATTCATTGAATACCAGGACAATGATTATGGCGTGGGAGTTATCGGCGAGGTCGTGAATATTACAGCCGATGAAAGAGTTATGGTCGGGGACAAGGTGGATATGTCCCTTGTAAACGCCATTGCCTTTGATCCTTATACACACGGTTATTACAGAGTTGCCGAAAGAGTCGGTGAAGCGTTTAAGGACGGACTTAAGCTGAAGTAACAACTTGGCGCTTTGTTTGGTTATGCAGAAATAAGGAGCTAAATAATGCCCGCCTACGGCGCAAATCCTTTGTACCGTAAGCGGGTATTTTCTATGGAGACTTTGATTTTAACGGAAAAATGCTGAAATACGTTTTTTTACAAATACCGACGGTGTGCCGGCATTTGTTCGGCAGTCTAACGTTATCCTGCGAGAGTTTTTATATATCTCTTAAAGAACGCGATTCCGTCCTTAAAAGACGCTGTTTCTATTCTCTCATTTGTGCCGTGTGTTGTTAAAAGAAGCTTTGTATCCATAAGAAACGGTGAATATCTATAGATATTATCGCATATATCCTGATAATTTCTCGCGTCGGTGCCACCCATAACAAGATACGGAGCGACTACATTGTCGTTGTTCATTCTGTAGCAAATATCTTCAATCGCCTTAAACGCTCTTGAATCGGTCGGTGAAATATTCGACGGTTCGTTTCCGCCGAGAAGTTTTATTTCCGCGTTTTTATTCCTGATGACTTTATGCAGATGTTTTTCGATATCGGCAATTTTCATACCGGGCATAATTCTGAAATTAACGGTAACAGCGGCCTTTTGCGGAAGTACATTCGCTGCGGGACTTCCCTGAGCCATTGTAACCGCCGTTGTCGTTCTTACGAATGACGCGGCTGCCGGAATATTTTTCATTATGACCTTTATTAAGGGTTTCAACGCCTTTGTGTTGCACAGAATATTTCTTGCAAGAAAAGACGTGTTTCTGCCGACGCGCTCAAGTATACCGTCTACTATTGAAGTGATTTCAGATTTAAACTGGTGTCCTTCGATGTCTTTAATTACGTCCGCGAGTTCTCCGAGAGCCGTATGGTTCGGCGGAGCCGAGGAATGTCCGCCCTTTGCCGGAATGCTTACTTCAAAATCACAGTAGCCTTTTTCGGCAATTCCTATGCCTGCGAGATTTTTATTGATAATTCCCTTTACCTTTACGGGAAGAATAGCTCCTCCCTCATCAAGAACAGAATCAAGTCTTACGCCCCTGCTCTCAAGAAGCTTAGCCATTCTATGCGCGCCCGAGTCCTTAGCCGCAACTATTTCCTCATTATGTCCGAAGAGAAGATATACCGTTCTTTCGGGTTCAAAACCGTCCTCTATAAGCGTTTCCACGCTCTCCAGCACGCCGATAACATGGTTTTTCATATCTATCGCGCCGCGTCCCCAGAGATATCCGTCGGCGATTTCTCCGCCGAACGGGTCATGTTCCCAGTCGCCCTGCGTCGATTCGCTTACGGGAACTACGTCCTGATGACCGAGCAGAGCGATAGGTTCAAGCTCGGGATTTTTTCCCTCCCATTTATACATAAGACTTGCTTTTCCTACTGTTTCAACGGAAAGAGTTTTATGCAGAAGAGGATATCTTTCCTCAAAAAGCTTGTGAAGTTCCTCAAACGCGCTCCAATCGACCTTGCTTTCGTCAATATTTGATATAGTTTTGATTTTTATGGCGTCGGAAAGATTTTTTGTATATCTTTCAACATCTACGCGTTCGTCCTCAAACGGTGAGGATTCTTTTTTTTCAGGCACGTATGAAGCCGCTTTAATCATATTTGAAGCGGCAAGACAGCACGCCGAAGCGGCAGCCAAACCGATTTTTACTTTTTTGTCCATAATATCGACCGCTTTTCATTATTTTTTTGTCTGATTTATAATAACACTTTGCCATAAAATATGCAATAAAAAAATCAATAATTTGTCATGTTTTTTTAAGGAAGTACCGATTAAATTGGACGCGCATATTTTCCGTCATATTTTTTGTCAAAAATGACGAAAAATATGCATACAAAATATGCGTTCAGCCCGTATGGCGTGATTTATTCAGAGGTACTTAAAAAACAAATTTTTCGGCTAAACCTTGACATCAATTTCACAAAGTTATATTATATAAGATGTATACAAAAATCGGTACGGAGGAAATTATGGGATATACTATCGCAGAAAAACTTATAAAAAGCCACCTTGTTTCGGGTGAAATGATAAAAGGAACCGAGATAGGTCTGAGAATCGACCAGACGCTCACTCAGGACGCGACCGGCACAATGGCTTATCTTCAATTTGAGGCTATGGGAATTGAAAGAGTAAAAACCGAGCTTTCGGTTGCGTATATCGACCACAACACATTGCAGAACGGCTTTGAAAATGCCGACGACCACAGATTTATTCAAACTGTGGCAAAAAAAAGAGGCATACGCTTTTCGCGTCCCGGAAACGGTATCTGTCATCAGGTACATCTTGAAAGGTTCGGAAAGCCGGGTAAAACTCTTTTAGGCTCGGACAGCCACACTCCCACAGGCGGTGGAATCGGTATGCTCGCAATGGGCGCGGGCGGTCTTGACGTAGCTGTAGCCATGGGCGGAGGTACTTATTACATAACAATGCCCGAAACAGTTAAAGTAAATCTTATCGGCAGGCTCTCTCCTTGGGTGGCCGCCAAAGACGTTATACTTAAAGTCCTTCAAATACTGTCCGTAAAGGGCGGAGTGGGAAAAATTATAGAGTACGCGGGCGAGGGCGTTTCAACGCTTTCCGTACCCGAAAGAGCCACTATTACAAATATGGGCGCAGAGCTCGGCGCTACAACGTCCGTATTCCCGTCCGACGAAGTTACCAGGGAATTTTTAAGGGCGCAGGGCAGAGAGGACGACTGGACAGAGCTTAAAGCCGACGACGACGCGGTATATGACAGGGTTATAGAGATAAATCTTTCGGAGCTTAAACCGCTCGCGGCTATGCCCCATATGCCCGACAACGTAAAATCGGTGGACGAAATCGGAAGCATAGCGATAGACCAGGTCTGCATAGGCTCCTGCACCAATTCATCACTCCTTGATATGATGAAAGTCGCTTATATCCTTAAAGGCAAAAAAGTAGCGCCCAACGTAAGTCTTTCGATAGCTCCCGGCTCAAAACAGGTGCTTACAATGCTTGCCGAAAACGGCGCTCTCGCCGATATGATAGACGCCGGCGCGAGAATACTCGAAAGCGCCTGCGGACCCTGCATAGGCATGGGACAGTCTCCCAATTCAAAGGGAATTTCATTGAGAACCTTCAACAGAAATTTTGAGGGACGTTCGGGTACGGCCGACGCGGGGATTTATCTTGTAAGCCCCGAAGTCGCGGCGGTTTCCGCCGTAAAGGGCGTTCTTACGAATCCTGCCGAGGCTCTCGGCGATATGCCGGAATTTAAGCTCCCGGAAAAATTCCTTATTAACGATAATATGGTAGAGCTTCCCGCTTCCCCCGAAGAATCGGACAGCGTAAAGGTTATTTACGGACCCAATATAAAGAGCGTACCCCTCGGAAAGGCTCTTACCGATTCGGTATCGGCAAAGGTCATGCTTAAAGTCGGTGATAACATCACTACCGACCACATAATGCCGGCAGGCGCGAAGATACTGCCATACCGCTCCAACGTTCCGTATCTTTCACAGTTCTGCTTTAAGCAGTGCGACGGTGATTTTGCCGAAAACTGCAAAAAAATGGGCGGAGGAATCATTGTAGGCGGTCAGAATTACGGTCAGGGCTCATCGAGAGAGCACGCCGCTTTGGTTCCGCTTTATCTCGGTATAAAAGCCGTTATCGCAAAATCATTCGCAAGACTTCATAAGGCGAATCTCATAAACTCGGGCATCATTCCTCTTACATTCAAAAACCCCGATGATTATGATAAAATAGAAAAATTTGATGATGTTACTCTAAAGGATATAAAATCCGCAATTGAAAACGACGGCGAAATCATACTCGTAAACGAAACAAAGGGCGAGGAATATGCGCTTGATGGCGGTTTCTCCGAAAGACAGAAAAATATGCTTATATTCGGCGGTCTTCTTAATTACACAGGCGCAAATAAATAAAAGGGGGATAAAAATGACTGAAGAAAATATAAAAGCTGCGGTCAAGAAATTTGAAGCTCTTGTCAGAGAGCAGGCTGAAAGAAATGAAAAAATAAAATCCGTAAAGGATTTTGTCGATTACGAAAAACTCGATAAGATAACAATAGGCGTTTGCGGCGGCGACGGCATAGGACCTACGATAACTCAAGAAGCCGCGTCGGTGCTTAAATACCTTTTGAAAGATGATGTTGAATCGGGCAGAATCGTTTTTAAGAATATAGACGGACTTACGATTGAAAACCGTATAAAGGTTATGAAAGCCATTCCCGACGACGTTCTTGAGGAGCTGAAATCCTGCGACGTCATTCTTAAAGGGCCGACTACCACTCCTCAGCAGGGCGACGGTCTGCCCAATATCGAGAGCGCGAACGTAGCAATGCGCAAGGCTCTTGATTTGTTCGCTAACGTGCGTCCCGTAAAAGTTCCCTCGGAGGGTATCGACTGGACGTTCTTCCGCGAGAATACCGAGGGCGCTTACGCCGTAGGCTCAAAAGGGGTAAATGTTGACGATGAGCTTGCGTTTGATTTTGTCGTTACCACAACCGAGGGCTGTCAGAGAATCGCGAGGCTTGCTTACGACTTCGCGAGGAGAAACAAAAAAGACAGAGTTTCCATAATCCAGAAAGCAAACGTAATAAAGACCACGGACGGAAAATTTCTTAATCTCTGCAAGGAAATCGGCAAGGAATATCCCGAAATCACTACCGACGAATGGTATATCGACATAACGACGGCGAAGCTCATTGACCCCAAGCGCCGTACTGATTTTAAGGTGTTTATCCTTCCCAACCTTTACGGCGATATTATAACCGACGAAGCTGCGGAGTTCCAAGGCGGCGTAGGTACCGCCGGCTCTGCCAATATAGGCAAAAAATACGCTATGTTCGAGGCTATTCACGGCTCCGCTCCCCGTATGGTGAAAGAGGGGAGAGCGCAGTATGCCGACCCATGCTCCATGCTGAGAGCCGCCGTAATGCTGCTTTCGCACATCGGCAAGCAGGACGAAGCGGATAAGCTCGAGAAGGCTCTCGACATATGTATGTTTAAGGAAAAGAAGCTTCGTATTACGGGCAGAGACACAGGCTGCACCTGCCGCGAATTTGGCCGGTACGTAATGGATACTGTTGAATCGCTTTGAAAACAGAGCGAAAAAAGGAGTCTGACATATGAAAAACGAACATAATATTTCAAAATCGGTTATAAGCAGACTTCCGCGCTATTACCGTTTTCTCGGTATGCTTCTTGACGAGGGCATCGAGAGAATATCTTCGAGTGAGCTTTCCGATAAAATGGGCTTAACGGCTTCTCAGATAAGGCAGGATTTTAATCACTTCGGAGGCTTCGGTCAGCAGGGCTACGGCTATAACGTTGCGCAGTTAAGGCAAAACATAGGTCATATAATAGGGATAGACCATTATTACAAAATAATACTCGTCGGCGCGGGTAATCTCGGCAGGGCTATAGCTCAGCATCTTGATTTTCACAAAAAAGGCTTTGAGCTTGACGGTATTTTCGATTCGGACGAAAGACTTGTCGGTCTTGATATAAACAATCTTGCTGTCAGGCATTTCAGCGATATAGACACATTCTGCAAAAATATCACTCCAGCGGCGGCAATACTGTGTATTCCCGAAAGCGCGGGCAAAGAAGTAACGTCAAAGCTTATTGAATGTGGAATAAATTCATTTTGGAATTTCAGCCATTATAATATCAACGAGGACTTTCCCGACGCTATAGTTGAAAACGTCCATCTTAACGACAGCCTTATGACGCTTTGCTATAACATCACCAATTCGGAGGCGGCGAAGTGAAAAAAATTCTTAACTTCAACGTAATCGACATGGTGCCGTTTTCAAAGGGTCTTGTGTTTGTAAAGCGCGACGCTATGAAGGACGGAAGCAATAAAGTCTCTTTTTTCAGTTACGACGCTTTTACGGGTGAAATTACATCGGTTACAAAAAGCGTGTATCTTCTTAATAAATTCGGAATGTCGTATGAGTCGGTATCCGCAAGGCTCGGTGATTTTATATCGTGCGAATCGGCAAAGCTGCCCAATCACCATACGATAATAGTATATCCCACGGGAGAAACAGGGCATTTTGACGAAAAGGGAAAGCTTATAAAAACGGGCGATTTGTATTATAATAACGCGCCCGCTCGTGACGCGGCGTTTGACGGCAGCTCCATATGGTGCGCCGTTCCCCAGAGAAACGCGGTAATAAGATATTCGATACCGCTTCATAAAATCATCATGAGGATAGGCGGAGACGATAACACAGCGTTCAATATGCCGATATCGGTGTCGTTTTATAATGATGAAGTGTTTGTATGCAACAGAGCGTCATGTGAAATCCGCAGAATAAATGTACAGACACTCGATGTTTCCGATTATCTTGAATTTGGGGAGCCCGTCAATAAATATTTCCGTTTCAGAGATAAAGAAATCGTTGTGCTCGATTCGGGAATATATGAATTATAATGCAAGAGTTTCCCTGTCCCTTTAGACGGCTTTGAATAACGGACAAGCCCGCTTTGAAACAAGCGGAAACATGAAAATAATAAATAATAAATAATAAATCGGCGTGATATTCCTGTCGGAAGATTACGCCGATTATTTTTTTGTTGCGGGATAACGCCGTTCGGCTGTCAATTGCCCGGCGCTGTCTTAAAGTATTTCTCATAAAGATTTTTTACTTCCAAAGCAAAACGTATTTCGGGCAAGTAAGAATCTTTTTCTTTTTCGGTTTTTTTATTACCGGTTTTTTCGTCATCTGTTTCCGAACATTTTTTATTATTGCAAGGTTCAACTGTGTAATTTATATCCAGCAAAGAATTAAGGTCTATATTGAGAATTTCGGCTATTCTTTTAAGCTGATACATATTTGGCTCCTGAAAATTCCGTTCGATTTTTGAGTAATTCGATTGATTCATCGGAATAAGCTTTGCCATATCCTTCTGATAAATGTCCTTATCTTCCCTTGCATTTTTTATTTTCGTCCCTATATCCATTTTACTACTCCTGTTTTTATGAATAATTTATGTATCAGTTAACTTTGTTTTTCAAAAATTATAGTATAATTAACTAAAAAGACTTGACAAAAAGTTAAAAATACTATATGATTACAATATAGTTAATTTTTAACTATACAAAAATTAACTGTTAACAAATTATTGGGAGGTACATCAATGAAAGAAACAACAACAAAATCAACACTGTTCAAACGCGTCACGGCGATAATGATGACGTTTATCATGTGCGCTTCAATGTTCGCGGTAAATGTATTTGCGGAAAACAGCGCTGAAGCGGCAATGGAAAAGCAAATGGAAGCTGAAGTGCAGACTTTCGGAACAGGCGCGGAAAACTCGGAAAATTTATATGAATACTGCTTGTTATTCGGATTATACGGAGATTCAAGCAATATCGAGAATTGCAAAGGTATATCGCTTACCGATATAACCTTTAAGGTCAAATACCGCATTTATACCGAAAAAATCGAAAACGGTGAAACTGAAAAAATAATCACCTATGATAATGTTCCGGATATAGTTTTGTCGGATTATAATTCTGTAAACGATTACGACTGCGCTCCTTTCATTTTTACCGCGAAAGAATCTATTCCCGGTCATCCCATAAATGTCGCGGTATCGTACAAACTGAATGTTGCCGAGGACGCGACTATGTCCGGCACCAACATATCGTTCAAACCATACATTTTTGTTCCCGATCCCGAATCGGAGTACACACCTCTTGAGCTTGAAAAATACTATTCGTCATATGACGGAGAGGATGCGAAAACTTTTGACTTTGAGTCTCCGGAGATAGACGGATGGATTGAGATGGGCGCAAATATAAACTGCTCGGTAAATAAGAGAGTAGTGACGACAATGCAGAAAAATAAGCAGACAGAAAAGGAAGTAGACACAAATGCGAATACATCTCTGTTTTTGTATCCGGAAGCCGTAAACGGTCTTAACTCGTATAATTTTCCCGATGTAACGGAAATCGCGGTGCCGGCTGAGGGTGAAACAAAAATATCGTTTTCAATCGGAGAAATCAGAGATAACTACGGCAAGGGCTGGTATGTGGACTATTCCTCAAGCGATGAACGCGTTCCCATTGTAATGCTCGACCACACCGAGGAAAACGGCGACGGCTTATGCGATGTATGCGGAACGGAGCTTTCACCGTACTACACCTATCATTGCAGAATGTGCGACACATTCAAGGAGAAAAAGGATATACCCGTAATAGGAAAAATTATTTACGCTATACATTATCTCGTTCACTTCGTAGAGTGGATCACACATACTGTAAGATAAAAAACAAAAAGCAAACGAACCTGCCTTTGGGGGTTGAACGTAGGGATTTGCAAAAACAAGTATATTTAAGCTGATGACCTTCAAACGGGATAAAAGAGAAAGACCACGTTAACGGAGAACCATTCGTTGACGTGGTCTTTTGCCTGTTCATTTTACTCCAGCCTTATACATCAATTCTTCTATTATAACACGATATTTCATAATATGCGGTTCGATATCCTGTCTCGTACAGTTATACCAAATTTTATGCGCAGAATAGTTTCCTATATCTTTAAATAAGGTCATATCTCGCTTGGTATTTGACGATAAGGCCAATATGCCATTCTGAGCAGCATTCTTTATAATTTTGTCCAGCATAATATGCCAACCATTTTTGTCAGTAATCTCAGATTCTATGCCATGATTCTGATAAGACAATACTAACAATCCTTCTAACAAGCGACGCATCATAACAGCAGTGCAATCGTAAAGATTGTTCTCATAGCTTGCATTAATCTGTTTGCACAGAAGCTGAATGTTATGCGAAACGTCCTCAAAAAGTTGCGTAGGTAATATTGTTCCCGACTCTTGGATGGTTGAATTGTCTTCATAAGACCAGCCCAGGATATCTTTAATCCATTGCTCCATGGTATCAGACCACTGCGTCCAGTTTCGGCTTGAATTGCAAACTCTCTTTACTTCAGTTTGCAAATCGTCTAAAATCTGCTCGTCTGTCCAATTTGCTTTTCTTAATGCACTAACATACCTCAGAAGAATGTCATCACCTTGACCTTCATTCCAGTATGAATAGGACTTTTTGCACTTATTTTTAATATGATAAATTTCTTGATCAATAGGGCTTCTGGATTTATTATATGCAATTCCACCAAGCTTGCTTATGAATTCGGACACTGAGGCCTGTGTCAGTTTTCCATTTTCATATTTAAAATATTGTTTTATACCAATATCTATGCACTCCAGCAGAAGTGACTCTGGATACTTTCTGAATAATTCTGAGAGCTGTGCTCTCCCGTTTTCCAAGAATGTGAAAGGATATGTACGTTCCTCTACGTAATCAATAAATTCCTCTGTTGTCATATTGCCCCTCGTTTCTAATTGCAAAGGAAATATACTTCCAATTGGGAGCGTATATTCACAATTATTTATCGATATTATAATGCCTAAAACCTCTCCGCCAACTGCATAAAGCTGGAATTGGGCAACACCTGCTTTGACGGTATAACCAGGTACCGCCATTCTTTATAGCCGTTTGCCTTGCCCCAGCGGGAGGCTACCTCGCAGTATTGGACGCCGCGCTTTTTCTTGGCAATGACGTCCGGGTCATGGAGTTTGTCCTCGCCTTTGACCTCTACCAGATAAATCACATTTTCCGTTTCCACCACGAAGTCCGGTTCATAGAGATGCCCGTGGTTATAGGTGATATTGAATTCCTGGGGAGCAGGGCGAAGCCAGTTCTGCACATCGGGATCTGTCTCCAAGACACGAGCAAGTACCAACTCCGGTCTGCTGTCAAACTTGGCTTGACTGAACACGCCATGCTTGATCCCCTCAAACAATACGGACTGGATATTGCCCGTATAATCATCAGAGAATAGATTCACATGCTCAGAACAGCCATAGGACGGCCGCAGATTGTAGTTCCTTGTCCCCACCACTTCTTCCTGCAAAAAGCCGTTTTCACAATAGAAATGCTGGAGCATTTGCTGATAGATTTTGTTTCCGATATCGCGCTTGTACATCATGATGATGTTTTGCATTCCATTGACGCCGTATTGTGCCTCGTAATGGTCGCAGACCTGTGTAATCAGCTTGAAAAGTAGCGTGGAGCATTTTTCATAATCAATCTCTGGCTTCTGGCGAAGCTGTTCCAGAATGACCTTTTTGGGATTGTAACCCTCAAAGTCAATGGCGTCGCCTTTGATGCGCTGCCGGTCCTGCATATCCTCCAGATTTTGAATAAGCAGTTCGTTTTTTATAGGGACATGGGTAAACTCCGTCAAATCCAAGTCAAAGTCCACGAACACATATTCCTCCACACCTGCATCCGTTACTTTGATGCGCGGGATCGGAATGAATCCGTTTACGGCGGCTCGGTGTGTTTCCTCGGTTTGATAGAGGATCCATGCGGCAAGCGGCATCTCATTTTCGCGGAAGGTCTGACCCAAATCTTTGTCTTCAGCGACCTTCTGCCGGACGGCTTCCGCAATTTGCTGCGTTTGCTCCGGCGTGACGGTATGGGTCGGCGTGTGCTGGATGTGTTCCATCACTTCCGACTTGATTAAATCCGCTGCCTTTTTTATCAGCGCATCGGTCTTTTCTGTCTTTTCTATCCGGGTATGAGCGTAAGCCTTTTCCAATTCGGTGTCCGGCTCGGTATGGAATGTCAACTGCGGGTATACCACTTCTGCCGGCTGGATGTCCTCTACCTTGATCACATTTCCGTCTTTGAAGATGGAGTCGCCTCGCTGGGCCTCTTCCAGAATATCCTGAAATTTGTCGTGAGCGGTGAGCATCACGGCGTCCACATCCCGGTCCCCGGTGCGCTCGCCGTAGGGCAGACGGAGTCCTCGCCCAACCATTTGCTCCCGAAGGATCTTGGAGGCGGCCGTGCGGAGAGGTACGATGGTGTAAAGATTGTTGACGTCCCATCCCTCTTTCAGCATATTGACGTGAATCACGATCTCCACAGGATTTTCGGGATCCTCTACATCGAGCAGAAGCCGGGTATTGGCCTCCGTCTCTGCTCCTTTTTGCTTGGAATAGATGACGATCGTTTTGTTTCGGTATGCGCCGTCCCGGAATTCATCGGAACGGATATACTGCTCCACCCACGCCGCATGATCTGTATCTTTGCAGACGACAAGCATAAAAGGCTTTACGATCGGCATCCCGTGATTGACGGCATAGACCTCCAGCTTGCGCTTCGCATTCTCATGGCAGGTGATCCCGTCAAGAAGCATCATCTTGTCCAACTGCTCGTCCCCGAAGTTATAAAAATCAATATCGGATCGGGTGACGGCAAAAGGAGTTCTCGTATATCCGTCCGCGATGGCTTTGGAGAGCGGGTATTCATAAACAACATTTTTGAACGGAATCTGCTTGCTTCCCTTCGTGACAAGCGGCGTAGCGGTAAGCTCCAGCCCCAGCAGTGGATGCAGCTCATTCAGGGCAGCTGCGCCGCGCTCCGCCCGGTAATGGTGCGATTCATCCATAATCAGCACCAGATCGGGGAGCGAGGTAAGATACGCGTAGAAGGAGTCGCCGATGATCTCGTTGACCCTTCTCATATTGGCGTCCTCTTTATTGAATTTATCGATGTTGTAAACGAAAATGCGGATATCGGACTCAAAAAACGAGATCTGCTTTGTTTTGTAATCATCGCCCGTTATAATCTGCGGCGCCGTGCTGAAGCAGCCCAGGCCGCGAAAGACGTATTTAGGGCCGGCGGTATTCGACAGATCCCGTTTCAGTTTGTCGTAGATCGTGGTATTCGGAGCTACAACAAAGTAATTCCTAATGTTGTGCCGGGTATAAAGATAGGCGATAAAGGCACCCATCAGCCGGGTCTTGCCCACGCCGGTGGCAAGGGCGAAGGTCAGCGACAGAAACTCCCGTTCAAATCCGTGCAGGTCGGGCACATCGCATGGACCACTCCGAGCGCCCCGCGGAGGTTCATCCCCTTCCGCAGGGTGACACTGTTCAAAATGTCTTCCAGTATTTTAAGGGATGCAGTCTGCGGTTTGCGCAGCGACATGACGCCGCTGATATAGTCCGTAGTATACTGGGGAAAACGATCACTCATCCTGCTCCACCTCCTCATCGTCGCAGACAGGCGGATGCACGATGTTCAGATTGTAATCCTCCCGGCCAAACTCGCAGCGGGAAAGCAGCATTTGCGGGATCTTTTTGATCGTGATGTTGCCGTAGGCCTTCTCCAAGCCGGCGTCATAGGAACGGCAGGCGATAATGAGATATTCGCCGTCTTCCATGGAATCCTTGATGGAGTCCAGGAACGCGCCGCTCAAATGCCGGGTGGTCACAAACAGATAACTGCTCTCATTGCCGATAGACTGCTTCCAGAACACGGTGCTGTCCGGCTGATAGGTAAAGCCCTCGTGCAGCGCCATAGCCGCCGCCAGCATATTGGCATCATAATCCGAGTTGATAACAGCCTCGCCAAAGGCATCCTCGTTGATCAGCGATGGAGCCAGTTCATAGAAGCGATACCCGCCGCCTCTCTGCCAGTTTTGCGTTTTCGTAATACCGCCCTGATCCTCCCCGGCGATTACCTTGTCCAAACGTACCTTGCAATGGGTGTAAGCGTGGTCGCCCATTTCAATGCCGATATACCGCCGGCCCATTTTGTGGGCGACGGCAGCGGTGGTGCCGGAACCGAGGAAACTGTCTAATATCAAATCCCCCCCCCCGGCTCAGTTGACATTTCTATAATTCTTCTAAGCAACTGCTCTGGCTTTTTGCTCCTTGGAAAATTTACGCCTCCTTCATTCGCTATATCAGCCTTGGGAATTTCTCCATGTTTCCATAATGTAGTCATTTTTGTTGCTTTAGTCAAGTTGCCTTCAGAAAGTGTAGTAGTATCTTTAAGCCACGATAGTAGTTCGCAATTGTAATAATACAAAGTAGTTGGAATGCCTTCGTTTTTTCCCCTACTTGGAACATAGTCCACTGAATAAAATTTCTCTTTCTCTAGTCCAGAAATAATGTCATGTTGGAATTCATTCTCTTTCTGAACTCTATTTCCTCGGAATAGACTATCAAGGTGCTCAGCAAATGCAGCTCTAATTTCCGGCTCTCTTGTTTTAGCATCTCGAAGAGAGATGGACTTAATCTCAACATTAGAGTGCTCATAGACACGCACGGTCTCCCCGTTTGATTTTGCTACAAACTCTCTAATCAACTCACGGTTGCCAAAATTAGAGATGTACCGGTTGTAACGTTTTATAATATTAAATCCAAGTTCCTCGTGGCTATAATTTTCTTTATTGGGGAGAACACCTTTTTTGTAAAGCAGGATATGTTCTGTCGTATTCACAAGGTAACCGCCCTGTCCCAGCCCTGCAACAGCAGATCTTTCATAGGTAATATGTGACACAAAATTTTGACGTGAAAATATTTCATCAAGGAGAACTTTGCAGTAATGCACCTCGATATCATCCAAATGAATCCATAACATTCCATTAACATCAAGAAGGTTATAAAGCAAACGAAGTCTGGCGTTCATTAAATTAAGCCAAATTGAATGTTCTAAATTATCATCATAGTTCTCAAATGCCTGACCAGTGTTGAAAGGCGGATCTATGTTCCTGCTGATTTTGATACAAACAGAAAAAGCCTTCTCCGGCGCAGGAATGCCGAAAAAGGCTTGAAATAAAGGGCTTCCGAGGTTCCGCTGTGTTTTGCAGCAGAACTTCGGAAGCCCTTTTTCTGTTTATTCGATTGTCGCAGGCCGGTTCTGTGGCTTTTTGAACTTACCCCTCAAAAACGGGTGCCGGAGAAATAATTAAAAGGTGCGGAATAATTAAAAGGTGCGGAATAATTAAAAGGTGTTTTTCATACATTTACCTTCAGACTCGACCAAATGAGCGGTTCTCCGTCTTTTAGCTTAATAGCCACCCCCTTTACTACCATTCCTTTTTCTATACAGTTATGAAATGCATTTCGGTAAGTAATTAGTTTATTGTTAAGTGTTAAATGTTTCACCTTTGAGTTTAAAGAAACAAAAACATAGCAAGCTCGATATCCTTTTTCTAATAAGTCTTCAATCTTCATCAACTGATCAACCGCCCTCTGCGAATAAACTGATGGAAACTCGGCTTCTCCGCGAAAAGATAGAATACTTTTGATCTCCACAACTGTTTTTGTGTCTTCAATATACAAATCACTTTTATACCCTGCAATCATACACTCTTTTTTGATGCTACTCCTCTTACCTAAAAAAGCAAATCGTCGGCTATGAATATTGTCTATCACTACCTTATTTGCTTTTGACATATTTAGCAAAACAAATTCATGCCCGACAGCCAATGCTTCTACCGAGTATTTTGTTCTAGCATCAGTTGCTGCTACTGGTGAAAGCAAAACCGTTTTTCCTGCCATGCTTACAAAATTACTGAGGCGACATGAAGATGGAATATAACAGAGAGTATCCTCCCCATCAACCTCAACAAGGCATAAAAACCTATTCTTTAATTCTTCCTTGAATACACCTCGTTTAAATGACAGATTAGACACTCTCTGCTTCCTCACTTCTACATTACGACTTTTTATTAATTACGTTACTCACAATTTCGTCCAGTTCCGGGATCTCGATAAGGTAGCCTTGTGCCCTTTCAATAACATCGCCGTTTCTATAGATCATGTCGCCGTGCTTCTGAAGGTATTGCGCATCCGGAACCTCAATGATCATCCTTGATGAAATTCCGTCATTTACTCGGAGAGCAACTCGACCATTTAACTGTGCTTTAGTTGTTGAGGGTACTAGTTTTGCTTCTGGCCTCTGCGTGCAGATGACTAAATGTATTCCTCTACTTCTGCCAGTTTGAGCTATTCTCTGAACAGGTTTATAGAATGCATTCTGTTCTTTTTTAGTCTCAAGTTGATCTGCCAGATCAGCAAATTCATCAATTACGACAACTATAGGAGCCAACTTTTCCGTTGCAACTTTGTTGTATTCCGCAATATTTGCAACTCTGGCTGCCGCTAACAGTTTACCTCGACGCTCAGATTCCTCAAAGATTACATCCTTAATCACGCGGGTGGCCTCTATAGCATCAGATATGATTCCTCCTGAATAAAGGTGGGGCAACCCCTCAAAGTGGATAAAATCCTCCAGCTTTGATGAGGAAAGAACTAATTGAAGCTCATCCGGGTTAGGATGGGTCATCAGCATAGCTGCAAGCATTGTGAACAGAAATACTGATTTTCCCGAACCCGTGCTGCCACCGACAAGCATGTGTGGCATCTGACCGAGATTCTCAATCAAATCCTTTCCGTTCGGTGTTTTTCCCAGCGGGAAATATAACTGCTCCGGTGAAGTCACCTTAGGAAGATGAGCAATGACATCCTTAAAAAGGACCTTTTCGCTCTTTAGCCGAGGTACATCTAAAAACAACTCATCAGAATTCGGTACCTGTTGGATAATTACACCGGTACGTTTCATTTCTCTTCCGATATCCTCTAGATGACTCGACAATCCCTGAAGTGACTGGCCTCTTCCAAGTCTGAATTTGAGCCGTATTACGCTTGGCCCAACAACTGTATCCTCTGGATTACATTCCTTGAGAGACACATGATAATCCCCGCATGAACGCTTAAAATCCTTAACCAACTGTTCAATCTCCTTGCAACTAACACCATTGTTGGTATCGTCTTGAGCCGCAGGAGGCTCGCTAACTGATTGCTCTTTCTTTTGCCCATATTGGACAGTTTCTTCAGCAACCTTCGGCAGGTCAGTGGGATTTACTGACGGGAAGGTGAAAAGATCTGGTTTATCCTGCCGGCCCACTCCAGGCGTATCAGAGGACACATCCATATCAGTATCAATTATGGCATCCTCTGAATCAGTCTCCTCTGATGCAGAATCCTCAGATTCATCGAAATCAGGCGTAAATGCTTCCTTAATGCGGGTACCCTCACCAAGAATATCACGTTGGATTTCCTTAGCAGTCAGCTTCCAATAATCAATTCTGCAGTCATCAAATTCCGGATTCTTACATGAGATGTGCTCTCCACCAACCGCTTCGTTCAATTTGATGTGCAAGAGCAGACCGGTAACAACTATATTCAAACCGCCTTCATTCTCACTGCTAAAGGCTTTTTTCAGTATCAGATACCATTTCTTCTGCCAGTCAGAGTCATGCACATTGCGGAAGCATTCAGATACTATCTGGTACTTCAGGACTTCTCTGCGAGCAGAGGTGAACATATCCATCTGATTATCATCTGCAGTAAAGATTTCACGCAGGATTTCAATCATTGATGCGATCTGACCAGCTGCATGTCCTGTAATAAGGAAGGACTTCGAATCTGAATCATCCCTTGTTATTGTTGCATCGGGTGACTCGTCCCTCGTTTTTACCTCAATCGGTTCAATGTGAAGCGTATTTGATGCCTCATCATAATACAAACCGACCAGATCAGCACGTTCATTTCCGTATTTGCTATTCTGAAGCCATAAACGTGCTTTATCATCATCGAGAGATGCTACAAGCGCATCATCGTGCCGCTTCATATACCATGATGCAGCAAAAAGGGTTCCGATCAAGCCTTTCTTCTTGTTATCTACAGCCTGTGCATCAGCACCAAACTTCGGAATACTGATCAAACCGTTTGATGCAACGTGACCAAACTGGCGTAGTACTCCAATAAGCGTTTCTGTTTTGGGATATAAATTGTAACCACGCAGTAAAGTCAAATACTGCGAAATGATCCTCGAATCATCAGCAGCCCAAGCATTAACCATCCGCTTGTCATACTGCATCTCGCCAATCGGGATTGATGCTACAGGCTGATAATTATTCGTATCCCTGTCAGCAACAACAAGCCACTGCGTTTGTCTGTCCTGAATCGTAGAAACAACCGCAGTCATATCAGCATTACCATTATAGGTAGTCCGTGGATTCATATTGTTGCTTATGATATCCGCAGATCTCATGAGCTTATGATAGTCACCAATAAGACCGGAATCCATTTCTGAGGAAGGATAAATACTGCCTCTGTGCTGAATTTCGTCAAAATCATAATCATAGGTTATGACCAACGGGTTAATATATAGATTGTGGCTGTTCGGGCCAAATTCAATAGCATAAGAGGATTGGTCGAAGTAAAACGCAACGTGTACCGGCCTAAAATCAAGCGCCGCCTTAACATCTAAGGAAGATCGCACATTCCGAACACTTATAGAAATACGGTCATTCCGAATGTACTCACCAATCTCATAGTCCTTACCAGAATAATCCAATTTCGACAACTCGGTATTCCCGTTTTGATTGCGTGTCAAATAAACATCATAGACGACTCTCTTGACCGAATTCTTGTCCATGAAGTTCTTTATCTGGCGTATGTTTCCTATCAAATCCGGCGCATCGACGGAGCACACCCTGACCTCGTTCCTTGTGTACGGAGCAAATCCTACCCACCGAGTCAATATTTCTTCAATCGATTCGGTCCCATCGTTGCCAAGATAACGGTTGGTCTTGTTTTCAAAGGTTGGCAGCATCTCGACACTACCGGAACACGGTAATAATCTGTCCTCTGTGGTGGCAGTAACGATGCTATTTGCAACAACAAAGCTCAAGACCTGAGGAAGTTGAGAAAGGACCTTGGACAGAACTGCCTTATCTTCATCGCTGAGTGTTGCTTTCTTGTTTGGCAATGTCCGGAAAACTTCGTAGTATCTCCAAAGATACACTGGATGAAGCGGTAACAGTACAGCCTTCCACTCTTTAGGAGTTCTTATGTAAAGCACATCTAAAAGCAGAATGGCTCTGGCAATAAAACTTGTACCGCCAGCGCTTATCTGACGCATAGTAGGCTCATTAACACAGAAGGCATGATATAACTGTTCCCATGCTTTTATATATTCGATAAGATTTGCTCTATTCTCTTCGGATGCTCCGAACAAAAGCACCGGATGATACATAACCATATCAAGGTTTGAGAATAACTTTTTGCGCTTCGCTTTTAGATTGCTGATAATCGGCGAAAATCGTTCTGCAGTCTCCAGCCCTTTGCTATCAAACTGAGAATCAAACTGGATAATAAAATCAAACAATGGCTGACTACCGTCGATTCCTCCTGCAAACGCAACCACTGATTTCTTGTCATCAGGATCAAATACACGTATTTCATTAATATCTGCGGAGATGGCATCCTTGAGCACAGTTTCATCTGTCTCCATAATGCCACCCCAGACAGTCGTGCTACAGAACTTACCAACGAGCTTACGGAGGTCCGTTTGATGTGATTCCAGCACTATACTGCGATCTCCAAAAACGCCTCCAATAGTCGGAATGGAGTCGTCATTCTCTTCGGTTTCTGTATCATAGTGCTTTCTCAGTTCATCGAGGAGATCACGGATGTTTTCCTGATCTTCCTCATCTCCAAATACTACAGCATCAGAAATGATTCGATCTAACTCCTTGGGCCGGATAGGGGTGGTATCAACTTCTTCAGGTACATCCGGAGTTTCACCGTTTGGTGTTGGATCTTCTTTCTTTTTCCTTTTTTCAGTTTTTTGGGATGCAGAAAATAGTTCCTGAACAGTTTCGAGATCAAGTGCCTTTAATGTATCGCGACTTCCATACTTATAAAGGTTCTGAAGACTACGATATGCCTTCTGAAGACGCTCCTTGTCCTTTGCCTTTGTTCTGACAAGGGCGCGACTTAACTTCTTTCTAGAGTCCTCACTCAACTGTCCAATGGCGAAAATCAAATCCCGATTCTTTGCGAGACGCTCAATCGGATTGCTCTTCGATCCTAAGATTTCGCTATCCTCCAGCAGATTTAACCTCCACATATTCTGCGGTATAGCCTCTGCGGGTTTATCACTTGATGCAACAGCAGATACAAAATCATATAAGGCATCGAAGGTGTAATAGTCGGAGGTGGCCTGAAGTGCAGTCCAAAAATTATTCGTTGGAGTGTTGTTATCATTATTAATTTGCGTTTCAACCAGATAACGAGCAGTATCTCTCGTGGTTATAACCTCAAATTCTGCTAGGGAATGCAACTTGTCGGTATCGTTTTTAATGAAAACGATAATGTTTCCTGCACATTCTGGCATACTGCGCCACAGGACAGCCTTCTCGATGGAACCGGTAATATCATACAACTCATCGGAGTGTTCAACCACTTCATCATAACCTATTGCTGCAGTATACAAATGCTTTCCATTTGAAGAAATTGCTTTAATGATTTCTTCAGGGTGGATATCGTCTACACCCTTAACGATCATTCCGACTTTTATATCAGAAAGATGCCTGCAAAGAAGAGCAGTAACCAATTCTTGCTTGTTCATCATTTTTCAGCACCTCCTAACCTAATCTGCAAAATGCCATCTGCCATAAGTTCAGCGAAATCCATCGATTCGAGCATTGATGCAAATGATGAAAAATTCTCATCCAGAGCATCCTCGTCAATCTGAAGAATCATGCCACTTTCCTGTAAGGTCTGCATTTCAGACTGGCTTCCTCCAACAATAATTCCGAATCTGTCCCATAAGCGTCGTCTGATATCCATCCCGCTAATCATTTCTCCCGGATTCACGCAGCACCGCAGGAGCATTTCGATAATATCCTGTGAAACAACAAATCTTTTGTTTGGGTGGAGTTTGTCAGGCGGATATAGAATACCTGAAAGATTACCCAATGCTCGCAGGTAGGTGATCGGATGTGACGAAGCTTCCAGCGCTAGCATATCGTACATGGTCTCTCCAAAGGTCAAATACATCTCTTCGCCTTCAAGATCAGATGCTCGCTCCTTGGCCAATAGCCATAGAGCATCCAATTCCTCTTTGCTTGCCATGGAGACGGCCTTTCTTTCTTCATAAACAGGCGTTTCTGACTGAAGCAATTCTTCTTTACTGTATCCCTTCTCATCAAGCCATCTTGCATAGCCCCATGCGTAAAACCTGTTGATCGATTTGTAAATCTGCGTATACGACATCTCTGATGCACGAGCAACGCTGCTAAAGCTTGGACTGACTCCACTAAAGTCGAGAAGGATAGGCCGTATGCGTTCGCCACAGTAAAACGCCTCAAGGAGTGTCATATACCTCATCAAGCTAAAGACACAGAAGAAGTTAAACAGTCTCAATTGTGTTAGCGGATTTGGATGATTTCGCAAGTTGTTCAGCAGGCAGGTGCCGCCATCCTTTATCCCGTTAAGAAACCACTGCGTGCGTTCATTAATGTCCTTGAAGGCAGGAATGTCCTCATATTGATTCTGATCGGAGAACACCTCCATATCAGCCTCAAGGATCGGTTCAAACAACAAGGTAATAGGGTCACCGGCTTGCTCAAGAAGATCCCTGATATAGCTGGCCAATTCAGGACAATATCCTCTAATAATGCTGCCTATAAACTCACCACCACGCTCATAAGGCGCTCCTGTACCGCTCGTCAGGAAGTACTTTGATCCAGCAGAATAAGAAATCATGCTATCGTTCAAAGCGCTTACCACAAAGACGCCCTTGTCTACGGACAGGAGCCGTTGCATTACATTTCTCATTGACTCAACCGAGTTGAGAGCAACATTGTCCTCAATCACTTCATTCTCAGCAAGCTGGGCATAAATCGTTTCAGCTTCGTTACCCTTTGGGACATTTCCCTTTGAATCGGATACAAGAGCCATTCTCTTTATGTTTTTACTCCGATTAAATGACCCGTAGATGCAGCGCTGCGCACCAGATGCTATATGCACAGGTTTGACTGATCCGCTGTTCGGTTGAAAGCCGACATATTTTCTATCGACCTCCTGCCGTGCTGTTTTGAGAAAGATCTGTTCCATATACATCATACCTCCTGCCCACGTTCACTCTCAATTCCAGAATACTTTTTGTCCTCTCGATCCACAGAAACCATAACAGTCCTTTTATTCTGGACATCTAGCAATCCGACATCGACTGTATCCTCGTCGTCAATTTCCTCGAAGGATTGAAGCTGTTCGATAAAGCGCCACACCTTTTTCACCAGATCAGACTCCATGAAAAGAACTGGAACTCCTCGTTCGGCTTCGTTCATAAGAAGATACATTTCATAATCAACTTTGAGGAATATATCAGGTGCGTCCTTCTTCTCCAGCCTTATGTAGTTCGAGGTCATATCGATACCGGCCTGCATGCTTTTTAGCAGGGACGGTCGTCCGACGCTGAATTCGCTTTTCTTTATTGTTCCGGCTGAAATAAGCACCTTTCTCGGCTCATTGTTGTATCGATGCCCAGACCAAATCTGCAGTTTGGTATTCGAGCCATTGACATTCCCGAAAAAGCTATTCAGTTTAGAAATAAGCTCCTTGATTATCTTGCCACTGTCCTGATTCAGGAAATTCTGAAAGCGTGTTGCATCATCGTCTAAGATAGTCAGAAGTTCATCCCCATTCAAATTAAAGAAGAAAAACTGTCGTTTCCGAAGATTAAACAAAGCCTCATTATCATACGCAATTGATTCAGCGGGCACCTCATAGCCTTCAACCCATGATGCTGGATCTATCGAGTTAAGAAGAATCCTCTCGTCCCAGATCGGATGTGAAATGTTAACAGGATCAATAGCGCTATTGATTGCTGTAAACAAATTTCCCGTTCCTGAATAAATGAGGTTTACCAAATCATACTCGCTGTTTCCAGCAGTTTGATTAAGTTGCTTGCAACTCCTGTTTCCAAATATCAGATATACAATAAAGCTCTGTAACTCACGAAGTGTAGCGTGATAGCCCTGCAAAGAAGCTCGCTGTAAAATTATGCCCAAACGTTCCTGAAATAGAGCGTTGTTTAACATCCTTCGGTTTTTGTTCACAACGCAGGAGTCATATAGCGGGCATTTTTTGCACTCCTTGTAATGATCCTCAGCAGTCATCTTTGAAATGGCCTGCTTTAGTATCTCTTCGGTCAGAGCCTCTCTTTTGCTCAAATCAAACACAACCAGATCCTTTGACCCACGATCTTCTTCATGAAAAACAACCGCATGAAGCATCTGGGTGTACGCTTCCTTAATAGGTTCAAAGTTAGGGAAAGCATTGTACACCGAATAAAGAACTGCCGCATTAATCGCTATAACAAAGGGGGCGTTCTTTTTCCTCGCAGCAAGCCACGCTTGATAAATCTGATCGTTTGATAGTGTGCTGGCATCCAATTCGACAACAGCTGGTGTAGGTAAATGCTCAAGCTTTGACTTAAGCATTCTAATAATGTGTGTTTTTCCGTCGCCGGGATTCCCCGTCAACACAATATCCTTTCCATCTTTAGCAGCCTTAATAATTGCCTCATCAAGTTTTGTTGTCAGATGGATATAGGACAGCAGTTCCTCGTCTATGTGGTCAGCATATGCGCTGGTACCGCGATAGAAATCTCGGATAAATTGCAATCCCACCTTCTTTTCATCGTTAACAGGCATATGTGATACCTCCTTTAACTTTATAAACGGTCTCGGTTCACTGTCTTTTATCTGGTTACCAACCATAAAACTATCTTTGTCAAAGCCACGTATGCGCTCATATATCGGTACATAATTTAGTCGACTAGAGAGCCATCTTGTTGTCCAGTAGTCGATGATTTTTTTGGTGCCTTCTTGATAATGGTTAACATCCGTATAATATTGTGGTGATGTGTCCTTACCCATTAAATATTCCAGCGTATTAGTAGCAAGGCACACTCCATAAACAATACGGGACATTGCATGCTTAGAGAAGTCTTTCGAATCTTCATTTGTCGATTCAAGTAGTTCCCTAATGGACATCGTTAAAAGCCGCATCTTAGGACTTGCGCCTTCTCCAAAGACATGATTAATTCGGTTAAAACCATCGCTCGTCGCCTCGGTTAAGCTAAGCGTGGTTGCTTTGCTAATATGCATGGTTCCAAATCCGATGGTCATTCCAAGTTTTTTCCATACAATATCAAAATCAGATCCAAAGACGCTACCGGGAATCTTCAAGCGGTTGTATTGGCTAGAACCCACATAGTACAAGGACGTTGTTCCAATATATACCAAATCCGCCGGCCTAAACACATCTTGGCCTTTCAGTCGACTTGCAATCATGCTGGCTCTATTAGAATATCTTTCCTTGTAATCATGGATAACTTGAGGTGAAGTTGCCAGCAAAGCTACCAACTTCCCTCCAAGAATTTCGTTGTATGGAGGTATTGCGCCACAGACATTCAATTCCATCAGGCTTGAACCAATATGTTGCGTTTTCTGGGCAACGAGGGCGCTTCTTATCGCGGAGTTTCCGTTTTCACTCCTGCAAAAGTCAGCCCAGATTTCGCCAAAATTTGAAGAATTATATACTTCCAGAATTGCCTTTTTTGCCATAAGAAGACGGGCGAGTTGCTCAGCTCTTTTTCTCCTATAAAGGGCGTCTTCAGTTTCCTTGGAAATACTTCCAAGTTCACTCTTTTCATCTTCTTCGATGCCCTCCTCTAATGCCTCCTTGAGAAGTTCCTGCCGCCTTTGTTCGGCGCTATTAGCAAAATCGAGAAGTTGCTGCACATCTTCATCGCTTGGATTATGCACGGTTGCATCAGTACATAAAGCAGTGTAATCAATCCCGTTGATACCAATTTCAAGATATTGAAGCAATTTTTCAAACTCTTTTCGGGCTTCAGTAGTGCCAAGCATGGTTATCCTATCGATAAACGCCTTTTGATTCCAGCCTATATAGTCATCTCTGCAAGTGATCTGAACTGCGCAGTTTTCTAGCGAAGCAATTCCCATCACAGCGTGCATCGGATGTGCTGCATCGCGGATTAGATATTGCATCGTTCTCCCCGGTGTCGTTTCCGCAGGAGTTGACCAAGTTAGCCGAAAGTATCTCCAAATCTCAGAGGTTTTTATACCGGTAAAATCATCCCGCTCGTTCTCTACAACGAGTTGCAGGTATGGGCGGACCGCCTCTGATAACTCTATTTCTCCATTATGTGCTTGCTCCAAGCGAATGGCTAATTCTTCTCCATCAGCAATCAACTCGCTTATGTCATGATTGCTTGCGTTGTTACGCTCCATGCGTTGGATAAAATCGGTATAAGATGTGAGCCTTTCATGCCTACTTTCGCTCATCCAACTTCTTAGTAGCTTCTTAAGCTCTGGTGAGGATACATCATGCAACTCTGCACCGTTTAAACTCGGCAAGCTCATATACAAAACGCCATCACGGTAACAAGCCTTCCATGAAGCTCTTGTAAGATCACGAAACAGCATCCAAACGGCTCTATACTTTTTTCGTTGGCCTAAATTATAAGTACATATTTCTTGTACCCAATTTATCTCATTCATGCAGATCTGCTCGATCTGCAATGGCGAAGTTTCTTCATTTATACAGGATACTGCAGTATAAAACCTGATTCTAAAATCTCCTTCTAGCTTCGGCCTAAAAGGAATCTCTCTATTTAGCATGGCAGGTTACCTCTTTTCATCTTTTTTAAAGGCATCATTAATTACCTGCCTTGTCATCTATTGCATCATCAGGGACTATTTCACAAATATCCGCGATATCGCACTTCAATTCTTCACATATTTTTACTAAAACGTCTGTGGTGACGTTAGCACCTTTGCCGAGTTTGGCAAGGGACGCCGAACTAATCTTTGCATTCTTAGCAAACTCTGTTTTCTTCATATCTCGTTCTACAAGCATTACCCATAATTTTTTATAAGATAGTTTCATAATGACTCCTTCGGGAGATCTTTTCTCCAGCTTGGCATAAAGCCGTAAATGTGACCATCCTTCTCGTCTTTGTGATACGTTACTACATTAACTCCCTTTGCCTTAAAATCTATATCTTCTGGTATGACATTCAGGTTATCAACGATGATAATCTGCCCATTGCCCTGATGATTGATAAAGTACTGGTACAGGCCATTCTTTATCGTATTGTCGCCAAATTCGTCTTCGTTTTCGTCAAAACCGAGCAGCGGTGTATCGACCATAAGGAATCCGGGCTTAATGAACGTATCATCGCTGTTGAAATATTCATACAGCATCAGCGCGACAACAGAATTCAGGAAGGACCGATAACCCTTTCCTTGATCCTCTGATTTTGGCACACCATCCATCAAAATATCGAAGGTGCTAAAGTCCCAACTGGCATAACCGGCATTCCGATAGTTGCACTCTTTCAGAATCTTGTTTAAGAGTACGTTAAATCCGGTGCCAACTTCCTCCTCAAATTCCTGCTTTGCATGGTAGAGAGGAGGATTTTTTTGTTTTTGCAGTTCTGCAACTTTTTTCTGGCCAAGGATGGCAAGCTGATCGTTCACGAAGTCGATTCCGGTCTGAAGCGCCGTATAATTCTTAAAGCGCTGCAGGCCAGACCTATTGCTCTGGATCTCGCGGTTCTTATCATCGAGAGCTCTATTTACCTCAGTTCTGCGTGCCTGCAATTCCTCGATATTTTTCCTGATCGACTCTTGCTCATCACGAACGCTGGTTTCCGTTGCAGCAATAACTGTAAGTTCGGAGGCTATTCTCGTAATCTCGGCATTAATCGCTTCCAAGTAGCTGTCATCGTCTTCAGGGTGCAGCTTTCCACCGCAGAACGGGCATACTCCGTTTTCCGGGAGCCCTTTTACGGCCTGCTCACCTTTTGAAATGAAATCAAGTCTCTGCAGGTCGGCTTTATACTGACTGATCAGGGATTCATATCGATCCAGAAGCATGCAGCAATTGGCGTCCTCTTGCTGATACTCAGACATCTGACGAACTATGGCAGTATTTTCTTCAATCAGCTCTCTGATTTCCTGCTGGATCTCCTGAATATGGTCCGAAAGCTCCTGCATTTCTTTTTCTATATCTAACCCAGCCAGTTCCTCAAGCTGCATAATGTAGCTGACACGTTTTTCCGTAAGAGAAACAACCTGCTCTTCGATATAATCGATTACTGCTTTCTTCCTGGCAGTAGCTACTTCCGGTTTAGCAATCTCAGGAATTCCTTTTTTGTAATCCCCGGTAAGCAAAAAGTATAAAGATGCAATAAGCGGCGTCTCATATCTTTGATCCTTGATTACGATAGACTCTGACTTATCAATTTCGTTCTCATCGGCAAAGAAAACGCTGGCAATGTTAGTCCAAGACATACGTTCCCTCGCATAGCGAGCAGTCTTCGGCACTTCAATCGTCTCATCAAGGCCAATGATTCGTAGCCACAAATCATTCAGGTAGTGGAGGCTGGCCTTTTTATAGTTGGTATCATATTCGCCATCTTCGACTTCTTCGCTTTCAGCAACAACCGTAACCTTCTCCTCGTCGAGCTTTCTGGAAATGGTTATCCTGCCATATCGCCTCGTCAGGAAAACTCCCTCAATATCCGTGTAACCTGTCAGCGGAGAATACGGTCTCGTGTCGGAACTGAAAAGATAATAAATACACTTGAGTATCCACGTTTTTCCGGTATTAGACCGTCCTTGGATAATGTTCAGCCCATCAGTAAAGTTTATAACACCGTCAACCTTTCCGGCTCCGGATACACGCAAACTCTTGATCATAAAACTCTGCATCCTTACGCCTCCTTTGACTCCGTGGCCCTATCGCTTATGTACTGCAATACGCCTTCATCCGTGTAATTTAAAAAGCGCCTGCACACTATTTTTGCGCCGACAATATATGCTTTCGCATAGGGCGACTGCACACCTTGCACTACTTGTCTACCGCGATCATTAATGCTGTATAAGAAGCCCTGATCTGTGTGCTCGACTTTTATAAAATCATTTCTGACCGAGAGCTTAACGGCTTCGGTTATTTTTTCACGTTTGTTTGTAAACTCGGCAAAGCCGAACTCATTATCTCCATGAAGATTCTTATCCAGCACCTTACACTTTTTCCCGTAAATACAGATAAAATCCAGCGCAGCAAGCCTATCTACGTTTGCCGGGATATTTAAGGTATCTGCCAGCAGGAGAAGCCGCAGCATGTTCTCAAATGTTGTATTAAAAACCTTACTCCGCATACGGATCAACCCACGATGTCATCGTCTTGTCATTCACCAGAATATGAACGATACCAAGCCTTTCTAAATTTCCTATAAGGTTCTTTATCAGAGACAGCTTTGACTTTGTCAATTGAACGTCTGAAATCTTCTTCAGTACCTCAAGCAGCCGTCTATATCCGTTATCGTAATCATCAAAGTATGTAGTCTTAATTCCGTCGTAGGCATCTGCCTTTAAAATATCAAACTGGTTCTCACCGTCATCGTACACTTCACTAATAGACCGTTGAATGCTCTCTGCGCTGAGATACGCCTTACGCTGATCATAAAAGTTCGTTTGATACTTCTTCGGAAGTGCGGGTATATCATCTACCGTTACCGAATCACGAGATAAGGCTTCCGCATAGGCGTCACACAAAGCAGAAATGTAATCAGCTTCAAAATCATAAATCTGTGCATCGCTCAGTTTGATCGGTAATTCAATAACATCCCCATCGATATACAGTTTTCCATTCTCGCAGTAGATTCGGTCTTCTGCGAGATTTTTTATGCTTGGCTTTGGATCGTGGATCGTGAGCTTGATATCTATATCATGGATGCCCTTGGAAAGACCATGAAAAATCTGGTTCAGAATATCCTGAATCGCTGAGCCCAATTCTTCTATATCAACAATGATTCCTCTGTGTTTGAGAAAGGTTCGCAGGTGCTCTTTGTCTGCATCATACAGGTTGTCTATTTCGTCAGCAAAGTCCTGCCCATCGTATCTGCTACAAATCAAACCCGCACGAGCTTTTGATATGAACTTTTTTCCTTCAAGAATCTGGTCAAGCATGTTGATAGACATCCTGCTTGCCAGAGGATTGAATTCATCATTCAACTCCATCTGTTCTTCTTCCTCGGTCATAGGATCGCGAAGGGTATCCCCAACCAGAGCAATAACAAAATCGCCGCCACGTCCGGTCGGGTCCATATATGTTTTTAGCTCGCCAGCGATTTCATGAAAAAACACTCCGGTTCTACCTCCTTTTGACCTTTTAGGTCAAACCACAGTCATTGGCGGTCATAACCGAAAAAGCTAGATTTTGTACAATGAAGAAAATCGGCGCCGCCCCGATGGAAAAGCTCCTTTAAAATCATATCACAAATTTAAGCGATTTGCAATCACTTTCGATCCTTCGCTGATAAAAAATTTGTGAACGCAAAGATAAATTTCTATGGCAAGGTGCTGATTCAGCCCTGAGCAAGACGGAAAACTGCTCACCGTCAGGGACTGCACCGACTGATCACTGGTGGCTCAACGGTTCCTGACGGCCACAAGTAAATATCATCAGCTGCCTTTTGAGCGGGAAGCTGCAGACCGGAACGGAGAAATCTCCGTCGGGACTGTGGTTAGGTTTCTATACCCATTTTGCAGCTGACCATGAAGGTTTCCTCCGTTCCAAGCAAATCGAACGGAG